>NZ_LT635480.1:1243252-1864878 GCF_900120375.1 Ndongobacter massiliensis
GTACACCATTTTTCTTCTTTCCTTTTCCCTGTATTTTCTTCCAACATTAGTTTAATCAGTAATAAACAATGGAATAATATGTTGCACTTCAGTTTCAAACCATCCAGTGAAGCCGAACACTAATCACGTCGATAGATAAATCTTATTCCAACAAATACTTTTTGCTTTTGCCCCTGCCTACAACTTTAATCAGTCCGAAATCCCGCATCTGCTTTGCAACGGTAAATGTGCGGGTCTTTTTTAGTCCAAGCAGGTCGCTAATTTCTTTTTCGGTCATCTGTCCATTTGCTTGAATATAATCAAGCACTTTCTGCATCTGCGGAGTGACCGCTGCAACATTTTCCGGGTCTTCCGCAGGAACGGCATTCATATTCGGCAAAACGATCTTGAAAGTGTTGGTGGTCACTTCAATGTGAGGCTGCTCCGAGCAAGCGGCATATAGATTGAATATTCTGCGGATGCCGGTGCCATAGCTTTCAATCAGGCGCAGACGGTGGAACACCTCAGCAAGATTCTTATTTCTCGGCTGAGAAATACCGGAACGAATATCGTCGAGGGAAAGGCCTGGAAGAAGACCGCCGAGAGAAATGAATTCCATTTTATGATCGGTAACATTGATAATGATGCTGCCACTGAAGCTGTAATCCCGATGGACAATCGCATTCAGCAAAGCCTCGCGTATAGCTTCTTCCGGATAATCCTGCTTATCCGTCCGAAATACACCTTTGATTACGGAGCTCGTTTTGTTACACAGAGCAAGATAATTTATGGTGTCCTCAAATTGCTTGAACACAGAGCCCTCGAATTCCTTGCTGTCTCGGAACACGGTACAGGCTTCGTCGCTGAATACGGCAATTTTTGTTGTATGAGCACACTGGTCGGAAAGGATCAAGGCAAGATTGGTATAAATGCCGTCTTTCTTTTGAGTGATACCGAGAGACCGATATTTCCCCGAATTGAATTCCACACCGTAAAGATTGAACGCTCTTTGAGCCGCTTCAAAGGTCAGTTCCTGCTCAAGAGAACGATTTTCTTCGAAAGTATCGCCGTCGCTCTCCTTAATCATCTGACGAATCTGTTCGGGAGAGGCTGGAACGCTGGACGTACCCTGACGCACATAAACACCGCTCGGCTTCAAGCCTTTTCCTTTGAGATAATAGGGCTTATTCGTACCTTCGCTTACAGTAATGCGTACCACCTTATTGTCCTGTACCGTAAAGCACACGAACATGGTAACATCCGGTATGATAGCGTCGCGGATGCCGTTGGTAATACGGGTATATTCTTTATCAACATCGGTCAATCCGACAGCATTTCCGTCATTATCTATTCCGACATATACAACGCCCCCGTCAGTATTGGCAAAGGCTATCACTTCTTTATAGATTTCCTCGGTAAACTGAGACTTAAATTCAATATTCTCGGTTTCAAAATTCATCGGAGCGCCTCCTTACAATAATCCTAACCATATTATACTCATAAAATTCGCTATATCAATCGTAAGTAGCGAATTTATAGCGAATATTCGCTTTTGCGAGCGAATATTCGGACCGCAAAGTATAATCTATCTTATAAAGCAGCCGGCAAATAAATACCTGGCTGCTGTTCTATGTATGCACTGCCGAAAGTGGCAGTGTTGATGTCTGTTGTCTTATCGTTCGTCCCTGTCGTGGTAAAAACGCTCCTGAACCATACGGGGAATTCTGTCCTTGAGATCGCTGACTTTCTTTTCGGTGGTCTCTATTTTTACTTCAATCGTTTTTCTCTCCTTGCCTTTGAAAATGCCTGTGGTCTCTGCAAGCTCTGCTCTCAGCCTTGGAAGCTTGATGTCCTGTATCTGCTTAATTTCGGATGCACACTTTCTGAGCCGATGCAGTAGCTCTTTCATCTCTTTGAATACTGCCATATCGATACCGAGCTACGGTTTCGACAGCATCTTCGCCTGACGGATCAAAACCTCTAAAATCGACTTTGCTTTCTGCACGATGGTATGAAATAGGCCCGGCAACCATCCGTGTTCAGAAATGGAGTATTTCCTCCTGTTTTGGATCTCCTCGCGCATAATTTCGAGTACTTTCTTCTCCAGTACGCCAACGACCAATGCAAGATCAGCGGTTCGGTTCCAGTCCTGCCGCGCTTCATTGGCATCACGTATCTCTTCTGCCAGAGGATTGTTCTTGCCAATCTTCTTTGTGGGCAAATATACGCTGTTCTGGTCAAATCCAGCGAGCTTTTCTTCCTCCCTGACATGAAGATTGATCTGCTGTGTCAGCACCTCCTTTACCTCTGTAAGAAAGCCCTTGCTTTTGAAAAAGGTGTCCTTGTCGTAAATATGTGCTGCTCGTAGATTTCCCCTTTGGGGATCATTGTGCAGCCTTTGCGGATTGTTCCATCTTCTCCCGTGATCTCTTTCTTTGTCCGTACCCGTTTTCCGGTCTCATCAAAGTACACGGCGCGGGTAGCGATCTTTTTTTCATCCGGTATTTCCAGTAGCCTGCGCTCGGAAAAGATCAGATGTATATGATAGTTGGTCTTTATCTTGTTATAGTGGAGTGCAGAAGTGCATTCCACTCCGTACTGACCTTTGAATTTCTCGGTGAACTCTTTCAGTACCTCGTCGGGATCATACTCAGTGTAATTCTCTGGCAGAGCGATGATCAGTTCCCTTACCTCAATACATTTTCCCTCGGTGCCGCATCGCTTGAATTCCTGTCGGCTATCCCTTGTTTTGTCGGATAAGAGCTAAAATAAGGGAAAGCAATCGAAAACGGAGCGTTGAAACCGAGATTTTCCTTGAAATATCAAGGGTTTGGAGAGTAGGCTCGATAAATATGAATTTATAATTCATGCTCAGTTTTATTCAAAATGCGACTTCAGTTCGAAACCCAATATTAGAAAAATAGACATATAATAGAAGCAAAAGATATCTGAAACGAACAACGCACTGAACCCTGAAAGGAGCTTTCGAACAATGATACAGATTCACTTTGAGAAAGAACACACACGCGCCGCCGCCTATGACGGAACAACGCAGATTGGCGTTTGTACGATAAAACAAACCGCAGACGGGTGGGAAATCCCTCATACGGAAGTGGATCCCGCCTATGGTGGGCAGGGCATTGCCCGCAAGCTGGTGCTGTGCGTAGCAGAGCAGGCAAAAAAAGAAGGCGTCCGCGTCTTTCCTACTTGTTCCTATGCAAAGAAAGTACTTTTGGAGGAGTGAGAAAACAAAGGGGATTTGTCCCCCACAGCTTTTCGATACAACGCAGTTCTTAAAACAAAAAAACCGCTTGAAATCCAAGGTTTCAGGCGGTTTTTTTGGCATCCCCGGCGCGAGTCGAACGCGCGACCTTCCGCTTAGGAGGCGGACGCTCTATCCATCTGAGCTACGGAGACATGGAGCAGGAAACGCAAACGCGTTTCCTGCAGATTGTAAAATTTAGCGAGTCAATGCCCCTAAAAAGTCAACGAAGCGATGAAGGCCGCGTGACAAATTGGTTGAAAAAGATGCTTTTTCCACATCTTCATGTGCTACGAGATTGATTTTTTTAATCGCCTGCCCGTCACGGGAGATGCGAATTTCACCGAAAGCGGTTCCGGCCGGTGCCGGAAGCGGCACATTGTCATAGAGTTCATATTGCACATCAAAGAGTACCGTCTGATAGGTGATCGTCGAATAGGATTCCGCCGGATACAGCTTCACGTCCGAATTTTCTGCCTGTGGCAAGTAGGCCGTCTTATACAGGAGGTCTTGCTGAACGACCTTTTCTTCGTGAAAACTGCCAGCAGAAAAATCGACCAATTCCTTGACCGTGCGCCAACGCGCTTCTTCGGTCGGTGCGCCCATTTCGATCGCCACAATGTGAAAATTCAAATTCTTATTGTAGACACTCAAATCGGCGGAGCCGGCAAAGCAATAGCCCGCTTCATCGGTCATGCCCGTTTTCAAGCCGTCCAATCCGGGAATCGACTCCAATAAGGAAGCAATCGTCGCTTTTCCGCTGAAATTTCGTTCCGGTTCAGAAATGGCAAGAATCTTTGCGTACTCGGTCACCTCCGGAAATTCTTTGAGGATGCGGGCGCACAACGAAAACAGATCGCGCGCAGACATCGCATTCATATCGGAGCCCTCGGTCAACCCATGAGGATTGATAAAATGGGAGCGCGTCAATCCCAATTCTTGGGCTGTCTGATTCATTAAGGCTGCAAATGTCTCTTTATTCCCACTAACGCACTCGGCCAGTGCTTCCGCCGCATCATTGCCGGAAACGACCATCAACCCGCGGAGCAGTTGCTCTACGGTCAGCTTCTCCCCTTCGATCAACCCATAATTGGAATACTCAAAACGATGCAGTGCGGCTGCAGAGGCGCTCACCGTAACGACATCTGAGAGATTGATCGCACCGCTTGCAATCTGTTTTTTCACGATGTAATACGTCATGAGCTTCGACATGGAAGCTACCGGCTTGGTCTCGTCAATGTTTTTCTCAAAAAGAATTTTTTCACTTTCCGGATCGCCAATGAGCATTACGGAAACTTCATCATTATAGCTGAAGTGCTCCGCCGCTTCCTGCGCCGGATCGGTCGCATTCGAAGCCACCGATTCATTCATCTCCGGTTCCGCAAAAACAGGTGTCGCAAAAAATGGAAGCAGTAGGGAGAAAAGCAACAGTAAGACGAAAATGCCCTTTTTCCTAATTCTCATCGAGTCTTTTCCTCCCACGTCGTGCGCAACATCTGTAAGATTTCAACATCTTCCTTTTTCGGATAGGCATACCGACACTTTTCCCCAAGCAGGAGCCCGGCTTTTCGGAACAACATACACGCCTGAAATACCGCATCCCATATGGAGTCGACGGTCGCCGCCGCATAGGTGCGTACATAGTGATCGTACCAAACCGTTTCCGCATAGGCGCGTAAATTGCTGCCGTCGATGCCCAAGTTAATCGAAAAATCGGAACCCGCCGCAATCGCCGCTTCCGTCATTTGTAAAAGCACCCGTCGCGCGCGTCCCAAGGCTTCCGAAGCGGGAAACGGCTGTTGATCCGCCGCCGCAAAAGCGGCATCGACAATCTCAACGAAATAGGCATCGCAGCAAGCAAGGAATTGTTCTTCTGTGGGCTTTTTTACACGGCGCGACAAGTCCGTAGGGCGCGGACGCGCCCCATAGCGCGCGTCCTTATCCAGAATCACCTCACACAAGCTGTCTTCGCGCAAAAGACTGTCCAATGTTTCCTGCTCCACAAAACGCAAGATCACGCGGGAACGATCCACAAATAAAAGGTGTACGGTGCGCGCCGTACGATCCGGGTGTGCCTCGTGCAGCGGCGTCTCGCCGAACACCTGCGCCCAATCCGGTTCCTGCCAAACGGCGCCGCGACCGAGGGAAAGCAGCCACTCGTACGGCAGGAATTCAATTTTCACTGCCGCGCGATTGACGCGATCCCCCGTCATAACAACCTGACGCACCGCTTCGGTATTTTGCGCCCAATGGACAATCGGACGCTTCAAATTCTTTTCAACCATACTTGCCTCATATTACTTCAAAAACAGTGGGACAAAAATCAGCGAAACCGTCGTCATCAATTTGATCAAAATATTCAAAGACGGACCGGACGTATCCTTGAACGGATCCCCCACGGTATCTCCGGTAACCGCTGCACGGTGTGCTGCACTGCCTTTGCCGCCGTGTGTGCCGCCTTCAATATACTTTTTCGCATTATCCCATGCCCCGCCGGCATTCGACATGAAAATTGCCAACAGCACACCCGTGATCAACGCACCGACCAATGTGCCACCCAGCGCCGCCGGTCCTAACAGAAAGCCGACAAGAATCGGAGCGGCAATCGCGATGCAGCCTGGCAGAATCATCTTGCGCAGCGATGCGCTCGTGCTGATGGAGATGCAGCGACCATATTCCGGTTTGGACGTACCCGCCATGATTCCCGGATTCGACTTGAACTGGCGACGCACTTCCTGGACCATCGCATTCGCCGCTTCGCCGACCGCATCCATTGTCAATGCAGAGAACAGGAATGGCAACATACCGCCGATCAATGCCCCGGCGATCACACTCGGTTGCGTCATATCCAGCTGTGCCAGACGCGCTGCCTGCGTAAAGGAAGCGAAAAGTGCCAAAGCGGTTAGTGCCGCAGAGCCGATCGCAAAACCCTTGCCGATCGCCGCCGTCGTGTTTCCTACGGAATCCAATGTGTCGGTAATATTTCGAACTTCTTCCGGCAGTTCGCTCATTTCCGCGATGCCTCCCGCATTATCCGCCACCGGACCGTACGCATCCACGGCAATCGTAATCGCACAGGTGGACAACATCCCGAGCGCTCCCAGCGCAATGCCGTACAGCCCGCTGCCGCTTGCCAAGTCACTGACCGACGCATACGAAAGAATCACACCCAGTGCCACTAAAATGAGCGGAACTGCCGTCGATTTCATACCTACGGATAAACCGGCGATAATATTTGTCGCCGCACCGGTCTCCGATTCCTCGGCAATCTTACGCACCGAATGGTACCGATCGGAGGTATAGAACTCCGTGACCTTCGAAATACCCAGTCCGACTACCGTGCCGACCAAAACAGGTAAGAAGAGACGATATTGCCCGAAAATCAGCAAGCTAAACAACAGCGAAGCCAAAATTACGACGCCGCCGGCGATCATTGTCCCCAAATTCAGAGATTGCTGCGGATTGCCGTCACCGCGCACGGACTGGATGCCGACAAAGGCTGCCGCAATGCCGCAGGCAACCAAAATTAAGGTGTACGAAACGCCTTGATCCCCAAAGGCCAAGACGCCCAAGGTCAACGCTGAAAGAATCGCCCCGACGTAGGACTCGAAGAGGTCTGCACCCATGCCCGCGACATCGCCGACATTGTCTCCGACGTTATCCGCAATAACTGCTGGATTCCGCGGGTCATCTTCCGGAATGCCCGCTTCCACTTTTCCGACCAAGTCGGCTCCGACATCCGCCGCTTTCGTATAGATGCCGCCGCCAACACGTGCGAAGAGTGCCACAAAAGAAGCGCCTAAGCTGAAGCCGGTGATAATCGAAATGTCCTTAAAAATCAAGTAAAAAAAGGTCATTCCGAGTGCACCGAGCCCCGTAACCGTCAAGCCCATGACCGCGCCGCTGGAAAATGCAATTAAAAGCGCACCCTTCATTCCCGTCGCACTCGCCGCATGTGCCGTACGCACATTGGCGTGGGTGGCGGAATTCATACCCATGAGCCCTGCCAACATGGAAAAGAGCGCACCTACTAAGAAGCAAAACGCCGTTGACCAGCTCTTCAGCACGAAGCCAATAATGAAAAACAGCACGACAATAAAAATTCCAATCGCACTATATTCGCGGCGAAGAAACGCAAAGGCCCCTTCTCGAATATAGTTGGCGATTTCCTTCATCCGAACGGTGCCCGTCGGTCGTTTTTGAATGCCGACCATTTTTTGAAACGCAAAAAACAAAGCGCCCAAGCTGACGAGAATCGCCAAAATCCCGTAAAATAACATAGTCTCCTCCTGTACTTCAATGATTATTTCCATTATACACGTTTTCCTCCCAATCGGCGATTTTCTTCCTCGCATTCGGGTATGTACAGAAAAGATTGTAGTGCTAAAAATAAGGAGGAATTATGATTAAAGAATTTAAGGAATTTATTGAAAAGGGCAATGTACTGGACATGGCCATCGGCGTCGTTTTAGGCGCCGCATTCAAGGCTATTGTTGATTCCCTGGTGGCGGACATTTTAACGCCGCTGCTTTCATTTCTGACAGCAGGCGTCGATTTTCGCAGCTGGGTCGTCTCCGTCGGACCCATCAACTTTGCGGTTGGAAATTTCATCAACAATATCATTTCTTTTCTGCTGATCGCCTTCTGTATGTTCCTGCTGGTAAAAGCGGCAAATCGCGCAAAACGAAATCAACCGGCGCAGGCCGCGCCGACAACAAAAACCTGTCCCTTCTGCCACACAGAAATCCCCTTGGAAGCGACGCGCTGCCCGCACTGCACGAGCGAGCTTTCCCATTAACATACCGAGATGGCACAGCAATAGCCGCAATCCGGATTCTCTCCGGCATTGCGGCTTTTTTTGATACATTATTTCTCATCCTGTCCCGCCCCGCGCTTCGCCAGCCGATCGGCAGCTTCGTTATAGGGGTCGCCGGTATGCGCAGAAATTTTATAAAAATGTATCGTAAGTTCCTTCATTACGCGCTGGGCAAAATCGCGATATTCCTGCGTCAATGGCAGATTTGCCTTCCACTCTCCCAATGCCCAATGGCGGATGCCCGCATAGTCATAGCATAAATGCAATATGCGTTTTCCGCGACTTTCCGCCAACTGCATCGCCTTGGTCGCTGCAACCACTTCCCCCGACACATTACGATGCTCTAAGCCGCCCTTTGTGTCCGTGCCGAAAAACTCTTCCCGTCCTGCATCAGAAAAGGCGACGATTCCGTACCCCACACGCTTTTTTTTCGCATGAAAACTGCCGTCGACATAGCAAAGCATGGCATCTGCGTTCAATTGCTCCGGTTTGGGCGGTGCACCAGTTTCCTGTTCTGTCAAAAAAGCATCCGCCGCTTCCCGGGTATCAAATTTTTTATAAACGGCTCCAGGAAAACGAAAAATCTGCGCGCGACACTCTTCCCAAGTGCGAAAGACGCCGCATCGGCGCCCTTTGTGCACCGCGTAGAACGCTTTACCGGTCTTTGCCACAGAGCGCCTCGCTTTCTTTATTGCGCGCCGTCCAATAGGTGACGGCGCCCGGCGCCACCGTGAATAAACCAAATCCCTCTTCGTCGATTACCACATCTTCGTTTTTGCCGCTCCAGTCCATATAAGACTTGCCCGCTTCCTGCTCGCCGACAAAAAGGCGCTCCTCGTCCATATCCCCCGTCGAAATCAAAACCGCCAGTGGCTCCGGATGCGCTTCATCGCCCCGTCGCACCCAGGCGAATTTGGTCGGCGTAACGGCGTAATCGTCCTGTTCGCCATACGCGTAGCGCTTGCGCAGACGCATCATGCGACGCAGTGTATCGCCCAGCCCGGCGTAATCCGAACCGGAAATTCCCGTCAGGTCGCCGCGAAAAACACAGGGATACCCATCCTTTCGGAACAGAATCACCGCATAGGCGATTTCCTTGAACCAAGGATCCACCCAACTTTGCAGCGATTGACCGGGTTGCGAATCGTGGTTGTCCACAAAAGTTACCGTGTGCGTCGGATAATCCCGGACGACCGTATTGTCAAAGAGTTGGCGGATGTCGTACTCCGGATTCCGAGAGGCTTCATAAAAATTAAAATGAAGCGGTACATCGAACATATCTACGGAGTATTCCGTCTGATTCAGATACCATTCCAGCGTTTCCTTGCTGTCCTGCCAGTATTCCCCGACAAAGTAAAAGTCGGGATGCTCTTTTTTAATCGACCGGGAAAGTGTATCGATAAAGCCCCGCGAAATGTGCTTTAAGGCATCAAAGCGAAAACCGTCGTAACCTATTTCTTCAATCATAAAACGCGCGACGCGCTGCAGTTCTGCGCACACTTCGGGGTGATTGTGATCGATGTCCGCATTCATCAGGTAATCAAAATTGCCTTTTTCACTGTCCGTGTCGGTATTCCAATACTTGTTTTCGCCCAAAATTCGAAAAATTCCGTTTTGTCCCGTTTTCTGGTCGTAATCAATGCCGTTAAAATGGTACCAGTGCCACTGAAACGACGAATACTTCTCGCCGCGCCCGGCAAAGGTAAAATGCGTCCACCCCTCGATTTCATGCGGCTCGGAAATCTCTTTCGTGCGATCATTTTCGTCCACTTCGACCACCTGAAAGGTCTCCGTTTCATCCGCTCCGCCCTTATGATTAAAGACCATGTCTGCATACACATGGATATGGCAATCGTGCAGCGCCCGGATGCAATCCTCCAGTTCCTCGCGCGTTCCGTACTTAGTGCGTACCGTGCCGTGCTGCTCAAATTCTCCTAAATCCCAGTAATCGTAATTGCCATAGCCGACATCCTGCGGTGAAGTTCCCTTGGCCGCCGGCGGCATCCAGACTGCACTGACCCCCAGTTCCGCCAATTCCGGAGCCATTTTTGCCAATTCCTTATAAAAATTACCGTCATCGGAGGTTTCCCATTCAAAAGTCTGCAGCAAAATTCCGTTTTCCATCAATAAATCCTTTCCGAAGCATCGATCGTCTCAGCATCCACTTGTTTTTCCTCATAAAAAACCGGAGAACGCGATTTCTCAACGTTCCCCGACATATGGCGTGCCATGAAGGATTCGAACCTTCGCCCTTCGGTTCCGGAGACCGACGCGATTCCTCTTCGCCAATGGCACCCGTGGGGAATATTGTACTTCATTTTCGCGATTTGCGCAAAAGTGCAATCCCCAACACCTTACGACACCGTGATCAACGACCCGCCAATAAACTCCCGCAGAATGGAAGTTGGGGCAATCGCCGACGTGTCTCGTATCGGTTCAAAATACTGCAAAATGGACAAAATACGGGACGCTTCCGTAAAGGCCGGTTCCTCCGGAGAAATTTCTTGCAGCAGAGGCTCGATAATCGGGCGCAGCACAGAAATTTCATAGAGGAAGGAAGAGTTAAACAGCGCGTGCGCTTCTTCCTGGTACGGAAAGATGTTCTGTTCTTCGCCTCGGCGCACGGAACTCCAAGTTTCAATCGTTCGCTGCGGCGTTTTGCCCCGCGTGCGAATGTCCCGCGCCATGCGCCGCATCAGGCGCAAGTCACTCGTGGGGATGCGGTTGTGATCATCCAAATTGACATGAGTAATCACGGAAAGATAAATCCGAAACTGCTCCGATTCCGGAAAAAGACCAGTAAGCTGCGGATTCAAGCCGTGAATGCCTTCAATAATCAGAGGGTCGTCGGATCCCACGGAAAGGAGTTCACCCGTTGAGGCGCTGCAGCCCTTTTGAAAATCAAAGCGCAAGCGCGGCACCGAGCCTCCAGCGAGCAGCGTTTGCAAATCTTTTTGAAATTGTGGAAGGTCAAGCGCTTCAATGCTTTCATAATCCGGTTGCCCATTTTCATCCAGTGGCGTCTTGTCCCGCGGCACAAAATAATCGTCTAATGAAAGTGCCAGCGGACGCAATCCCAACGTGCGCAGCGCAATGCGCAATTTATGCGCAAAGCTGGTTTTTCCCGACGCCGAGGGCGCCGCGACGAAGACGACGCGCTTGTGGTTGCGCTGAATTTCATCCGCCAGATCCATGATTTTTTCCAACTGCAACTGCTCGGAAATCTCAATCACTTCCTGAATGTCGCCGTTTTGAATCCGGTCATTGAGATCCGGCACGGTGCTGATGCCCTGCAAACTCGACCAATGTTCATTTTCCGTGTAAATATCCGACAGCTTGTACTGGGGGCGAAAATTTTTCACCATTGTCCGGGAGTGCCGTTCGATGCCGACAAGAACCAGACCCATGCGGTACAGTTCCAGATCGAACACCGACAGCCGCCCCGTCGAGGGACACATAAAACCGTAAAAATGATCCGCATACCCGTCCAAATGATAGATCGACAGCGTCCGGCTGCGTCGATGCTGGAGGATGCGCACTTTTGCCCGGCGGCCGGCGGCTTCAAAGCGTGCCAGCGCTTCATCCACCGTGACCGTTTCCCGCCGAATCGGCAGATCAGCCGCCACCAGTTCGCGCATGCGCGCGCGAATCCGATTTTTTACGGCGGAGTCCGGCTGAACGATTGCCCCGTCTTTGCGCAGCGTGCAGTAGAGGCAACCGGAAATCATGTGCTCGACGTACGCGTGATATTCCGGATAACAATCCGCCACCGCCTTGACGAAAACAAACGAAAGCGAACGCATGTACACGCGCCGTCCGTCGACGTCGTTAGTGTCCAGAAAATCGATCGACTGTGCCAAAGGTGACACCGGCTCCGACAACTCACAAAGCGTGTGGTCCGACTTTGCCAGCGTGAGAATCCCGTCCTCCGTGGAAAAATAGGGTTCCAGGTCGGCGAGTCGCAAATTTTCGCGCCAAGGTATCGGAAGCGCTCCGTTTCGTATGCCCGGTCTCATCGTTTCGCCTTCCTATTCACGTCGATTCGAAAAAATGCGCAGGAGATAGATAAACAGATTGATGAAATCGAGATACAGATTGAATGCACCGAATACGGCAATCGCATTCAGCGCCATCGTATCGTAATTGGACTGATACAACATGCGCAGCTTGTTGACATCATAAGCGGTGTAGCCGGCAAACAGCGCCACGCCCAAAACGGAGACGAGTAAATCAAAGCCACTACTGCGGAACAACAAGGCGTTCAACAGCGAACTGATCAGAATCGCAATCAATCCGATGAAAAGAATGGTGCGCATCTGCGAAAGATCACGCTTCGTGGTCATTCCGTACAGGGCCATAACCCCGAAAAACACGCCGGCGGAAAGGAATGCCTTCCAGATGACACCCGGTTCAATGAGAGCAAAAAGCACCGTCCACGTAAAACCTGTCACTGCCGCATAGACAAGAAATAACGCCATCGCCACCGTGCTATTCAGTTGTGACACCGCGCGTTGAAAAGCCACGACGAGCAAAAGATAGGCGCCAAAAAACACCAGCATCGACAGCGGCGTCTGGTAAAGCCCGATTACAAAACGCAGCACTGCTTCCGACTGCATACCGAACACGGCAACGAGGGTCGTCACCGCCAAACCGACAAACATCAATAAAAATACGCGCGACAGATAGGAAGAAAATTCTTCCGCACGCACCGCAGCGCCCTGTCTGCTTCGTTCATCCGTATAGTACATAGTAGCCTCCTCTGTCTTTCTACAATGAATTTGAATGTTTTATACCCCGTTTTCCCGATACTGCAACCGGTACAACATCGAAAAAAGTCCTTCCTTTTGTAAAAGTTCTTCGCGCGTACCCGATTCCGCCAGTACGCCGTGGTGCAGTACAAAAATCCGATCCGCATCGGCAATCGTCGAAATGCGATGCGCCACCGCAATCATCGTCCGCTTTTGCGCCATACTCTGAATTGCGCTTTGAATAAGTTGTTCCGTCTGCGTATCGATATTTGCCGTCGCCTCATCCAAGATCAACACACTGGGGCGCCCCGCCACGGTGCGCGCAAAAGACAACAGCTGGCGCTGTCCCGCAGAAAGCGTCGCACCGCGTTCGACGACAGAACTGTGATACCCTTCCGGAAGCATCTGGATAAAGGAATCCGCATTGACCAGCCGCGCTGCTTCCATCGCATCCTCCTCGCTGACCTGCGGGCGATGCATTGTAATATTGCTGAGAATGTCTCCGCTGAAAAGAAACACATCCTGCTGCACCACCCCGACCGTACGGCGCAGCTGCGCTTTCGGATATTCTTGCAGATCCACGCCGTCCACGCGAATGGTCCCGCGCGTCGGTGCATAAAAACCGCAGAGCAGGCTCATAATCGTACTCTTCCCCGCGCCGGTTGCACCGACGAAAGCGATGAACGCCCCCGGTTCAATAGTAAACGAAACGTCTTTGAGCACCCACTCGGATTCTTTATAAGCAAACCATACGTGATCAAACTCAATCTGCCCGGAAAATCCGGCCGCCGGCACGGGGATTGCTCCGGTATCGACCGCCTCCTCTTCGTCAAAGAGGGCAAAAATGCGCCCTGCAGAAGTCATCGCCGATTGGATGACATTATAGGTCTCCGCCAGGTTCAAGATCGGGAAGAAAAAGCGGTAGAGATAGTCCGTAAATGCGTAAAGCACCCCGAAGGAAACAACGCCGCGCAAAAATTTTCCGCCGCCGAACCACAGGAGTGCCGCCCAGCCCAGCGCCTGTACGATTTCAATCGCCGGCCGATACAGTCCGAAATACGTCACTTCTTTGCGCGCCGCTTTTTCATAGGCGCGGTTGGTCGCATCGAAATCTTCATAGATGGTTTTTTGGCGATTAAAGAGCTGAATGATACGCATCCCTGAAAGGTTTTCGGCGATTTTCGTATTCAATAGCGAAAGCAGGCGTCGCTGCTCCCGGTACACCTTGCGAATGGCCCGCCGAAAGACGATCGAAATCGCAGCAACCAGGAGAGCCAACGGTACGATGGCGTTCGCCAAGCCGATGTCCATCGCATACATTAAAACGACAATTCCCACAAAATTGAATACATTGCGAAAGATACTCGGCAAAACCGTAGTAAACATTTCATTGATCGCATCGGTGTCGTTCGTGACCCGCGTTACGAGGCTTCCGAGCGCATGCGTGTCGAAAAACGACATCGGCAGGCGAAGCACATGCTCATAAAGTTCCTTGCGAATGCGAAACAGAATTTTCTGTCCGGTGCGCTGAAAAAGCCAAAATTGCACATACTGCAGCACCGCCGATGCGCCGACCAGACCGAGATAAAGAACGGCAAGCCAAAACACGCGATTAAGCGCACTTTGCTTCGCGGAGGCCGCAGCAGTTCCATCCAAAAACACGGAAAAATCGCGGTCGATGCCGATTTGCAGCAGGCGCGGCAATGCCAGATCTGCCAATGTCATGGTCAGGACCAAACTCATTGCAAGTACGAATGCCGGCAGGTGCGGTTTCATATACCGCAGCAAGCGAAGAAAGGGACCTCGTTTTTTTTCGTTCATGACTGCCCTCCTTCCACATCGGTTTGGTACGATTGCAGCGCATGTTCCAGCAGCTGTCGTTCATAAAGCTGCCGGTAATACCCATTTTGTGCGATCAGTTCTTCATGCGTCCCGCGCTCGGTGATTTTGCCTTCGCGCAGGACGAGGATGGCATCGGCGCGCTGCACCGAGGAAATGCGTTGCCCAATGAGAAGCAGACTGCGGTGCAGGCGGTAAACCGCATCTAAAATGTGGCTTTCTGTCTCCGTATCGACGGCGGAAAGCGAGTCGTCCAAAATAAGCAGCGGGGCATCCTGCGCATAGGCGCGCGCAATGGAGACACGCTGTTTTTGTCCCCCGGAAAGTGTCACGCCGCGCTCCCCGACCATCGTTTCATACCCCTGCGGCATGGCGAGAATGTCGCCCTCCACCTGAGCAAAACGCGCCGCTGCGCGCACCCGTGCTTCATCCGTCTGCGACGCGGGCAAAAAGGAAATGTTTTCGGCAATCGTATTGGAAAACAGAAAGCTCTCCTGCGGGACGACAGAAATTGCACGGTGCAGATCGGAAAAGGCGATCTCGCGCAGATCCACCCCGTCCAAAGTAATGGATCCGGCATTGACGTCATAGCGCCGCAACAATAGATCGATCAGCGTAGACTTTCCGCTGCCCGTACGTCCGATCAGTGCCATCGTCTGACCGGGTTTGAGTTCAAAACTGACATCGTCCAAAATCCAAGGACTGTCTTCATCATAGCGAAATGAAACGTGGGAAAAACAAACATGGCCCGTGGGATGAGAAAGCGGCGTCGGCGTTTCCTTCTCGCGCACCTGCGGCTCCGCCGATAAAATTTCGTTGATGCGCCCCATAGAGGCAATGCCGCGCTGAAAGTTATTGACGATCAGCCCCATGGCAATCAGCGGCCAAATAATCATATACAGGTAATTAATAACGGCAACAAATCCGCCGATGGTAATGGTTCCGTCCAAAATGCGACGCGCGCCATAGAGCAGAAAGACGACGAAACTGATGCCGGAAATCAGGTCAATCAGTGGATCAAACAGTCCGTCGACGCGCACGAGATCAAGCGTTTTTTCACTATACTTGGCATTGATTCGTGCAAATGAGGTCGCGCGATCCTCCTCGGCGGCGAATGCCTGAATCGTCCGAATGCCGTCGATGTTTTCCTGCACTTCCGTCGTCATTTCGGAGAAGGTATCTTGCACAATGCGGCTGCGACGCTGCAGTGGTCCCGCTAATTTTGCAATAACAAAGGTCATAACCGGCAATGTGCAAAGCGCCACAGCCGTTGTTTTCCACCCAACCGAGACAATCATCATCACGACGGAAAAGACCCCCATGAAAAAAGCGTCGACAATCATCATGATGCCTCCGCCCATGGAATTGCGAACGGTTTGGATGTCATTGGTCGCATGTGCCATGAGGTCGCCGACACGATGTTTCTTGTAATAACTGTCATCCAAAGATAAATAATGTCGGAAAAGGCGATCACGCAGCCAATACTCCAGCTGACGCGCGGTGCCGAACAGGAGTTGACGCCATACAAAGCGCCCGCCCGCCATAAAAAGCGACAACAGGGCCATGGCGATAATACAATGCACAATGACGCGCTCATCCAGTGCGCCACGCTGTGCCACGTCGATAAAGTATCGAAATACCTGCGGATAAAACAAATTTGCCGTGTCGACCAATGCCAGAATCAACATGCCGCCGAGATACCGCGGCCATTTTTTTCGCAAAAACGGAAGCAATGTCCGAAAAGATTTCATGTGCCCTCACTTCCCACACGCGGTTTTGGCGTGTGACCCGTTCGCATTTCCGAGTTGTCCATCCCACAATGCACTCGATTTGATGCAAAATTATCAAAATGTTTGAAACGGGCAAAAAAAGGATACGAATACAATATACCAAAAAACCATTGGAAAAAGAAATCAAGGAGTTCATCATGAAAAAAATTGGCATTCTCGTCGGCAGTTTACGCAAGGAATCTTGGAATCGCAAGGTGGCAAAGGCGCTTATCGACCTCTTCCCGGAGGGATATGGGGCGGAAATTATTGAAATAAAGGATCTGCCTTTTTATACGGAAGACTTTGATTCGGAAGGCAGCCCCGCTGTCGTCACAGATTTTCGGGCACAGGTCGGCGCCAAAGACGCCTTTCTCTTCGTCACCCCGGAATACAATCGCAACATCACCGCGCCGCTGAAAAATGCACTGGACACGGCATCTCGCCCGTACGGACAAAATCAGTGGAATGGCAAGCCCGCCGCCGTCATCAGCGCCACTGTCGGCTCCACCGGGGCCATGGCAGCCAATCTCTCGTTGCGCAATTCCTTTGTCTTCCTCAACATGCCGCTTTTACAGCAGCCGGAGGTCTTTCTCTCCGCGATTGCGGAATCCTTCGATGAACAGGGGCATCTCGTTGAACGCACAAAGAAATTTCTGCAGGAATTTGTCGACGCTTATATCGCCTTTATAAATCGCTTCTGAAATTTCCCTACGGAAAGGAAACATCATGGAACATAAAATGCGCCGCAGCAAACAACAGCTCTCCGCGGAGGCGATCAATGCCATCCTTGCCCATGGCACTTCCGGCGTTTTGGCGCTTTTCGGTGAGGACGGTTATCCCTATGCCGTACCGCTCAGCTATGTCTACGAAAAAGAAAACCGGCGTTTTCTGTTTCACGCGTCCACCCGCGGACACAAAATCGAAGCCATGCGCCACTGCGCAAAAGCCTCCTTTTGTATTGTCGATCAGGACCATGTTGTCCCCGAAGAATACACCACCTATTTTCGCAGTGTCATCGCCTTCGGCACGCTGCACTTTATAACGGAGGAGGCGGAAAAGCGGGCCGCGATCGAAGCGTTGGCAAAACGCTACGCCCCGGACAATACGGAAGAGCGCATGGAACAATCGATTTCGGGCTCTTGGAAGGTTTTGCAGATGATCGAGTTAAAAATTGAACGCATGACGGGAAAGCAGGCGATTGAGTTGGTAGAGCGATAAGACGCTCACCAGTCGGTCCTCCTGAAAGCTCCTGTCTGCATTGAAAACCGGCCGCAGCAGTCAAACTCCCTGTGAATAACACCAGGTGAAAGGCATCCTCGTCGAAAAAAGCCCGGCACCGCCGAGCTTTTTTATATTCCGAGTTTTCATCAAATTTCCCTACTCCACCACTTCGTAATCCGCATCAGAATCAAAATCATCGATGCGCTTCTTTGTGATGTCATAGGTGAATTTCCCGTCCGCTGCAGAAACATGGACCGCATCGCCATCGGTCAAGCCGCCTTCGATCAGGCGCCTTGCCAAGTCGGTTTCCAGATGTTTT
Organism: Ndongobacter massiliensis; assembly: GCF_900120375.1. Classification (GTDB taxonomy): domain Bacteria; phylum Bacillota; class Clostridia; order Tissierellales; family Peptoniphilaceae; genus Ndongobacter; species Ndongobacter massiliensis. The sequence goes on from NZ_LT635480.1 coordinate 1,261,206, forward strand.
TGCAGGAAACGCTTCACCGGTCTTGCGCCAAACTGCGGCGAATACGCGGACGCCAACACCAGATCCTTCGCAGTATCATCCAGCGTCAAGGTGATGCTGCGCTCGCCCAGACGCGCGGCAATTGCCTGCGCCTGCAAATCAATGATCTGATCCACTTCCGCCTTTCCGAGCGCCTTAAACAGAATGGTGTCGTCGATGCGATTCAGGAACTCCGGCTTGAATGCCGCGTGCAACTGCCTTTCAACCGCTTCACGCGCTTGTGCTGTCAACGCGCCGTCCGCACCCATGCCTTCCAAGATTTCTCGCGAACCGAGATTGGATGTCATGATAATGATGGTATTTTTGAAATCCACCGTCCGCCCCTGATTGTCCGTGAGCCTGCCGTCGTCCAGCACCTGCAAAAGTATATTGAAGACATCCGGGTGCGCCTTTTCAATTTCATCAAAAAGCACCACGGCATAGGGCTTGCGTCGCACCGCTTCCGTAAGTTGTCCGCCCTCTTCATAGCCGATATATCCCGGCGCCGCACCGATCAACCTCGACACCGAATACTTTTCCATGTACTCCGACATATCGATCCGAACCATATTGTGTTCGTCGTCAAACATCGCTTGGGTGAGCGCCTTTGCCAATTCCGTTTTGCCGACGCCGGTGGGACCGAGGAAAATAAAGCTTCCGATCGGTCGATTGAGGTCCTTCAGCCCCGATCGTGCACGCAAAATCGCTTCGGAGACCGCTTCCACCGCCTCGTCCTGTCCAATGACGCGGCGGTGCAAAATTTCGGGCAACTGCAATAGTTTTTCGCGCTCTGTTTCAACCAGCTTCGACACCGGCACGCCCGTCCACTTGGAAACCACCTCCGCCACTTCCTCTTCGGTCACCTCCTCCTTTGCGGCATCTTTTTCCTGCGCCATCGCCGCCTCACTCTCCCGCAACTTTTCCTCCAAGCCGGGTAAAGTGCCATAACGCAACTGGGACACTTTTTCAAAATCGTAGGCGCGTTCCGCCTCTTCAATGGCGTGGCGCGTATGGTCGATTTCTTCTTTGATCTTCGTCTGTTCTTCCAGCGCTTTTTTGCTGTTTTGCCACGCAATAAACGCCTCGTTATACTGTTCCTGCCGGTTTGCCAGCTCCTCCTCCAAAGCGCTCAGGCGTTGTTTGGAGCCCTCATCGGTTTCTTTTTGCAACGCCGCCTTTTCAATCTGCAACTGTAAAATATGGCGCCGTTGATCGTCAATTTCCTGTGGCATCGAGTCGAGTTCGGTGCGCACCATCGCCGCCGCCTCGTCCATCAAGTCGATGGCCTTATCCGGCAAAAAGCGGTCGCTGATATACCGATCGGACAGCGTGGCGCACGCGATCACCGCATTGTCGGAAATGCGCAGGCCGTGATGGAGCTCATACCGCTCTTTGATGCCCCGCAAAATGGAAATGGTATCTTCCACACCGGGTTCCGGTACCAATACTTTTTGGAAACGGCGTTCCAGTGCCCCGTCCTTTTCGATGTATTCGCGATATTCATTCAGGGTCGTCGCCCCGATCATGCGAATTTCGCCGCGCGAAAGCGCCGGTTTCATCAAGTTGGACGCATCCATGGCCCCGTCGGTTTTGCCGGCGCCGACGATCAAGTGCAGTTCATCGATAAAGAGGATAATTTGTCCCTCTGATTCCTGCACCTCTTTAAGTACGGCTTTCAACCGCTCTTCAAATTCCCCGCGGTATTTCGCACCCGCGAGCAATTGCCCCATATCCAATGAAAAAATCATGACGGATTTCAGCCCGTCCGGAACATCCCCGTTGACAATGCGCTGTGCCAATCCCTCGACCACAGCGGTTTTTCCAACTCCGGGGTCCCCGATCAGCACCGGATTGTTCTTCGTGCGCCGCGACAAAATGCGAATCACGTTGCGAATTTCATCTTCCCGCCCGATAATGGGATCCATTTTTCCGCTGCGCGCTTCGGCGGTCAAATCGCGCCCGTATTTTTCAAGGACATCTTCCGTTTCCTCCGGATTGTCCGACGTCACTTTCCGACTGCCGCGAACCGACTGCAACACCTCACCGAACGCATTTTTTGTGATGCGAAAAGCTTGTAAAATCTCCTCCGATGGTATATTGCGTTCCTCCAATAAGGCCAAATACAGATGTTCCGTGGAAATAAAGCTGTCCCCCAACGTCTGCGCCTCATCTTCTGCCTTCAACAAAATACGGCGAAACACGGCATTGGGATAAACCTCGCTCGCTCCGCTCTGCGTGGGCAATTGTTCCACGGCACGCTTCACCTGCACGCGATACGCCGGCACATCCACCCCCATTTGCGTCAAAACGCGCGCGATCAACCCTTCGCTGTCCGTAATGAGTGCCAGGTGCAGGTGCAAATCGGTCAATTCCGGATTGCCATTTTTAATCGCCATATTCTGAGCATCTTGGATGGCCTCTAAACTTTTTTTTGTATATTTCTGATTCTCCATAATTACCTGCTTTCCGTTTTTTGCAACTGTTCATATAGGCGGCGCTGTTCCGCGCTCACCTTCTCGGGATTAACGATCTGCACGCGAAGGTATAGATCCCCGTGCCGCCCGCTGCGATCCCGAAACCCCTTGTTGGGAATGCGAATCTTTTTACCGGACTGCACTCCGGCGGGAATGGCAATGTTCAACTTTTTCTCAAAGGTATCGATAATTTTCTTCGTGCCAAACAGCGCTTCCCAAGGGAGCAAACGCACATCCTCCACGACATCCAAGCCGTCTAATTTTTCTGCGCCCTGCACGTGAATTTTTACGTAGAGGTCGCCGTCAATGCCGAATTTTTCTCCGCGCACCCGAATTTTTTTGCCCTCGGTAATCCCCTGCGGCCACTTGACAAGTACGTCGTGATCCCCGCCGGACAACCGGTAGCGAACCGTGCGCTGCCCGCCCTCATAGGCTTCCTGCAAACTGATTTCCAAGGACGACTCATAGCGCGCACGCGACGGCGTATGATGCCCTGTATTGGTATATACCGAGCGCCCTCTTTCCTGCTCGCCGAACAGGTCGCCAAAATTCCCGAAATGAATCCGGGAACCGCCCCGCGACCCGCCTCCCTGGCGCGCCGCACCGCCGAAAAAGAGATTGAAAAAATCGGAAAATCCGCTGCCGTCCCCTTGGTACGTGTAGGTTCCGCCATATCCATATTGAGACGGGTCGAAATTCTGTCCGCCCTGAAAATTATAATTAGCGCCGAAGGTGTCATACTTCTTGCGCTTCTCCGCATCGCCCAACACCTCATACGCTTCATTAATTTCTTTGAATTTTTCGTGTGCATCCGCATCATCGGGGTGCAGGTCGGGATGGTATTTCTTTGCAAGCTTTCGATAAGCGTTCTTTATCGTCTTGGCATCCGCCGTCTTATCGACACCCAGCACTTTGTAATAATCCTGATATTGCATTCACCCCTCCTCACGGTGCGTCCTCTTAGTAGCGATTTCGCTCTAAATGGATTTTGCACCGATTTTGACTTTCTTTGACTATCTTAGTATACGCTATTTATCGCACGATTGCAAGATAAATACCGGTTATTTTTCCGCCCAAAAGGAGACGCATGGCGCAATAGAATCGCATACCAGCACCACTGCATGCGAACGCCAAAAGAAATGCTACCGTTTTTTCGCCGGACCGGTACATCGATTTAAGCGCGCTAGCGTTCCCCGGCGCCCCACATTTTCTTCATCGTCCTACGCCCTGCTTAGCGCTGTCTGCCTCTGCCTGATAATACTGCGCCTGTGCCTCGTAAAGCTGACGATACAACCCGTCTTCCTTTACCAGAGTCTCATGCGATCCCTCGGCGACAATTTTTCCGCCGTCCAGCACCAGAATGCGATCGCAGAAGCGGCTTGCGCTCATGCGATGCGACACGAAAAGCGCGGTTTTCCCGGAAACCAATTCCGCAAAATGTTCATACACTTCGCTTTCCGCCAAGGGATCGAGAGCGGCCGTCGGTTCGTCCAGAATGGCGAGATCCGACTCTTTATAGAGGGCACGAGCAATGGCGAGCTTTTGTCGCTGTCCGCCGGAAAAATCGGTCGCGTCGTCATAAATTTGCTTGTCGAGATAGGTGTCGAGTCCCGAAGGCAGCGCGGCAATGGCGGAATCCATATCGACCTGCTGTAGAATTGCGTAAATGTGCTTGCGTTCCTCTGCAGATAAGCCTTCATTGATCGACCCTCCTGCCGCTTCCGTCGTGGCAATATTTTCCCATAGACGAAACGGAAACAACTTGAAATCCTGAAACACACAGGCAAGGCGCGCAAAATAGACCTCTGGCGGGAATGCTCGAATATCTGTCCCGTTCCAAAGAATCCGCCCTTCTTGCGGTTCAAAAAGTCGACATAAGAGTTTTATGATGGTCGATTTTCCGGCATTATTTCGCCCAACCAAAGCTAGCGTTTCACCCGCATGCAGAGTAAAGGAAATATCATCTAAAACTTTTCGATCGGCATGTGGATAAGAAAAGCTCACATGTTCAAAACAGAGTTCCTGCAAAGCACCGGGTTGGCGCATTTTAGTCCTTGCCGTTTCCGGCGCCTCCGCGTCATGGCTCCCGACACCTGCCTCTTCCCCGGTTCGCAATTCCGCTTTCGACGCGCGCGACCGTTCTTTTTGTTCCAATTCCTCCGGTAAGTCGAAAAAGGCAAAGAGCGGTTGCAACTGATGGAGTGTAAGCTGAATTTGCAACCCACTTTGCCCCAAGGTTTCCAAATACGTGCTGAAACTCTCGGCGGCAAGGACAATCGCCACAAAGTTTCCCGGTTCCAAGGGTGCACCGAACAAGCCGAATACCCGCAGTCCCGCATAGGTATATAACCCGAAGCGCGAGAAGCCCATGACCAGCGCTTTCAAAACCTCATAATTGCCGACTTTTTTGTACATCATATTAAAACTTCGAGCCATGCTTCGATTGAATCCGAGCGCGCGCTGTTCAAAAAGCTTTGCCACGGAAAATAAGCGAAATTCCGCCTGATTTTCCTGTGCCAACATAGTGCCAAAGAAATAATTGAATTTTCGATTATAGGGAATGATTTCTTCCGTCACGGATCGTTGTGCCTGCGTCTCCAAGAACTGCAAAATTGCGATCAAAAATGATAAAGCAATAATAAAAAGCAGAAAAAACGGTTGAAATTGCCACAAAATCATGGCCACACCCAAAAGCGAGAAAAGTGCCGAGGTGAATTTCGTAAAGTTTGTTAAAAACAGTTCGACTGCATTATAGCGGTTGATGAGAAAAAGCGCACTCTCGCGCAGCTCGAGTATTTTGGGATCCTCCAACATGAAATACGCTAACCGTCTCGTTTTTTTCGCAAAATCTTCATTGAAAAAACTATTCAGCATGAGATCCTGTTTTTGCAGTTGTAGATTGGCCGTATCGATCACGATGCCGCAAATCACGCGCAAGGCGAAAAAAACCATCAACAGGTTCATAAAATTCGTCGCACTTGTACTGCTTGCCCATGCGTCAATCAAAGCTTTTGGAAACAATACATGCAAAAGTGTCAGAGCCGTATTCGCCGCCGTCAATACCAGAAACACAAAAAAGATCACCGGTTCATAATGAAAAATCTGTTTGAAAAATTCGACAAAAATTTGAAAGGCGCTGCGCATTGTGGATGATTCGGTTGTAGCGGTCTCTTTTGCAGTGGAATCAGACGTTTTCATTCCTGCCCTCCTCTCGATAGTACTTGGCCTGCGTTTCATACAAGGTCCGATAGAGGCCTTCTTCGTTCATCAATTCCTCATGGGTTCCTTTTTGTACGATCTGACCGCCGTCCAACAAGGCAATGCAATCGCAAAACCGGGTTGAAGCAAGTCGATGCGAAATAAACAGCGCCGTGCGCCCTGCCGTCAATGCTTCAAAGGAACGATAAATCGCCTCTTCCGCCAATGCATCCAACGCCGCCGTCGGTTCATCTAAGAGTAGCGCACCGGTGGTCGGCTTATAGAGCGCTCTGGCGATCATCAACTTCTGCGTTTCTCCTCCGGAAAGCAAAATGCCGTCTTCTTCCAATTCCTTGCTCATCGGCATATCGATGCCCTTGGGAAAGGATTCGATTTTTTCACGCAGACCCACCGCATCCAACACCGCTATGACGCGCGCGCGATCGATGCCGCCCGCTTCCTGCGGCAATGCCGCGTCAACGCCTGCTATGTTTTCCGCTACCGTGAGCGCAAGGGGCTGCCCCTCTTGAAAAACCGCGCCGAATATTTCAAAAAGCGTCTGTGCAGAAAGTGTTGTTGCGTCGATGTTGTCGATGAGCACGCGTCCCCGATCCGGGCGATACAATCCCATGAGCACGTGGACCAGTGTACTTTTCCCGGCGCCGTTCACGCCCACCAAGGCGACCGATTGTCCCTTTGGAATATGCAGATTGACATCTTCCAACACCCATTTTTCACTGCCCGGATAACGAAAATACACATGCTCCAGCCGAAGATCGACCGGGGAACCGGGCGTACACGACAGCGTCGCTCCACCGGTAGGCGCAAGCTCCGCTTCTAAAAAATCAAAAAGGTCAACAATCGCATAGGATTCTTTACGGAAAAAGATCAAATTGTCGCAAACGGTAAGCCATTGTGCCGTAAAAATACTGAATGCGGTTGCCCAAAAAACGATTGTTGAAAGATTGCCTTGTCCGACGCCGGTGTTCCCGAAGAATCGCGCGCTGCCAATTTCCGCAAGTCCAAAGGCAAGCGCCGCCAGTAAAGAATATCCATATTGCTTGCGTCGAAATCGTGCATAGAAATCGCCAATCTCCTTGCGTTTTTCCGCGTAGGCGGTATCAAATCGATCCCCCAGTCGGAAAATACGCAAATCTTTTCCATAATGAAAATCCGTTGACACCCATTGCAAACGTCCCAGTTGTGCGCTAATTTTTGAAAGCAACTCTTGTTTGCGATACCAAGCGCGGTCGTAGGCGCTGCGAATGCCCACACCCAGCAATCCGGCCACCAATACGACAAGCGGCAGCAGCGGTTTTTCGGGAATAAAAAGCGCGCCCAAAAACACTGTCGTAAGAAGGCTTTCCAAGGTCGGAAGTACGCGTCCAAAACAGCCCTCCACCCCCGTGTTGGTGCCGGATACCGCTTCGTTCCATTTCCAAAGCTCTGCTTGGAAATTCGCATCTTCAAAGAGGCCATATTCCATCTTCCGCATTTTTTGGGACACCTGCACAAAGTAACCGAGTCTTTCCTCCATTTGCCACGCCCGACTGCGTACCTCCGCCTGAATGCGTACGGAACTCAGCACAAAAAAGGTGAATGCAAAGCCGGCTGACATACCCACCACTTCCGCCACCGGAGACAAAGCACCGAAGCGCAGTTTTTCCAATAGCCCGATGAAGGCACGTGCGGCAAAGGCCGTCAACAAAAATTGTAGACTGCCGGCCAGAGCGCCGAGTATAAGCATTCCCCAGCGTTTTGGATCCTTAGTAAAGTGTGCCAATAAACGCCGTATCACGGAAAAGAAAGAGCGCTTTTTCGCATGCAAAATGCGATCCAAACCGCCCGGCTCTCGTACCTCTTGTACAATATTACGTCGCTCACTCATATCCTAACTCCAAAAAGAATCGCACCGGCGCCTTTCAAGTCAATAGCAATTTCTTCCGCCGTTGCATTATGCCTTTGTCTTCAAAATCCGTTCAATGGCTTCCAGACTCTCGGCAAAATAAATACCCTCTTGGCGTTCCGCCGAAGAAAGTCCCATTTCCGTCATATGCTCCAATAACGCTTTTAAAGAATCGTAATATCCATGGAGATTATATAAAATGCATGGTGCATCCAGGTGGCGCAAAGAAACCGCCGACATCACTTCACTGATTTCATCCAAAGTTCCTGTTCCGCCGGGAAAAGCGATAAAGGCATCTCCCAATTCCATCATCTTCGTTCGGCGCTCCGCCATATCTTTCGTAATAATGAGCTCCGTGATTTCTTCATACAAAAGTCCGGCATCCACAAAAAACTGAGGCTCCACGCCGATGACCTGTCCGCCCGCTTGCAATACACTTTCGGCCAGTTGCCCCATCAATCCGGATTTTGAACCTCCATAGACAAGACAATGCCCCTGCGTGCCGATCCACTGCCCCAACGCACGCACAGCCAATGTCAGCTGCAGATCCTTGCCCGGTAAAGCCCCCAGATATACGGTAATATTCACGCATTACCTCCTCATGCCCTGCTGTTTATTTTTCTATTGTATGCCATGACTTTCCATTTTCAAAATGCAGTTTATGAAAATTTCTTGTAATCAAAGTGCATCGCTTGTCGTCCAACCTGAGTTCTTTAATTTCAGATGAATATGGCAGCATCCTCTGTCTTGGTATGATCTTCGAGCTGCCAAGATTGCATTTTTTAAGATCTGTTTTTGTCTTCTTTTTCCCATTTCCTCTGTCAATATGTAAGCTTTACTTAAGGAATATGGATCTCGACAAAGATCTCTGTTCATGCGCACGCTTCTCGAAGCTTAACGATGACCCTGACCCCTTCCTCATTGCTTCTTTCCCCTTTAATCTTTTAGGAATAATTTTTGGATTGTAAGCATCTGATCTACTTAATTTCTTGATGCTATTCTCTAAGATCTCAAAACCTCTCGTGTTGATGTATCAAATGACCTCTTCTCACTGGAGTATCATTCTTTTTTTCTTCAATGCTCCGCTAACTAGTGTAGACCTAGCGCGTCTGTTTCACTTTTCCTGGCATGCCCTGTCAGTTTTCAATCAGGGAAGAATTTATTAAGCAGACTTTAAAGATGAGCCAGTGATGACTAATTTCTCTCATTTTTTCTGACATTGACTCCTAATTTAAACTCCATACTGAAAAAAGAAATTATTCCTAGACCGCTTTTGACTTTTCGTTCCATCTTTTTGTAATTTCTAATTCAGCGTTTCACTTGTGAACATCAGATGCAGTGCTTTATCTAACTTTTCATCACTTCCCAACGATGCGACCATTTCTCAATGATTTTCTTCATCAACTAATAATTATATTTTTCTATGAAAAAACCTCCAAAGGTTAGAATTTCTAGGTCTCACCTTTGGAGGTCCGTCCAATACCATTCATTTTCTGTTGCTCTTTTTATCCTATTTCGATAGATAAAATGGTGCAACCAAAATAATGATACTTTATATTAACTACTACAAATCAACATAATCCTGCAAACGAAATGCATCATATGAAGCAATTGTCCAATCTGCGCCGGAAGTATCTTGCACAATTTCTGAGCCTTTATATGCTAATACATGACAACCAGCTTTCTTCGCCGCTTGAATGCCACTGGTAGAATCCTCTATGACCAAGACTTCGTCCGCTTGAAGCCTTGCTCTTTTTAATGCCAATTGGTATATTTCCGGATCAGGTTTTGCTTGCTGCACATCCTCACGACCTAAATAAAAATCAAAGTAATCTGCAATCCCCAGAGCATCTAGGACATAGGCGACGTAATTGCGTTTAGAAGATGAAACAACAGCCAGTCGAATATTTTTCTTTTTTAACTGTTGAAGCACATCGGTCAATCCTGTCATTGGATGCAAGCTTGCACTAAAAAACTCCTCATGAAAATCTCGTCGAACCTGATTGCTGAAAACCTCCAGATCCACCATGGAGAGTCCCCATTTCGCATCAATTTGAGCAGTGATTCCTTTCATGTCTTTTCCCAGCACCTCTGATAAATCTGAAATGGACAAAGGTGTTTTATACTGTGCAAGACGGTTTTGCAGACAACGAAGAAAAATTTTCTCGCTGTCTAGCAGAACACCATCACAATCAAAGAATACTGCCCTTATGCTGCGCACCGTTCATCCCCTTTTTTTAGAGCGAAAATGCTTCAAGGTTTCCATAAAGTCACCCACCCGATTTTCATCTACAGGATTCTCAAAAATTCCATCTTTTTTCAAAGATGTCGCAATGAATGCTGCATCCGCCGTAGTAAACACCTCTTCAACGGTTTCTTTTTTTACTCCAGTAGAAGCAAAAAGCACCATGTCCGGCATGCATTCCCGAAGGGAATGCAGAAGACCCATGTCAGCCGTCTTTCCTGCCGTTGCCCCAGGAACGGCAAAGGCATCAGGCATATTGTTGAACTGCGCTGCTTTCGCCGATGCTAGGGGATCTCTTCCGCCAATATCCAAACTGGATTCCGGCACTACGTAATGGACCATGCGTACCCTATCTGCGTGTAAATTATGGCGAAGTCGTACGTATTTTCCGATCTCTGCATTCTGCAATCCCATGTTTCCGGAATATACACCGGAAAAAGCACCTCGTGTCCACAATGCACCCGTAGTAGCACAAAGCGCAATACTATCTGCCGGATTTGAAATCACGTTGGCACCATAGGGAACCGTAATTTTTTCACGAAGTCTGCCCATCAAATATGCCATTGCCGATATAATTTCACGTGGAGGGTTCAATTCATAAGGAAAACTGAACTCGTTTGAAAAATGGATCCCATCAATGCCACCTTTTTGAAGCGCCTCAATATCTTGAAGTGCCGCTTCATAGATTTTTTCCATACCGCCTTCTGGGTCATACAGGGGATCACCCGGTAAAGCCAATAAATGCACAAGCCCGATTGCAATTTTGTCTTCTCCCCATATTTCAGTTAACCAATTTTTTGCCATCTCTACCCCCTATAGGATTCCCACGATTGCGGCTAAAACAGCGACCACAAACAAAATAACCATGATCTTAAAGACACTGACATTCTTTTTCATGAGCGCAAAACAAAACATAACGAAAGCGACACTGAGAATGCCTGGTAAAATGGAATCCAACAATTCCTGAATTACAATCGATGTCTCATTGATATGAATCTCCACCGGCGTGTGGATGTTAACATTATTCACCATCATAGCGCCAGCAATTGTCATGCCTAAAATAGAAAGGCTATTGGTAATTTTTCGCATGATGGAATTATCCGTAATACGGTTCAGCATGTTCTGCCCTAAACGATAGCCGCTGAAGAATGTGAAGTAACCCATGCCGGCAATATATATGCCCATGAATAGCGCATAAATAAAAGGCGCAACGATATTTCCCTTTTGAGTCATGTCAACAAAAATTGCCAGTAAAACCGTTTTAAGCAAACCTTGTGTGATCGTATCACCGATACCTGCTAATGGCCCCATTAAGCCGGCCTTTACGCTGTTAATCGTTTCATCCGTGATTTCAGCTCCATTGGCACGTTCTTCTTCCATTGAAGCAACAATTCCCGGTATAAAAGCGCCCCAGTTGTTTTCTGTATTGAAAAAGACCATATGACGCTTCAGCGCTAATGCTTTCTCCTCTTTTGAATCGTAAAGACGATTGATGATCGGTGTCATGGCATGACAAAAGCCAAGAGACATTAGTCGTTCATAACTCAGGCAGGATTCTGAAGTCGTTTCCCAAATCAGGAAACTGTGCAACAGATCCCGTTTCCGCAACTGTTTTTCACTTTTTTGAATACTTGCTTCCATTGACTTAGCTCCTTTCGGTCAATTTGTCGAGACCAAGACTTACATAGAGAACAGCACAGGAGATTCCTAAAATTGCACAGCCGATGATATCCATATGCAGATAAGCAACGCAGAGATATCCAATCGCAATAAAAGGTGCAAAACGAAAATTATAAACTGTCCGTAGCATCATCGCAATACCAAGTGCTGGTAAAACCATACCTACGGTTGTCAACGCCGTCGAAATAATTTCTGGGATACTGTTCATAAAATTTTCAACATACGAAGCTCCAAAATAAACCGCAAAGAAAGCCGGCACACCGTAAAGCAGCACGCAAAGCAAATTTGGCAACAACCAGTTATAAACCCAGATATAACGAGTTTCTCCTTTTTCGACATAACGATCTGCCATGTGGACAAAAGCGACGCAAACCGTCATAAAAATATTGCTGGCAATAAGTCCAACCGTACCAAGCGCCACTGCCAGAGTGATACCGATTTCAGGGGATTGATGAGAAGCAATGCAAACTGCTGTAGCAATAACACCTGCATATGCTTTATCATATGATGAGATTCCTCCGACTGTGACCTGTCCCATGTACAACAGTTGAATGGAGGCGCCAATCATAGCTCCTGCTTTCCAATCGCCCATTAAAATGCCGGTAATTGTTCCGGAAACCAGCGGTGCTCCTCGAACAATCCATACTAGGTATTCAGATACAACCATTCCATTAAACCACGCCCAAAATGCTACCAGTAATGATTGAATGAACATATGCTCCTCCTTACGAATAATTGGTTTTTTTATCGTTCGGCGTTACTTGAAAATAAACTGTAACCCCTTTTTCCTGCAATCGATCCAAAGTCTTACGTTCCTCTTCGCTCGCCGAAATATTTTTGAACAACTTCGTACGCGTCGCACTCGCACCCATACCGCCAACATTGAGTTCTCTGAAAGAAATGTTACTATCAAACAACTTCTCCGCAACTTCTGGCGTTTTCACCAAAACAAGTGTATTCATGGAAGCTTTGTCATATTCTGAAGCCACTGAAGGAATTTTGTCCGTGCCTGTAATCTGTAACTCGGTGTCTGGCGGCGCAACCATCTTCATAACATTAATCAAAAACTGGTTTTTGGCGACTGCATCATCGATAATCCAAATTCGTTGAATGGATAAGCTTTTCGCCCAGGCAGCTACGATTTGGCCATGAATGAGACGATCATCAATTCGAACCATCTTAATTCCCATTCTTAACCTCCGATGTTTTACATAAATTTATAATGCCTTTTTTTCCGTACTCTTCTGCCAAGCATGCTAACTCTTCCAAGCTCTTTTCCCTTAGATTGCTGAGCAGTTCTAACAACATTGGCAAATTCACGCCGGTAACAATACGAATCTTTTCTTGATCGTCCAATTCTGAGTAGATTTGAGAAGCCTGCATGAATGGTGTTCCTCCAAACAAATCAATAAGAATTAACAGGCCATCGTTTTCCTTTAAGATTTCAGTCTTAATAGTTTCTGCGTATTCTTTAAGATCCTCCCCCTCTCTGAGTGTAATCGCACTTACTCCGACAACTTCCCCCATAATCATTTGTGAAGATTGAAGCAGTTCGCTTGCTAGATTTCCGTGGCTGAGTAACAAAATTTTCCGCATCGCTTCACCCCCTCTCCTTGAAAAAATTATACTCTCATCTACTCTACAAATCAATCATATCGTATCGTTTTTTGTATTATTTTGTTGATTTATTATTTTTTTTTATCTATTTTTCTCATTATTTATCCTTTATATGATTCAATTTTGATATTTCCTATCATGATTTTTGTATTTTTTAATAAATTATTTGAACCTGTCTCCCATTGACATTATTTTTTTTATTAAGGAAAAAGTAAATTTTGGCTCCATTTTTTAAAATCCTATGATACAATATCTTCACGCCCGAGGAAAACTTTGGATTTCTCTAAGTCTGGTTAAAAAGAGGTATGATATGAAGTATCAAAGGCAAATTGATATGTTGCAATATATTATCAATCGACGCAAAGTTACCAACTCTGATCTACTGAAGCATTTCAACATATCAAAAGCAACCTTAAATCGAGATCTTCGAGAACTTGAAAAAACTGGCAATATTGAAAAAGTGTACGGAGGCGCGCTTAGCAAGGTTGACGTCAGTGACTTTCAGATGCTAATTAAAGATAAAGAACAATTACATATTGATGCAAAAATTGGCATTGCTAAAATTGCGTGTTCTCTCATTCAACCCGTCGATACCATTATCATCGACAGCGGTAGCACCATGTACTACTTCGCAAAGGAATTGTTGAAGTTGCAAAAACTTACCGATTTGACTGTTGTCACCAATGATTTGAAAGTGGCTTATACACTTTGTACACATCCTAATATTTCCATCATCATAACGGGTGGCATCAAACATAGCGACGGCTATGATCTCTATTGCGACCAAATTCCTGAAATGGTGCGTTCGCTTCATATCAGCAAATATTTTGTTGCAACCAGTGCTTTTGACCTTGAGGTCGGCATTACACACACCAATTATAAAGATGTACAAATAAAAAAGACATTCATGAGCTATGCTGATGAAGTTCTTCTTTGTGCAGACAGTTCAAAAGAAGGTTTGCTAAAGCGCTTCCGAATCGGTGAAGTGAAAAGTGTGAATCGCCTAATCACAGATGATGGCATCAATACAGATCGCCTGCAAAAATATCGCGAATTAGGTATTGATGTACTCTTGGCGAAAAATAATTCTGCAGATAGCCGCCCGATTGACGCGCAAGAATAAGACACGCGTGCAAACGCCTTTTGTTTCTATTCTCACAATAAAAAGAGGACAGAGTTAGCTGTCCCCTTTTTTATTTCTGATAGAAAAGCACCCATTCTCTACTCGCTTCTAGAAAATTGGATGGTTATTCCTTCACCTCGGCATGCACGAAACGCAGGAAGCCCATCGCATCCATGCTCCAGCCTTGGATCGACTTGCGCATCATAATGGCATTGCTGCGGTAGTATAGCGGAATGAACGGATAGTCTTTCATCAAAACATCTTCCGCTTCGCGCATAATTTCTACGCCTTTTGCGGCATCGGTTTCCGATTGTGCCTTCTGAACCAGCTCGTCGTATGCGGGATTGCTGTATCCGCTGTTATTGTTCGCGTCATTGGTGCAGAAGAGCGGCAAAAAGCTCATCGGGTGCATGTAATCCGCGCTCCAGCCCATCGCACAAACTTCATAATTCATCGCTTTGACATCGTCATAGTATACAGGCCACTCTTTCGTGGAAATTTCGACATCAATGCCTAAATTCTGTTTCCACATCTGGGCGAGCGATTCAACAATCGATTTTACCTTGGGATCCGTATAGTAAGAAAGCTGCATGGTCGGGAAGCCTGCGCCGTCGGGGAAGCCCGCTTCCGCCAGCAGGGCTTTCGCCTTTTCCACATCCGCCTGCGGAAGGATGCCGTAATTGCTGCGCCCCTCCGTATAATCCTTGCCGTCGACGCTGTAGCCCGGCGCAACCAGACCGGACGCTACTTCCGCGCCGCCCTGGAGCACGTTATCAATAAGAGACTGCCGGTCCAGTGCTAAATTGAGCGCCTCGCGCACTTTCGGATTATCATATGGCGCCTTCTGGCAGTTGATTAGGTAATACGTCGTCGCATAGGACGGAAATTGGAAGAAATCTTCGCTCTCTGCCTTCAACCGCGGCACATCCGCATTTGGCACGCTGTTGATGCCATCGACGTCGCCACTTTCAAAGGCGGTCAACGCCGTCGCCTGATCTTTGATATAGCGGAATGTAATCTTCTGCAATTTTACATTCGCCGCATCCCAATAGTTTTCATTCTTTTCAAGGGTGACGGACTCGCCCAACTTCATTTCTGTAATCTTAAACGGTCCGTTGGAAACATAAGTTTCCGGTTTCAGCGTCCACTTGTCGCCGTTGGCTTCAATCGTCTGTTTCTGCACCGGATAGAATGACCACATGCCCAGCATATTCACGAAATACGGGGCCGGTTTGGTGAGGTGAAAAACAAGTGTCTCAGCATCCGGCGCTTCAACGCCCAGCGTGCCGCTGCCCGTATCAAAGATTTCCTTGGCGCCTGCAATATAATCCAGTAAAAAGTCGACATACTGTGCGCCGGTTTCCGGCTTCAACATGCGTTCATAGGAATAGATAAAGTCTTCCGAACTGAAGTCGGAACCGTCGCTCCACTTGAGCCCCTTGCGCAGGTGGAAGGTGTATGTAAGTCCGTCGTCCGATACTTCCCATCCCTCGGAAATGCCGGGCACCAATTCCCCCTTCTCATTCGTCGTGACCAAACCTTCAAAACAGTTGATCAAAAACGGAGCGGCAAAGGTGTTGTTCGTTACATTCGGATCCAGCCCGTCCGGCTCATTCGAGAGCACATAGGTAATCTCCTGCGCCGATGCCGCGCTCTCCGAAGAAGCCTCCGCGCTGTTGGTGGCAGAATCCATACTCTCCCCGGAGCTTTCCTTCCCCCCATTCCCACAGGAGGTCAGCAGAGCTAGGGCGCAAAGCCATGCTACAACACGCAATTTCTTTTTCATGATTCTCTCCTTATATATCTATTTGTATCATTCCTACAGAACCCAAACGACGAGCCGAACGTAAAGGCGTCGATCTGCTCATCGACCGCGCGGTTCCGTTTGCGGTCAATTCTTGTTTTGCTGACGATGTCATGCATCATTACGGTAGCTTGGCGCCGCCTTCCTATTGCATCCCCACCGTTTGCATTGGTGCCGTAGCCTCTTGGGGTAGCACGGTCGCCTGGCGCGATGCCGCCTGATAAAGGTGACAGGCAACAAAGTGTCCCGTATCCACTTCCTGCAAATCCGGTTCGACGGCGTGACATTGTTGCATTGCATACGGACAGCGGTTTTGGAACCGACACCCGGCCGGCAAATCAATGGGGCTCGGCAAATCCCCCTGTATTGCCACTTCCCGATCGATCACGCGATGCGTGGGATCCGGCTGCGGAACGCTTTTCAGCAAGCCTTGGGTATACGGATGCAGCGGATTGCGATACACCTCTTCTGCTGCGCAATGTTCGACCAATTTCCCCAAATACATGACGCCGACATCATCTGACACATAGCGCACCATCGACAAGTCATGCGCAATGAAAAGATAGGAAAGCCCGAATTCCGACTGCAACTGCGAGAGAAGGTTGACAATTTGTGCCTGAATGCTGACGTCCAGTGCAGAAATCGGTTCATCGCAGATGATAAGCTGCGGGCGCAATATGATCGCACGCGCAATACCGATGCGCTGGCGCTGTCCCCCGGAAAACTCATGCGCATACCGCCCGGCGTGCTCCCTTGAAAGACCGACCCTCTCAAGCATGGCATACACACGATCATCCTCTTCTTTTTTCGAAGCGCAGACATGGTGGGCTTCCAGCGGTTCCGCAATAATATCCCGGACGGTCATGCGCGCATTCAGCGATGCATACGGATCCTGGAAAATCATCTGCATCTTCTTGCGATGGGGAAACAATTCACGCGTTTTCATGCGCGTAATATCCACTCCGTCCAAAAGGATCTGTCCGGCATCCGGCTCGTAAATCCGAATGACCGTACGCGCCGTACTGCTCTTTCCGCAGCCGCTCTCCCCGACCAGACCCAGCGTCTTCCCTTTTGCAATGGAAAAACTGACATCATCCACTGCGTGAATAAATCGCCCTTTTCTGCCGCGTACCGGAAAATATTTTCGGAGATTTTTTACTTCAAGAATTTTTTCCGTCATTCCGCCCCTCCTCTTCTTTGCAGGATTCGACCGGTACCTGTGCAGGCGTCGGACTCTCCGAAGCAACTTCCACCCGAGGGCGATGTCCTGCAAAGGGATTACCACTTTGCGCAAGTCCTGTTTCCGTTTGCAGCCAACACCGGCTGAAATGCGCCTCCTGCACCGGAACCAACGGGGGCAGGTACTGCGCGCAAATGTTTCGCGCATAGGGACAACGCGGTGCAAACGGACAACCGACCGGCGGTTTTAACATATCCGGCGGCGACCCCGGAATCGAATGCAACGGATCGCTTTTTTTCGACCCCGCCTTGGGCACGGATTGAAACAACCCCATCGTATACGGGTGCTGCGGTCGTACAAACAGCGCTTCGATGCCCGCCTCTTCCATTACCATGCCACCGTACATCACCAAGACGCGATTGCAAAGTTGTGCCACAACAGACAGATCATGCGTAACGAAGAGAATCGCCATCTGATTTTTGCGCTGCAGCTCAGCCAAAAGGCGCAAAATCTGATCCTGCACGGTCACATCCAGAGCGGTGGTCGGCTCGTCGGCAATGAGAATTTTCGGACGCAGGGCAAGCGCCATGGCAATCATTACGCGCTGGCGCATCCCACCGGAAAATTCATGCGGATAGGAATCAAAACGCCGCTCCGCTTCGGGAATGCGCACCATGTCCAAAAGCTCGATGACCCGTGCACGAAGCCCTTTGGCGTCCAATCCTTTTTCGTGAATCGTGATCATCTCCGCCACCTGTTTTCCGATGGTCATCAACGGATTCAATGAGCTCATCGGATCCTGAAAAATCATGGCGATCTCTTTGCCGCGGATTTTCCGCAGCTCGCGCGCGGGCAATTGCAGCAGGTCTTTCCCTTCAAAGAAAATTTCGCCCTGCTTCACATAGGCATTCGGCGCATTCAGCCCCAAAATGCTCATGTTCGTCACGCTCTTACCGCTGCCGCTTTCCCCGACGATGCCTAGGGTATCGCCCGGTTCCAACGTAAACGACACCCCGCGCACTGCTTGGACTTCACCGGCCTGTGTCACAAAAGAGGTCTGCAAATTTTTCACCTGTAATAAGGACATGCATCCCTCCTATTTCTTCAGTTTGGGGTCGAGTGCATCGCGCAGTCCGTCCCCGACGTAGTTAAACGAAAACATGATGATGCAGATCACCAGCGACGGCAAAAACAGCTGATATGGCGCCGATTTCAGCGTCTGAATGCTATCGTTACACATCGTGCCGAGGCTCGCCATCGGCGGTGCGATGCCCAGCCCGATAAAACTCAAAAAAGCTTCCATAAAAATGGCGGACGGAATGAGCATGGTCGCCGTGACGAGAATCGGTCCCATCATATTCGGCAGCGCGTGGCGTAAAAGAATCGTTCGCGCCGAAGAACCGATGGTCTTAGCCGCCAGGATAAATTCCTGATCTTTCATGGCAAAGACCTGCCCACGCACCACTTGGGCCATGGTCACCCAATACACACTCGATAGCGCCACAACAATGCTCAACAGGCCACTGTCCAAAAATACCATGAGCAAAATGACATACAGGGTAAGCGGTATCGTGCTGATAATATCGACAATGCGCATCATAATGATATCCGTCATGCCGCCGACATAGCCCGAAATGCCACCGTACACGATGCCGATCGTCATATTGACGAGCGTCGCCACCAACGCCACGAAGAGTGACACGCGTGTGCCGAACATCAACCGGGCCATGATGTCGCGTCCGAGCATATCCGAGCCCAAAAGATACTCTGGATTCCACATCTTTTTCACAGCCGCAACCGTCCCGTTTGCGTCCTGTACTTCCTGCGGTTTTTTGGCATAAAATAATTTCAACGGTCCGTCCTTTGTTTCGAAAAGGAGCGAGCGTTCCACAAGGTCTTCCGAACCGCCCGACAAGGCTTCTTCTAAATTCCCTGCCTCGTCAAAAGGCAACAATTTCAAGCCTTGTGTCACATAGTAGCACTTGCCGTTTACTTCATGCACCGTCAAAAACGGTGGCAAATTCGCATAATCCAAATTCTGTCGATCATAGGTGTGTTCCGTGAACAGCGGTCCAACAAAGGCAAAAAGTGTAAGCAGGAAAATAACAATCAGACCTATCAGCGCACTGGTTTTATGACGAAAACGGAACCAGACATCCGCGGCAAAAGTGCGTTTTTTCCCATAAATCTTTTCGCGAAGCGTGTGCCCCGCATCCCACTTTTCCCAAGCGCCCGGCATCTGTTCCGGATTTTCAGAACCCGCAAGACCGTTTTTTTCGATTCGATCCATAGCGCCCCCTAATCGTACAAGCGAATGCGCGGATCAATGAGTACATAAAACAAATCCACGACTAAAATCATAGCAATGAGAAAAGTTGCATAGAAAATTGTCATACCCATAATGGCGGTATAGTCGCGCTGTGAGACACTGTCCACGAAGTACACCCCCATGCCAGGAATGGCAAAAATCTTTTCAATGACGAAGCTGCCCGTCAGGAGACCTGCAATACTGGGTCCTAAAATCGTAACCACCGGCAGCAACGAGTTGCGTAGTGCGTGCTTAAAGATCACCCCTGTTTCGCTCAGCCCCTTGGCACGCGCGGTTCGTATGTAATCCTGATTCATCACTTCCAGCAAACTGCTGCGCATCAGCCGCGCGATAAAGCTCATCGAATACCCGCCAAGCGCCAACACGGGTAAAATATACCCGCTTGCCTTATCCAATCCGTAAACGGGCGTCCACTCCAGGCGATACGAGAAAAAATACATGAGAATCGTCGCTAATACAAAGGAGGGAATGGTCACACCCAATGTCGCCAATGTCATAACGAAGGCATCCTGCCATCGGCCATTTTTTAATGCCGCCCATATGCCCAAGGGAATCGCGGAAAGAAGAATGAAGAGGATGGTGATGCCGCCCAATTTTGCTGAAACCGGAAAGCCCTTTTCAATAAAATCGTTAACGGTCTTTCCCGGGTACTTCAATGACGGTCCGAAATCAAATCGCAGTACGCCCCCCAGGTAATCAAAGAACTGTTTAGGAAGTGGATCGTTCAGATGATACTTTTCATTCATCGCCGCCTCGACCCGCGGATTTAACTTCTTTTCCCGCGAAAACGGACCACCCTCGACGGAGTGCATGAGAATAAATGTCAACAGCATGACAAAAAAGAGCGTAATGACCATAATTCCCAGCCGTTTCAACAAATAGCGCGCCATACGTTTCTCCTTTCCAAGTACTTTAGCAAGATGCTGTGATAATGTTTCGCATTGTATCTCATTTTTCAAAAAAATTCAATACATCATCACAATGCCGTGATTGACCTTGGAAAATGGACGAGATCCGGCTACTATGCAAAAATCCTCGAAACGAGGACTTTTGTCCGGGCTTCGAGGATTTACGCTTTCAAAATTGATGCCGGTATTATTCTTCCACATAGGTGACGCCCGTGCATTCATAGCCGGTGTCCGTAATCGCCTTTTCCAGCGCCGATTCCATCCCCTTCGGTGCGTGCACGGTCGCCTTTTTGGCTTTCCGATCTACCTTTGCGGATTCCACCCCCGGGATATTCCGCAACGCCTGTGCAATATGCGCCGCACAATGGTCGCAGTGCATACCCTCCACGCCAATTTCATAACGCGGACCTGACTCTTTTTTATTCCACAACATCACATGCTCCTTTCGCATTTTCATTGGTGTGCGATATCTGCTCGTAATGAGCGCCATGTTCCATTTTCCAGGCGAACAGTTCGCACCTGTTTTTCAAAAGCGGGGCGTTTCAGCCAAATCACCCGCCCGCAGCCGCAACAAAGCAGTTTGATCTCGACCCCCGTGCGTTGAATACACCATTCGTTGGTGCCGCAGGGATGACCCTTTTTCAGTGTCACATGATTTCCGACGCTATAGTGCATATCAATTTCCCTGCTGCGCCGCTTCGAACAAAACGGCGTCCTTATCCGGCGCGCTGCCTTCGTCATACGCGCCGGCGTCCCGCAGGCGCTGCAGCAAATCCTGTCGAATGTGCCGTGCGCCCGCCCAACGATCATCCGGCTTACTCTCCGCCCCAATCAGAACGCGGTAGGAAAAGCGATTCACCGCCTCCACTCCGATAAAATAAGGGGGCATCGTAAACAGTCCGGTTTCCCGACACGCGGCGCTGCATTTTTCAATGAGCGGCAGCAGCTTCGCCAAGGGAAAGGTATTTGGCACCTCGATGCTTGCATCGGCGCGATTTGCCCGCCGCTGAAAATTGGAAACAATTTGAATCTTGGAATTGGGGATGGAGTGCAATGCGCCCGAGTAGGCGCGCACCGTTGTCCGCCGCAATCCGATCGTTTCCACATTGCCCTCAATATCGCCGATTTTCACATAATCCCCGACGTCAAACTGATCTTCCAGCAAAATAAAACTGCCGGTAATGACATCGGCGACGATGGACTGTGCGCCGAAAGCCAAGGCAATGCCGCCGATGCCGGCGGTGGCAAGAAAAGATCCCGTCCGCACGCCCCAGGTTTCTAAAATGAAACTCAACGCAAGGATCAAAAGGATCACCCGGGTAACGCGGTAAAGCGCACCCAGCACCGTTTTTTTCTTCCGCGGCGATACGCTGGACAGCCGCACATTTCCGATGTGCTCCAAAAAACGCCGCACCACAAAAAGAGCGACCAAAAAGAGGCCGATGATAAAGATCGTTACCAACAGCTGATACAGCCAAGGCGTATTCTGTTGCAATTCCCCAATCACTTGTCCGAATGTGTACATGTGCTCCCCTTTCCTGCTACTTTTCCCGACGGATGACAGAAGTATACCACGGATTGCCTTCTACGCGGAAATGACCGGTCTAGGAAAGGTGGTGATTTTTCTCAGGCGTTTGGATGCGACAAGGTAAACGAGTCGCTTTGACATGTTGTCAAAAAAAGCGGATCCCCAGAAAAAACAGGGATCCGCTTCCTTACAAATGGCATCAATAGTTTTCTACAAACAGCTCGAAGAATTCCTGCGGATGTGCACAGGCCGGGCACAGCTTCGGTGCTTTCTTGCCCTTGTAGATGTATCCGCAGTTCAGGCACTTCCAGTAGACTTCCTCATCGCGCTCGAAGACCTTGCCTTCTTCCAGGTTGGCAAGCAATTTGCGGAAGCGATCCTCGTGTGCGGACTCCGCTTTGGCAATGTGGCGCCATACGCGGGCAATCTCGTCAAAGCCCTCTTCTTCCGCCACATCGGCGAAACCGGGATACATATCGGAGCACTCTTCATGTTCGCCATTCGCTGCGCCCAGCAAATTCGCCTTCGTATCCGCAAACGTCACCGGATAGTCGCCATTGACGTTGACCGGCGTTTCGGGCTCTAAAGCGTCGCGCAGAAATTTATAAAAGCGCTTGGCATGCTCTTTCTCATTATGTGCGGTCTCTTCAAAGACCTGCTGAATCTGCACATAACCCTCTTTTTTCGCCTGTGAAGCGGCGTAGAGGTAGCGCATATGTGCCTGGCTCTCGCCGGCAAAGGACAACATCAGATTCTTTTCGGTTTTTGAACCTTTCAATTCCATTTTTTCCTCCTATTGCGCCGACATAAGTGTCTATGTACCAGAATCAGAGTTCGGCGCTCTTTTATTAGATTCATTCTAATTATAGCATTCTTAAAAAAAAAGTCAAACAAAAACGGCTGTATTCAGCCGTTTGCCATGGTTAACTTGTGGAAGAGTTTTTAACTATTTATAAATTATTTTTAATTTTTATGATCATATCGTCTGCAGCGCGGTTCCATCCCGTCCCAATAACGCAATAATGCCTTAGCCAGCGCGTTTTTCCACATCGGGCGCTTCGCAGCATTCAATAAATACTTCTTGAATGCGCTTGTTTTCCACTTTGCCGATGTGCAACCGCAGGCCGCCGTATTCAAGGAAGGGACGCTCGCCATCATTGGGAATGCGTCCGAGCAGGAAAAGCACCAAACCGCCCAATGTATCGTAATCTTCACTTTCTTCATCAATTTCCGAACCGGTATTAAAATTCAATTCTTTAATCGACAATGTCCCCAACGCGGCGAATGTGCGATCATCGATCTTTTGAATTTCCGGAATATCATGATCGTACTCGTCGTCAATATCGCCGACAATCTCCTCGATCAAATCCTCCATCGTGACGACGCCCGAAAATCCGCCGTACTCGTCAATCAAAATCGCCATGTGGCGATTTTCGTCCTGTAATTCGTTAAATAACTCATTGATATTTTTCCGCTCTGGCACAAAGTAGGCGGGGCGAAGAATCTTTCGCAGATCGACGTTGGCAAAGCCGTTTTGATAACTGGCGAGCAGATAGTCCTTGATGTACAACACGCCGATGATATTATCGACATCGTCTTCATAGACCGGAATGCGCGAGTAGCGCAGCGTCAACATCTCTTCTATGTATTCCGTGTAGTCGTCATCGGCATCGATGGTAAAAACCTCCGTCCGCGGCGTCATGATTTCTTCTGCATACTTATCATCGAAAGTGATGATGGAGTTGATCATCTCGCCTTCCACCGTATTGATCAGCCCTTGACTTTGTCCGACTTGCACCAGTGATTTGATATCGCTGAGCGTTACACGCTCTTCTACCTCGTCAATGCTGATTCCCATCAGTTTGAGCAGGCCATTCGTTACCGTAGTGAGTAAGCTGACAACCGGGCGCAAGATGCGCGCTGCCACAGTAAGCACGCCGATGGCACCATACGCAAATTTTGGAGCATTTTGTAGTGCCATGCGCTTCGGTACCAATTCGCCAAATACAATCGTAATAAAGGAAAGCAAAATGGTGATGACTATGGTTGCAATCACCTGGGCACTGGGCAAACCGAGCGCTTCAAAGCGATTCCCCAACAAAATGGAAATGCCCGTCGCCGCGGAAGCCGAGTTAAAAAAGCCTGCCAATGTAATACATACCTGAATTGTAGAGAGAAAACGCGAGGGATCTTCCAAGAGGCGCAGAATTTTCTTTGCCCTTCCGTCCCCATCTTCGGCGCTTTCCCGAAGTTTCGTCGCGTCCAGCGACACCATTGCCATCTCCGATGCCGCAAAAAATGCATTGATTAAAATCAAAAAAACCGTAAGGATCAACTGGGTAAATAATCGACCCCCGGATTCGCTTGCTTGCGCTATTTGCGCTGCGTCCATTCAAACCTCCCATGGGCTCCCTTCCAAGGCATACGGGCTTCAACCGCAACGTCGGTCTTCCGAAAATGCGGGCGCAACCACATGCCATGGATCATGACAGGAAAAGTATAGCATAGTCCCCTGGAAATAGCTATTTTCACAGCAAGGCGAAAATAGACAGAAGCGCCTGCGCCGGTTTGGAGTTGGGAAAGACTAAGGCAGAAAATAGGATATTTGTATCAACGAATATCCGTATGTCATCTTGCCTGTACACGCCTTATTTCATCAACCAACTCCTGAACATCCTCTTCACTATAAACACCTATTTCTTCCGCCGCTCCAATTATACAATCTTCATATCTTTAATCGTAACATCTCCGCCGCAGACCAAGTACGTGTCCGCGCTGCCACAGTGCGGACACGTCTTTCCATATTTTGTCGTCGGATAGGTCTTGGCGCAGGACTTGCAGTAGGAAAGCGCCTGTAACACGAGTAGATTCAGCGTACACTCCTGCATATACTTGGTTTTTTTAATCGCCCAATTATAGCAATCTTTGAAATAGGAAGGAACGATGGTTGAAACTTCCCCAACTTCGAGCGTTACCTCCAAGACTTTCTGCGCGTTATTTTCTTCCGCTGCTTTCTCGATGCGATCGATAAAGTGCAGGACAATCCCCAACTCATGCATCGACCGAATTCCCCGTCAACGGATGCGTCTTACTGAATTCCTTGCTTTTCTCCTTGAAAGCTCGCTTTTTCTCGCGCATCAGCCGCGCCTCGCGTGAACCGCTGTTCAAAAGGATCTTCACTGCGCGCTTCAGTTGATACCCCATGATCGCAGGGATCTTACTTTCACCGGGGATCATCTTCGACATTTCCGGCCGATCGCGATGGATGTGAATGGCATCAAAGTCGCAACGCGTCGTACATAAGCCGCATCCAATACAAATATTGGGATCAACATATGCCGCTCCACAGGAAAGGCAGCGCTTTGCTTCGGTCTGCACCTGTTCTTCCGTGAGGAAAAGGCGTTCATCTTCAAAGGGCCCCGCGACCTTGCGATTCAGCGCACCTTCCTGCCGTCCCGCCGTATCATAAGACGGAAAGAGGATGTCCTCTTTATCCATTGCATCGAAATGATGCCGCTCGATGCCGATAGTCGGGTGTGCCTGCGTTTGCGCGTGTCGATGTAACGATTCCGCCGCAAAATGTCCTTCCGCGATGGCATTAATGACAAAACTCGGTCCCGTCAACAAATCGCCGCCGATGTAAATATCCGGATCTTCCGTTTGATAAGTGAGCGGATCGGCTACGGGGTAATTGCCGTGGTGGAATGTAACCTTGGTGTCATCGAGCAGATTTCCCCATTCAATGCATTGGCCGATGGCAAAGACGATATAATCCGCTTCCAACTCCTCCGTGACATTTTCATCATACAGCGGTGCAAAGCGTTTGGTCTCGGGGTCAATCGTTTGGGTACACTTTTTCAGACGGATTCCGCGCACTTGATTCGCTTCATCCACCAACACTTCCTGTGGACCCCAACCGTTGAGAATTCGAACGCCTTCCGCCTTGGCCTCTTCAATTTCGCGGTGTCCCGCCGGCATTTCTTCAAAGCTTTCCAGGGAAATCATTGTAACTTCGTCCGCCTTGCGCTTTGCCGCATTAATGGCGCAGTCGATGGCAACATTACCGCCACCGATAATCAGCACTTTGCCCGGCAAATCCGGATGGCCTTTCGCAGTGGAATCCTGTAGAAAATGTACCGCGAAATCGGTATTTTTCGCCTCGTCGTTGGCAACGCCGGGACGTCTTCCGCCCTGACAGCCGATGGCAAGGTAGAATGCTTTGTACCCTTGCTGCTTCAATTCCTCGATTGTGACGTCCTTGCCCACTTCAACACCCATTTTGAGTTCCACGCCCAATGCGCGAATGACATCAATCTCTGCGGCCAGTAAATCTT
The DNA here is from genome assembly GCF_900120375.1 of Ndongobacter massiliensis. Lineage (GTDB taxonomy): Bacteria > Bacillota > Clostridia > Tissierellales > Peptoniphilaceae > Ndongobacter > Ndongobacter massiliensis. Next base: position 1,287,550 of record NZ_LT635480.1, read on the forward strand.
TTTCCAGCTTATACGTCGGAATGCCGTACTGCATCATGCCGCCGGGAATCTGATTTTTATCAAAGACGGTCGGTGTATATCCCAATAAAGCCAGGAAATACGCACAAGAAAGCCCCGCCGGTCCTGCTCCGATAATGGCAATTTTTTCGTCAAATTTATCATAGGTCGAAGGAACGGTTTTTCCCGGAATATAGCGGTCTTCTTTTTTCAATTCCCGCTCCGCCAAAAACTGTTTGACATCGTCAATGGAAACCGCTTCGTCGATCAAACCGCGCGTACAAACATCCTCACACACTTTATTACAGACACGACCGCAGACCGCGGGAAACGGATTCGTGCGTTTAATGAGCTGTAATGCCTCATCATATTTGCCCTCTTTCGCCATTTGCAGATAACCCTGAATGGCAATATGCGCCGGGCAAGCCACTTTACAGGGTGCCGTACCGCTCTCGTAGGTGTCGGACAATTTCATGGTGTCGCGATAATTCTCGTCCCATGCGTACTTGCCCCAGGCAATCGCATCTGGCAAAATGCGATGCGGATAGCTCTGGCGACTGCCGTCTTTCTTACAAAGTTTCTGTCCCAGCTTCACAGCACCCGACGGGCATACCTCGACACAGCGACCGCATGCGACGCAATTCTCTTTTTTCACCTTTGCCGTATAGGAGGAGCGTGAAAGATTGGGCGTATTAAACAGCATACTTGTACGCAGCGCATAACAGACCTTTACGTCGCAGTTGCAGATGTCAAAAATTTTATTTTCGCCGTCGATATTCGTAGTTTGGTGAACGAAGCCGTTCGCTTCCGCTTTTTTGATAATTTCAATGGCTTCATCCGCTGTTATGTAATGTGCGCGTCCCGTTTCGACCGTATAGTCCGCCATGTCGCCAACCTGAATGCACCAGTTATCCGGATCATCTGCACAGCCCTCTCCGAAGTACTCCCGCGACAACCGGCAGGAACACACGCCCGCGGAAAGATGCCCCTCATATTTTTTCAGCCAATGCGAAATACGCTCCACATCGACCGCTTCATTCTCAAAGTTCACCGCTTCTTCCACCGGAATGACATGCATCCCGATGCCCCCGCCACCCGGCGGCACCATCTGCGTGATTCCGTTTAGCGGAAGGAAGGTCATACGCTCAAAAAACGACGTAACCGCGGGATTTTTCTCAATGCGTTCGCGCGTTGAATTGAACAGTTCCGCTACGCCCGGAACGAAGAACGGAATCCGGTAACGTTTGACCTTCGGCGCATCTTCGATGGGATGATCATACGCGTACTGGTCGCCGTAGTCATATTCCAGAATGCCGATCCACGACATCTCTTCCAATAGTTCATGCAGATGCACCGGTTCCACGTCCGGGAATTTAGCAGCCATTTCCTCGAATGTATACCACTTGCGCAACTTCATGGGTAGCGCAATCTCGACCATCTCATCTGTCAGAACCTCCCGCAAGCCCCAATACTCCGGGTCATCCGTGGTTACTCCTTTGATCTTATGCGCCGCTATATCCGTAATTTTGCGTCCTAGCTTGCAATACGCTTCTTTGCGCTCTTCTTCATTTTGATAAACGGATCTGGGGTATTTGAATTGTTCAGGCATCCTTCTTACTCCATTCTTCAGACTCTGCTTGCAACCAATCGGACAAAGCGTCGATTCCTTCCCCCGTTTTCGCCGAAATATAAAAAACTTTACAGGAAGGATTTCTTTCGCGAAGGTAGGACTCAAAAATCGATCGCCTAAAATCAAAATAGGGTTCAACGTCGATTTTGTTGATGACAACCACGTCCGCTTGTTCGAACATCAAGGGATATTTATGCGGCTTATCGTCCCCCTCCGGAATTGACAACAAAACTAATTTTTTACTCGCCCCGGTATCAAATTCCGCCGGGCATACCAAATTACCGACATTTTCCAAAAATATAATATCGGGACTCTCCGTTGTTAATCCGTCTAAACCGTCTTTTGTCATGCCCGCATCCAAGTGACACATGCCGCCCGTATGAAGCTGCAACGCCTCAATTCCACAGGTTTTTGCAATTTCTTCCGCATCAATCGCCCCATCGATATCGGCTTCCATCACCGCGATGCGGTGCGCCGGCTTCAGCTTTTCGATGAGTCGAATCAATGTGCTTGTTTTTCCGGAACCGGGACTGGACATCACATTGAGCAGGAAGCTCTTTCTTCTGCGCAATTCTTCCCGTAGCATTTCGGCTTGCCGATCGTTATCCGCAAAAACACTTTCTTTCAATTCGATGATACGTACCTCGTCCATCGTCCTCGTTCTCCTTTCTTCCACTTTTGTACTCCGACCCATGGTCCGGCGGAAAACGCCCTTCTCCGGTCTCCATGTTTCTGATGCCGGGGTTGTCGCTCACGCCGTAAAGAAGCGGCGAACCAAATCTCTCGAATATTCCACGGTTTCTTCCATATCCCCGTAGGCCATAACTTCGCCGGCATAATAGGTGTTGTCTTTTCCTTGCATGGCTTCGACTTTATCGTACCATCCGGCGGCATAGTCCTCGGAATTGACATGGGGGAAATAATACCAGTCGTCGATGCGTTCGATTTTTTCAACGGGCAGCCCGGATTTTGCCATGTCGTCCAAAGTCGTTTGCTTTGCCACTTCAAAGGGAACATCCTCGTGGTCCTTGTGGTTACGCAGGGTAAAGGTGACAAGGGGCTGCGGTCCGCAATCCGGCCAACGATGATAAAAGACCATCAGATGACCGCGCGTTTCCACCGTCATGTTTTGAAAATAGTAATAGGAGATATCCGGGGTATTATCCTCTGCCGTACGCACCGCCATTGTGAAGTATTTTTTATGTACGATTTTCGAAAAGAGGTCTTTTTCGTCCTCTCGCGCGTCCCCGTAATTCATAAACAGTTCCAACGGCGTACAGATAATCAACTTATCAAACTCTTCCGTCCGCTCGCCCCCTTGGTCGGTGACGGTGACATACACTTTGTTTTCTTTACGTTCAATACGATTGACCTCGGTATTAAGCACGACCGGGTGTTTCAAATGATCGTTTACACCCTGCCAAATCGACTGGGTGCCGTCCTTCCATGTCCAAAGCAGTCCGGCGCGCAAAAATTGCCGCACGGTAAAGGCATCCAAGTATTTCAATACATAGGCCGCAGGAATTTCATCAAAATAGCCGTATCCGAAGGAGGTAAAGGGGCCTTTCCATACCAACATCGCATCTTCGCACTTGTTGAGTCGCAGAAAATCAATAAAAGGCATGCTCAAATCTTTCAGATTCGGATTTTCCCCTTCGATATGTGCCAACTTCATCTCCGGTGAGGGACAGGGTCCTTCATACCGACCTTCTGCCACGCCGCGGTGTCCATTGACATCGTAGCCCTTATACTTCGTATTCAACAACTTCGTCATTTTGCGCAATGCCCACAATTTCTTCAGCAGCGCAATTTTACTCGTCTTGAGTTTCGTGCCGTCCGTATTCATAAAAACACGTCCCATCGGCGGACCGTCTTTATGTGTCGTATGCCCGAACTCCTCGCACTCTTGCACGGCAAAATAGGTATCGCAGCCCATCACTGCACCCATTTCAATCGTACGGTCTTCCCATTCTCCGTCTTTATTCTTCACTTTCATCAACGGCGAACGGCATTTTCCGCCAACCTTGTCGTTTTTCTCGTAGATGGTGTAGTTATAATAACCGTTCTTTTCCAGATACATGGCTGCAGAAGTGCCCGCCGGCCCGCCGCCGACAATACAGATCCGTTCCTCTTTTTGCATACCTTTTCCTCCTTGGGCGCATTTATTTTCTGCGCAACGATTTGCTCGTTGAAAACATTTTATACTTCTTGGGGAAAAAATGCACTTTTATTAAGCGGTGCAAAGAAAATTTATTTTGAAAAAGCAGCCCCAAAGAGGCTGCCTCAAAAACGAACTTACTTTTCAATAGTTTCTCAACAGATTCCGTGCTAATCAAATCATGCGCGTTGAAACAACATCATAATGAGCAAAATCAAGGCAAGTACAATACGGTAATATCCAAAGACCTTGAAGTCGTGTTTCTGCACATAGGCCATGAATTTCCGAATAACGACGTAAGCGACGAGGAAGGAAAGAACGGTGCCGATCAAGATCAGGGTCCATTGTCCGAGCGTCAATCCACCAAAATTTTTCATGACTTTCAGAAGCGTGGCGCCGCCCATGACCGGAATCGCCAAAAAAAAGCTGAATTCTGCCGCTGCCGCACGAGATGTGCCTAAAAGCATGGCCCCGATAATGGTCGCGGCGGAGCGCGACGTGCCGGGGATGAGGGCAAGGCACTGAAAACAACCGATCAAAAATGCCGTTTTGTAATCAATCGCATCCGCCGTTTCCCACAAAACATGTTGGCGACGCGCATTCCAGTTCTCCACGGCAATCATCAATACCCCGTAAAGGAGGAGCGTTACAACGACGACGGAGGTTGTCATCAGATGCGCATCGATAAAATCATCCAAGAGAAAGCCGAGCACAAAAGCGGGAAGGATGCCGACGAGCACCTTTGCCCACAAGCGCAGTGTAGCGGGATCGGCGTGTTTGAAACAGTAGTACGCGCGCGTCTGCCGATTCCACTTTTCATAATTTGCCGGACGCCGCTGCGGGGGGATCTTGCGAATCGAAAAGGGGTTCAGTCGGTGGAAAAACACAACGACCACAGACAAAATTGCCCCTAATTGAATGACAATATTAAATACATTGGCGAAATGCGCCGGCTCCAATTTCAAAAATGCATTGGCAATAATGAGATGCCCCGTGGAACTGACGGGCAAAAACTCCGTAATCCCTTCGATAATAGAAAGAATTATGACTTTGAAAAGGTCCATGTGTCTTCTCCATAATTTTCTAAAAAACTGTGTTTTTCACCCCCGTACAGGCAACCGAGGATGGCGTCGAGCGCTACATTTTCCCCACTGCGAAAAATCGAATGTTCGACATTTGGGTTCGTTTCCCGCAACTGAGCAATGAGCGCCTTGATTTCTTTTCGCTGCGAGCCTTCTTCTCGCTTCGTCACCGTACAGGCACAATCCAACGCGCAAAGACCGCTGTAATCGCGCCACCGGATAATCGTCTGTTCCCGCACGAAAAACAGTGGACGGATGAGCTCCATCCCCTTGAAATTGCGCGCCGCAATTTTCGGCATCATATTCTTGTAATTGCCCGACCACAGCACATTGAGCAGCGTCGTTTCAATCACATCGTTGAAATGATGCCCCAGTGCCACTTTATTGCAACCCATCTCCTGCGCCCGTGCATAAAGAAAGCCCCGACGCATGCGGGCGCACAGATAGCAAGGCGTGCCCTTGGACAATTGCTCGGCGACGGCAAAGACATCAGAGTCAAAAATCTGCACAGGAATGCCCAGCCACGCGCAATTAAATTCCAACAGGCGGCGATTATCCGAAGCATAACCCGGATCCATCGTAAAAAAAGAGACGGTAAACGGCACCTCGGAAAAGCGCACCAGTGATTGAAAAATTTTTGCCAAAAATAAACTGTCTTTGCCGCCAGAAATTGCCACTGCCACGTGGTCGCCGCGTTGCAGCAGATCGTAGCGTTTCAACGCCTTGGTGACCTGCGCGATGCCCCCGAAGCGGAAGCGCTTCTGCAAGGCATGTTCGATTTCTCGCAGCGGACGCAACTTTTTTCCCCAACGTTCGTATTCCTTCGGGTAGCACGCCCGCACCGCCTCTTCATGCGGTCCGTATGCAAGCGGAAGCTCGGGGACCTCTTGTGCCGCAACCCCCGAGCATTCCGGTTGATTCCTGTCCTGCTCCATTTTTCTCCTTCGAATTACAGTTGAAATAAATTCAAACCGGTGTCCTCTTCATCCTTAAAGCGATCCATTACCGCCGGCGTTCCGTCGTCGTTGTGAAGCACATGAATGAACAGTTCACTCGTCCCGCACACCCAGGCTTCATTCAAATGTCCGCCGATGCAGGTGCCGTCTTCCCGCCCGAACGTTGCATGCGCATGCAAGTAGGGCTTCCCGTGCATGGTCGAGAAATTCGCCACAAAAGCGGTCAACTCCATCGCCTCGCTGTAATCGCTCGGATAATATTTTTGCTCGGCAATATTATACACGGAAATTTTCACGCGATCACAAGCGCCCAATCCGATAATGGACGCCAACCCAATCTCTTCTTTTTTGGCAAAGTCGAGAAGATTGGCAATGAGTTCCTCCCCGCGGTCAATGCGCACCACATAATCCGATCCATATTTGCGATATTTCATGATTTCCCCTTTCTATTTGTGATACGGTTCGTGGTTCAAAATTCGAAACGCCCGATACAACTGCTCCAAAAGAATCAACCGCATCAATTGATGCGGAAACGTCAACTCTGAAAAAGACAATTGCACATTCGCTTTCTGTTTCAAAGACGGCGCCAAACCGTACGAACTGCCGATGAGCAAACTCACCGTTCCGCCACCTGCGACAAACCACTGCTGTAACGCACTCGCAAGTTCCGGGCTCGAATACGTCTTTCCTTCGATGCAAAGGGCGATTACCGTCCCGCTCTTTGGCAGCGCCGCTTCGATGCGCTGCGCTTCTTTTTCCAATGCCTGCGCCACCTGGGCCGACGTCGGTTCCGTTGAAAGACGCTCTTCCGTAATTTCACGAATATGCACCTGCGCATAGGCGCCCAGACGCTTCGTGTATTCCGCCACGCCGTCTTTCCAGTAGCGTTCCTTCAACGTTCCAACGACAATTACCTCCAAGCGCATGGGACCGCCTTTGGGAAAGTCATCAAGCCGCAATCCGCAGAGTCTGCCGTCGATGCAAACTTTTGTTGCGAGTGCTCTGTGCTAAACACCACAGACGGCTCAAAGCGCGGACATACCGCAATGCGCTGCGCACGTTCATCCAGCCCTTCGGCGCGCAGAATGGCACACACCGTTTGCCGACAAAGCTCCGGCGTATTGTTTTCTTCGCTCAAATGGGCTAACAAGACGCCTTCGCCGCGCCCGCCCAATAAGTCGCACAGCGCCAAGGCTGCACTGCGATTGGACAAATGTCCGTGAGCAGAACGGATGCGCTCTTTGAGTTGCGGCGGATACGGACCATGTTCCAACATTTCCGTATCGTGATTGGCTTCGACGTAGTAGAGATCCGAATCGCGGACCACCTCCAACATATGCGCGTCAATCCACCCCGTGTCCGTCAGAATCGCCGCTTTACATCCCTCACTTTCAAAGGTGTAGCCCACCGGATCTGCCGCATCATGATGCGTAGAAAACGGATGTACCAGAAAATCCCGAAATTGGAAAACCCGGTCATTTTGAAATACTTTGGTATGGGACGACGAAATTTTTCCGATGCGCGAACGCATTGCCTGCCAAGTCGCCGCGTTTGCGAAAACCGGAATGCGATACCGCCGGCTCAATACCCCGACGCCCTTAATGTGATCCCCGTGTTCATGGGTCACGAAGATGGCCTGTAGGGAAAACGGGTTGATGTCCAGCGATTTTATCAGCCGCTCCAACAAGCGTCCGCTGCACCCGGCGTCAATGAGGATGCGGGATGCGCCGGACTCCAAATAGGTACAGTTTCCGGCGGAACCGGAAGTGATGGAACAAATTCGCATGTGCGCCTCCTGTCGGAATCTATTGTACCATATTCGATGGGACAGCTACGGAGCCCGGGCGTTTATTTATGGAATAAATAGTACGATTCATCAATACTGTTTAACACATAATTCACATCATCGTACCGGGAAAGATTGGATTCAGAACCTAGCGAAATAATCAAAAACTCCTTCCCGTTTTTTTCATACAGGACCACAAGGTTATAATCGTCGCCCAAAGAACCGGTTTTCACGCCCTTCACACCGGATCGGTAATATTCTTTATTCGACGTCTCCAGGTACACATTTGTATTCTTCCAAGTTTGTGTCGTCCCGTCCGGCAGGGTTGCAGTATATTCCGCCTGTGCCACGATCTTCCGAAACCATTCGTATTGCAACAGATCTGCGACGACTTTTTGCAGATCCCGCGTTGTCGTGGTGCTCTCGTAATCGTATCCGGACGGATCGTGAATTTCCGTCGCTTGATAGCCTTGCTCGCTCAGATACAGGGCAAGCGCTTTTTGAAAACTTTCCTGTTTTTCTTCGGCAGTCACCGCTTCCGGATCGAGTCTTCCTCCCACGTAATCGGCTAACACATAGGCGGCATCGTTTCCCGACGGAACCAGCATGGCGGCGTATAAATTTTCGACGCTATATTCCTGCTCTTGAATATCCGCAACGGAAGAGCCTTCCTTCACCAGCGCAAGCGCACCTTCCGATGGCAGAACGCATTCGTTCAAATCGACCACGCTATTGGCAAAGGCAATCACAAAAAGTTTGGCAAGACTTGCCGGCATAAGCACATCATCCGGATTTTTTTCGACAAAAACTTCTCCATCGGACAAGTCGACAGCAAGCAACGATTTGGCATTGTAACCTTTTTGCGACGTATCCGAACGGTTCAACAGCGCCTTTGCCCGGTCAAACAGGGTTTCCGCACGATTCCCCCGACTGAGCCAGAATGCAAAAACCAGCAAGCCCGCTACTACCAGCATCATGATGTAAGGAAATCGTCTTTGTTTTCTTTTCATGCCACTCTCCTTCTTCAATATTGACAGCATTGACGGCATTTTGCCAAAGTGTCGCCTTTTTTGATTATACTTCTCGCCAAAGTGTCGTTTTTTAAGATTGTTTTAAGGTTCTATGGAGATTTTATGAATTTCGCCCTCTATTCATTCACATCTTGCTCACGCAACTTGCTTTTTCGTGCAAAATCGTCCTGTTTGAGCTTGCCTTTTCGTGCAAAATCGTCCTGTTTGAACTTGCTCTTTCGTGCATAGACCGTTCGTTGAATTCTCCCCGCAAATTCGGTAGAATGAAATTGTGAAAGGAGGTGCCTGTGGATATTGTCTTGGTTTCTGCCCTCGGATGGGCGATTGCGCAATTGATAAAGACAATTCTGCGATCCATTTACAATCGCAAAGTTGCATGGCATGCTTTTTTTGAATCCGGCGGTTTTCCCAGTGCACACTCCGCCTTTGTCACGTGCCTGACCCTGCAAATCGGCAAAATTGAAGGCTTTCGTTCCAGCATTTTTGCGCTTGCGTTCGGTTTTTGGGTCGTGGTCGTTTACGACAGTTTCAACGTGCGTTACGCGGTAGGCATCCATTCCAGAGAGTTAAACCACATCAATTATGAACTCGCGGAAGAACGCGGCAGTGAATTCCGCCCGATCAAGGAAGTACTGGGTCATACCCCCTTTCAGGTGGTATGCGGCGTACTTTTGGGCGCGTTGATTGCCGGACTGCGCCTATGGTTCTTTCCTCTGCAGGAATTGCCGTTTCATTTTCCGTTTCGTTTGCCGTTTCGCGCCCTGCAGGCAACACTTTCCGGCACTTTTTTCATATAGCTGGTGCTTTTCTTGAAAACAAGCTATAATGAACCCCATCAGGGGAGTAGCTTACAAGCGACACATCGTCAAGACGGCATGGCCCGGTGTGCGCCCCATTAAGGGAGCAAGACCTGAGGAATATCCTCGGGTCTCTTTTTATGTTCGCTCTGCGAACGGTCGACCCGAACGCAATTGTAAGGAGGCAATATGGAGTGGTACAACAAAACAGGCGAGGAACTGGAAAAAGAGCTTGCCACCAGCTTGTCACGCGGTTTAGAAAATGGCGAAGCTGCTGAACGCCTGCACAAGTACGGCGAAAATAAGCTGGAAGAAGCACAGAAAAAGCCCTTCCTGCAAAAACTTGCCGAGCAATTCAAAGATCCGCTGGTGTTGATTCTCATTGCCGCGGCTGCACTGTCCGCCATCGCCGGTGAGACGGTTGAAGTCATCATAATTCTTTCCATCGTGGTGCTCAATGCCATTATGTCCATCGTGCAGGAGGGGCGTGCGGAGGATTCCGTAGCAGCGCTGCAAAGCATGAGCGCCCCCAATGCCAAGGTCATTCGCGGCGGTGAACACCGCAGTGTGAAGTCGACGGAATTGGTACCCGGCGACCTCGTGCTTTTGGAAACGGGCGATATCGTGCCCGCCGATCTGCGGTTGACAGAGTCCTCCAATCTAAAAATCGATGAATCGTCTTTCACCGGAGAATCCGTAGCGGTGGAAAAAGATGCCAGCGAAGTCTATGACGAAGAGCGCGGCATCGGCGATCGGGCAAATTATGCGTATTCTTCGACCATTGTCACCTACGGGCATGGGCGCGGACTTGTTACGGACACCGGTACGCACACCGAAATCGGAAAAATTGCCGCAACGATTCAGAACTATAAAGAAGAAGAGACGCCGCTGCAAAAGAAATTGGGCGTCCTGTCCAAACAATTGGGCTTGCTGGTCATCGGCGTTGCCGTGTTCGTGCTCTTGCTCGGACTCATCGCCGGTGATCCCATTTTAGACATCTTTATGACCGCCATTTCCCTCGCCGTGGCGGCGATACCCGAGGGCATGACCGCCGTCGTCACCATTGTCCTATCCATGGGCATGAACCGCATGGCTCGACGCAACGCCATCGTCAAGCGCTTGCTCTCGGTCGAAACGCTCGGGACAACGACCGTCATCTGCTCGGATAAGACCGGCACGTTGACGCAAAATGAAATGACCGTTACAAAAATTTATGTAAATGATCAAGAACTCGATGTTTCCGGCTCGGGCTATGCGCCGCAGGGTGCCGTTTCACAAAACGGCGTTGTGGTGGAAGCCTCCACTTTTTCGGAGTTACAACAGTTGACGCGCATCGCCGGTTTGGCGAACGATGCGAAAATTGCGCAGGAAAACGGGCAATATGTCTGCATCGGAGATCCGACCGAGGGCGCTCTGTTGACGCTGGGCATGAAAGCGGATTGCTCGCCCGAAGCGTTGCAACAATCCTTCCCGCGTTTGGATGAAATTCCCTTTGACTCCGACCGCAAGATGATGTCCACGTTCCATGAGAAAGACGATCGCGTCGTTTCTTTCACCAAGGGTGCGCCGGATTTGGTGATTGCCGCATGCGACCGCATTTTGCTCGACGGTTCTGTACAGGAACTGACGCCGGAGCGACGCGAAAAAGCGCTCGCCGTCAACACCGCCTTTGCCAGTCAGGCGCTGCGTTGTTTGGCATACGCGTACAAAGAATACGACGTACTTCCTGAAAAATCCGAGCAGATTCCCAAAAATATCGAAAGAGGCATGGTTTTTGTCGGGCTGACCGGCATGATCGACCCGCCGCGCCCGGAAGCCAAAGCGGCAATCGCCGAATGCAACCGTGCCGGCATTACCACCATCATGATCACCGGCGACTACCTCGAAACGGCCTATGCCATCGGCAAGGAATTGGGCATTGCCTCCTCCCGCGACCAGGCGATCATGGGTTCGGAACTCAACGGTATGAGCGAAGAACAGGTCCGCCAAGTCGTTCGGCACACGCGCATTTTTGCCCGCGTTTCCCCGGAGAATAAAGTGCAGATTGTCAATGCGCTCAAAGCCAACGGCGAAATTGCCGCCATGACGGGCGACGGCGTCAACGACGCCCCGGCGATTAAACGCGCGGACATCGGAATCTCTATGGGCATCACGGGCACAGATGTCGCCAAAAACACGGCGGATGTAATTCTAACCGACGACAATTTCGCTACCATCGTCCACGCCGTAGAAGAAGGGCGCATTATCTATTCGAACATCAAAAAATTTGTCTCTTTCCTGTTGAGCTGCAACGTCGGCGAAGTCATCGTTATTGCCGCGGCCATGGTCATCGACCTGATCCTCCTCTTCACCGGACAGGGTCGCTTCCCGACGCCGCTGTCCCCCATTATGCTCTTGTGGCTGAACTTAGTCACCGACTCCCTGCCCGCTTTAGCGCTCGGCGTTGAGCCCGGTGAAAAGGACGCCATGGACCAGCCGCCACGCGATCCCAAAGAACCGATTATTGACAAGCACATGCGCAGTTCCATTATTGTGCAGTCCATCGCCATCGGCATTTGCACGCTGACGGCCTTCGCTGTCGGCTATTTCTTCTTCGGTCAGCAGGAAATTGCTGCAGCCGTGCAAGCTGGAACCTATGCGCATCTCGGTGCTGCTGAAGCGGCACAAGCCTATGCTGCCATCCAGCTTGCCGAAGGACAAACTATGGCTTTTTCGACGCTGATTTTAGCCGAGCTCTTGCGCGCCTTTGCGGTCCGTTCCGATCGCTACACCGTTTGGGAGCTCGGTCTGCGCTCCAATCCGACGATGCTGCGCGCTATTGCCATCGGAGTTCTGCTCTTATTGGTCGTACTGTACGTCCCGGTACTGCGCACGCTCTTCGATGTCTCTTTTATGACCCTCAAAGAATGGGCGGTGACCTTGCCCATGGCCCTGTTGCCCTTTGCAGCGGCGGAGATTCACAAGGCGATCAAAAAACGGTAAGTGTTCAAAACGCACGCAACGCATATGCAAAATACGCGTGTGCTTCTTCGGGGCACACGCGTATTTTCATTCATCGCAGATCAGTTCCAAAAGATTGTGCAACGACTTCATTCTTTTTTTCTTTATTTCGCCGCTTCCGCCTTTTCAAACCGCTCCGTTGCCTCTCTCATCAAATCGATGATGGGCAAATGCTGCGGGCAAATGTCTTCACACTGACCGCAGGCAATACAGTCCGACGCTTTTCCCGATGTTTTAACCACGCGCTCATAGAACGATTTCGGACTCGAATCTTTGGGGTAAAGCCGCGCACTGTTGATGCCTTTGATCACTTCCGGAATAATAATGCCCTGCGGACAGCCTTCGACGCAGTAGCGGCAGTCCGTGCAGGCGACCATCGGCTGATCGCGCATGGCCTCAAACCCCTCTGCTACAACCGCCTGCTCTTCCTCGCTAGCGGCTCAAAGTTTTTGAACGTTTTCAGATTGTCCGCCATTTGTTCTTCATCGGACATCCCGCTTAAGACGGTAACCACGCCCGGCATGCCGGCGGCATAACGCAGCGCCCAAGAAGCGAGGGAGCGCTCGGGGGCGGCGGCACGCAACAATTCTTCCGCTTTCGGCGGCAGTTTTGTAAGCGTTCCTCCTTTGACCGGCTCCATGACAATGATGGGCAAATTCCGTCGGCGTAAAATTTCGTAGAGTTCCCGCGACGCCACAACAGGATTTTCCCAATCCGCATAGTTGAGCTGAATTTGCACAAATTCGACCTGTGGATGCCGATCTAAAATCTTTTCCAAAAGCGCCGGCGTCCCGTGGAAGGAAAAACCGAAGTGGCGAATCAGTCCCGCTTTCTTTTGAGAAACGCCCCACGAAAAGCAGTCATGCTTTTCATAATTTTCGTAATTTTCATCTTGAATGCTATGTAAAAGGTAGTTGTCAAAGTACTTCGCGCCCGTGCGCTCCAATTGCTCCTGGAAAACACGGTCGCGATCTTCTTTGTTGTGAATTTCCCAGCCGGGCAGTTTTGACGTCAAAAAAAAGGAATCGCGCGGATAGCGCTCCACGACGGTCTTTTTCACGATGGATTCGGACTTCCCGCCATGATAATTGTAGGCCGTATCAAAATAGTGAAAGCCCGCCTCCATATAGGCATCCACCATGCGACAAACCTGTTCCAGATCAACAACCTCGTCCTGCTTCGGCAGGCGCATCATTCCAAATCCTAATTTGGGTACATTTGTTAATGAATCCATAACCCTCCTCTTTCTTTTCTTGCAAATGCGCAGAGCATTGGTTTGAAGATCAAACAATATTTTCTTACCCTTCTTTATAGATCTTCACACGACGTCGACTTTCTGACCAAATACGTTCTCGGAAATCAAAATTTTCTCATGGGTAAAGCCTCTTGTTTTCCCAAAGTAACACTATCACAAACAGTATTTCTATCCCAATCATCATAACGGCAACGGCAAATCCACTCCATAGATTTCCGACAACAAGCGACAGAATAGGGATGGTGACCGCAAAGAAAGTATAACCCTTCGAGCAATATAACCAGGAATACGGCAGCAAATGAGCTCCGAACACCATTGCATACACCATGATCATCTTGTCGGGAACGGCTTGAAAAACCCACATGACAATAAGCAGATAGAGCGCTTGGTTCAGCGTAAATAAAAAACCCGCCTGTCCCAAAGGATTCTGCTTCGAGAAAATATCCACATCAAGGGTCTTTCCAATACCCCATGCGAGCGGCAACAATGGGCAGGCGCAGAAGAATACAAAAATATTTTTTGTGGCAATCGGGAAATCACACGCCGCCACAAACGCAATCATGCCCCAAATGATAACCGAGGCGATAATAAATGGCAGCCCCCTTTTTTGCTGTAAGGCGATCGCTTCTCGTAAATGATCAATGGACATCCTTGCCCTCCGAAAAATGGAATTGTATTATTATTGCATAAAAATTTTACCCCATATTTCCCGACAAAAAACAGTTTCTTCGCGTCATGCGAAGAAACTGTTTGATCAAATCTTTATTGTCGATACTTTGCTGCTTTGCCTTCTGCGTAAGCCTGGCGCAGCGACAGGAACAGAAGTATCAACCCCGCTCCGATGAGAATGTGTCCCAGACCCGCAATGCCGCTCAGCACTCCGTCCAGAGCCTGTGAAAGAGGAGTTCCAAGCACCTGAAAAACACCTCGCACTACCATCATAATCGCAGTTAACGGTAATCCGATGTTATAAAGCCGGAAAAACAGTCGGAATGTCTTTTGTTGTTCCAGCTTCTGCTCTTTCACAAAGAGTGCAACCGCTAAAAATAGGAACATACCGAGTACAAAAAGATGAGGATGCACCCGTAGAAGCATCGTTGAACCTGTGAACCCCAATGCCTTAGTAAATTCGCGATAAAAGACAGCGGCAACCATGCCGGCAATGGCATAGGCAAAAGAAACATTGAAATATTTTTTCATTTTACTTTACTGCACTCCTTTCAAATCTTGGTAACCAATCCATATCGTCCACATATAAGCGATCGTTTTTGGAATCATCAGCGCTCCGATTATAGGAACGGCACCGGCCCATAAAACCACCGGAATATAAAATGCAAAGCTCAGAAAAATCGTCAACCACAAGAACCGAAACGAACGGTCTTGCTTCTGTTGCGCACTACAATATAAAAGAACAATCAGCAATGTACCGAGTAGGACAAAAGGAATATTACGAATAATGCCCCAAAATACTGGGGGATTGGCACGGAACCAGCCATTTTTCGGCAAAAAGCAGAGCAGAATGTGAATGATCGCCAACCCCCAGATGCCTGCTGTCAACTCTTTCTTCCCTGTAATGGAATAGCGTTCCCGCCACACATAGTAGAGAAGTACATAAAAAAAGGTCATGGTTACCGAAGTAATCAGTTTTCCGAGCCCGAGTACCGATACATAATAGGGTAGACCTTTCGTCCACAATGCATAGGCACGCGGCAACAAGTGAAAGGTGTCCCCAAAACCTAAAATAAGCGCCATGCTTCCATACAGAACGTAGAGGCGCTTACCCCCGCTCCTGCGAAGTAATTGTATGCCCAGATAAAACACCGTAGATAAATAAAACAGATCAAAAACCGTCTCAACAATGGTCTGCATAACATCCTCTCTTCTTGAACATTGTTCAATTTAAGTGAATAAGATACTGCCTGTTCGGCAGCTGTGTGAAACTAATAAATGGTTCGACGGATTACTTCAAGTAGAACGCGACAATCCCCCCTTCCCTGTACCAAAAGACTGACAAGATTTGCAACGAGAAAATCAAAAAAGGCAGTCTCTGTAAATTTTTCAGAAAACGCGTTTGTGCAAACATCCGGATCTGCATGAAGAACTTTGTGCATCTTTTCTTGGATCTGTGCCAGATATCGTTCCATCGACGCATGCGCTCGATTTTTCTCTTTTGCGGAAACACTGAGCGCGTGAACATTAAAGAAATGCGGATACTTTTTAATGCCGATCTGCAAATGTGTATAGCACTGTGCGATAAAATCCGGAAAAGAGCAATCCTCTATTTCTTTTTCCTGCAGGTGAAAAATATCTTCCCACACGCTTTCAATGGTTGCCAAAAGCAAATCATCTTTCGAAGGAAAATAATAGTACAAAGAGCCCAATGCCACACCACAGGCCTGCGCAACTGCACGCATATTCAGGTTCCCTAGGCCGTTTGCCGATACAAGATTTCGACAAGTTGCCAAAATCGCCTCTTTGGATGTCACGGGTGTATTCATTGTGCACTCCTCTCAACTTGAACGTCGTTCAGTTTGAATTGTACAAAATGAAAAATACTTTGTCAATGAAAATTTTCTACCAACGTACGATGCGATTGCAAATCCGTTTTGCCAACGCCATATTATGTGTAATTACGACGAGCCCCAGAGACCTTTTTTCCGCTTCCTTCAAAAGCAGCTGCCAAATCTGCGCCTGTGTAATCACATCCAACATGGTTGTGATTTCATCACAAATAAGAAAACGCAGCGATGGTGCGAGAACCCGCGCGATGCAAAAGCGCTGCAGCTCGCCCCCGGAAAGTTCGGCCGGAAAGCGGCTCAACCATGCCGGTTGAATGCCCATGGAGGTAAGCAGCTCCTCCGGAGGATTCCATCCTTCCGTTACCGTCTTCCGCAATTTCAAGCGAGGATTAACGGCTAATTCCGGATTTTGATGAATCATTTGCACCGGACAAAATCCCTTTTTAGGAAGCGGCTTCCCATCGAGATACACAGCGCCGCTATCCGGCTGCAAATACCCCGCTAAGAGTTTTGCCAGCGTACTTTTTCCGCAGCCGGACGGGCCGACCAAGGCAATGCGCTCCCCGGCATTCACGGAAAAATCTACTTTTTTCAAAATCCAATGTCCGGGGCCGTACCGAAACGACAATTCCCTGGCTTCAAGTTGCATGGACACAGAGCACCTCCCCGTCACGCACTGTCCGCATCTGCTGCGGCTTTGCACAATCCTGTGTGCGGAATGGACAACGATCAGCAAAGAGACAACCCGCTATGATATCACCGGCATAGGGTTGTGCACCGGAAATCGGTTCAAAATCATTTTGCGGCAACGCCTGCGAAAATGCCCGGCTATATGGATGCCGAAGAGCCGCTCTGCCGGTGCGAAAATCTTCTGCCGGCGCCACTTCCACAGTTGCTCCGGCATAGAAAACGGCAATGCGATCTGCCACCTCCAATGCCAAATCAATATCATGTGTAATTAAAAGAACGGCACTGCCCGCATCTGCCAAGGCACGAAAACGCGCCAACGTCCCCCGCGCCATTTCCACCGGCAGCCCCGGCGTCGGCTCATCCGCGATGAGAAGGCGCGGCGTTTCCATGAGTGCGGTGGCAATCAAGACGCGCCGTGCCATACCGCCCGATAATTGGTGTGGGTACATTTTTGCAACTTCCGGCGCAAGATCGCAACGTGCAAAAATTTCCTCCTGCTGTTCCTTTGTGCCACGCGTGCCGATCACCTGTTTACCGACGGGCATAAGGGGATCCAGGAAATCCACCGACTGCGGAATCAATGCAATCTCCTGACCGCGCAGCGCGCGCTTGCGCGCATCGTCTAATTCCGCCCCGTCATAAAACAAGCTGCCGCCGATTTCCGCATGGTGCGGCAAGAGCCCCATAATCGCCTGCGCCAAAAGACTTTTTCCGGAGCCGCTGGAGCCGACCACAGCGAGCAGTTCTCCGGCATACAGGGAAAAAGAAATGGACCGGATGCCCGGCACCGCTTTCTTATGCCACTCATCGCGATACATGGAAAAGGCGACGGATAAATTTGACACCCTTAATAATGGCGTTTGATTTTTCATGATTCCCCCTATTCCTGCGCCTGCGTGGGATTAAAGCGGCGTTTCAACAACTCACCCATCCGATAAAACAGGAGTACAACCAGAATCAATAAAAGCCCCGGAAAAAGAGCCAGCCACCACTTGCCCGTCGCAATGTGCTTCATCGCTTCCGCTAAAATGACACCCACGGCGGGCGTTTGCGCGGGCAGCCCGAAGCCGAGAAAAGTAATGGCGGATTCGTGCATGATCGCGTGCGGAAAAAGAAGCACAAGCCCGACAACATAAACCGGGAATACATGAGGAAGCAAGTGGCTGCATGCCACCTGAAATCGACTTCTCCCCATGCGATACGCCGCCTGCACATAGGGTGCATTGCGGATTTGCAGCACTTCACTGCGCACTAGGCGCGTCAATTCGGGCCAATGTGTAAAAGCAACTGCGAAAAGCACACCGCGTTCCCCGCGTCCCATGAGTACCGAAATGAGAATTAAAAGTACTAAATGTGGCAGACCCATGCAAAGATCCACGGCAAGCAATACCGCCTGGTCAAAAACGCCTCCTAACACGGCAGACGAGATTCCCAGGAGGAGTCCCAACACGGAACTGATTCCCGCCGCGGCGAGCCCGACCTGCAAACTCGTCGCCAATCCCTTGATGGAGCGAAAAAACATATCTCGCCCCATATAGTCCGTACCGAACCAGTGGTCCGAGGACGGCGGTAAGAATTTATCTTCATAGCGTATCGCATAGGCATCCGGTGTCATAAAATGTCCCCATAAAAATAGACACACCAACGCCAATCCCGTTATGCTCACAGCAATCCAAAGACGCCGACGCCCGTTGAAAAATGGCGCCTTGTCGCGGGCCGTTTTTTTCTCAGACATGAGCGCCCCCTTCCCGTACGCGCGGATCCACGATGCCATACAAGAGGTTGGCCGCTAAATTTCCCACGAAAACGAAACAGGCGCTGAAAAGAGCGATCCCCAACAATAGGGGAACATCTCCGGAGAGTGCCGCCTTTGTCGTTGCGGTACCGATCCCCGGATAGGCAAATACCGTCTCCGCCAACGCCATGCCGCCGAACAATTCACTGAACGATGCACATTGCAGGGTGATTGCCGGAAGCGCCGTATTGCGCAACAGGTGCCGCCGAAGAATTTCCCGATCGGACTCCCCCCGGGCGCGCGCAAAAAGAATAAAATCGCTGTTGCGCAGTTCCCCGACTTTCTGTCGCGTATACAGAACAATTTTGCCGATACTGACGATACTCAAGGTCAATGCCGGAAGAATAAAATGCCTTAGGCGATCCCAAAAGGTCACTTCCTGCGCCAATTTTCCGGCGGGAACCGCCATGCCAAATGGGAACCATCCCAAGTAAACTGCAAAAAAGCTCAATGCTAACAGCCCAATCCAGTAGGTCGGGGCGGACTGCAAAAGCAGGCAAAAGCCGCGAATCAGCCGATCTCCCACGCTACCTTCATAGGTTCCACAATATAGGCCGAGCGCATAGCCCAAAATCCCCGACACCACCCACGCAAAGGCCATCAGCGCCAGCGAGTAGGAAACGCGTTCGCCGATGACCTCCGATACCGGCTTTTTATAGGCGACGGACTGCCCCAGATCGCCCTGAAGCATATGCCCGACCCAATTCAGGTATCGCTGCGGGAGCGGATCGTTAAAGCCCCAGTACTCGGCAATGTCCGCTTTCGCCTCCTCCGAGAGTGTGGATTCCGCCCCTACGTAGGCCTGCATCGGATCGATCGGCGCCTTCACGATGAGAATGAAGGAAAGAAGGCTCACCAAAAAGAGCAAAAGCCCCATGCGCAGACAAATTTTGAGTACTGTTTTTCCCATGATTCCCCCTTACTTCCAGGTCCAGTCCTTCATATTGCAGATGATCGGCGCACCGTGTCCGTGCGGATGCGGAATCTGCGTCGCGATCGATAAATCCAACGCTTCATCGACGAAATAGCAATGCTGAATGTTTACCAGATACAGATAAGCGACATCTTCATCCGCCAATTCCTGCACCTGTTTCCATGACTGAATTGCCGCTTCCTGCGATGGCGCGGAGAGAGCTTCCGCAATCTTGGCATCCACCGCCGGATTCCGATAACCGGACGGATTGTCAAAGCCGCCGGTACCGATAAAGGAAGAGTCAAACAACGAGACCAACACCGTCGGACTGTACTGTCCCCAGCCCCACAGAATGCTTTGCGTGTTCATGTGTTTTCCGATTTCGTCCCATCCGGAAGAATGCGGAACAATCTCAATGCCCAGTGCTTTGGCATCTTCTGCCAAAGCCGCCGCCAATGCATAGCGATCATCCGCCGCATACAGTTCAAAGGAGCAGCGCAGACCGTCTTTCTCGCGAATGCCGTCGGCGCCCGGCTTCCACCCCGCATCTTCTAGGAGCTTAATCGCCTCATCAACACGTTGATCCGCAACGGGAATCGGGCGCGCCCAAACGAGGTTGTCCGTAAAAGACATCGCCGGCTTCCCGATGCCGTTAAAGGCATTCTGAATAATCTGCTCGCGGTGAATGCCGATATTTAATGCCTTGCGCACGGCGGGATCCGATGTAACATTGTTGCCGACCGGAATGCCGTTTTCCGTAGACTCGGCACCTACGGGCAGGCTGATTTGACGCACATCCATCGTTTCAAGCGGCACCATCGTCATACCGGGTACTTCTTCTTTCGCAACTGCCGGATTGACCATGACGACGTCCAGATCACCGGAGCGCGCAGCGGATAACGCGGCATCATAGTCCATGGCCACAAAGGTCACGCGCGGCAATTTGGCTGCGCCCTCATAGTAATAGGGATTCGGCTCAACAATGATCTGCTGATTGGGATCATACTGTACGACCTGCCAAGGTCCGGTGCCGATCGGAAATTGATCGAAACGCTCTTTGTCGTAAGTGGCTTTCGGCACAATGCCCAGTTGCGCGCACACGTCCAGGAAGGGCGAATAGGGCTCTTTCAGCGTAAAGACGACTGTCTTGGCATCCGGCGTTTCTACACTTTCCAGACGGGTTAAATCCACTGCTTCGTTTTCCGCCTGGTTCGCATGCACCGTCTCATATGTGAATGCGACATCTTCCGCCGTCATTTCGCTGCCATCGCTGAATTTCACCCCTTCGCGCAGCGTAAACGTATACGTCTTCGCATCGTCCGAAATGTTCCACTCCGTTGCCATATCGCCGACGTAGGACGAATCCGGGGCAACTTTCAAAAGTGCGGCATTGGTAAAAGAGTACCCGTAACTCATGCCGCCCTTGACCGGATCCAAGCTCTTCTCAAAAATCGTCTTTCCCGCATAGACGACAATCCCTTTTCCCGCACCAGCGGTATTTTCCGTCGACTCACTGCCCTGTGCTTCGCTTTGCGCACCGGATTCAGACGCCGGCTGTTCCAACGTCTTGTCCTTTCCGCCGCAAGCCGCCAATAAGCAAAGAGCAAGCAAACCGGCAGCAAGTCGCTTCGTCGTGTCTTTCCACTGTCTTTTCATATTTCTCCCTCCTCTTTGAATCGCAAGATAAACAAAAAAAGAGCTCTCTCATCTGCAGATGAGAAGAACCCTTCCTATTGGATGCGTGAAACACACTTTACTTTTGCTTTATAGAACACGGCGCTTCGCGCCGTATGACCCGCTTCTGCGAATACAAAGGTAGTGTATCAGTTTCCGACGACTTCGGCAAGGCGTCACGACTTCGACAATATCCCGGGGTTAATAGGGTGCCCTGATCGCAAAGCGTTCCAACTTCGACAAGATAAAAAAGGACCGAGGCATCGGTCCCTTCTTACACAATGTTTTGTGAATGTTACACGAGCTCCAAAATCACCATTTCTGAGCCGTCGCCGCGGCGGGGTCCCAACTTGAGGATGCGCGTATAGCCGCCATTGCGATCTGCATACTTCGGTGCAATCTCCTCGACGAGTTTACGCGCCACCGCATTTTCATAAATATATGCGGAAACGGCACGCTTGGACGAAAGATTGTTGGCTTTGGCAATGGTGATCATTTTTTCTGCCATGCGCCGCGTTTCTTTCGCACGCGTCAACGTCGTCTTAATTTTTCCATTCTTGAAAAGCGAAGCGACCTGGTTGCGCAACATGGCTGTGCGATGGTCGGTGCGACGCCCCAATTTTCTCTGGTTGGCCAAGTTTCCCTCCTTGCCTATTCGGCACTTTCTTTAATCTCGAGTCCCAGTGCCGTTATCTTTTCCTCCACCTCGGCGAAGGATTTTTTACCGAAATTTCGAATCTTGGAAAGCTCCTGCAGATCCTTCGTCACAATATCGCCCACGGTATTGATCTCCGCGCGTTTCAGACAGTTATAGCTGCGCAGGGACAAGTCCAAATCCTCGATGGGCTTATTATAGATCTGGTCTTCCTCGACTTCCTCCGGTTCCTCGGTCACCGGCTCTTCCTCCGGTTTTTCCACAACCACTTCCGGCAGTGTCGTAAACAGATCAAAGTGATCAATGAGAATCTGTGACCCCTTGGCCACGGCTTCCTGCGGGCTGATCGTTCCGTTCGTCCACACTTCCAGCGTCAGCCGGTCGAAATCGGTCGCCTGCTCCACACGCGTATTTTCGACGCTGTAGTTGACTTTCGCCACCGGCGTAAACGACGAATCGATGACAATCGTGCCGATCGGGTCGTGCTCGCCTTTATTTTTCTCCGCGACGGCAAATCCGTTGCCGTCTACAACGGTCAATTCGAGGTGAATTTCTCCCTCTTTATTCACCGTACACAGGTAGTGATCCCGATTGACAATCTCAATGTCTGACGTTTCTGTAATATCCCCTGCGGTGACAATTTTCGGCCCTTGTACATCCAGCCGCAGACGAAGCGTTTCGCCTTCCCCGCCGGTGCGCTTCATGGCAACCCCTTTGAGGTTAAGAACCAACTCTGGCACATCTTCTAACATGCCGGGGACGGTCGTGAACTCATGCGGTACGCCTTCATCAAACTTTATGCTCGCGATCGCCGTTCCCGGCAAAGAGGAAAGGAGTACGCGGCGCAACGAGTTGCCCAGTGTCGTGCCATAACCGCGTTCCAATGGAGACATCGAGAATTTTCCGTAATTTTTACTTTCCTGCACTTCTAAAATGTCAACTTTGGTGTTAAGTGTCTGTATCACGGATCGCCTCCTATTCAATTCCGCTTCGCACTACTTCGAGTAGAGCTCAACGATCTGCGTCTCTTCAATCGGATAATCAATGTTGTCGCGCATCGGTTCGGACAGAATCGTGCCTTCCAACTTATCTTCATTGACCGAAACCCAGGGCATCTGGTTCCAGATCTTCTCTTCCGCATTGCGGAAATTGCCGTTTTGACGCGATTTCTCGCGAACGCTCACCACATCGCCGACGCGCAGTGTCATCGAAGGAATATCCGCCTTCTTTCCGTTTACGAGAAAATGGCCATGAGCAATCATCTGACGTGCCTGCGGCCGCGTCGAGGCAAAGCCCATGCGGTACACCACGTTGTCAAAACGCAGTTCGAGGAGTTTCAGCAAATTCCAACCGGTCTGCCCCGCCATGCGCTCCGCACGCACAAAGAGATTGCGGAACGGGCGTTCCTGCATACCGTAAATGAACTTGACCTTTTGTTTTTCACGAAGCTGAATGCCGTAGTCACTGACTTTGCGACCGCCGCGCTTCGGATTGCGCCGCGACTTCTTATTGATACCAACAACCTGCGGTTCCAGTTCCAGCGCGCGGCAGCGTTTCAAAATCGGGCCTGTATATCTTGCCATAACTTCCTCCTACACTCTTCTTCTCTTGGGCGGGCGACATCCGTTGTGCGGAATCGGCGTGACATCTTTGATCAAGGTCACCGAAAGGCCGGCGGCCTGCAGACTGCGAATTGCCGCTTCACGTCCCGATCCCGGTCCGCGCACATAGACTTCAACGGTTTTTAGTCCCTGCTCCATCGCCTTTTTCGCCGCTTCCTCTGCACACTGCTGTGCCGCATACGGCGTCGATTTACGCGATCCACGGAAGCCGAGCTGCCCGGAGGATGCCCAGGAAAGGACATTCCCATTCAGGTCGGACAAGGTAACAATCGTATTGTTGAACGTCGAAATGATATGCGCCTGTCCGTTCAATACATTCTTTTTGACTCTTCTTTTCCCGCCACGACGGGTTGTAGTTTTTGTTGCCATCCGGACCTCCTACCGCTTGCGACCCTTGCGGGTTCTTGCATTGTTCTTCGTGTTCTGCCCACGCACGGGAAGATTGCGCCGGTGGCGAATACCGCGATAGCAGTTGATCTCGCGCAGACGCTTAATGTTCAGCGAGACGTCGCGACGAAGGTCTCCTTCGACATGATACTTATCAATCTGTGCGCGGATATCCTGCACTTCCTGCTCGGTCAAATCGCGGACACGCGTGTCCGGATTGACGCCGGCTGCCTTCAAAATCTCATTGGAGCGAGCACGACCGACCCCGAAAATATAGGTCAGCCCGATCTCGACTCGTTTTTCTTTCGGTAAGTCAATACCAGCTATTCTTGCCAAATTCCTTCACCCCCGTCTTAGCCTTGACGCTGTTTGTGTTTCGGATTCTCGCAGATCACCATGACGCGTCCTTTGCGCTTGATAATCTTGCACTTATCACACATCTTTTTTACAGATGGTCTGACTTTCATTGGACTCCTCCTATTTCTTTCGCCATGTGATGCGGCCCTTGCTCAGGTCGTACGGCGAGAGTTCCATCGTCACGTGATCCCCTTCTAAAATACGGATGTAATTCATTCGAAGTTTCCCGGAAATATGAGCCGTGACTTGGTGCCCATTTTCCAGTTCAACGATGAAAATCGCGTTGGGAAGACGCTCTTTAACGACACCTTCCACCTCGATAACGTCTTTTTCAGACACGGTTTCCTCCTCACTGCTCATAGGGTTCCAACAGACTGCGTATCTTCGCATCATGAAAATCACAACCCGTTTTTAATGCCTCAAAATTTTCCACCACCGCGTTATACGGCTGCAAATGAATGACGCGCTTTTTCTTCGGCTTGGCGATCGTCCGGCGTTTGCCGTCGACGATCCTCACGTGTTTCGCATCCAGTACGTCCCATACCAGAAATAGCCCGGTGCGGTCGTGTCCCGCTTTGGACCGAACCACCTGTCCGGGGCGCAAGTCGCAGGATCCTTCCGGATTTCGTTCCTGCGTCATTCGCTCTGCACCGCCGCGCAGATTTGTCGCGTCACGTCTTCCACTGACTGGGAGCCGTTTACGCTGATCAGAATGCCCCGCGTCCGATAGAAATCGATCAACGGTGCCGTCTGCGTTTCATATACATGGAGACGATCTCGTACGACACTTTCTTCGTCATCTTCGCGCTGCTTGAGTGCGTGTCCGCAGCGATCACAAATGCCCGCCTTCTTGGGCGGCTGTCCTTCAACGTGGTACGTCGCGCCGCATTCCGGACAAACTCGCCGTCCTGCCAAGCGGTGCACAAGCACTTCGTTGGGGACGGAGATATTAATGGCTCCATCCAGCGCCAATCCACGCTCCTTCAACCCCGCTTCCAACGCTTCCGCTTGCAGGTTTGTGCGGGGAAACCCGTCTAACAAAAAACCGTTTCTGCAGTCTTCCCGATCCAGACGGTCCCATACCAAATCGATAGTGAGCTCATCCGGAACCAATTTGCCGGCGGAGAGATACGACTTTACTTTCTTTCCCAACTCCGTCTCATTTTTGATATTGAAGCGGAAGAGATCCCCCGTCGAAACATGAACCACGTTGAACAAGTGCACCAAGATCTCTGCCTGTGTGCCCTTTCCGGCACCCGGCGGTCCCAGTAAGACGAATCTCATGATGACCTCCTAACGGTTCAAAAAGCCTTTGTAGTGGCGCATCTGCATCATGGTCTCCATCTGCCGGACGGTTTCCAGAACCACGCCGACGACAATGATGACCGAGGTGCCGCCCAAATGGAAGGCAACCTGCGCAATTTTTGCCACTAAATCCGGCGCAATCGACAGTACTGCGAGAATAATGGCACCAATCAGCGTAATGCGATTGACGATGCGGCTGAGATAGTCGCTCGTTGGCCGACCCGGGCGGATGCCGGGGATAAAACCGCCATACTGCTGCAGATTCTTTGCATATTCGACCGTATTGAACTGAATCGTGTTATAGAAGTATGCAAACAAGATGATCAGACCGATTTGGACCACCCACTGCACAATCGCACCGCCCCAGCCGGACGGAGTCAGGTACTTCGTAACGAAATCCTGCACGCCGCCACCGAGCAACAGTCCAAGTGTACTCGGCAATGCTAACAGAGACGTTGCAAAAATGATCGGCATGACGCCGCCCATGTTTACTTTGATGGGAATATGGGTCGCCTGCCCACCGTACATTTTTCGACCGACCACGCGCTTCGCATACTGGACCGGAATCTTTCGTTCGCCCTCGTTGAGAAGGACGACGATGACAACCACACCCAATACCACCAGCAGAATGAGCAGGGCAATCAGCGGATTGACCGCGCCTTTGACGACCCCCTGGCTCCAGCCCAACAACGCGCCAGGCATGTTGGCGATGATGCCGACGAAGATGATCATCGAGGTGCCGTTGCCGATGCCATGTTCCGTAATCAAATCACCGAGCCATACGACAAACTGTGCGCCTGCCACCATGACGAGCATGGCCACCAGACGTTCCGTCGTCCCGCCGACTGCAAATGCCCGGGCAAAAATGCCGCGGACCATGGCAAATGCCTGCAGTACCGCCAGCGCAAGACCCAGGATTTTCGTGATCTGCTGAATCTTCTTACGTCCTTCCTCGCCTTCCTTCGACAACTCCTCCAAGCGGGGGATGGCAAAGGTTAAAAGCTGTACGACGATGGACGAGGTGATGTACGGTCCGACGCCGAGTGCAAAGACACTGAGCGTCGCCAGACCACCGCCGCTCAAAAGGTTCAGCATGCTCAAGAGGCTCTGCTGTGCCCCTTCATAGATGGAACGAATCAAATCCGTATTCGCGAAAGGCACCGGCAAAGCGTGCCCCAATCGAAAGACGCCGATCATGAGCAGCGTAAAAACAATGCGTTTACGAATCTCTTCGACCTTCCAGGCGTTTCGAATCGTCGCGAACATCAGATCACCTCGGCCTTTCCTCCTGCGGCCTGAATCTTCTCGACCGCGCTTTTAGAGAATTTTGTTGCTTGGACCGTAAGATTCTTACTGATTTCGCCGTTTCCAAGGACTTTTAATCCATCTTTCAACTCGGAACGATGCAGCAGACCGGCTTCGACGAGTGCATCCGCCGTAATCACACTGCCCTCTTCAAAGGCATTGAGATCACGGACATTGATCGTTGCATAGTTTACCGAAAACGGATTGTAGAATCCGCGTTTCGGCAAGCGACGGAATAAAGGCAGCTGACCGCCTTCAAACCCGGGGCGCACACCGCCACCGCTGCGGGAATTCTGCCCATCGCGACCGCGTCCGGCAAATTTTCCCCAACCCGAGGCATGCCCGCGTCCGACGCGCTTGCGCGCCTTCGTCGCTCCGCCCCGTGCCGGTTTTAACTGATGAAGTTTCATGGTCACCCCCTATTCCACTTCTTTGACATCGACCATAAAGTCGACCGTATGGATCATTCCGCGCACGGAGGGTGAATCTTCGTGGATCACCGTCTGTCCGATTTTTCTCAGACCCAACGCCTCAACGGTGGCGCGATGCTTCTGAATCCGGCCGATGTTGCCTTTTTTTAACGTAATTGCCAATTTCGACATACGCGCCTCCTTAGTTCAAAATCTCTTCGACGCTCTTGCTGCGCAACTTTGCAACCTGCTCGACGGTCTTCATGCTCAGAAGTCCGTTCATCGTCGCGTTGACAATGCTGCGCGCATTCGGCGAACCGAGGGACTTCGCGCGGATGTCGCGAATGCCTGCCAATTCACAGACGGCACGCACCGGACCGCCTGCCAGAACACCGGTACCTTCTTTTGCCGGCATGAGAATGACGTGCCCGGCGCCAGCGATGCCCTCCATCGTATGCGGAATTGTCGTTCCGACAACGGGGACCCGCACAATATTTTTCTTCGCCGCTTCCACCCCTTTGCGGATCGCTTCCGGGACTTCCAGGGATTTCCCCGTGCCGACACCGACGCGACCGTTGCGGTCTCCTACGACAACGAGTGCCGTAAAGCGAGCGGTACGTCCGCCTTTTGCTGTCTTGGAGACGCGGTTGATGTATACGACTTTTTCTTCAAACTCCTGTTTGTCTCGATCTTCCCGATACGTAGCCATTGCTCCTCCTTACAGCTTCAAGCCGGCTTCCCGTGCCGCCTCTGCGAGTGCTTTGACCTTCCCGTGGTAAATGTACCCGGAGCGATCAAACACAACGGTTTCAATGCCTTTTTCCAGCGCACGCTTCGCCACGCAGGTGCCGACCGCTTTCGCAGCTTCGATTCCGGACGTGCTTTCCAGACCGCCCTTTACTTCTTTTTCAAGCGTAGAAGCGGCAACGATCGTGTTTCCCGTCGTGTCGTCAATAATCTGTGCATAGACATTGGCATTGCTCTTGAAGACGTTCAGGCGCGGCCGTTCCGGAGTGCCGGAGATTTTTTTGCGAACCCGCGCGTGTCTTGCCAAGCGGTTTTCGCGCTTATTTACTCGAGCCATTTTATCCTCCCTTACTTACCGGTCTTGCCGACTTTACGCCGCACGTGTTCATTCTCATAGCGAATGCCTTTGCCCTTGTAGGGTTCCGGCTCACGCCATTTGCGAATGTTCGCCGCGTAATTGCCGACCGCCTGTTTATCACTGCCGCGCACGATGATCGTGCGATCATTCGGCACTTCCACTTCAATTCCTTCGGGATCCGCCATCGTTACCGGATGGGAAAATCCGAGGTTCATAACCAGATTCTTCCCCTGCTTCTGTGCACGATACCCCGTTCCTTCGATCAACAGCGTCTTTTGATAGCCGTTGACTACGCCTTCCACCATATTGGCGATCAGGGAGCGGTACAAACCGTGCAAGCTCTTGTGCTCTTTGCTTTCCGACGGACGGACCACTTCGACCGTTCCATTCTCGTTATTAATCTGAAAGCCCTGGCCGATTTTTTCGGACAGCGTCGCTTTCGGCCCCTTGACGGTCACGACATTTGCCGCATCAACGCTTAATTCCACGCCGGCGGGAAGCGTAATCGGTTTTAATCCAATTCTTGACATTTCTTCCTCCTCGCCTTACCAGACGTAGCAAACGACTTCGCCGCCTACACCGAGCTGACGCGCCTGTTTGTCCGTCATCACGCCGCGCGAGGTGGAGAGAATGGCGATGCCGAGTCCGCCCAGTACATAAGGTACCTCATTGGCGCCGACATACACGCGACGTCCCGGTTTGGAAATCCGCTTGATGCCCGAAATAGAGTTTTGATCCTCGACATATTTCAAGTCAATGGTGATCATCCCCTGCCGGTCATCCTCCGTGACGTTGTAACCCTTGATGTATCCTTCATCCAGCAAGATCTGTGCCAGGTTCTTCTTCATGTTCGAAGCCGGAACCTCGACCGACTCGTGCTTTCTCATATTCCCATTGCGAATGCGTGTGAGCATATCCGCGATCGGATCTGTCATCATAGTCTTTCTCCTCCCCGGTTACCAGCTTGCCTTTTTTACGCCGGGAATTTCCCCCCGGTAGGCAAGTTCACGGAAGCAGATACGGCAGACACCGTACTTGCGCAATACCGCATGGGGGCGTCCGCAAATCTGGCAGCGCGTATAAGCTCTGGTTGAGAACTTCGGCTGTCTCTTCTGCTTTGCAATCAATGATTTTTTAGCCATTCAGTCCCCCTATCTCTTTTGGAAAGGCATTCCGAGCAATTCCAAAAATGCCTTTGCCTCTTCATCCGTTTTCGCCGTCGTGACAATGATAATGTCCATGCCGCGAATCTCATCCACTTCATCGTAGACAATTTCCGGGAAAATCAGCTGTTCTTTCACGCCCAGTGCAAAATTCCCGCGTCCGTCAAAGGATGTGTCGCTCACGCCGCGAAAATCGCGTACGCGCGGCAATGCCACACTGACCAACTTGTCCAAAAAGTCGTACATTTTCTTTTGACGAAGCGTTACTTTGGTGGCAATGGGCATGCCTTCACGCAACTTGAAGTTTGCCACGGATTTGCGTGCCTTGATAACGATGGGCTGCTGCCCGGAAATCTGGCGCAACTCCCGCACCGCAGACTCCAATAATTTCGGATTCTCCTTGGCACCGCCCACCGCGATGTTGATGACGATTTTTTCGAGTTTCGGCACCTGCATCACATTGTCATATTCAAATTGCTTCATCAACGCTGGCACGACTTCGTTGACATATTTTGTGTGTAATCTCGATTTTTCTGCCACTTCGTGCCTCCTACTTATCCAAGCGTTCGCCGCTCTTCACGGAAACGCGAACCTTTTTGCCGTCCTGCTCTTCCATGCGCGTGCGCACACCGCGTTCCAGCTTCGGGTCATACAACAACACGTTGGACACGTGAATACTGCCCTCGCTTTTCACGATTCCGCCGGGCTGCTCCATGCCGCGCGGCTTCTGGTGCTTGACTTGCACATTGACTCCCTCGACAATCACCCTTTGTGTCTTTGGGAATGCTTTGAGCACGGTGCCGACTTTGCCTTTGTATTTGCCGGCAATCACTTGAACCTTATCGCCTGATTTAACGTGCATCCTGCTCTCCTTACAGTACTTCCGGAGCCAACGAGATGATCTTCATAAAACCATTCGTTCGCAGCTCTCTGGTAACCGGTCCGAAAATTCGCGTCCCGACCGGGTTCTTGTCGTCTTTCACAATGACCGCCGCGTTATCGTCAAAGCGGATGTAGCTGCCGTCTACACGACGCAGCCCGCTCTTTGAACGAACGATGACGGCTTTGACCACATCGCTTTTCTTCACAGTACCGCCCGGCGTCGCTTGCTTCACGGTGCAGATGACCAAGTCGCCGATATTGGCGTACCGATGACCGGTGCTGCCCACAATGCGAATCACCAAGAGCTCCCGTGCGCCGGAATTATCCGCGACGCGAAGTCTGCTTTCAGTCTGAATCATAGTGCCCTCCCTACTTCGCTTCTTCCAAGATCTCGACGAGGCGGAAGCGCTTCTCTTTCGAAAGCGGACGCGTTTCCATCAAGAGAACGCGATCCCCGATGTGCGCCTGATTCATCTCATCGTGTGCTTTGATGCGCGAACTGGTTCGAAGCATCTTCTTGTACGTGGGATGCTGCACCATCGTGGACACCTCGACGACAATGGTTTTATCCATCTTGTCGGACACGACAATGCCCGAGGTTGTTTTGCGTTTGCTGGTTCTTTCCATGGTTACGCCTCCCTTCCGAGTTGCAGCGTCCGTTCGCGCTGCACCGTCTTCACGCGCGCAATGTCGCGGCGAACATTTCCGATGGCGTGTACATTTTCCAACTGACCCGTCGCGTTCTGAAAACGCAGATTAAATAACTCCTGCTTCAATTCAGTCAGCTTTTCATTGAGGGCCTGATCGGACAAACTGCGGATTTCTTTCGCTTTCATTCGGCCTCTCCCTCCTTGACCTGCTCGCGAACGACAAACTTCGTACGAATCGGAAGTTTGGCAGCGGCGAGACGCATTGCCTCTTTGGCAATATCTTCGGGCACACCGCCCATTTCAAACAGAATACGACCGGGCTTGATAACGGCAACCCAGTACTCCGGGGCACCTTTACCGGAACCCATGCGGACCTCTGCCGGTTTTTTTGATACGGGCTTGTCCGGAAATACTTTAATCCAGATGTTCCCGCCGCGCTTGATATATCTCGTCATCGCTCGACGTGCCGCTTCGATTTGGTTCGCCGTCATCCAGCAGGGTTCGACGGCCTGCAAGCCGTATTGGCCATACGCAAGGCGGTTCCCACGGGAGGCGGTTCCCTTCATCGTTCCACGGTGTACGCGGCGATGCTTTACCCTTTTCGGCATTAACATAGCTGTTTCTCCTTCCCCTTAGCGCTCAGTACTGCGCGTACGATCGCCCTGGCGTCCTTTGCCGCCCGCATTCCTGCGGTTCTGTCCCTCCGGACGCGCATTGCGGTCATTGCGACCGGAGCGGCGACGACCGTCACGACGACCTTCCCGGCGCTGCGGCTTCGGCTCTTCTGCCGCCTTCATGCCCGGCAGCACTTCCCCGATGTAAATCCACACTTTGACGCCGATTGCGCCGTAGGTGGTCTTTGCGGTCGCGTAGCCGTAGCTAATGTCGGCGCGCAATGTCTGCAGGGGAATGGTTCCCTCCGAGTAATGCTCCGAGCGTGCAATATCCGCGCCGCCCAAGCGACCCGACACCATCGTCTTAATGCCCTTGGCGCCGCCGCGCATCGTGCGCTGAATGGCGGATTTCATCGCGCGACGGAACGTGATTCGACGCTCCAGATCGGCGGCAATGCGTTCCGCCACCAACTGTGCACGCACATCAAGATTCCGAATTTCCTCGACGTTAACCAAAACAGCCTTGCCAGTCAGCTTTTCGAGCTTCTTTTTCAGCTCTTCCACACCGGCGCCGCCTTTGCCGATGACCATACCGGGTTTTCCCGTATGAATGGTCACGCGGACACGTCCCATCGTACGCTCGATTTCAATGTTCGTAATGCCCGAGTCGAAGAGTTCCTTTTTAATGGTGTCGCGAATCTGACGATCCTCCACGACCAAGCGCCCAAAGTCTTTTTTATCCGCAAACCAACGGGAATCCCAGTCTTTGATGACGCCTACGCGCATTCCCTGTGGATGTACTTTCTGACCCATTAACGATCCTCCTCTTTCTCTTTGACAATCACGCCAACGTGCGCCGTGCGCTTCAAAATCGGATACGCGGCCCCCTTTGCTTTCGGACGCCACCGTTTCATCGTCGGGCCGTCGTTTGCCCAGCAATTTCCGACCACCAGTACATCGCGGTTCAACCCGAGATTATTCTCCGCATTGGCAATTGCCGATTGAAGAACTTCGTGTAGAATGCGCGCTCCTTTCTTCGGCGTAAATTGAAGGAAGGTCAGGGCCTCGTCCACCCCTTTTCCGCGAATCTCTTTGCAGATGTAATTCACCTTGCGCGGAGAAATGCGAACATATTTTGCTTCTGCTCTTGCTTCCATTTCACCCTCCTTAGCGCAACCCGCTGGACTTATCGGACTTGCCGGCATGTCCGCGGAACGTACGCGTCGGGACAAATTCCCCCAGTTTATGACCGACCATATCTTCCGTCACATAGATGGGCACGTGCTTGCGACCATCGTGTACCGCAATGGTATGTCCGACGAAGTCGGGGAAGATGGTCGAGCGACGGGACCAGGTTTTGATGACCTGCTTGTCATTCTTCTCATTGAGGGCGTCGATCTTTTTCATCAGATGATCATCGACAAAGGGCCCTTTTTTCAGTGATCTGCTCATTCTGTCCCCCTTACTTCGTTCTTCTGCGTACGATGTACTTATTGGAATCCTTGTTGCGCTTGCGTGTCTTGACTCCGCGCGACTTCTGACCCCAAGGTGTCATCGGCGACGGACGACCAACCGGTGCGCGTCCCTCACCACCGCCGTGCGGGTGATCGACCGGGTTCATCGCTGAACCGCGTACATGCGGCCGGAATCCCAAATAACGCTTTTTGCCCGCCTTGCCGAGCCGTAGCAGGTTATGATCCGTATTGCCGACCTGCCCGATCGTGGCGCGGCAATCCTGCGGCAGGAGGCGATATTCACCCGACGGAAGGCGCAACTGCACGTATTTTCCTTCCTTGCCCATGATCTGTGCTTCCGCACCGGCGGTGCGAACGAGCTGTGCGCCTTTTCCCGGCTTCATCTCCACATTGTGTACCGTAGTACCGACGGGGATGGCGCGCAGCGGCAGCGCGTTTCCGACGACAATATCCACTTCTTCGCCGGACACGACCTGCATGCCCACCTTCAGATCTTTCGGCGCCAAGATGTAGCGCTTTTCGCCGTCGGCATAAACGAGAAGTGCGATATTCGCCGAACGGTTCGGATCGTATTCGATCGACGCCACACGCGCCGGAATGTTGTCTTTATTGCGTTTGAAATCGATCAGACGGTACCGACGTTTAACGCCGCCACCGCGAAAGCGCAGCGTGGTACGTCCGTAGTTATTGCGTCCGCCACTCTTGGTCAGATAGGACGTCAGCGATTTTTCCGGCTTTTTCGCCGTAATCTCCTCAAATGTGGAAACCCGCTTGACGCGCTGACCCGGTGTGGTCGGTTTGTATCTTTTGATGCCCATGATTTCCTCCCTGCTTAGATGCCTTCGAAGAATTCAATGTTCTTCGAATCCGACGTCAAGGTGACAATCGCCTTCTTCCAGTCGGAACCCTTGGAAATGTGCGCCCCGACGCGACGGCGCTTGCCGCGCATGTTGATCGTATTGACATCCTTAACTTTCACACCTTCAAAGGCCGCTTCAACCGCCGCCCGAATTTCCGCCTTGTTTGCTTTCTTTGCAACGCGAAACGTGTACTTGTGCTGTTCCTGCTGATCCATTGACTGTTCCGAAATAATCGGAGCGATCAGAATATCGTATGGGGACTTCATTACTGAAACACCTCCTCAGCAATTGCTACCGCTTGACGCGTCATAATCAGCGAATCGAAGCGGAGCAGATCGTACACATTGATGTCTCGTACCATCACTGTCTCCACCTTGGGCAGATTCCGGAATGAGCGAATGACTTTCTCATCTCTCGTATCCATGACAACTAAAGCCTTTTTCACCGAAAGCGCATCCACAACCTTCTTTGCCGCTTTGGTGCTGTAGTCGTCCATCTGCAGCGCGTCCAAAACAATCATCTCTTCATTCTTTACCTTGGAAGAAAGCACCGACTTTAACGCCAGACGCCGGATTTTCTTCGGCACGGAATAGCGATAGTCGCGCGGTTTCACCGCAAAGACCATACCGCCGCCGCGCCACTGCGGAGCCGTACGGGATCCTTGACGCGCACGTCCGGTTCCCTTCTGGCGCCACGGTTTGCGCCCGCCGCCGCGTACTTCGCCGCGCGTCTTTGCCGAAGCGGTTCCCTGGCGCTTATTGGCAAGCTGATTTTTTACCACTTGATAGACGGCGTGCTCGTGAATCTCGTGCCCGAAAAGCTCTTCCGACAACTCGATATCGCCGACGACTTCGCCGTTTTGATTCATTACATTCAACTTAGGCATTGTGTCCCCCTTCTTACTTCGTGTGCTTCACGGCCGCACGAACGGTCACCAGACCGCCCTTCGGTCCCGGAATCGCACCTTTAACGAGGATGATATTATTTTCCGCATCGACGCGCACAACGCGCAGATTCTGCACCGTCACGCGATCATGACCCATCTTTCCGGATCCCTTGCGACCGGGGAACACACGCGCGGGATACGAACCGGCGGCACGCGCACCGGCCACGCGGTGTGACTTGGAGCCGTGGCTCTCCGGCCCGCGGCCGTAGTTCCAGCGGCGCACCGCGCCCTGGGTGCCCTTGCCCTTGGAGATGCCGATCACATCGACCACATCCTCTTCCGCAAAAATGGAGGCATCAATTTCCTGCCCCACCTCGAACGTTTCATCCGCCGCCACCGGCAGTTCGCGAAGCACCTTTTTGTAAGCGACATTCGCTTTGTTGAAATGTCCCTGCAGCGGGCGATTCTTGTGTTTGTCTTTCGTCTCATCCAGGAAGCCAACCTGAATCGCACGGTAGCCGTCGATTTCCGGCGTCTTCACCTGCGTAACGACGACCGGCCCCGCCTGAATCACCGTTACCGGGGTCACAACCCCGTCGGCATCGAAAACTTGCGTCATGCCGACTTTCTTTCCTACGATACTCTTCACGAGTTCCTCCTTACATTACAGCGGACCGCCGGATCTTTCCCGCGGTCATCCTAATGGGGTTACAGCTTGATCTCAATATCTACACCGGCCGGAAGATTCAACTTCTTCAACGCTTCCAGTGTCTTCGCATTCGGATTGACGATGTCGATCAGGCGCTTATGGGTGCGCTGTTCGAACTGTTCTCTGGAATCCTTATACTTGTGCACCGCACGGATAATCGTGACGACTTCCTTTTCCGTCGGAAGGGGAATCGGTCCCGAAACCTCTGCGCCTGAGCGTTTACACGCTTCGACGATTTTCTGCGCCGATGCGTCAATCACTTCATGATCATACGCTCTCAGCCGAATTCTGATCTTCTGATTTGCCATTCTTCTCTCCTTTTTCGCACTAGGTGCGCCGTTCTACCGATACACGCTGCCGGGTGTGCCCCTCTCGGCCCTTAAAAATATCCGAAACACCGGTAGTACGGTCGCTCGAATTTCATCGAACTGCTCGGCGTGAATTCCCTCGGGCGTTTCAAAGTCTCCGGTATGTCGGTAACGACACCCTTGGATCCTCTATCCCCGCTCAAGCAACCTCTCGCTTCATCGCGGTATTTCGGGCACTCGAACACTATATCCGCTATTTTCTCGCTTGTCAAGGGCAAAAATGTTTTTTTCTCCACAAAAAATGGAAATATTTCTGCGTTGTCCGTTGTAAAATTGGGTACCAATGATTTGCAGTAAAATACCATTTTAATCAACATTCATTTTTAGAATGGATTATTGGCAAACAAGGAGGCTGTTATATGGAAAAAAGAACCGGATTCAAGATGGGCGATAATGAGCTTACCCTTTTGGGGCATGAAATCAAAGTTGGGGATAGCGCCCCGGAGTTTACCTTAGTAAAAACCGACTTAAGCCCGTTCGGCTTGTCGGATGTCAAAGGCAAAGTTGTCATCATCGCTGCCGTTCCTTCGCTGGATACGAAAGTCTGCGAGCTG
Organism: Ndongobacter massiliensis; assembly: GCF_900120375.1. Classification (GTDB taxonomy): domain Bacteria; phylum Bacillota; class Clostridia; order Tissierellales; family Peptoniphilaceae; genus Ndongobacter; species Ndongobacter massiliensis. The sequence continues at coordinate 1,324,140 of NZ_LT635480.1, forward strand.
GAGACGATCCGCTTTAACGAGGAAGCCGATAAACTCGGCGACAAGGTCGCTGTTCTGACCATCAGTATGGATCTGCCCTTTGCGCAAGAGCGCTTCTGTGGTGCGGAAGGCATCTCCAATCTCACCGTGCTCTCCGATTATCAAAAACGCGAATTCGGCGAAAAATACGGTTGCCTGATCGACGGGCTCTTCCTTTTGAATCGCTCTATTTTTGTCCTCGACCCGGAAGGTAAGGTCACATATGTGCAATACCTGGAGCAGAATACCGAGCACCCGGACTATGACAAAGCATTGGAGGCGGCGCGGGCACTGCTGTAGACCTGACACCCGCTACTATTGAAGGAAACATTGTATAAAAAGCGGTTTGAGCGATTCGAACCGCTTTTTATATAGACAAGCGAAATCTCATAAAAGAAAAACCTCGATTGGCAGCGCTTTTTCCGTACCTATTACCCCCAACGCTCCCGGATATACGCGATATGCGCTAAAACCGCTTTTTTGCAGGCCGCCTCATTCTTTGTTTCGACTGCTCGAATAATGGCGGCGTGTTGGCGACACAGTTCTTCACGCAGCGCCTCATTTCCGGAGGCGACAACTTCTTCCCAGTTGTCGTTGGAAATCGTCGTAATATAGGTGACTGCCATATTATAAACAAAGCTGACAAGCGCGTTCCCCGCGGCATTGGCAATGATCGTGTGAATCCAAATGTCGCAGGCGCTGGCTTCTAAGGGATCCTGCGTGACCCGCATGATTTCCAGCGCATCTTTCAGTTGCCGCAGTTGTTGCGGACGCAGATTATAGATCGCATCCGGCACGACGGCAACCTCAATCATGCGGCGAAAGTCCATGATTTGTTCACAGTCCGTTCCCTGCAAAAACAGAAGCAGGCCAAGCGGCGAGTCCGCTTCCGGCGGCGCCGCCTTGCGCAGGTACGTACCTTCACCGTGTACCGATTCCACAATGCCCATCAGTTCCAAGGCGTAGTAGACTTGATGCACCGCAGAGCGATTGACATCCAATTTTTTTGCGACAAAATGCTCCGAATAAAACTTTTCATCAATGTCAAAACGCCGCGATAGAATATTTTCAATCACATAGGCAAGAATACGCTCTTTCTGGGCCATGGCTTTCCCCGTCTCTGGCATACAAGGCTCCTTTCCCATCGAAAAAGCGGGCGCGCGTTGGAGACGCCCGCCCGCCGTCATACGCTCACGGTTATTCTACCACAGCACCGCGATTCGCGGAGGAAACCATGCGTGCATAGCGCACGAGGTAGCCTTTTTGTACCTTCGGCGCCGGCGCTTTCCATTTCGCCAAACGCGCCTGAATTTCTTCATCACTGCAATCCAGATGAATCCGGCGATTCGGAATATCGATCTCAATGATATCGCCCTCTTCAATAATGGCAAACGGACCGCCTTCCATGGCTTCCGGAGAAACGTGACCGACGGCCGCGCCGCGCGTTGCCCCCGAGAAACGACCATCGGTAATCAGTGCCACATCGTGATCGAGGTGCATTCCGACAATCGCCGACGTGGGCGTCAGCATTTCACGCATGCCGGGGCCGCCCTTGGGTCCTTCGTATTTGATGACCACAACATCCCCGTGTTCGACTTCGCCGTTGAAAATGCCCGCCGTAGCCTCTTCCATGCTCGTATATACTTTCGCTTTGCCGCGATGGTGCATCATCTCCGGACGCACTGCCGCCGATTTGACGACACAACCGCCCGGGGCAATGTTGCCTTTCAACACGGCGAGACCGCCCTCTTTTCCGAACGGATCGTCAATCGGACGAATGACGCTCGCATCGGTCGATTCCGCATGTGCAATATTTTCCGCAATGGTCTTGCCATTGACGTTGATCTGTTTCGTATCCAACAGATCTCTTTTCGCCAGTTCGTGCATAATTGCCGGAACACCGCCCGCCAGATACAAGTCAAACATAAACTTGTCGCCCGACGGACTGATGTGACACAGATTTGGCGTCTTTCGAGAAATCTCATCAAACTTTTCCAGCGGCAGGTCAAAGCCGCACTCGTGGGCAATTGCCGGCAGATGCAAGGTCGTATTCGTCGATCCTGCAATGGCCATATCGACGACGATGGCGTTCGTAAAGGAAGCTTCCGTCACAATGTCCAGCGGACAAAGGTTTTCGCGCACCAACTCGACCGCCCGCTCTCCCGCTGTCCGCGCCAACGCCAGACGCGCTCCATAGTAGGAAGGAATCGTGCCATTGTACGGCAACGCCAAGCCGAGCACTTCCGAGAGGCAGTTCATACTGTTTGCCGTAAACATCCCGGCACAGGAGCCGCAGGAAGGACACGCCGAATGCGCGTATTCTTCCATCTGTTCCTCTGTCTTTTCTCCCAATTTATACGCCGCCGTCTGTTCGATGCAGGTGCTGTAGTCCGCGGTTTCCTTGTGAAAGTGCCCGGTTGCCATCGGTCCGCCACTGACAACAATCGACGGAATATTCAAGCGGCACGCCGCCATCATCATGCCCGGAACGATCTTGTCGCAATTCGGAATCAGCACGAGCCCGTCCAACCCATGCGCCAAGGCCATCGATTCAATGCTGTCCGCGATGAGTTCGCGCGATGCCAGCGGATAATGCATGCCTGTATGGCTCATGGCGATGCCGTCACAAATTGCAATCGCCGGAAATTCCACCGGAATGCCGCCGCCTGCCGCAACGCCCAATTTTGCTGCCTCCGCCAAACTGCGGAGGTGAAAATGACCCGGAACGATTTCATTAAAAGAATTGACGACACCGATCAGCGGCTTTTTGCCGATGTCTTTTTCCAACTTGCCCGTCGCATAGAGCAACGCGCGCGCTTCAATGCGCTCCGGACCCGCATATACTTTTTTACTCTTTAGATCCATCGTTTCCTCCTATACTATAAGAATATGCCCAACACCAGCACCAACACGCAGCCTGCAAAGCCGGTGATGGCAGAAGTTGCCGTCCAGGCGCGAATCCCCGTGCGCACATCCATATCGGAAAAGCGCGTCACGACCCAGAAGTACGAATCATTGATAAACGAGGCAATCATACCGCCAGTGCAAATCGCCAATGTGGTCAGCAGTGGAGAAATGCCCAGTCCATCGATCATCGGGGCCAAAATTGACGCCGTCGTGATAACAGATACCGTGCCGGAGCCCTGTGCAATCTTCAACAGCGCTGCCATCAGCATCGGTAGCAAAATTGCAGGAAACCCGGATTGTGCAATGCCGTTGGCAATGTAATCGCCGATGCCCGAGACGCGCAGCACCGAACCCAATGCACCGCCTGCACCGGTAATGCAGAGAATCAAGCCCGCATCCGCTAAGGAACTTTCCAGCGTCTTGACCACCGTCTCACGATCTTCTTTGCGCGCCAATCCGTAGATAGAAATAAGCACACCGAACAGCACCGCAACGATCGGGTTACCAATCAGCATAACGACATCGTTCGTCGCGCCCATGGCATCGCCCACGGTTTTCATTAAAATCAACACCACGGGAACGAGCACCGGCGCAAAAGACATCACGCCGCTCGGAAGCGACTCCGCATCAGACAAAAATGACTTGGCCTCCGCCGTCGACTCCGGAATAATCGTCGGACACTTGCTTGCAAGAAATTTTGCCGAAGCAACGCCGACAAAGACTAAAATCAAGCCGAGCAGCGCACCCCAGAGAATCAGCGAACCCACATCAACACCTAACAATCCCGCCACGCCGAGGGGACCCGGTGTCGGCGGAACCAAGTAGTGCGTTATGTACAAACCGATTCCCAAGCTGCAACCCAACGCCACCAGCGATTTTTTCGTCTCGCGCGAAAATTCCTTTGATAATTCCGAAAGAATAACAAAGCCGGAATCACAGAAGACCGGAATGGAAATCAGATAGCCGGATAGGGCCAACACCAATTCCGCACGTTCTTCCCCAACGATTTTCAGAATGACCACCGCCATTTTTTTCGCTGCACCGGTGACTTCCAAAATTTTTCCCATCATCACGCCTAAACCGATAATAATGCCAATACTGGACAGCGTAGAGCCGAATCCATCTGAAACTGCCTTTGCCACGTCCCCCGGCGCCATTTGCGCGATCAAGCCGGTTACAATTGCGGCAATCAACAACGCGGGAAATGCTTGCACTTTCGTTTTCAAAATCAAGAAAATGACCAGTGCAATTCCCAGAACCAGAGCTAAAACCTTTTCCATACAATTCTCCTTTCTTACGGCATACCCGTATATTTTTATTATAATTCCATCGGAATTCGTTTTCAATCTTGTGCACAAGTAAGGCAACGGAAAAGGTGTTTACTGCAGTACATCCATCTTTTACAAAAAGAAGCGGCTCTCGCCGCTTCGCTACTCCATCACAAAAGGTGCAAACCAGTCGTTCACCAGCGACAATGTCCCCTCCGAATCCGGCAAATAGTAGCTGACCCCGTCGATATACTCCGGCGTACCGGGCAAAGTGGCAAACGAGATGTCTTCTGCCTTCATTTGAGAAAGCGCCCACACATTTCCCAGATTCTCCAACGCGGATAAATTTGTGTGTACATTGTCCAGACCTGCTTTAAGAATCAACGGATAGCGCAGTACATTGCCGGGCGCCAGCACCTGTGAAAGTGCCGTCTTCAGAAATGCCTGTTGCGCGGCAACGCGCCCCAGATCTCCCTCGGGATAACTGTCGCGGTGGCGCAAATAGCCAATTGCCTCGTTTCCGTTAAAGTGACGCCGTCCTGCCGTAATGGGTTCTTCGCTCCAATCAAAGGCAACGCCTTCCGGCACCTCATACTCTACGCCGCCCGCCGCATCAATAACGGCGGCGACCAGATCATATGTCGCTTCAATGTAGTAATCCACGTCAACGCCGAGAAACAAGCGAACGGTTTGCAGCGTTTCTTCCATTCCCCCATACGCATGCGCGTGATTGATCTTGTCCAGACTGCCCTCCACATAACAGCGCGTATCGCGCGGAATGGACAATACATAGGTCATATGATCGCGTGCGTCAATGCGCACCAACATGATCGTATCCGTGCGTGTGGGTTCTTTCGGATCATTAGTCGTATCGATGCCGACCAAGAGAAATAACAGATCGCCTTTTGGATCGCGCAACGTATTGCCCAGGTCCTGATCGACGACGAGATTTTCTTTCTTCGTCTGTTCCCATTGAAACAGGTATACAGCGCAAACAATAAAAATGACCAATAAAAGCAGAAGAATGCCTATAAGCAATCGTCTGAAAAAATGACGCCTTTTCATGAAGTTGTCCTCTCGGTTGAATTTTCTTCCGCAATCTTCAGAATCCGTTGCATCCGGTGATTGACGCCGGACTTGCCGATCGGCGGTGACAGCATTGCGCCCAGTTCGCGCAGATTGCTGTCCGGATTTTTCAGTCGAATGTAGCACAATTCTGCTAAATTTTCCGGCAATTGTTCAATGCCGATCGTGCGACAAATCACTTGAATCGCTTCAATCTGTCGAAATGAGGCCGAAATGGACTTGTCCATATTCGCTGTCTCTGCATTCACGCGCCGATTGATGTCGTTGCGCAGATCCTTCATTGCCTTGACATCTTCCAAACGGAGCATGGCCCCGGTGGCGCCGATGGCAACTAAAAAATCTGCGATGGCCTCCGAGTCTTTTATGTAGACAACGCAAACCCCTTTGCGCTCCATTTCACTCGCCCGGATGCCGTTTTTTTCAAGAATTCGATGCAGGAGCCAGACATCCTGTACATGCGGCGTGACAATTTCTAGGTGATACGATTTGCTCGGATCGACAATGGAACCGCCGCCCAAAAAGGCACCGCGTAAAAACGCACAGCCGTTTTCTTGCGATTGCAGTCGACCGAAAATGCGCTCTTTTGGCTGTGTGTACGCACCGAACTCATTCAGAGCGCTTTGCGAAAGAAATCGGTCCACCACCTCGCCCGAAAGCACCGTGCTGTAAAGAGGAGCTTGGCGCAGCTGCGCATTTTTTCGCGACGCGATGGACAATTCCACTCCGTACAATGCGCGCGCTAAATCGGTAACCCGTGCGATCACTTCGCGGTTTTCCGACGAAAAAGAAATCGAAACCTGTGACCCGCGAAATCGCACCGCTGCATTCATGCGCGACAGGGCGGAAAGCTCCAATAAGGCCTCAATTTTGGAGTCGATCTTTCGCTTGCAAAGTTCTTTTTTGGTATCAAAGGAAAAGGACATACGCCACCTGTTGCCGGATTATCTACTTGACCGTTTCATTCCGTTATTTTCCTGAACGACCGCCGGCTCTTCCCTCTTTTTTTCCACCCCGTTGGATGGCACGAAAGGCGTTGCGCACCATATTGCGTTCGGATTCATGGCGTAAAAGCACTGCCGCCTTGCGCCACGGCAAAAAGACCGCTTCACAAAATCCTTCTTCTTTCTGTGGGCGCAGTCGTCCTTTTTTCTCGGTCATATGGTAGTAGTGCACCGTCTTTTGAACGCGTTCGCCGTTAAAATGCCGATAATTATACTTTACAAAGCCGATATAGCGGACAATTTCACAATTGACGCCGCTTTCTTCCCGCACCTCGCGAAGCGCCGCCTCTTCGCGTGATTCCGACGCTTCCAGGCGCCCTTTCGGAAGGACCCAATCGCCGCGGTATTTTTTGAGTACAAGCACATTATTTCCATCTACGACAACACCGCCGGCACTGATTTCCTGCATAGTCCCCCCTTTCTCCTTCGTTCATTTCCTTTATACTACCACACTCGCCCGCATACGCCAGCCCTTCATCGGCGACATTCCTGATAAAGCATTACCAATGTGTCTTGTCCCGATGATTCAACACCGTCACATATCCCTTATCATGCAGCCGCTGCGCCAACGCCTGAGCCATGCACACGGAACGGTGTCGTCCCCCGGTGCATCCGATGCCGACGGATAACGCGCTTTTTCCTTCCCGTTGATAATAGGGCAGAGCAAAGACTAAAAACGCCTCGATGCGCTGTAAAAATTCTTCCGATTCTTGGTAGCGAAAAATAAAATCCGTCACCGGCGCATCCAGCCCGGTCAAAGGACGCAACGCCTGCTCATAATACGGATTGGGGATAAAACGCGCATCGAACACCAAATCGGCATCGAGCAAAATCCCATACTTGTATCCGAAAGACGTGACTGCTACTAAAATTTCTTTTTCCCGGGGTTCCTCCAGGTAGTAACTTGCAATCACTTCTTTGAGTTGTCCCAATGTCAAATTGGAGGTGTCCACCACGCGATCACTGTACGAACGAATTTCCTGCAGCAAGGCGCGCTCGCGTTGAATGCCGTCGTAAATATTGCCCGCCTTGTCCAACGGGTGAGGCCGACGCAGTTCCTTATAGCGCCGAATAATCACTTCATCGGAAGCCTCCAAAAAGAGCATCGAAACTTGCGCATCCATCGCCCGGAGATTGCGAATGGTCGCCATGAGCGACTCAAAGAATTGTCGGCCGCGAATGTCCACGCCGATGGCAGCCTTAGTGATCTGTTTCGAGTTGGCGGCCAACTCCATAAAATTGATCATGAGTTGGGGTGGCAGATTATCAATGCAGTAGTAATCCATGTCCTCAAACACATTGAGTGCGCTGCTCTTGCCCGCTCCGCTCATTCCTGTGACGATGACGACCCGCATATTTCCTCCCCGACGATGCGTACCTCCGGTTCCAACTGTACGCCAAATTTTTCTTTCACGCGCGCCTGTACCTTCCGGATTAAGTCCAAAATTTCTGCGGCGCTGGCGCCCCCTCGATTTACAATAAATCCGCAGTGTTTCTCCGACACCTGCGCGGCGCCGACGGAAAACCCGCGCAATCCCGCCTGATCGATGAGCGCCGAAGCATAGTTTCCAACCGGCCGTTTGAACGTTGACCCCGCTGATGGCAACTCCAACGGCTGCTTGCTCTGCCTGCGCATTGTGTAGTCCGCATAGCGCGCCTGAATTTCGGCTTCATCGCCCGATTCCAAACAGAACAGCACTTCCGAGGCGAACAGCTTTTCCCTTTGCAAGCGGGAATGACGGTACGAAAATTCCAATTCCTCACCGGATAATTCCACCACTTCTCCCTTGATGTTCAATGCTCGCACTCCGCAGACCACCTGCTGCATTTCCTGTCCATAGGCCCCGGCATTCATGGTAACAGCACCGCCAACCGAACCCGGTATGCCGGAAAGCGGCTCCATACCTGTGAGTCCGGCACGAAAACTCATCTTCGACATGGCCGTGAGTCCCATGCCCGCCTGTGCCCGGATCTGCGTTCCATCGATGATCGCATCGCTGTAGTATTTCCCCAAGTGAATCACTGCGCCGCGAATGCCGCCGTCGCGCACCAAAAGATTCGACCCGTTTCCGACCAAGAGATGTGGAATCCCTTCCGCATATAAAAAGCGCACACAACGCACCAACTCTTTTTCCGACGTCGGTTCAATAAACAGGTCCGCCGGTCCGCCCACGCGAAAACTCGTATGTGCCGACATCAAGGCGTTCCGCTCCGTCAAGCCGTATGCGCCGCTTTCCAATTCCCGCAGTTGTGCATCCTTTACAATCATTCTTTCCCCCAAGCGTTCCCACTGATTTGTAAAGTATACCCATTTTTTGTAAAAAAGAGCGGTGTTGCAAGAAGATATCCTAGCAACACCGCTCTCTGATGATAGCAGCTCTTTGATGCGTCTGGAAAATTACTTAAAAAATTACGACGCCAATACTCAGATTGTTCAGTGAATCAAGGCACTGAGAATAAAAATGATGACCGATCCGAAAAGCGGAACAAGAATCGTACCAATTGTCCATGTCTTCAAACTCGTTTTAATATCTAGGCCACTGAAATTTGTAACCACATGGAAATAACTATCATTAAGAAAAGATGGACACATAGCCGTTAAACAAACCGCCATGGCGGCAAGATAGGGGTTAATTCCCAGTGTTGTAAGCATAGGGGCAATAATCGCAGAGCCCGTAATCATCGCCGTTGTACCTGAACCCTGGGGGAAACGCATAATGGTACCAATGAGAAGAGGAACAAGGATCCCTGGAATCCCCATCGCTACAATTCCATCCGCCATCATTCCTGCCGCACCAGTTGCTTTAACGACAGCACCCAAAGCACCGCCACCAGCCGTAATCATACAGATCGGACCAGCTTCACGAAGCGCATCATCCATAAGTTTGACGACAGAGCGATTGTCTTGCTCTTTCGCCAAAAAGAATGCGCCTAAGCAAAGGGAAATAAACAAAGCGATAACCGGATTGCCTAAAAATGTGATAATTTGTCCAAGCAGAGCGGCTTTCAGCGCCGTTTGGCTGACAACGGTATTCGCAAGAATCAAAACAACCGGAAGCAATAAAATTGTAAAGGACAAGCCGGCGCTCGGTAATTTTTCGGCGCCAAGCAAATCTGTAAAATCCTGGTTTTCCAGTTGTTTTCCCGCTTTAATCTTTTCATCAATCTTATCCAGCACAACCAATTGCGCGGGAGTATATTTGCTGCGATCAATTTCATAAGGAACAATGATCTCCGGATACTTGCTGCCAAACCAACGGAATAGAAATACAGAAAAGATAAACAGTGGAACGGAAATCAATAACCCAGCGATGATAAACATTCCGAGGTCAATATTGATTCCTTCTTTTTGGAAGGTATTGACAACAGCGAGCGGTCCGGGCGTAGGTGGTACCATAAAATGTGTAATATACAATCCCATGCCGAGGATTCCGCCTAATCCAACCATGGACTTTTTTGTCAAACGAGAAAATTCTTTGGCCAGCGAAGACAAAATAACAAATCCCGAATCACAGAATACCGGAATCGATACTACAAGGCCGGTCAATCCCAGCACTACGTCAGCGCGCTTGACTCCAACTATTTTTAAGATCGTAATCGCCATGCGCTTTGCGGCGCCGCTTTTTTCAAGAAAGATTCCCATAATACAACCAAAGCTGATTACAATACCAATACTAGCCATGGTTCCACCGAAACCGCCAGTTACCGTACTGACTGCGGTCCCAAGCAAATTTCCTCCTTCATTGCCAGTACCCACCAATAAATAATTCCCCGAGAGAACAGCAATCAGAATTGCTGAAATAATCAGCGAAGGAAATGCATGCATCCTCGTACAAATAATGAGAACCATCATCACTACAACTCCGATGATCATTGCTATGACTGGATTCATAGAAAACGCTCCTTTTTCGATTGATAATTGTTTGGAAAAATGTACAGGAATTGTAACCTCTCAGATGACAGGGCCAAGGCAATGAATGTCAATTGCGCTGTAATACTGGATTGCCTCGTTTTTTGTCATCTCCCCACTTAAAACACGCAATAACTTGGAAAAAGCCTCCTCTCCTACCTGCTCAATAGTCTTTTCGCCAGTAATAATCAAACCGGCATTGAGATCCATATCCTCCTCCATTCGCTGGTACGTATGGGGATTCCCACAGATCTTAATAACAGGCATGCTTGGAAAACCTTGCGGAGCACCACGTCCGGTAGAAAATAACATAAATTGTGCGCCGGTTGCGGCCATCCCCGTCAAAATCTCCGGCTCACGCCCCGGTGTGTCTTTAATCCATAATCCTTTTTGATTCGTTATATGTTGCGGATACTCCAAGACTCCTTGAATGGGTCGTGTGCCGCTCTTGACGATGGCCCCCAAGCTTTTTTCTTCGATGCTTGAAAGGCCGCCTTCAATATTGCCCGGCGTCGGCTGACCTTTTCGCATATCGCAACCAATGCTCTTCGCTCGATCCTCCATTTTAGCTACGATCTCATAAATCTTTTCCGCAACTTTTTCATTTGCTGCCCGACGAGCTAATAAATGTTCACCTCCAATAAATTCGGTCGTTTCCCCAAAAACTACGGTTGCCCCCAGGTCCACCAGTTTGTCCGCTACATAGCCAATGACACAATTGGATGCCATCCCGCTTGTGGTATCCGAAGCTCCACACTTGATGGCCATCACAGCTTTCGAAATATCCACAGCTTGTCGTTGTAACCCGGAAATCTCAATCACTAGTTTTCGTACAATGTCCGTGCCGCGTTGAATGGCTTTGCTTACCCCACCCAATTCTTGAATGTGTATAATCTCCACCGGTTTTCCGGTAGCAGACAACTCCTGTAGCATGCGCTCATGGTCCGTTCCTTCACAACCGAGGCTTACAATCAAAATTGCTCCAACGTTCGGACTCATACCTAGGCTGATCAGAGTATCCGTCACTCGTTCCAAATCCGGAGGCATTTGACAACAACCCTGGTGATGCAAATAGGCAATCGTTCCCTGAACCTGGCGACAAATTGCATTTGCAACATCATTTGCGCAGGTTACACTGGGAATTACCGCGACATAATTTCGCGCACCGACTCTTCCATCCGGCCGCAAATATCCCATAAATTCCACAATTGACCTCCTTATTTTTTTGCCTTCGCCCAGTCTCCGCGACCGCGCATGCTGTCTAAATTGTGAATATGTACATACTCACCTTTCTGAATATCTCTTGTTGCTATCCCTATTTCTTCGCCATATTTAGTAATCAATTCACCTTTGTTTATTTTGGCAATGGCCACTTTATGACCATAAGGAATATCATCAGCTACAGCAATAATTTTCGAATGGCCTTTCTTGTCCCGAACCTCCACTTCTACGCCTTTTTTAATGCCTTCTGCAAAAATAGTGGCAACATTATCTTTATCATTTACCTGTAGTGCAATTTTTCGTTCCACTTCTCTTTCCTTTCTGCCTATCGCTACACTTTCACCTCATGCAGCATACCTCTTCCATACGCCTCATGCTTTTACAGCCAGCACACTTACGCCATCTGGGATTACGACAACACTCGCGTCACGCCCTTTCATCTGATAAGCAATTTCTAGCGCTTCATCCGGTGAAGATGCAGGAATCATATTCGCTTTGCGCACTTCTTCCGGTTTCAGATAGGTCGTGACCAAAATTACAGGGTGCTTTTTTAATATGCGTGCATAAATTTGGGGACACCATTGCTCAGAAATCGTATCTTTTGGGGGGATTTTTGACAGGTATGCGTCAATTTCGTCCACCGTTCCCATCGTAATCAGTTTTTCAAAATGTACGCCGCCCATGCCGTCACAGCAACTGCAACACATGATAATCACGCCGTCTTCCCCGGCACATGCTTCGGCCGTAGCAACCGCTTTTGGACTCTGATACAAATTTTGATCCAATGGATATCCACCATTGCTTGTTACAACAATATCGCCGGTAATACTGGCACACTGACTCCATTTCCGAATAAATGCGACACCTTCGGCATGGGCTTGCTCCATGTCACCTGCCCACGCGGCAATAATTTTCTTTTTCCCATCCAAAGCCACATTAAAAATAAACTGCAGATTTACCATATGCGCAGCCGCCAACATATCTTCATGAATTGGATTGTTCTTAAGAATTCCCGTATTCGCGTACGGGCTGGAAATGGCCTTATAACTGTGATTTTCATTGACCGTTTCCTGCGAACAAATCCCAGGCAAGATACTCTTTCGACCACCGGAAAATCCCGCAAAAAAATGCGGTTCGATAAAACCTTCCGTCAGTAACAAATCACATTCGACCGCTAATTTATTGACATAAAAATCAGCCCCGGATGGAAGTACACCGACATGAATGAACTGCTCCGGATCAAAGGCATTGTTAATGGAAATCTTTTCATTCTCAACAATGGCATCCCCAAACATTCGCCGCTGTTCTTCTTCCGTTGTGGGGCGATGCAATCCGGTCGCAATAAGTATCGTAATATCCGCATCAGGGTTTCCTTGACGAATCTCATCTAGTAAGATCGGTAATGTGATTTTACTTGGAACCGCTCTCGTATGGTCACTCGTAACTAACACTACTTTCTTCTTGTTTTTCGCCAATTCTCGCAATCGGGGACTTCCAATCGGATGTTCCAAAGCATCATGCACCAATTCCACTTCCGATTTCTTCGCTTTATAGGTGTGCATTTTAGCAGTCACAACCGCTTTCAAATTTTTCTCATTCACATGTAAATCGAGTGAAGATGTATAGTACGGTATAGAGATCGTTTTCATTGTGTTCTCTCCTTTCCTAATCTATTCTTAGCGATAAATTGTATGTTGTATACATTGTGCTTTCTGTTGATGATTCTATTCCACTCGAATTTTGCTGTCAATATATAAATTTTGATAAATTTTATGATAACATGATTTGTAGAAAATTCTATGTCATTCCTGCTTACAAGAAAGAGAGCTCTTTATGAACCATCATCCGATCAAGACAATCCGAAATCAAGTCTATCAAATTTTGAAAGATGAAATCTGTGCGGGTTGTTATAAGCCCGGTCAATGGTTACAAGAGAACGAACTGGCAGATCGGCTGTCTGTAAGCCGCAGCCCGATACGAGAAGCCTTGCGTCAATTAGCATCGGATGGACTTGTCGTTGAAATTCCAAATAAAGGCGTCTTTGTAAAGGAATTTACCTCTCGTGACATTGAAGAAGTTTATGATCTCCGTGTACTGTTGGAAGACTACGCCATCGGTAAGTTACATGATAATTTGACAACGGCAAATATGGAACAGTTGTTAAAATGTCTCAATGAGTTGGAGACTTTGTATGCGCAAAATGATCTACGAGCGTATACGTATGTGGATTCTATCTTACATAGTCTCCTTATTGAAATGAGTGGTAACAGCCTTTTGCAATCTATGTACAGTCGAATTCATTCCATTATGCAGCAGTTTCGCATCTATTCACTCATCAGTAAAAAACGATTCGATGAATCGATTGTTGAACATCGTGACATTATTCACTTCCTGCTCACAAATAACACCGCTGAAGCGCAAGCAGTAAACAAACGACATTTATTGTTAGCCCGGGAAAAAATCATCGAGCACTTTTCCGAACTGGGCGAACAAAGTCCTCTTATTGTTTTACCGGATGCAAAAAATAATGAAATAAGCCAAACAAATCCGCAGGAGAAATCCAATCAATAAATACCTTGTATTTCTTCCTACAAAAACGACGGCAGAATACGAGAGTGTAAACTAAAATGTGTTTGAACCTAAAAGGTAAACTAGAAAAGGAACCTTTTTTGAGTAGAATTTTGTTACCCAAACACAATTCCTACCGAGAGAGATCTTCAGACGATCCGCAAACCACCATCATCAATCTCTACAGTCGTGGAATTACGATGTGAGAAGTCTCTGAGATTATGGAGTAGATGTACCATTATTATTCCGCAGCCACAGTCTCGCAACTCAGCAAGCTTGTCAATGAAGACAGGAAAGCCTTCTAGGAATGTCCAGTGAAATCGTATTATGTGTTCCTCTTTTGCGATGCGACCTACCTCCCTGTGCGAAGAGAGTGTGCAGAGAAAGAAGCCCTTCACGTACTCACCGGTATCGATTCGAACGGTTATAAAGAGGTGTTGGGTTACGGATGAGCCGGCGTTTACGTCAAGGGACGCCTACGCTTTTCGCCCTTGACGCACTTGTCATCCGTTTAGGCCGGTTAACGGCAAAAGAATGTAGAATACTTGGTAGGAAATTTTCTACTCATCGAGACACAATTGAGTTGACACTGCCCAAGAAATCGCATCTTAATTTACTTGAAGCGGATTCTTCCTAGAAGAAACAAAGAGAAGGTAAAACCGCTACCTTCTCTTTGCAAGAGCTCTTTGTACTATTCTTGAATAACAACACGATTTGACAAAGAGCTCTTTTAATTGATGCCGCTGTTAAAGGTGAGAGTTTAAACAATCATACTCATGATATCAATGAAAGATCTTGCAATCTATTCACGATAGTAAGCCAGAGTGGCGTCAGAAATAATAGCAACCTTTGATCCTGGACCGTGTCTCTTGCGTAGCAAAGTTAATGCCTGTTCCCATGTATCAACATAAATTTGCTTATTAATCTCACCAAACCAATGTGCAGCACCAATATCAGGATATGGCATATAACATATATACTTTGAAACATTGGGCCGGACTGATGGCATATCTCCCATCAAACGCCCACCAGTTTCTCGTCCAAATGATCCAAATAGATAATGTGTGGTCTGTCCACGGCGTGTGAGATCGGTAATAACAACGTCGCCCCCTGAGCGGACCGCCAAAGCGCCAAAACCTGCAGCGATCGTTGCTTCGCTAGCCTTTGCGTTAGCATTTGCAATGACAATATCCATATCCTTTATTGGAGGGATTGCATACACTCGTTTGGCCGCTGGAAGTGCAGCATAATACTCCTGAATGGGATCTCCCGCATAGATATCTATCAATTCCAATTTACTGTTATAGAGGCAGTCAATTTTAAAAAACTGCCCAGCCATCTGCGTCATCTCCTCAATCTCCTTGCGCATTTCACTCATTTCAAGGTGTCCGGTCATTTTGGAACTATTGAGTTGATGACTGTTCATAAATTCCGTAGCAATACGGTGATTTTGTGCAATGGTATTAATCGAAGCGATGCCAGGGAAAAGAAGTTTTCCTCCTCCACTAAATCCATTCATCGTGTGAGGAGTAATAGAACCTAGGCCGATTCGGAGATCACATTTGGTAAATTCTCGATTAATATAGACTTTTACTCCATTAGATGATTTTCCGATGTAAACATTATTTTCATAACAGTTGTGATTAAATACCGGATAGTCATGAACAATGTCTACACCCAGCTTTTTTGTATGGTCTACAAGGTCATGAGCACCGTGTGTTCCAAGAGCGCAGAGAAATTCAATGTCTTTTTTCACTACACCACTGTCAAGAAGAACAGTCAATACAGCATGTGCCATTGGTATGGTTGGTGTTCCCCGCGTAATGTCATCAAAAACAATACACACCTTCTTTTTCCCGCGTGCCAATTCAGAAAGCGGAAGTGAGCCAACTGGATGTTCCAGTTTATCAATTATCTCAGGTTGTGTTAGTCCGGACATTGCATCGCCAATCATTGGATAATATGTGGTATCCCAATCGTCCGGCATAGTAAGGTAAAGTGGAGCATCACCTTGATAAGCATTTTGTGGAAGAGAAATTTTCATTTATTAACAATCTCCATAGAAATATAATAATTAATTTAAAACCAAATTTTGCTACACCACAAATGTATTTTCTTAAGAGACAAAGCCAAACAACTGAGGTAGAAATAAAGATACGCTTGGAAATATGGTGAGGATTCCAAGAATAACTAAGTCGACCACGATAAAAGGTAACAACTGCTTGATGAGATTTCCCATTCTACACTTACCAACCGACTGTGTAGTATAAATTGCCATTCCAAATGGTGGAGTAAGCATACCAACCATCAGGTTAGTAATAACCAAAACACCAAAATGAATTGAATTGACACCTGCTGCCTTTGCCACTGGAAAAAGAATGGGGACGAGAACTAGAATAGAGGGTGCTGTATCCATGAACATGCCCCATACTAATAAAATAAGATTGATAACCATAAGAATTCCCAACTTAGATGTAACATGGCTACTAATTAACATAGAAATCTTGGTAGGAATATTCTCTGTAGCGAGGACATACGAAAAGGTAGTGGCACCAGCAATAATCAGGTAAATTGTTGTAGTTTGGAGCAAAACATTTTTGCAAATTGTAATAAATTCAGAGAAAGGTATTGGTTTATAGATAAAAGAAGTAATGCACAGCGCATAAGCCAAGGCAATTGCCGCCGCTTCCGTCGGCGTGAAGATTCCAGAATTCATGCCGACGAGTATAATCACAACTGTCATTAAAGGCAGAATAGAATGAAGTGTTACATTGATAGCTTCACGGAAAGGGATTCTCACTGTGCGCTTCGGAAGTTTAACGAAAAAGCCTTTAATAAAGATCACAATTGCGCTCCCAATGCCAATCAGCAAGCCAGGCATTGCCCCACCCCAAAACAAAGCACCCGTAGAAAGCCCAGTGGCGGACGCGACTAGTACTGCCGGAATACTTGGTGGAATTAGAGGCCCCTGAATAGCAGTAGCTGCCGTAACTGCGCAAGAAAAGTCTTTTGTATAACCCTGCTCCTCCATAGCAGGAATAAGAATTGAGCCTATAGAAGCAATATCAGATAAAGCTGAGCCGGTTATGCCCGCGAAAAAAGTACTTGCTAATGTATTAACATATGCAAGCCCACCTTTGACACGACCAACCATCAAATCTGCAAAACTGACGATTGCACTTGTAATACCACCACGATTCATTACTTCGCCACACATAATAAACATTGGAATGGCAAGCAAAACAAAGCTATCCATGCCGCGAAACATCTTTTCAATCACAACCATCAGCAAATCTATTTTTCCAATCACTAGGCAATAAATAAGGCTGGAAAATGTCATTACAAATACAATTGGCATGCCGAGAAACATTAAAACCATAAAAACGATTAGTGCAACTGCTAAAGGATTCATGTTGAACTCCTCCTTCTTTCATAAAAACTAGATGTTATGTTGTAGCTAAAAAGCACACCAAACAAGATATATTTTGGCAGGAACCTGTATAAGCATATTAACTGCACCAATAATCAAGGACATGAATGGTAGAGCCCACGGAATGTGAATAGATGCGCAGTAAATCTTTGCATTGCGAATAACATGGATATAACCATAATAAGCCATGACACAGAGGAACAGTGCGATTAGAAAATAAAATATGCATGAGAGGATGCGACGAATTTTTTTTGGCATTAAATTATAGAAAATGTCGACCTTTGCATTAGCATCAATATAAAAAATAGTTCCGGAAGCAAAATACACACTGAAGATCACGACATAGCGCGTCAACTCCTCTGCCCACGTA
Source organism: Ndongobacter massiliensis (assembly GCF_900120375.1). GTDB lineage: Bacteria > Bacillota > Clostridia > Tissierellales > Peptoniphilaceae > Ndongobacter > Ndongobacter massiliensis. The sequence goes on from NZ_LT635480.1 coordinate 1,341,919, forward strand.
AAAGAAAATTGGAATAAGTTTCGTATCACTACCTGAATAAAGGTAATTGTAACAGCAAAAAGAAGAAAACAGATGCCTATCCCAAGCATAATTTTATTAAACTGTTTACAAAAATGCACATATTTTTTCATGATGATCACCTCATTTATATGGGATTGCGCCTAGAACGGAAAAAGAACCTACTAGCCGCAATCCCAATTAAATCTTTTTACACGCTGAAAACAATTACTTACGTTGGGAGGCTACCGCATTCATTGCCTCTTCAAGTAATTCGGGTGTATCCATGACACCACGCAAATACTCAAGCACTGTTGGCTGACAAGCTTTTCGAAAAGCATCAATCTCGTCGCGATTTAATTCTGTAACTTGAAGACCGTTGTCTTTTAGCTTTTGAAGATTAACTGCTTCATTCTCTTTGAACATATTATACTCTGCCTTGAGAGCTTCCTGTGCAGCAGCATCAACAGCTGATTTTTGGCTATCCGATAGACTTTGATAGAAATCTTCATTCATGCAGAACAAACCGCATAGACAGACATGCCCATCAAGAGTCATATACTTCTGAACTTCCCACGCACTGATATAAACAGCATTTGCGATCGGGTTTTCCTGACCATCAACAACGTTTGTCTGCAGCGCCGTGTAAAGTTCATTCCAGCTGACATTTGTGGGGAGAGCTCCAAGTGCCTCAAACATTTTCATATGTGCCGTAACGTTCATAGTGCGGATCTTCAGACCGACAAGATCTTGAGGGGTCTTAATCTCATGCTTATTATTTGTTATATGTCGCAAACCCTCGTTAAAGAAAACAAGAGGACGAATTCCGGTCTTTTCAGAAATATCGCTTTGAAGTTTCTTAAAGAAATCGCCGTCGGGGTTTAGAAGATTATAAGCTTCATCGGCAGATTCGAAAAGATAAGGAATATCAAGAAAACCAAGGTCGGGGTAATAGGAGGTGGCAAACTGACCATTGGAGATAGACATACATGACTCCAGTGTTCCTGCTTCGACCTGCGTCAACATAGATGTCGCATCACCGAGCTGAGCAGCCGGATAAAGTTCGACAGTAATGGTACCATTAGACATCTCTTCAAGTTGCTCTTTAAAGGTATATGCAGCCTCGGACAACACGTGTCCACTACGCTCAGACGTTTCTGCCCAACCAAGTTTGATGGTAATTGGAGTATCTTGCGAAGCAGCTTGATTAAGGTTAGATTTATGTGTAGTTTCCTCTTGATGACAGGCCGCAAACGATAAAAATACAACGAGGGTTAAAACAAATGCAAAGATACGTTTCATTATAATTTCCTCCTTTAAATATTTTAGGTTTTGTCAAGATCGTGGTACCTTGACAGCATTTTTCTGTTCGTCCCCTACACCACGTAGAATAAAAATTCCGTTCACAATAGGTAAGTCTTTCATAACGTTTCAGCATTACGAATTGAATTCGCATAGGCTGGATTGCGCCTTCATATCTTTCAAAAGGTTAATGGTTCTTAAGGATTTGTAAATAGCCGCTCTTCAACTATTTTTAAAAAAGTTGGTGCATCATGATGTCTTAAATTATTATCGTCATTGTCAAAATCGGCCATAAAGATCCTTTCCTAATTTAAAGTAAGGAAAAGTTCAAATGACAATTTTGACATGTAAGAATAATTCTTCCAACTTTTCAATTCACACACAAATGCTACATCCGTACCATCTTGCCTAGACAATGACTCCGTTGATATGAAAGCTGCGAGACATCACTGACTCATATCTACTACTATCTTATGAAGAAAAACTTTGAAAAACCGGCCATTGACAGATACCGTCATATATGAGCTAGTAAAATAGAGAACATTGACGTACAGATCGTTTCTAAAACCCTTCGTTTAGCGGACACCAGAAAACAGTATCTCAAATGAAGAAATTTTCAAAATTTGATAACTTTTTCGCTACTATCTCTGGCAAATTGCTTCTCTTGCAGTAATCAAATCTCAATATCATCATTCTCTTAAATCAGATCTTTCACGAATATACTCACCTCTTTTCTAACATTTTTCATTTTACCTTCAACAAACTACTTAAAGCTTTTCCCGCGCCGAAATAGATGTTCTCAGTTTCCATTTACAAACTTTACCATCTATTGGAGGAAACGATGAAAGACTATTTCGAAAATAGAAAAACACAGGAATTTCAAATACTCACTTCGTAATTCATTGATATTCATCTGTGGCAGAGTGCTCTTACTTCCAAATTGATCAAATATTGGAGTAACTGAATAGAATCATAGCTTAAACAATTGGAGTAACAGCTATAGGTTTATACGTAAAATCTCGGTTCTTCCATTACATTGATTTCGAGTTTGAAACCAATGTAAGAAATCATGACTCTTTGAAACCGAAGATGTTCACTAGACTCCATACTGTCAACAAATGATTTTCTATGTGCGTACAGATTGATGCTTCTTTCGCTCATCTTGGCTCAATTCAAATTAACAAGTGCCATATATCGAAGCGTAATTAATCCTACCTTCGCCGTACCTTGTATAGCGTTACTATTGTTGCTTCACAGTCTAGCTTGGAGTTGATGGCATATTACAACATCTGCGTGTCTACGGCAAACACCACACTATCACTATAAGGATTGTCGCAAGAAATTTTTCCTACATTTTATTGCTGTCATGTTCGAAACAAGCCTATAAAGTTTTGCTTATTTGTCCACAACACTTTTATTCAGAACTTTTCACGCAAGACTCAATTTGTGCTGCACTTTCCTGTTTAATTTTCAAGGTTCAGTCATATCTATCCTTAGATTGCCTTATGGTTCTTATCCCTATTCCATTTCTAGTTTCTTCAAGAACTTGATATTTCATAAACGACTTTTGGGGTTGAGTGGTATATATCTTTAAATCTTTCTTTGCCAAGGAATAAAATACCTACAACAATCCAAGTTGCTGCAAACGACTACGGATATTCGCCTTCTCATCTTCAGAAGCAGGGATAAATGGAGCACGAGGATAACAGGAAACGATACCACGAAGCTCAAGCATAGCATAAATTGCCAGTTGTGTAGAACGAGCAAGATACATAATATCTCGCATCTCGTTAACTTCAAATTGAGTTTTACGACAAGACTCGAAATCGTTGGAAATACCTTCATTAAACATCTTGACGCAAATTTCAGGGAAGGCATTTGCTATTCCTGGAATAAAAGCCTTACAGCCAAGAACGCAGGCAGATAGCCACATGGCTTCTGTACCTAAAACGACATCAAAATTTTCACTTTTGAATAGGCGTATATATTTTGCCATCGTTTGAATATCAAATGTTGCATCCTTAACGCCGCTTACTCCAACCTTCTCTTTTAGCACACGAACTGTATTAATATCCATTTGATAGCCTTGGAATTTTGGGTTATTGTAAACATAAACTGGAAGTCGTCCTTTGGCTGCTTTCACCAAGGCATCGAAGTAATTGAAAATCTCATCATTGTTGTGCTTAAAATAGTACGGACCGACTGCTGCAACAGCTGAGGCGCCAACAGAAGCTGCGTGATCAACAAGGCGAGCAGCACTTAGACTGTCTGCCGTACCAACCTGAACGATAACAGGAATGCGATCTGCCGCGATATTAATCGTGGCCTCCGCCACCGATTTGCGCTCAGATTCAGTCATTAGGGCACCGCTACCATAGGAGCCATTAATAAAAAGCCCATTGACATTAGTTGAAAGAAAGTTGACCAGAACTTTCAGACTAGCATAGTCAACTTCTCCGCTCTTTTTAAAGGGAGTAATCATTGGGGGAACAACACCATACATTTGGAACATAACAAATTTTCTCCTTTTTTCAATACTTTGTTTCTTGTTCGATTTTCTCTAGAGCTATTGCAATCGAACCAGTGACAGTGAGCTGATCCAACTCGTTCTTATCATAAATATTCTCAACAGTAAGAGTATTTCCGAATTCTTTTTTTAACATATAGGTGTACATCTCACAGCGAGATTTATGACCGTAAAGAAGATAATAAGATGCATGATGCCCTTGCTCATGCATCTCGTGAAATGCACTTAGGTCATCTGCTGCAATGGCAGCATCAATGAAAGTCCTGCGTTCTTTACTGTTAGACTGCATCAAAACCTGAAGAAACCGTGGCATCATACAGGTTCGTCCCAAACCTGCATTACGAACACAATCTGTAGCGACACTCACAAGGGCATTATAAGAATATTCTCCAGCTACCTCATTCTGTGTCTCAATGAGACTCTTACCAATGCTGGTAGAATTCAAAAGTGCTTCGAAAAATTGTCCACTGATGGTAGTGATACTAGCGGAGATTTGCCCAAACTCATTGATGTGCATAATTTTTGTGTGAGAAGAAAGTGCAACTAAATTGCAGGGGTAGGGAAGCTTGTGCGTGTTCATGATTCCTATACATTGGACTTCCTCGCCGCGCATAAAATCCACCTGACGGAGGTTTTGTGCTTTAGCTGGAATAGGATAATCATTGCGAATACCAGGAATAAAATAGATTGGCCTACCAATTGGAAGCACTTTTGAATCCATGACTTTTACAATACCAGCACTGAGTTGGTGGATACCCACCGGAGCAACCAAGTGTGGAATCTCAATCAAACCAATTTCTGAAGTGATCATGCCAGAGGCAATGACAAATTCTATTGATTCATCAGGTATATTATTATTTTTAAGAGTTCTAAAGAATAGTTCAGCAACTCCATTTCTCAAAGCATCTCGACTCCCAGTGATAGATGTATCACGCACACCAATCTTTTTGCGGTCAGAAGCGATAATCTTCTTGTCACGAATGATGTAGATACGAGTCATAGTTGTCCCACAATCAATGACAGCGAACATAAAGGCTTTCCTTTCCCTTTTCATTTCTTCGGAAAATTAACCGAATTAAGTGGCATCTCACAGCGCAGAACGCGCGCAACTTCCTCAGCAGCCTTTCGCTGCAAACTCCTGACTGCCTCTTCGGAATACCAGGCAACATGTGGGGTAACAATTGCATTGTCCATATGGAGCAACGGATGGTTAACCGAAATAGGTTCAGCTTCCGTAACATCGATCCCCGCCATGGCAATCTTGTGCTCACTAAGTGCCCAGACTAGATCTTCTTCTTTTACAATTCCCCCACGAGCCGTATTGATAAAACAGGCAGTAGGTTTCATCCTTAAGAAAGTTTTTTTATTGAACATATGGCGGGTGGAGTCCATCAGAGGGCAATGAACGGAGATGTAATCACTACGCTGGAGTAATTCATCAAAAGAAACAGGCGTTACACAGAGATCAAATGCGGCCTGCTCATTGACCATGGGATCATAGGTAATAATGTCCAATCCAAAACCAGACATCTTCTTTGAAATCAAACGAGGAATACGGCCAAAGCCGACCAAGCCAAGCGTTTTTCCCTCCATGCGGAACAATGGCTTAACGACTGTGTAGCTACAATTTCCCTGCTTAACCTGCCCAGCTAAATAAGTGAGCTTTTTAGCACAATCCAACAACAGGGCAATTGCCATATTTGAGACCTCATCAATGCTATAATCAGGTACATTGCACACGTAGATGCCGCGTTCCTCCGCAGCATAGATGTCAATGTTGTCGACACCAATAGCATAGCGCACGATAACCTTACAATGTTTAAGTGATTCAATTACACGGCGTGTGATAGGGGCAAACTGGCAGATCAAAGCATCACAATCTGACGCGACAGCAATGACTTCATCTTCAGTTTTGCAATGAAAACCGTGAAGATCGGCACCAAGCTCTGCCATGATTTGATGCTCTTGATCAATATTTTCGTAGTAATAATCTGTGATAATAACTTTCTTTTTGTACATATTCACCTCCAATATATTTTATTATATAAAACTAAGTTTTATTATTTTGGCAAAACATTAAGCCTAATGTGTATGTTGCACAGACTTAATGCCAATTTCCAAAATCAGGCATTACAAGCCAGAATAACCTAGCTCGCTTGAGATTGCTCGCGCTGCACTACAAATACGATCAAGATAATAGTCGTGCCGATCGCCAGTAATCTCGTCTTGCATACCGCAGAGACTAACGCCCACAATCATCTTGCCGTCCATTCGATAAACAGGCGCGCACAAACTATAAATGTGTGATTCATTTTCACCGAAATTTCCGGAGTACTGATTGACTCTTGCATCTTGAATAAGTCGAAGTAATGCCGCTTTGTCAGTGATAGTAGTATCTGTGTACTTCTTTAGATCAACATGATTCAGATACCGTATAATCTCATCATCGCTATCTTGCGAAAGAAGTAACCGACCGATTCCTGTTGAATATAACTGGCTAATTCCTCCGCCTAAAACAGTGAGTTGCGCCCATACTGGAACAGTGGGCGGAAGAATCTGTCCAAGCATGACCAAAACATCACTCTGCCGAATACCTATATAACAAATCATACCCGTTTCGTCCGAAAGGCGTTGTAGGTGACGACGTGCGAATTTTGTCACATCAAGTGTGTTATACTTGGATAGACCGATGCGATACATTTCAGTACCAATACTGTATTTACGTGTTTCTGAATCGTAGGAAAGGAAGTTTTCCTCGATCAGCGTATAAAGAAAACGAAATACCGTACTTTTATCTATTCCGGACATTTGACTTATTTCAGAAAGCCTCAGATCACGATGTTGATCATCGAACAATTTCAAAATAGTCAGCGCCCTCTTAACGGAGCTAATTGTATAGTCCCTTGATGCGTTCAAAATATCACCTTTCTATTCATTATTATGGAAATTTCACCACGCCCTTAAAAAAACTCGATCTTGGGAGAAGCCATTGATGGATTTCTTCAGCCGCGCGATTAAAAGTGACAACATTAGAAATAAAATCGCCAAGATTTATCCTGCCACGTTGCCAACACTGAATTACGCGATTATAGTCTGCAAGAATAGAATTGCGCGTCGTATAGAGAGTTGGCTCTTTCAAATGAAATTGAAGATCTTCTATTTCCAGCTTGCCATTATAAATGCCGACAAAAACAATCTTTCCTCCATTTGCAATCCATCTCCAATCGTTTTCCATAGAGCTTTTAGCAGCTGTAGTGTCAATTACTGCATCAAACATCTCCCCAACAGTAATATAATTTAATGCTTCTTCGTAATCATAAGACTTAGGGTCTAAAACGTCAATATGAAAACGCTCTGAAACAAACTTTCTTCGAAATTCACTTGTATCTGCTAAAGTAACTTTTGCGCCATAGATTTTTGCATTGACTGCGCAACCTGTGCCTATAGGCCCTGCTCCAATTACTAATACTTTATCATCAGGGCAAAGTTCCAATTTAGCAACAGCATGAGCACCAATTGTAAGTGGTTCAATTATTGCAATTTCTTCCATTTTCGCATTAAATGGAATTTTTATCCAGTTTACTTCTGGAGCAGTCAAAAATTCCTGAAGACCGCCATCTTCATGAACGCCATAAAGGCGTAGTGCCTCACAGCTATTCGTATGTCCACGCCGGCATGCGTGACAGCTGCCGCATGCAATGCAGGGCATGAGACATACTCTATCGCCAATAGTCATCGCATGAACATTTGCACCTACATCTACGACTGTCCCCGCAACTTCATGACCGAGAACACGCGGAAAGGTGAACATTGGATTCTTTCCAAGGATTGCTCCGATATCTGAGCCACAGATGCCGACGGCATCGACATGAACTGTCACTTGATCTATTCCACAAATCGGGTAGGGACGTTCTTTATATTCAAGACATCGTGGTTCCTTCAGGATTAAGGCTTTCATTGCCATTATATCCCTTTCTTATTTTGTGAGATAGCCACCATCCACAGGGATGGTGGCGCCATTGATATAATTTCCTGCATCGCTTGCCAATAGAACCGCAATACCTTTAAACATATCTGGTGTACCCCAATAGCCCTGAGGTATACGAGCTTTCACGCTGTTATAACGGTACTGATCTTCCACCAACGCAGCAGATAAATTCGTTTTGATCCAACCAGGAGCAATCGCATTAACGTTAATTCCTAGGCTCCCCCACTCGCTAGCCATTACACGCGTCAGACCAACAATTGCATGTTTACTGGCTGTATAAGCTGTCGTGTTAAATCCCCCAAGAAAGGAGAGCATTGAGGCAAGATTGATGATCTTACCCCCTGTACCTTGCTTGATATATTGTTTTGCGGCAAGCTGTGAGAGGAAGAACACAGACTTTGTATCGAGCTGAATAACCTGATCCCACATTTCCTCCGTGTAGTCAATTGCAGAAGAACGCGGACAGATTCCAGCGTTATTAACCAGAATGTCAAGACGCTTATAATGAGAGATCGTTTTCTCAATTATGCGCGAAAGATTCTCCATCCTGCTAATGTCAGCATGAATCGCAAAAAATTCTCCACCAATACTTTCTACATACTGCTGCATATTCGCCGGTTTATGATGGTTGTATACACAAGCAATGGACGCGCCTGCTTCGGCAAGGCCTTTTGTTATTCCACTACCAATACCTGAGCCACCACCAGTAATTAATGCAACTTTTCCTTTAAGGGACATATCTTGCAGTACCATTGACTGATGTGTCTCCATATACATGCCTCCGTATATTTTATTACATAAAACTAAGTTTTATATAATTTATGACTATATATTATACTTGAATTACGGCAGTGTCAACTAAAAGGGTATGAAAGAAATTCTTAAATAGTCAAAGAAAAATATGTTGGCAAACGCAACGCCTTAAGAAAAAGCGCAGGATCCTTGCATAGCAGGCTTCTTGCGCTTTTGTGTTTGTCGTAACCGCCAAACATGGGGCTATCACAAATAATCCCCGCTTGAACCAAAGAATGCAGCTCCCATAGAAATGGCAAGTGAACTCCTTTCATCCGGATGCTTATCTACAAGGGACATACTCACCACTCCTTTTCCATCTATTTTTTAGTAATCTCTGCTCAACAGAAAATCTGCCAGATGCACGATCTTGACTCCATTGATATTGCCTGCAGCAAGTTCATCCAGCGTCACCACATATTTCGGATAATGGTCTTTGACCGCAAGCAGGTTGACGACCTCGCGGTCAGACTCCTCTGGCAGATTGCGGCACACTTGCACATAAATCCGCTCGTCCCGACGCACGGCCACGAAGTCGATCTCTTTAGTGGCATTTTTTCCGATATACACATAATAGCCCCTTCGCCGAAGCTCGAAGTACACGATGTTTTCCAGCATGGCGGCAACTGATTTCGGATTAAAACCCATCATGCAGTATTTGATAGAAGCATCCGCGAGGTAGAACTTCTCCTGCGTTTTCAGGACGGTCTTACCCTGCATATCGTACCGCTGGCAGCGATAGATCACGAAAGCCTTTTCCATCCATTCCAGATAGTTATAGACCGCTTCCACCGAGAGGGAGCGTCCTTCACTTTTTAGGAATTTCACGATGGCATTGGCGGAAAAGGTCTTTCCGACATTCTCCACAACATACTTCACCACACGGTTGAACAGGTCAAAATTCGCAATATTGTGCCGCTTGGTGATGTCGATCGTGATGACGGAATTGTATATTCCCTCGACGATCTGATAGGACGAACGCTCATCGAAGTTTCCGAGCGCAACAATGGGAAAACCGCCCATGCGGATATATTCGTTCAAAAGCTCTTTTGTTGCGCGACCGCTGTCCTTCTTAAACTCGAGATATTCAGCAAAGGACAGGGTGAAGACAGGAATAGAAATATAGCGTCCTGTCAGATAGGTGGAAATCTCGCTAGACATCAGCTTGGAATTGGAGCCGGTTACATAAATGTCGGTATTGGAATCTTCCAGCAAACTGTTGACTGCCTTTTCCCAGCCATCCACCTCTTGCACTTCGTCCAAAAGAAGATAATAACGCCCGTCATCGGTCATTTTCTCTTTGATCTCCCGGTACATCTGCTTGGCGGTCATGCTGTCGTCCAGCTCCTCCCAGGTATAGCGTAGTTGAATCACATGGTCTGCCGAAATGCCGCTGCCGATCAGGTCGTTTTTCAGCATCTCCAAAATGGTCGATTTTCCACAGCGGCGAATTCCGGCAAGGAGCTTCACCAACGGAACATCCCGATAGGTTTTCAGTATTTCCAAATAGTATGGCCTGATGATCATGGTATCACCTCCATATATTATTATAGCCAAAAACTGAATTGAATTTATAAGTTTTTTCTTAAAATCTATAAAAACTTTCTAAATTAAACAAGTTTTTTGCTCATTTCGCATTTCTATGACCAGAAAAGGGGCGCAGATTTGTCTACACCACTTTCGCCGCACTTCTATCGCTTTGATTTTTTGAGATAGACCACCGCATCGGTATGTCCGCTGTCGATCTCTATAAATGAAATCTTTTCTCGGATTCATTGTAACAGCGTATATAGGCTTTTTTGTTGCATTTTATTCTACAACTCGCCAACATATCTTTGTCTAGATTCACAGTCTTTCTTTTCCATACGCCCGTACTTTTTGCCGAATTTCCTGCGATTTCGCAATTCCACATACCTTAAATCACATTTTCAACATACCAAAAAGGGCTGTGAAAGCAACACGCCCTCACAACCCTTTCGATTCTTGTTTACTTATCGCCGTTACTTATCGCCGCAGCAAGGTCCAATCAGTACTCGATCTTCGCCATGCGCACGTACTTCTCGTAGCGCTCCTTGGCGGCTTTTTCCGCTTCCGCATACAGCTCTTCGGCAGCTTCCGGGAAATTGCGCTTCAGGGAAGAGTAACGCACTTCGCCCATGATGAATTCGCGGAAATCTGCCGTCGGCTCTTTGGAATCCAATTGGAAGGGGTTCTTGCCCTCTTCGACTCGGCGCGGGTCGTAGCGCCACAGATGCCAATATCCACATTCCACAGCCTGCTTCTCACGGAGCTGGCTCTTGCCCATGCCGATGCGGATTCCATGGTTAATGCACGGTGCATACGCGATGACCAGAGACGGTCCATTGTAGCTCTCCGCCTCACGCAGTGCTTTGAGCGTCTGATTGTGATTGGCGCCCATCGCAATTTGCGCTGTATACACATAACCGTACTGCGCCTGCATCAGCCCCAGATCCTTGGACGTCACGCGCTTACCGGAAGCGGCAAATTGCGCGATCGCTGCGAGCGGCGTCGCCTTGGAGGACTGCCCGCCGGTGTTGGAGTACACCTCGGTATTCATAACGAGGATGTTGATATTTTTGCCGGAAGCAAGGACATGATCCAAACCGCCGTACCCGATATCGAAAGCCCAGCCGTCGCCACCAAAGATCCAGACGGATTTCTTCACCATGTAGTCTTTGAGGGCAAGCACTTCTTCAATCAAGCGCTGCGCTTCCTCATCGCCGACCTTTTCGTCCGCAGCGTTGAGGATTTCAACCGTCGCCGCCTTGGAAGCTTCGACCTCTTCGCGACCGTCGAGCCACGCCTGGAAGCGTTCATTCCACGCGCTATCCACTTTGCGGCTGAGGAATTCTTCCATCCGCGTTGCGACCAGAGCGCGGTTGCTCTCCGTTGCCAACAACATGCCGTAGCCATATTCCGCCGCATCCTCAAAGAGGGAGTTGCCCCAGGACGGTCCTTGTCCACAGGCATTCGTTGTATACGGCGTCGACGGAGCGGACGCACCCCAAATGGACGAGCAGCCCGTCGCATTGGCAATCAACATCCGATCGCCAAACAACTGCGTGACCAACCTTGCATACGGCGTCTCGCCACAGCCGGCGCATGCACCCGAGAACTCAAGCAGCGGCTTGCGGAACTGCGAACCCTTGACCGTGCTCGCATCCATGATCTGGTCTTTGTAACCAACCACCTCGTTCGCGTATTCCCAGTTGCCCTTTTGGGCTTCATAAACTTGCTCCAGCGGTTTCATAACAAGCGCTTTGTTCTTCGCCGGGCAAATGTCTGCACAGTTTCCGCAGCCCGTACAGTCGAGCGTAGACACCTGAATGCGGAAATTAAGGCCTTCCATGCCCTTGCCGATCGCTTTTTTGGAAGCAAAGGACTCGGGCGCATTGGCGACTTCCTCTTCATTCAACAGGAAGGGGCGAATGACGCCATGCGGGCAAACATACGAGCACTGATTGCACTGAATGCAGTTTTCGATCTGCCATTCCGGTACATAGAGCGCAATGCCGCGCTTTTCGTGCTGCGACGTTCCCTGTTCCCACTTTCCGTTGGCACGGTCCATAAAGGCCGAAACCGGCAGGTCATTGCCTTCCTGACGCAGCATCGGGAACACGACGTCGCGAATGAACGGCGGCACATCCGCCTCATCAACTTCTTCGTCTTTGGCATCTTTCCACGCCGCCGGTACGTCGATTTTAACAACCGAATGCAGGCCGGCATCCACCGCTGCATAGTTCATCTGCACGATATCGTCGCCCTTGTGCCCATACGACTTTACGATCGAGTCTTTCAAATAACCCACGGCATCCTCAATCGGAAGCACTCCGGAGAGGTTGAAGAACGCTGACTGAATAATCATGTTCGTACGGCTGCCCAGTCCGAGTTCCTGCGCAATCTTTGATGCATTGACAATGTAGAAAGAAATCTCGTGTTCTGCGAGATAGCGCTTCATCTTCGCCGGTAGATGGCTTTCCAATTCGTCCGGCTCCCAGGTACAGTTGAGCAGGAAAGTACCGCCGTCCTTCAGTCCCTTGAGCAGATCGTACTGATGCACATAGGCCTGTTTTGAACAGGAAATATAATCCGCCTCATCGAGCAAATAGGTTGCGCGAATCGGCGTCTTGCCGAAACGCAGGTGCGATACCGTCAAGCCGCCCGACTTCTTCGAATCATAGTCGAAATAGCCCTGTGCGTACATGTCCGTGTTGTCACCGATAATTTTGATCGCCTGCTTATTTGCGCCGACCGTGCCATCCGAGCCGAAGCCCCAGAACTTGCAGCGCGTCGTGCCCGGTTCGGCAATATGGAGTTTTTCCGAACGGTCTAACGACAGGTTGGTCACGTCATCTTCGATGCTGATGGTAAAGTGCTCTTTCGGCTCTTCCGCCTGCAGATTGCGGAATACTGCCAACAAGTCCGTCGGCGTCGTATCCTTCGAACCGAGTCCGTAGCGTCCCCCGATGACCATCGGGTGGCGATCCGACTCATAGAAAGCGCCGCGCACATCCAGATACAGCGGCTCGCCGATGGCGCCTTTTTCCTTCGTGCGGTCAAGCACGGCAATGCGCTTGGCGGTCTTCGGTACCGCTGCAAGGAAGTGCTTTTCGCTGAACGGACGATAGAGGCGAACCTTGACCATGCCGACCTTTTCGCCCTTTTCCTGCAGATGATCGATGACCTGCTCCATCGCCTCGCAAGCGGAGCCCATCAAAACGGCAACATATTCCGCATCCGGCGCACCGTAGTAATCAAAGAGGTGGTAGCTGCGCCCCGTTTTTTCCGACACTTGAGCCATGTAGTCTTCGACAATCGGCACGATGTCGATATACGCCTGGTTCGACGCTTCGGCATTCTGGAAATAGATATCCGGTGCCTGTGCCGTGCCCATCGTTTGCGGGCGTTCCGGATTCAAACTGCGATCGCGGAAATTCTGTACGGCCTCAAAATCCGTCATTTCTGCCAGATCTTTGTAATCCCAGACTTGAATTTTCTGAATCTCGTGGGACGTGCGGAAACCGTCAAAGAAATGACAGAAAGGCACAGACCCTTTGATCGCCGACAGATGCGCCACTGCCGCCAGATCCATCGCTTCCTGCACGGAGTTGGAGCACAAAAATGCGAAGCCGGTCATGCGCGCCGCGTTGATGTCTTGATGGTCGCCGTAAATTGAAAGGGCGTGGGTTGCGAGCGCACGCGCCGCGACGTGAAAGACGCCCGGCAGATGTTCTCCGGCAATCTTAAACATATCCGGAATCATAAGTAACAAGCCCTGCGATGCGGTATATGTAGTTGTGAGAGCACCAGCGGCTAACGAACCGTGCACGGCACCTGCCGCACCCGCTTCGGATTGCATTTCCACCACATTAACGGGTTTCCCAAAAATATTCTTCTGCCCATGCGCCGCCCATGTGTCCACATGTTCCGGCATCGGCGAGGATGGAGTGATCGGATAAATTGTCGCGACCTCAGTGAAAGCATACGAGACGTACGCCGCCGCCTGGTTTCCATCCATGGTTTTAAATTGTTGCGCCATAGAAACCTCCTATATTTTATATTGCATCATACCAACCATTTTTGCACGACAAAGCCCACCGCTTGCTCGTGGTGTTGCTCTGTACGCTTCAAAGTATAAACGAAAGCCCAAACCCCGTCAATTCAACATCCGACAGCCTTTGCGCTGGCCAGCAACACTTTTTGCTTTATACCCAGTTCTCGATGCGATACCCGCGTTCACTGCGATAGCCATGTTCCCAGTGATGTCCGCGTTTACTCGCCGCCCTGCGAAGCGGTGCGCGCTTCGTCGATCAGCCGCAAATTGAGTTCCGCCGCCGCATTGTATCCCATGCGCCGCTGACGGTTATTACGCGTCGCCACTTCAATGATCATGGCGACATTGCGCCCCGGCTTGACCGGAATCGTAATTTCCGGTACGCGAATGCCCAAAATCTCCGTGAAATTATCCGTCAGCCCCAGGCGGTCATACTCCTTCTCATCGTCCCAATTTTCCAACTCCACCACCATTTCGATGAAGGTATCGGTTTTCACTGAACCGACGCCGTACAGTCGGCGAATGTCCAGAATGCCGAGTCCGCGAATCTCCATATAATGACGAATATTTTCCGGACAGGAGCCCAGTAGTTTTCCGTCGATTTTTTTTATGTCCACCACATCGTCCGCCACGAGGCGATGGCCCCGGATGAGCAAATCCAGACCCGTCTCCGACTTTCCGACGGAACTCTTGCCGCGAATCAAGACGCCCATACCGAACACCTCCATCAACCCGGCATGAATCGTAATTTCTTCCGCAAGCAAACTCTCCAACGTCGAATCCAGCGCCGCAATGAGCTTGGTTGTCGCCAAGCTGGAGCGCAGGATCGTCTTGTTGTAATAATCCGCCAGGTCGATAATATCCTGCGTGATCTCCTGATTGTAGGAGTAGATGATCGCGGGAATCGGGTAAGAAAGGATGCCGCGGAAGCGCTCATAGCGCAACCCCTCTTCCATTTGTGAGTAGTAGGCATATTCCACGCTGCCGATGATTTGAATGCGCTGCCAGGGAAAGTTTTCCATAAAACCTGACAACTGGAGTCCCGGGCGATTGACATCCCGCGAATTCACATGCACTTCTTCATAGTCCCGGCTGCGCGAGACGACTTCCAGATTCAGCGCCCGCACCACATCCGAAAGTTTACACGTCTTTTCCGGTTTTTCCATCGATTTCTCCTTCATCCTTCCGTGTCTGATCTTTGCATGCCCGCGAACGGCGGTTTGTGTTGCGCGCTTCTGCCGTCGTTTCGCTTGGCGCGGCTTCTTCCGTATCATGAAAATAGCGATACACCGCCTCGGCGGCGCGCCGGTTCATGCCCGCCACTCCCGCCAATTCGTCTACGCCGGCGGCACGTACGGCTTCCACCGACCCCAATTCCCGCAACAGAGCTGTGCGCCGCACCGCGCCGATCCCTTTGATGTCATCCAGTTCGGAGTGGGTCATGGCCCGGTTGCGCAACTGGTGGTGGTAGTTGATTGCGAAGCGGTGCACTTCCTCCTGGATGGCATAGAGGTATTTGTACAGTGCCGAACGCACCTCGAGCGAATACTCGCGTTCGCGGAAAAACAGCGCGCGCGTCGTATGCTTGTCATCCTTGACCATGCCGGCAACGGGAATTGCCAACTGCAATTCACGCAGCACCGCCTCGCATACATGAACCTGCCCGATACCGCCGTCCATCAATATGAGATTCGGAAGAACCCCGAATCCCGTGGTCGGCACCTCGCCGCGCGCTTTGGCTTCGTCACGTTCCCGCACCCCTCTGGTAAAACGACGGGTGAGCATTTCGCGCTGCGACGCGTATTCGTCCATTCCTTCCACACCGCGAATCTTAAACTTTCGATACTCTTTCAGCTGCTTTTGCGCGCGCCGATACACCACCATCGAGCCGACATTCTGTACACCGGAAATATTGGAAATATCGTACGCTTCAATGCGATCAAGCCCCTCCTGCTGCAAGAGCTGTTCCAACTCGCGTATCCCCTGATCCGCAACGCGTTCGCGGCGATTGCGGCGCGCTTCCAATTTGACCAGGTGCTCTTCCGCATTCATGCGCACCGTCTCCAACAGACGGCTCTTCTTCCCGCGCTGCGGTACGCGCAGGCGCACGGTACGTCCGCGCTTCTGCTCCAGAAACGAATGAATCGCGGTTTCATCGACCGGTGCGGTTTCCAGTAGAATCTCGCCGGGCACATAGGTGGCGTCGATATAAAACTGTTTCAAAAACGAGCTGAGAATTTCCGCCTCTTCTTCATCATAGGAGGCGCGGATGGCGAAATGTTCCCGATCGACGACCTTCCCCCCGCGCAAAAAGAAAACCTGAATCGTTACGGCATCCACCCCGCGCGCCAGCGCGATAATGTCCGCATCGCTCCCGCCTGCAAAACTCACTTGCTGGCGCTCCTGCAGTGCCTGTAAATGCGCAATCTCGTCGCGCAGCCGTGCGGCGCGCTCGTAGCGCAGTGCATCCGAGGCCTCGCGCATCGCCTTTTCCAACCGCTCCCGCAGCGGTTTGTCGCGGCCTTTGAGAAGCTGCTCCGCTTCCTCCACCGATGCCAGATACGCCGCTTCCTCCGCCTTCCCCGCGCAGGGGGCGGGACACTGCCCGATAAAGTAGCGCAGACAGGGGCGCTGCAGACGCTGCCCGCGCGCAAAGTCCAAATTGCAATTGCGAATTTTGTAGACGCGCTGCAGCAATTCAATCGTGTCGTTCACCGCGTAGGCATTCGGAAAGGGACCGTAGTATCGCGCCCCGTCGGATTCCACGCGCCGCACTTTTTGTATGCGCGGGAAGGGCTCTTTTGTGATGCGGATGTACGGATATTGCTTGTCATCGCGCAGTAAAATATTGTATTTCGGCGCGTGCTCTTTGATGAAGTTTGATTCCAGAACCAGCGCCTCGACCTCGTTTTCGACGCGAATGTATTCAAAGTGATCGACATGTTCAACCATCGCCAACACTTTTGCGCTCTTTCCACTCGTGCCGGTCTGGAAATATGAGCGCACCCGATTCTTCAGCGAAATCGCCTTGCCGACGTAGATAATCTCCCCCTCCGCGTTGTACATCAGGTACACCCCGGGACTGTCCGGCAGTGCCTTGAGCGCCTCCGTAAAATCTTTTGCCATTACGCCAAGGGTTTGCAGCGTTCCGTGAGATAATCCAGCTCTTCCCCTTCCAGATGGGGCGACAGTTTCTCATAGCAGGTGTGATTGTAACTGTTCAGCCAGTCGATTTCCCAAGCATCCAGCAGGTCGCGCATCACAGGGCGCGTGTCGATCGGCACCCAGGTCAGCGGCTCCAAGGCGTAGAAAGTCCCGAACTGATTTTCCTCCACGGCAATACAAACGGTGATGGACTCAATGCGAATACCGTGCCGCCCGGCGACGTAAAGCCCCGGCTCCATACTCGTGACCATGCCTGGCACAATTTCCACGCCGTTATCCGCCGCACTGAAGCGCTGCGGTCCCTCGTGCACGGAAAGCACATGCCCCACGCCATGGCCCGTGCCGTGATTGTAATCACAGCACTCCCGACGCAGCGGCGCACGCGTGATGGCATCGATGACAGCGCCTTTCGTGCCTTTCGGGAATTTTGCCGTCATCCCCGCGATATGTGCCTTGAGCACCAGGGTATAATCCCGCATTTCCGCTTCGTTCATCTTTCCCATGGCAACCGTTCGCGTGATGTCCGTCGTGCCCTGCAAATAGTGCCCGCCGCTGTCCACCAAAAGCATGTGTTTCGCATCAATGCGCGTCGATTTTGCCTGATGCATCGGGTTATAGTGCACAATTGCCGCATTCGAGGCATACCCGATGATGGCGGAAAAGCTGTCCTCTAAAAAATCTTCCTGCTCCTGTCGCAGCGCATGCAACTTCTCGCAGGCATTGCGCTCGGTAATACTGCCGGTGGAAACGCCCGTTTCCACCCAATTGAAAAACTTCACCAAGGCAACGCCGTCTTTAATATAGGCCTCTTTTGAATTTTCTATTTCGCAGTCGTTCTTAATCGCCTTCATCAGGGTCGTCAAATTCACACCCTGCTGCACTTTGACATTGGTGGCAAGCTTCTGGAACAGGCTCACATTGGTGCGCGACGGATCCAGATAGACGATCTTTTGTCCCTCAATCGCCGCCAACGCTTCGCCCGCTTCTTCGTAGGCGCGAACTTCAACGCCCGCCTGTGCCAATGACGTACACACCTCCTCGGGCAAGCGCGCCAAATCTCCGAACAAAACAGCCTGCTCCGCCGATACGAGCGCATAACTCAAAAACACCGGCGTGCATTCCACATCCCATCCGCGGATGTTGTACAGATAGCACACGTCCTCCGGTGCGCCGATAAATGTGCAGTCGACCTCGCGGTCACGCAGCATATAGCGCAACACTTCCAGTTTTTCTTCCACGGTCTGCCCGGCGTATTCCGCGCTATAACAAAAGGCGGGTTTTCCCGGCAGCGCCGGTCGATCGGCCCAGATTTCTGAGATAAAATCCACATCGGTAATCAGCATACGCCGACCCAGATCGCGTCCCATCTTCCGATACGTTTCCAATGCCATGCACTTGCCGTCAAAGCCGATGCGCCCGAAGGGGGTGACGTTCTCCCGTAAAAATTCCTCGACGCTCGGATCTTCCGTCCCCATGCGATATAAGCGGAAAGGCGTATCTTTCAATTCCTCTTCCGCCTGCAAAAAATAACGTCCATCCGTCCACAAACCGCACGCATTCGGCGTAATCACCGCCGTTCCCGCCGAACCGGTGAATCCGGAAATGTATTCGCGCGTCTTATAGTATTCCGCCACATACTCGGATTGATGCGGATCCGACGTTGGAACAATATACGCCTCCAAATTTCGCTTCGCCATCTTTTGGCGCAGAGCCGCTACGCGTTGTGTAATTGTCATGGCAAACCTCCTCTTTCACAGTACCTTTATTCTACCGCATCCCGAAAAATTTTTGTGAAAATTGCGAACAGGAAGGCAGCTCCTACAGTGCGGTTCCCTTTTTTGGAACAAAAAAGACATGCATGTCGACGCCTTCGAGTTCCAATAATTGAATCTTGCGTTGTATGCCGCCGCCGTACCCGGTTAGATTGCCGTTCGCGCCGACGACGCGATGGCAGGGAATCACAAGAGAAATCGGATTATGACCCACGGCGCCGCCCACTGCCTGCGCCGACATTCTTGCCCACCCGCGTTT
This sequence comes from Ndongobacter massiliensis, assembly GCF_900120375.1. GTDB lineage: Bacteria > Bacillota > Clostridia > Tissierellales > Peptoniphilaceae > Ndongobacter > Ndongobacter massiliensis. The sequence continues at coordinate 1,361,296 of NZ_LT635480.1, forward strand.
TTCTGCCACTTGTGCTGCGATTTCTCCATAGGTGATCGTATGCCCGTACGGAATCGTTCGCAAAATCTCCCAGACAAGTTGGCGGAACGGCGTCGCCTCATAGTGCATCGGCGGCATAAAATCCGGTTCTCTCCCTGAAAAGTAAACATCCAACCAGTGCTGGACTTCACAAGTTAATGCATCTTCTTTCGTTTCCGTATCTTTCGGCAAAGTCTGTCCGAAATATTTTTGTCCGTTAAACCACAATCCGACCAATGCTTGCTCCGAGCAGGCAAAGGTGATCGTGCCCATAGGGGATTCGTATGCGTTCGTATAGATCATGGCGCACCTCTTTATTATTGTAATTTTTCGTGAATGACAAAGCCACTTTCTTCTTCAAAAATAATTCTACAACATTGTATTCCTATTCGCGAAACACGAAACACCATTCGAAAAATCGAAGGCGAAAAATTTCATAGAAAATACTACAATAGCCACCTCCACTTTCCCAGCAAGCGAAATTGCGCATTCTCTCGTGCATACGCTATAATAACTCTAAGCAAAAAAATCAATAAGGAGCTATCATGAAATTAGGTATCGTTGGGCTGCCCAATGTGGGAAAGTCCACGCTTTTTAATGCAATTACACAGGCCGGCGTGCTGGCGGCGAATTATCCATTTGCCACAATCGAGCCCAATATCGGCATGGTCGAGGTGCCGGACCCGCGGCTGGCAGTTTTAAGTGAACTAAGCCACTCCAAGCGGATTGTCCCGGCGGTGGTCGAGTTTTACGATATTGCAGGGCTGGTTCGCGGCGCCAGTCAGGGCGAGGGGCTTGGCAACAAATTTCTCGCGGATATTCGCCAGTGCGAAGCCATCGTCCAGGTGCTGCGCTGTTTTGAGGATCCCAATGTGAGCCACGTCGACGGCTCAATTGATCCCCTGCGCGATATTGAAACGATCAATCTGGAACTCATTCTTTCCGATATGGAGTTGGTGGAAAAGATTCTGGCAAAAACCGAGAAAATTGCAAAATCGGATAAAGCCGCGCGCCCGGAAGCCGCATTGCTGCACCGCATTCTCGACGTGCTGAATGAAGGCAAATCGGCGCGCGTACTGGATCTCAATGAAGAGGAAGCAAAATTGCTGCGCTCCTATCAGCTGCTGTCCACCAAGCCCATTCTTTATATCGCCAATGTTTCGGATGCGGAGGTTGCCGGCACAGATGTTGGAACGGGCACTAACCCCTGGGTACCGAAAATCCGCGCTTTCGCCGATACGGAAAATGCGCGCGTCGTGGCACTCTGTGCACAGGCGGAGGCGGAAATCGCGGAACTCGACGCAACGGATAAAGAGGAATTTCTGCAACTTTTAGGGCTGTCCTCTTCCGGCGTTGATCGCCTGATTCGCGCATCCTACGACTTACTCGGTCAAATCTCCTTCCTCACAACGGGAGAAATGGAAACCCGCGCCTGGACCATTCAAAGAGATACCCCGGCGGTCGAGGCGGCAGGCAAAATTCACACCGATATTCAACGCGGTTTTATTCGCGCAGAGATCGTCTCATATGAGGATCTCGTTGTCTGTGGTTCTATGAACGTGGCCCGTGAAAAGGGATTGGTACGTCTGGAGGGGAAAGACTACCCCATGCAGGACGGTGATGTCGTCTATTTCCGGTTTAATGTCTAAAGTAGTGGTGCGGAGCGTTTCGCCCGAAGATCCCTTCGGGCGGGAAGCGCTTTTTCTTAATATATTTCCCTGCGATGTCCGACGGAAAGAGCTAAAATGATAAGCTTATTGTCGTCAATTGTGGCAATAAGACGATAACTTCCTATCCGATAGCGCCATTGTCCACTTCTGTTCGCGGTGAGTCCTTTCCCGTGTTGACGAGGATTTTCACATGCAACAAGATTTTTGTTCATCCAGGCTCGGATGATTTTCTGCGTATATCGGTCGAGCTTTCTGAAGTCTTTTTTGAATCGTTCTGTCAATTCAATTTCATACTTCTTCATCCAATTCCCTCCAAAACTCTTCAATGGGAGTGGATTGACACCCGCTTTCTAAGTACTCACGATATGCTTCTTCCGCTACAGCGAGGTCGTACTCATCTTCGATACGTTCAAACAGCGCCTGCTTGAACGCCTCGCCCACCGATACCCCGTGTAAACGCGCATAGGCGGTAGCGAGTTTGCGCTCTTCTTCGGTTAAACGGATGGAAAATGCCATATTCGATAGCCCTCCTTTCCTCTGTTTAGTACATTGTACTACTTTTGTTGTGTACGAACAATCAAACATTTTTCCACCCCCAATTTCTTTTTAATCTCCCGTTTCTTCGTTAAAAAACAAAAATACCTCATCCGCCAGGCGGATGGTGGCGCCGTGGTACAAGACGGTTGGTTCGCCCGGTGAAAGCAGCACCTCATCCACATAACTGTGATTGGTTGCGTGATTATCAATTAAAAAATACAAGGCGCCGTCGCGTTGAATGGTCGCGTGGTTGCGGCTGACCGCGGTGTTCCCGTGCACTACATAATCCGCATACGCGGCCTGCGTGCCGATGCGAAACAGATCCTGCGCAATAGCAATGCGTTCGCCCGTTTTTTGTCGCACGAGATAGGCGCCGTGCGCCACCTTGTCGGGGGATTGTAATAACGTCGTCCCCGCAGAAATTGAGGAGGTAAAGGCGGACTTTGGCGTGCGCGCCGACTGCGGGCGCCGATCTTCCGAGTCCGATGGCAGAGATTCTTCCCGCGTCGCCCCCTCCGGCGCATTTTTTCTTGCGTAGGTACCGTTTCGATAGCGCACCCAGTTTTCCCGACTGAAATGCGTGAATAGATGAATCAGCAGGCGTATGCGTTCGGATGCAGGAAAAGACAATCGCGCCACTTTTTTTTCCCCATTTTGCGATTCTGAGGTTCCCGCTTTTGCAATGTCCGCGGTTGCTTGCTGCATCGATGCATCCTGTGGCACCGCAATCTGTTTGGTTCCCGCCGTTCGCAACGTCGACATTGGTGGCGTTACTATCTTTTCCCGCACGCGTGAATGCGTTCCCACAGAAACCTCGGTCTGCGCGCGGATTCGAATCTTTTCCCGCACGCGCGAATGCGTTGGTCCCGCCGGTATTTCCTCGTCCCATAGATTCTGCAATGCCGACGATGGCATACACGGTTCTTGTTCCATCTGCCGTAATTCCTGTAATCGGTTGTAAAAAGAACGCACCGAACAATCGGGACGATTGAGAACCCCCAATAAATCCGCAACATACGATCGATCCTCCGTTGGGTCATACGTCGCTCTCATGATAAAACGTCGCAAAAAATCAAAAACGGACGTCCTTTCCTGTACATTTTTGAGCGGCAGACAGAGCATTTGTACAATCTCTTCCTCCGTATCGATGTAAATGAACGCTTCCTCCCACATCAACTGCGCCGGATCCAACATCATTTCTTCTGCACGAAAAATGCAGGAAAGCAATGCCTGCAGAAGCGACGTGCTTTCTTTTTTGGTAAATGGTTGTTCCATACGCACGCGTAACGACTCGAGTCCCGTAATGTCATACCGAAGGCGGACACGCCCATCACTGCGTTCTTCTGATAGAGGAAGAAAACCGGGGATTGTGTTATTGCATAGCATTTGACGGGAAATTTCGTCCAAAAGGCCGATGTCCACTTCTTCATAGATGAGATAGGTCTTTGATCCGTAATTTTTTTGACAAAATTGATTGTGTTTCTCTTCTCCCACATTATCCTCCCATTGCAATGGACACATATGCGCCGAAAAATAAATACGGTGCAAAGGGCAATGTCTGCGCTCGATTGCGCGTTTTTACCCATGTGAACAGTGCTGAAAAAAAGCAGAACAAAAACCCGATGAGCAAACTCTCAAAAAGATGGATGCCTTCCACCAAAGCCATGCCGATCAGCAATTTCGCATCCCCCATACCGAATCCTGAAAATACGCAGGCAAAAAGCAGGACTGTCGTTCCGAGTGCGCCTGCAAAGAGAAGGCGCCGCCAAGCCGCCGCCGGCGAAAAAAACAGCAGCACATGTGCCAACCCGGCAGCAGCCAAGGCGGCGGAGCAACGGTTTGGAATGCGGTGTCGACGCGCATCATAACAGGCGATGTACAGCAAAAAATCTAGATAGCATACGATTTGTACCGCCTGAAATGGCGCATAGGCACGCTTCTCCAGAAGTACAAAAAAGAAGGGCACAAAGAGTAAAAGCATCGCCAACTGTTTTCCGTACCTCAAAAGTCTCAAAGCCACAAAGTTCTGCCGAGCGTAGAAGTCCGCCCTTGCCAAAGTAAATTCATTCATTGTGTCACTCCGCCATCTCCACCGAATCTGCCGGCCCGTCCTCCAGACCTGCCAATCGAAGCTTGCGCCGATTGTGCAAAGTTTCCCCGGTCGACTGCAGCGCGCCCGAAACCGATCGCAATGTGGATTGATCGTCCTCCACAAAACGGTACAATGGGCACAACCGAATTTCCCCATCCTCCACGCCACACACTTCGGCAATCTCCACCGTGCGCCGCGTTTTATCACGCAGTCGCGCCAAGTGAATAATCAAATCAATGGCCGATGCAATCTGTTGGCGAATGGCGATCAGGGGAATCCGTGCCGAGCCCTGCAACACCATCGTTTCCAAACGCAGGAGCATATCCTGCGGAGAATTCGCGTGTCCCGTTGAAAGCGAGCCATCATGGCCCGTATTCATCGCCTGTAACATATCCAAAGCTTCCGGCCCGCGCACCTCCCCGACGATGATACGTTCCGGGCGCATTCGCAGCGAGGTGCGGATGAGTTCGCGAATCGAAATGTGGCCCTCGCCCGCTGCATTGGCATTGCGCGTCTCCATGCGCACGAGATTTTGAATGCCCCGAATTTGCAATTCCGCCGAGTCTTCGATTGTGATGATGCGTTCTTCTTTCGGGATAAAATCTGACAGGGCATTGAGAAAACTCGTCTTCCCGGACCCCGTTCCCCCGCTGATGAAAATATTGTATTTTGCGCGCACCCATCGGTGCAATTGCGCCGCCGTCTCCGGTGGCAACGAGCCCAGCGCAATCAGCCGGGCCATGGTCATGCCCTCTTTTGGAAATTTTCGTATGGTCACCTTCGCACCATCCAACGCCACCGGCGGCAAAACGACATTGACGCGCGAACCATCGGGCAGGCGCGTGTCGACAATGGGTCGGGATTCGTTGACCTCCCGTCCCGCCATGGAAACAATGCGCTGAATGAGATCTTCCAAGGAACGCTCGCCCCACTGCGGCTGCGCATAACGTTCCAAACATCCCGCCCGTTCCAAGAACACCTCGTCCGGACCGTTAATCATGACCTCGCTCACCGTATCGTCCGAAAGAAGCTCATCCAAAAAACCGAATCCATACAGCGCACTTTGAATGCGACGAACCAGTTCCGCCCGACGCGTCAACGAAAGATACTGCCCTGCAAAGTGTCGATCGATCAGCGCCTCGGTTCGCGTTTCCAAAAGCTTGCGATCCGTTTGCACATCGCCTGGAAAATTTGCCACTTCTTCACGAATCTGCTGTAAAATTTCCTCTTCCGCTCGCTTTGTCTCGGAAAGCCCTGCATTCACCGCTCGCACAGCCATCGTGTCACCACCTCCTCCACCGCGACAGTCTGAGATAGACGCCGCAGCGACACCGTTTCCCCCGCATTTGGCACGCATCCTACGACCGGTACGGGGATGGCTCGTGTGCGCCCGCCCCGATCGGAGCAGCGATTGTACAAAAGCAGCCCTCGATTTTCTGTGGTACCGTGCCACACCGCGGACAAATCCCGCCATACAGCGTCGAGCGCTTCATCGGTTGTCTCTTTCCCATCCGAAACAAAAAGAATTCGATCCCGTTCCTCCTCAAAAAAGGAGACGAGCGTACCGTCATGCCGGGTGTAATCCAGCACCACGGCGTCGACCTGCGAAGAATCGCTCAACGCCTGAAAAAGAGTATGTATATCCTGCGGCTGCAATTCCGTGGCATCCAAAAAATTTCGACAGCGTCCGAAATAATACACGCCGTCCCGTCCTTCACCGAAGAGCACGGCGATGTTCTCTTCCTCTGCAACGCCCCGTTTCAAACGATAAATGACCTCGCTCATACTGCTTTCACAACGTCCGCCGAATAAACGCTGCGGATCGGTTCGGCCGTCCAAACTCAGATAAAATACAGCTTTTCCCTGCCTTGCCGCACAGATCGCACATGCACAGGCAATACTCGTTGCCCCGACACCGCCGGCAGCTGCGCTCACCCACAAGAAGGGCACCGAATGCATTTGTCTTTCCGCTTCGTAAGCGAAAACAGACTCTTTTGCCCGTTCCGACAAAGTGCCTTGCCTCTCTTTTCTCAAAAGGCGTTCGGAAATTTCTCGGTACAGGCATTCCGGTTTCTGATAACGAAAGATCACAAATCCCATTTTCTGACCGTCTTCTTTGGCATCGCTTAAAAGAAAAACGGGCATCGACGGCTCTGGCAGCAACTGTAAAAATTGAGGCCGGAGCGCTTCTGCAAGAAGAACCGCATCCGGTTTTTCCTTCCGCAAACGCATGGTGGCGTCTTCCAGTGACGTAAAATAGAGCACATCCACCGGCTGCGGACGGTGCAGGAACGCCTGGCGCAAGCGCACGGCATAGGCACTATCGGGATCAAAGAGGACGAGTTTCATGATCATGCCCTCCATTTTTCTTTCTCTTCCATCGCCATAACAGAAGACACAGTCCGCCGATTAGAAAAAGCCATGCGAGTCCACCAGTGTATCCAGCTGTTTTGGCTTCCCGAGGGCGGACCTGCGCCGTCACGGAAGAAACAGAGCGCTCCTTTTGAACATGTGGTCTCGACGCTTCTTCGGACGCTCGATTCGGCCGACTTATTTGTTTCTTCTCTTCCATCGCTTCGCCCATTATGGTTAAGGTTTTTTCATTTTCATTGCCCGCACGATCCCGCAAATGAAATGTGATCGTGTGATCCGTGCCGTCGCCCGGGAAAGAAAGAACATCCTCGTAGGATGTCGGATCGGAAAAACTTTGTACGGCTTGTACTTTCTGTCCATCCAACGTCCAGGTCACCAAGTCCAAGCCGATATGGTCCGTAGCGCAAAACGAAATCGTGCAAGTCTCTCCTTTTTTCACCGCATTCGGTACATCGTACAGTGTAAGCTCCGGCGGTGTCGCATCGACGCGGAATGTCAGACGCCCCGCCCGTTGCTCCGAATAAGACGTGTTCCCTGTCGCATCGGTAGAGGAAAGAACAATGCGATAGGCGCCATCCTGTTTGAAATTTTCCGGTGAAAGCAGGTAGCGATATGTATGCCAGGAAGCTGGGTGCCCCTGATCCACCTCCTTTTTCTCCGCTACCCGCTCCAGAAGCGGATCAGAAATGCGTTGCCCGTCCCTCCACAAAGAGATGGTCTGTTCCTCCTGCAACACGACATCCGGGTTGTATTCGACGATTCCAAGCGGGTGATGAATTGCCTGCACATCGCAATCCTGTAACTGCCGCGTCGATTCGTCAAATAGATACAACGATCCGAATCGATTGACAAGAAAAGAAATCGCCTTTTCTTCTGTATTGCCCGCCTGATCCTGTACACGCGCCCGTAAGAAATAGCAGCCGTCCTGTGCCGATTCCTGGGCGAGCTGCAGCCGCAAAATGCGTCCCGATGCATCGCCGGCAACTTCCTCCATGCGATCGCTGACATCCTGCAGAGCGCCACTGCGCAAACGCTGCTGCAAAAAACACGCCGAGGTTTTATAATGGCTGTCTCGCATGCGCACGGTAATTTCCATATCTGAAGAAAAACGTCCGCCGTTTTCCACGCCTTCAATCGTAAAAAAGTCGATGGCGCGATCGATGACAATCGGTGAGGCTGACAAGCGACTCTGATTCCCGGCGGCATCCTCCGCGAGAAGTTCCACGGCATAACGCCCATCTTCGTCCAACCGCAGTCCTTCGGCAGGTAGCCGCTGCCAGTCGCCCTCTGAAAAGCGATAGAACAACTTGCCGCCGGCTACGCCGAACTGTGCTCCGGCGCGCAGAACAACCGGCTGGCGGAAAAACCCGCCCGGCGCGTCGGGCTCCTGCGGTTCGCTCGCCCAGAACAGTGCGGCCGGTTTTTGTGTTGCAACCGCAATCGTATGCGTCGCTTCCTCCGAACGGTTTCCCGCTGCATCCTCCGCATATACGGAAAGTTCATAGATGCCGTCCTCCGCAATGACCGGATTGGCCGTAAACGGAAGGGCACTGCCCGATGTCAAGTCCTCACCAACCTTTTGAAAATGCATCCAGGTCACCACTTCCGGTCCGCCCACACTCTGCGGCGATTTTTCGATATGCAGAAGCGGAAATGTCTCCACATACCAATCCTGATTTCCACGCACGCCTTCCACTGTAATTTCCGGCGTTTGCGGTGCTGTGCTGTGCTGCTTCAACGCAATATCACAGGTTTCCAGTTCCTTTTCCCCTTCAACCACCCAGATGCGCAGCACTCCCGAAAAATCCGCCTCCGGAAAATCAATGGTGTACACAGTTGGCTCCTCGATCGAAGTTCCCTCGCCTTCACAGACCGCTTCGCTGACCAGACCCTCTTCCATTGCCGCCGTCAAATCCAATGACATGGCGTCTAGGCGCGCAGAGGGAAGGGCGGCCACGTACACATGCTGTTCGCCGAGGGGCTCTTCCGTGCCATCTTCCGGCGTTTTGCCGGGACCGTTGCCCGCTTCTTCCGGTATTTGCCCGGATTCCTCGGAGATTTCCGTTTCGCCGGGCATCTCTTCTGCTTCTTGCAGCTGCTTTTTTAATGAAATCACAAGGCGCACCGCCCGATTTGTCCATTCGTCGGGTGACAAGGGCAGAAATGTCCCCTCCTCTTTTTGTTGCAATAATTTCGCTTCGATCTGCCAAGTCCCGTGCTTTTCTGACAACTCATTGGGATTATTTTTCATCTTCTCCTCCTGCAGCATAGGCTAAATCCAAATTTTTACGGCAAATAGCAATCGCGCCGGTAATCATTGTCTCTTCCTCCTCCACCAGTAATCGCGCTTCATTCAGGGACTGCACAACCCGTTCTTTTCGCACACCGACGCGCGCGAAATCAAAACAACCCGTGTCCAGCAAACGAATCCAAAGTTCGGCATACTGCAGACGTGCCCGCTTATTGTGCAGCCATCGTGCGCCTTCGCATCGAAGAAGCGAAAGCGCGGAAAAGAGCGCTTCGTATTCTTCTTCCGATGCCGATGATGCCAATCCCCCCACTTGCATCACCTGCGTGCGATAAAATGATGTGATCCCAAGAAAAGCAGCCAGCAGGGGCATCATAGTTTCTGTGTTCTCTTTACTTGAACCGGATAAATCCACCGTCGGGGCAAGCACCGAAGCCACACGGGTAAAATAGGGGATGCTGCGATTCACGCGTTCCCGCATCGAGTCGAGTGCACCCTCTTCTCCTGTATACTGAAAAAAAAGTAATGCACCGGACGCAAAACTGAATCGAGCGCAGTCTGACGGCGAAAGCGCTGCCGCCGCCCACAGTGCGTCCAATTGGGCTGCCCGTTTTTCGTCCACAGGCTGTTCACAGGCGTGCTGTAAGAAAGCGGCGATCGGGCGCGGATCCTCCGGCCGCAGGCGTTGGGCGTCCAACAGATTGTCATTGCTTTCGCCGGAGTGCGGACGCTTTTCATCCTCCATTTTTTCTACAAAAGCAGCAGCGGCAGCGCGCGATTCAAAAAGTGGACGCCCCTGAAGCAGGCAAAATCCGAAAGCGGCCGCGCAGGACACCGTGTGATAGATGCGTCGCAAACGTCGACGTTTCACACGCGGCAGATGCAAAAGATCTGCCAGCGCGTGATGCACTTCTTCCGCACTGCCGTATCGGGCGGTCGGATCACTGCGGGTCAGCCGATACAAGATCTGTGCCAATGCAGCATCCTCGACACTGCATTTCCCAACCGTATTTCGCAACTTTTTCCGCGAGAAATCGACGCCATAGCGTAAATGTTGCAATGTGCGTCCCAAGGCATAGAGGTCGGATCGTGCATCGAGGTATCCGCCGGCGCATTGCTCCGGTGCCGCATAGTCGGCGGTCCCCCAAGGGCAGGCACCGCTGCCGCTCGTTCCGAAATCCAAAAGGTAGACAGAACCGTCCGGGTGTAATAATAAATTGGACGGTTTTACATCGCCGTGGAGAATCGGCGGTCGGTGGCAGTGGAGATCCGTCAGAATAGCACTCGTCTGCAAACCGATTTCGATGACCTTCCGTGTGGGAAAAGTTCCGCGGCGCTGCAAAGCAACTTCCGCGTTTTCACCCGGCACGTAAGCCATAAAAAGCTGCGCCGCCTCAGGGGTCTCGTAAAAAGTGTAAAAAGCGGGAATACGCGGATGACGCAGTTGCTGAAGTACCTGAGCTTCGCAGCGCAACTGCGCGCGCCGCGCGCCGGCAAGGGTTTCGGAACCTCGGACTTCTTTCAGCACCGCCGTTTGCCCGTTTTTTTGATCTTCCACAAGGAACACGCAAGCCACTCCGCCGCGTCCGATTTCCTCTTTTCGAATCCAATTTTGAAATCGCGTTCTCGTCTCCATCCCTCTCCTCACAACCATGCTACTTTCTTAATTTCGGCTGCAGTTTACCACGGAATTAAAAAAAGCCCCGGTTTCGGGACTGTTTTATGGGATAATGCATGAAGATTCCGGCATAAAATTGGGATAAATTTGGGACAGTGCACATGGATGACCCTGCGGCACAGGTGCTGTGAAATTCCGCTCCGTGGCGAGCAAAAAAAGCGACCCCGCCGCGGCGGGATCGCTACAACATTATCCGAGCAGTTTTACGATGAGATAGCCCAACAGGGCAAATCCTGCCAACACGGCAAGAATTGCCGGAAGAAAGGTGCGGAAGGCCGCCGACAACATTGCCTTTTCATCCTCTTCGTCAAAGTCGTTGGAACGAAATTCTTCCAACTGCTTCGCGCGTTCCTCCTCCGTGCGTTTGTCGCCCAGAGGGTTTTTTCGAAACATCAAACTTCCGTTCCTCCCAAAAGCTGCTCATTTGCCTGACGCGATTGCGCTTCGAGTTCCTGCAGATGGCGCTTTTCGTTGGCTTCCGCTTCCAACTTCCAGGACGCGCGCTCCTCGTCCGATAAATCCATCAGATGACAGGCGACGAAATGGCCCGGTTGGACTTCCTGAAGCGCCGGCTCGTAGGCTTTGCAGCGTTCCATGCAATACTTGCAGCGCGTGTGGAACCGACAGCCAGACGGCGGATTCACCGCAGAGGGAATGTCTCCTTCCAGCACGCCCAACGCTTGATCGCTGTCGACATCGGTGCGCGGAATGGCCGCTAACAGCGCCGATGTATAGGGATGCAGCGGGGTGGCGAAGAGCTTCTCCGAGTCGGTCAGTTCCACGACCATGCCGAGGTACATGACGGCAATGCGATCGGAAATATATTTCACGACGGAGAGGTCGTGGGTTATGAACAGATACGTCAGATTCTTGTCGCGCTTTAAGTCCTGCAACAGGTTGATAATCTGCGATTGAATGGACACGTCGAGCGCGGAAACCGCCTCATCGCAGACGATAAACTTCGGCTCCAGTGCCAACGCGCGGGCAATGCCGATGCGCTGCCTTTGACCACCGGAAAACTGGTGCGGATAGCGGTGAATGAAGTACGGCGCCAACCCGCATTCCTGCATGACATTCTGCACATACTCGTTGTAACCTTCCACTTTTCGCGAGGAAAACATCTCGTGCGCAATGATGCCTTCTCCGATGATATTGCCGACGGTCATGCGGGTGTCCAATGAGGAATACGGATCCTGGAAAATAATCTGCATGTCCTTGCGCAGAGCGCGCATCTCCGGTTCCGTCAGTCGCGCCAAATCGACACCATCATCGAGATAGGCATCAAATTTGGCAAAGTCGGGGTTTGCGCGGTTGGCTTCCCGACGCGCCTGTACCGCCGCTTCCTTTTCGCGCGCAACCACCTCGGCTTGCGGCAGTTCTTCTTCCAGCTTTTTCTTTTGCTCCGCCAACGCCGCATGTTCTTTCGCGAACTCCGGACGTTCCAGCTGATGTTCGATATCCTGCAAACGGCGCAAAATTTGCGCTTTCTTTACGCGCGCCGAAAAAGCGTCGGATAACAGTGTTCCTACAGCAGTCAGGTCGTGATCTACCAGCAGTCCTCCAGCCAAACGCAGGATATTGTAATACTCATTCTGAATCCGGCGACGCTCTTTCATCATTGCATCGTCCAATGCATGCGCTTCATCGCCCTCCGGCGCCTTTTCGCGCCGCGCCGCGAGTTCTTCATACGCCTGCGTCGCCTTCTGATACCCGGCAAAGAGCTTCGGCAATTGACGCAAATCCTTTTGGACGTAATCCGGATTGACTTCCGCCAGCGAAGATCCGTAATAGAGGGTCACGCCCTCGGTTTGTTCGTAAATTTGGAGAATGGTGCGCCCGAAAGTGGATTTCCCGCAGCCGGACTCCCCGACCAGCCCCAAGGTCTCCCCTTCATAAATATCCAGCGAAATATTCTCGTTCGCGTGGACATAAAACTGTCGCCGCTGCAAAAACTTTCGTTTGAGCGGGAAGTATTTCTTCAGATTCTTAATCGAGAACAGCAGCTTCTTCTCAGCGACTTCCGTTTTCGTTTCCACTGCGAACCCCCTTTCTCGGGTAATGACAACGAATCTCCTGTTCGTCGGATACCGCTACTAACGCCGGCATTTCCTGCCGACAGCGATCCGTAGCGTACTTGCAGCGATCCGCAAAGCGGCAGCCGCTCGGCAAGGCCAGCGGGTGTGGCACCGAACCCAGAATGACATCTAAACGCTTCGTGCGCTCCGATGTAATCGAAGGAATGGAACGCAAAAGCCCTTCGGTGTACGGGTGCGAATACGGCGTTTTTTCCTCGCGGAAAATATAATCCACGGGTGCTTTTTCCACGACCTGCCCACAGTACATGACCGCCACGTCGTCTGCCATCTGGTTGATGACGCCCAAGTCATGCGTAATAAAGAGAATCGCCGTATTGGTCGTCTCCTTCAACTCATTCATCAGTTTTAACACCTGCGCCTGAATGGTCACGTCGAGCGCCGTTGTCGGTTCATCCGCGATGAGCAGTTTCGGGCGACACGCCAGAGCCATGGCAATCATGACACGCTGATTCATTCCGCCGGAGAGTTCAAAGGGGTATTGCTTTACCACCACATTCGGATTCGGAATTTTTACGAGCGAAAGCAGTTCCTCCGCGCGATGATCCGCTTCTTTGCGTGTCAACTTCTGGTGCAACATCAACACCTCGCGCAGCTGACGCTCCACGGTAAAGACCGGATTCAAAGACGTCATCGGCTCCTGGAAAATGATTGAGATGTCATTGCCGCGCACGTGCTCCAACTGCTTGCGCGAATAATCCGAGATTTTTTTGCCGTCGAAGGTAATTTCCCCTTCATAGATTTTTTGATTCTTTTCAAAGAGCTGCAGGATCGACATCGCCGTCTGGCTCTTACCCGAACCGGATTCGCCGACGAGACCCAGCGTCTTTCCTTCTTCCACCACTAAATCGACGCCGTCCACCGCTTTAATCAGACCGCGCGACGTGTTGAAGTAGGTGTGAAGATTTTTAATTTCCAATAGCGCCATCATGCACCTACCTTTCCTGCGACTTCGGATCGATCGCATCACGCAGCGCATCGCCAATTAGGTTAACCGTAAAGGCCGTCAAGAATACGGCAAGGCCCGGATAGATCCAACGCCACCAGTACTTTTCAATCACATCGATCGACTGCGCCGACGACATCATATTGCCCCAGGACGGGAACGGCGGCTTCACGCCGAAGCCCAGGAACGAAAGTCCGGCTTCCACCAGCAGATTGGACGCATAGCCCAAGGTCGCCTGTACGATGACGATGGATACGATATTCGGGAAAATATGTGACATGATAATGTTGCGTTCTCGCAGCCCCAACGCACGCGCCGCCATAATGTAGTCTTTTTCACGCTCCGCAAGGATCTGTCCGCGCACCAAGCGCGCAATGCCCGTCCAGCTCAAAATACCGAGCAACACCATGACGAGAAGAATGCGCTGATACTGGGAAGCATCCGGCGGAATGGCGGCAGACAGCGTGATAATGGTTGGATAGAACGGGAAAGAAGCGATAATCTCCGAAAAACGCATCAGAAGATTGTCGACCCATCCGCCGTAGAAACCGGAAATCATACCGACGGTCACGCCGATGAAAACCTCAATTAATACGGCGATAAAGGAAATTTGCAGCGTTGCCTTCCCGCCGTGAATGAGACGGGTGAACAAATCGCGCCCCTGTTCATCGGTGCCGAGCGTAAAACCGTTCAGCCCCCATGCCTTATATTCGTTCGGATTCTTCATCGCATACGCATTGTAGAATCCGGCAAATAATTTTTCGTAGCCGTCGTCCTGCGGCACTTCCTGAACGCCATACTCCTTCGTGCCCCAAGTGTAGAGCTTGCCGGCATCGTTACGCACGACAAAGAATGACCGCCCGGCGACCACTTCCTCCGCGCGCCCCTCAATGGTCGGCGCTGTTTTGGCATTCTCCGTGCTGGAGCCCCAGGCGATGAGTTTTCCGTCTTCCGTAATGACGGCGGCGCTCTTCTGCGTGCGCGCAAAGTCTTTGATCGCCACCTGCCCGTTTTTGATCTCCTCGGGCATCGCCGTTTCCAATTCCGTTCCCCTGGTGCCGATGACCTCCAGTGCGCCGTCTTTGCGCAAAATCAGAATGCTCACCGAACCGGTACGGAAATCCGCAACCTGTCCGTCCAGTTTTTTGGAAATGCGGCTTAGATTGCTGGGCAATACCGAGCCCCAAACTTTAATCGTCCCTTCTTTCGTAAGCACGACCGAATACAAATCGCCGGCACCGATTTTCGCAATGCCCTCTTTTTTAAGAGTAGCTTTCAGATTCGCCGGCAATGCCGTTTGTTCGAAGGACTTATCGCCCCAACCGTAAATTTTTTCATCCTCTGTCAGCACCAAAATATGGCGGTCACCTGCAGCGACCTGAACCACTTTGGTCTTGGCAAGGGCCTCTGCGATATCTTTCGGCATTTCCAGATTCTTGTCGATCTGCTTGCCCCATTGATACACCTTGCCCTCTTTCGAAAGACCGATTGAGAAACTGATTCCGGAGGAAATCTGTTCCACTCCCTCGTCGAGCAATTGCTGCGGAATGTCCGCATAACCCGTTCCGGGGCCGATATTGCGCAACGGTCCGTCCGTGTAATACGCATCAAAAGGCATCAGCGCAGAACCGATGAACACGACGGCGAACACAAATATAAAACCCAACACACCGACAATCGCCAAAGGATTTTTGACGAACTTTTCAAAGACATTGCGCCAGGGAGACCGGATCGCCTCTTCTTCCAGAATGCTGCGTGCATCCTGTTCGTCCTGCCGGCGCTTGCGGCCGGGAATCACCAAATTCAAAAGCGTATTGCCGAATCCTCTTTTCCGCTTCTGTTTCTTTTCGTCTGTCATGATTCCCCCTATTCCAGGCGCACACGCGGATCCGCGATGGAGTACCCGATATCCATCAGCAAGTTTCCGGCAACGGAGAGAATGGCATACATCATATTCAACGCCATGAGCAAATTAAAGTCTTGGGTCGTCACCGAGGCAATCAGATACTGCCCGATGCCCTTATAGGCAAAGACCTGTTCGGTAATGGCCGAACCGCCCAACAGACTGGTGATGGACCAGGCAAGCACGGTCACGACCGGAATCAACGCATTGCGAAAGGCGTGCTGGTAAATGACCTTGCGTTCCGACAAGCCCTTGGCGCGCGCCGTACGAATGTAGTCCTGCGAAAGCGCATCCAGCATTGCCGTACGCACATAACGCGAGGTGGACGCCAGCGAAGCGATCGTCAGCGTCAACATCGGAAGCAGCAGGTATTGCAGCCATTCGAGAAAGGTATTGTTGCGCGGCATACCGCCCGGCGGAAGCCAGCCGAGCCGCAGGGCAAAAAAGTAAATCAAAGTAATTCCGATGAAAAAGGTGGGCAGGGAAATGCCCGCAAGCGAAAACACCTGGAAAAAACGGTCAAAAAAGCCGCCCGGCCGCACCGCCGATTTAATTCCTATGTAAATCGAAAGTACGAAGGAGAGAAATGTCGCCCCTAAATTCAAGATCAGGGAGTTGCGCAGCGGTTCCTTGATGACTTCGGTCACCGGCTGTCGATACTTGGTCGATTCTCCAAAGTCTCCGCGCAAAGTCCTCCCGAGCCAGTTGGCATATTGAATGGGCACCGGCTGATCAAACCCGTACATTTTCTTATATCGATCGTATTGTTCCTGACGCTCCTGCGCACTCTTGTAACCGGACTGCGGCATCATCAATAGCACCGGGTCTCCCGGCATCATCTTGCTGATGCCGAAAAGCAGAATCGAAATGATGAAGAGAACGGGAATGAGATTCAGTATGCGTTTTACAATAAAACGAATCATAGCATCCTCTGCTGAAAGCAGCTCCTTTCCTAGTTATTAAACTTTATTATACTACAGATCATCCCGTGATCGGAAAAAACCTTTCGGCGCGAATACCTTCGCACATAAAGGTTCCTTCCGATCCCCGGAAACCGAGCTGCCCCGCCTTTTGTTCTGAGCGGAGCTTCGGTCCACCATACGAAAAAGGGGAAGGGCATTCCCTCCCCCCTTTCCGTGTATCTCACTAACTTAGTTTTCCAGTGAGATGTCGCAGATATCATCCG
This sequence comes from Ndongobacter massiliensis, assembly GCF_900120375.1. Lineage (GTDB taxonomy): Bacteria > Bacillota > Clostridia > Tissierellales > Peptoniphilaceae > Ndongobacter > Ndongobacter massiliensis. Next base: position 1,378,040 of record NZ_LT635480.1, read on the forward strand.
ACCACTCCCAGAAAGCGCTCGTGTCCAAGCCCTTCACACGGCTGCGGAAAATATCATAATACTCGTTGCTGTACAGTGGTACCTGCGGCACGTTTTCGTTCCACCAAAGCTGGAATTTCACCCAACCGTCTGCCCATTTGGCAGTATCTTTGGAATCCGCTTTACGCATCGTCTCCAAAATCACATCCAGATCCGGATCGGAAACGCGGCAGATGTTCTGGTTGCCGATCTGCGAGCTGTGCCACTCATAGTACGGATCATTCGGAATCGAGAAGCTCGTCGCCAGGTTAAAGGCTGTCGGCGCCTGCGGATTCGAGGGATCCGGGTTATAGTAGTGATTCAGTAGCGTCGCAAAGTCCGTAATGTTGATGAGGTACTGCATGCCGCAGCGCTTTGCGTTGTCCGGAAGCTGCGTGTTGATCAAATCCGTGACAGAGTTGTTTTCCGAACCCTCATGGTACACGACGAGCTGCTTGCCATTCTCATCATAGCGCCAGTAATCAAAGTTTTCCTTGTCGGCGTTGTAGGCTTCCTCTGCCTTGGCCGGGTCAAACGGCGTCGTGCCGTCTTTCTCAAACTTGTACGGTGTCGTATCCAATGCCGCATTCGCCTGATCCGGGTTCAAGCTGTAATGGATGAACTTACCATCTAATTCTTCACCCTTTTCGTTCCACTCCCACATATCAAGACCGTACGCACCTTCTGCCACCGTGCCATAGCCGCCGCAGATCGTGTTCACAAATTCCTGACGATCCAAGCAGTAGGCAATTGCCTGGCGGACACCCTTGTACTGGGTCGCACCCTGATCGTAGACCATGGACAGATGTCCATAACCGTTACGGTTGTAGAAAACGTAATCGAGCGATCCGTCTTTGTCCTTGATCTCTTTCGCTTTGTTGATCTTTTCCCCTTCGATTTCGCCCGGGCTGATGTCGATGTTGCCGGCCTCCAAGAGGTCGATGGCGAGGTTGGTGTTGATTTCCTGCAGAATGACATTCTGGATGGTCGGCTTTTTGCCTTCCACATCGCCGATAAACTTGTCATTCAAGGTAACCTTGATCATCTTGTTCTCATTCGAAACGAAGTTGTACGGTCCGCAGGTGACGTCCGGATTGAAGCGGTAGGTCTGTGACACATCCAAGGCGCTTTCCGCCATAAGCAATTCGGTCGGATCCATGGAGTCCTTGTTGGCTTCGTATTCGGCGAGTTTCGCCTCTTCCGCCTTCACATCCAGGTACATTTTATAGAGATCGCCCAATTCGCCGATTTCTTTTCCGTCGACCTTGCCCTCCGCCAAGGCGGCCTTGCGGGCTTCTTCATCCATCGCATCCAATTTGGGGACGATTTCGTCGAAGAGCGCAATATCATAGTACGACGAACCGTCATCATTCTTTGCGCCCTTTTCGTCTTCCAACGCCTTCTTGGCGTCTTCAACGCGTTTTTTCTGTCCCTCTAACAGGCTGTTCCTATCTTCTTCACTGACCGTGTAGCCTTCCTTCGGCTGGATCATGGCGCCCTCTTCCGAGTCGACCACTTCGAGGTTCGGTGCATAGCGATGCATCGGTGCCGGGGTGCATGCAACCAGTGCCGTCTCGTAGAAGTACGGCTCGTACTCGGACGAAACGGTGATCGAGAAGGAGTCCTCGCCCAACAGACGCACGCCGGCAAAGGCCATGCTATCGCCCTTGTGATATGCTTCGTAGCCCACATATTCGGCGCCCGCATTGGAGTTCGTCGTCCCCAATGCCGTCCATGCCGGACTCGGCAGGTACAGCGCCTTAAAAACGTAGTCCTTCGCGGTGATCTTCGTCCCGTCGTTCCAGACCAGAGCCGGATTGAGTTTGAACGTAAAGGTCACCGAACCGTCGTCATTGGCGGTGCGCATCGGTTCTTCCGTGCAGACGGTCGGGTTGTAGTTGAATTCGCCCGCCTCGTTGTAGTAGTAGGTGGCATAACTCAGCATTCCGTCATAGGTACCGATCAAACGCTTGATGGCAACGTCGTACGCGGAATTGGTGAAGCCGTTGATCAGATCGCCGTTGAACGCCGGCGAACCGACCACCAATGTGTTCTCGTCGGTCATCTTCGGTGTCTCAGTCTCTGCCTTCTCGGAGCTTTCCTCACTGGAAGCCGCTTCCGAGCTTTGTGCTGCCGGCTCCTCTGATTCCGATGGCTTTTCTCCGCCGCCGCACGCGGTCATCGCAAGTGACAGGGCAAGAAGCATCGCCAGCAGTTTGGACGTCTTCTTCATAGTTTCCTCCTTATAGGTAATTACAGGAGCGTCCGGGTTTTCTCCGAAACGCACCTTCTCCGCCCGGCGTCGGCCGGACATATGGATTTCCTGTATGTGCTGTATTATAGGTTCTCCCGGCGCTTTTGTCAATGAAAGAGCGATTTTTCTCAATATTCTTTGGAAATTTATAATCTCTCTTTCTCTCAAAAAGGGCGCTCTTTGCCGGCTGTTTTCGATGGATTTCAAGCACATTCTCGTCTGCATATCGATTTTTTCACGATTTTTTTCACGAAATTCATTGCGCTTTTTAAGTTTCCTCGCTGAATCCCCCACAAGCGCTCTCTTTGATTCGTATATTTATTCATTCTTTCAGACCTCCAACAAGAAAAAGACCGCACCTGCGGCCTTTCCCAAGTTTCTTCATTCTGTTTTTGCGCGCTGCGAATCGATCGCCGTTCTCCTTACCGCGAACGCTCCTTGTCTTTGCAGCATGAAAGCGCCCGCTGCAGCGCCGCTTCGACATCCATCTCCTCGACAACGCCGTCAGTGCGCAGGGAAAATTCCACCTGTCCTTCCGTCACCTTTTTCCCTACTGTCAAGCGCACCGGAATGCCCAACAGATCGCGATCGGCAAATTTGACGCCCGCGCGCTCACGGCGGTCATCCAGCAGCACATCAACCCCTTGTTTCCGCAGTTTTTCGTACAGCTGTTCTGCACACGCGCCCTGTTCTTTATTTTTGAAATTCGCCACGGTGATAATCGCCTCGAAAGGAGCGACGCTCATCGGCCAGCACAACCCCTTTTCATCGTGATACTGTTCCGCCACCGCGCTGATACAGCGTGTAATGCCGATGCCGTACGAACCCATGACATAGGGCTGCGCTTTCCCATTTTCATCGAGAAATGTCGCGCCGAGCGCCTCGCTGTACTTTGTGCCCAATTGAAAGATATTGCCCACCTCAATGCCACGCGCAAAGACAAGCGATGCTCCACACTGCGGACAGCGGTCGCCTTCGGCGATCATCCATAAATCTTCAGCAATTTCCGCCGTAAAGTCGCGCTCGAAATTGACATTTTTCAGATGCCTGCCATTTTCATTGGCGCCACAAATCCAGTTGCTTCCTTCAACCACGGCGCGATCGACAATACAACGCAGCGTCTTCGGCAATCCGACCGGTCCGATAAAGCCGGGCTGCGCACCGGCCAATTCCGTAATGACGGCATCCTCCAACATTTCAACGAGATGCTCGGGAACCCCGACATGCGCACAAAATTTTGCCAAATTAAGTTCGCGATTGCCGGGCAAAAAGACAAAAACCGGCTCTCCGTCTACGCGCAAACATACGGTTTTCAATAAGCGATCCGGACTTTTCTGCAGATACGTCGCGACCTCTTCAATGGTGCGCTGTTCCGGGGTATCGACGATTTCCATGGGCAGCGGATCTTCCGCTGCGGCCGGGGTGCGCATTGCTGCCGCTTTTTCATCCGTCGCCGCATAATCACAGGACTCGCAATACGCAATCACGCCCTCGCCGACCTCGGAGAGCGCGCAAAACTCATGCGACTCGTGTCCGCCCATTGCACCGGAATCGCCACGCACCACGCGATAGTCGAGGTGCAGACGATCAAATACGCGCTCATAGGCTTCCCACATCACGCGATAGGCTTCGCGCATACCCGCTTCATCCATATCAAAACTATAGGCGTCTTTCATAAGAAATTCGCGCGAACGATTGATTCCGAAGCGCGGCCGCTTCTCATCGCGATATTTCCATTGAATCTGATATAAATTGAGCGGCAACTGCTTGTAACTGCGCAATTCTCCCTTGACCAGGTCGACAAAACTCTCCTCTGCTGTCGGTCCGAGACAAAAACCACGTTCATGCCGGTCGGTCAGGCGAAACATCTCCGGTCCGAAGGTCTTCCAACGTCCGGAAGCCTCCCACAATTCCTGCGGTTGCAGGGCGCTGGTGAGAATTTCCTGCGAACCCGCGCGATCCATCTCCTCGCGCACAATGCGTTCGATTTTTAGGAGCACCCGCTGTCCCAATGGTAAAAAACTGTAAATGCCCGAAGCCGCTTTACGAATCATGCCGGCGCGAAGCAAGAGCTGATGACTGGGGGTTTCCGCTTCCGCAGGCACTTCACGCAGCGTAGGCATATAATATTGACTCATTCGCATGACTACTCCTCGTCCTCGACACTGACACCGCCGACTTCGGGATCGATCACGTGAATCCAGGTAAGTCCCGGCACTAAGGCGATTTCTTCGCCGTTGGCATCATAATAGCGGGTCAATTCCCCGTAGCCATCCTTGCGCCAGGTAATCGCTTCGTCTTTTCCATTGTGGAAGAAGCGCCCGATCCCCTCGCCGTCCTGGGCAAAGCTGCGGTGCACCCCGTCTTCCTGCACCCAGCTTTCGCAATACTGAACGATAACATTGGAAACAAGTACCGGTTCTTCCGTATTTTCGTCAATTTCTTCCACGCCGTTTCGAGTGCGCGTGTAGGTCTTTTTTTCGGCATCAAAAGTATATCCGCGCTCCTCGTCATCGCCATGGCTGACCGTAAACGATGTGCAGGAACCGGACGGGTCCTGTGGCTGCGCAAACCGGTACTGCGGCGTTTCCACAAACTCGTCGTACCCCACATCCTTCGCATACGATCGAACGGCTTCCACCGTCGTATACGCATTATGCGGCGCGTACTTGTAACCCACGCGCTCATAGACGGAACCGTCCAACACGATGCCGTTGATGTCGGCAACGCCTTCATTGGAGATTCGCGCATCCGCTTCGCTGCTGCCGCCGAAACGCGCATAGAGCGCATGCCACTCCAACGCCCGATCCAAATAATAGGGACGCGCGCTGCGGACGGGTCCGATGGTCGGCTGGTTTTTGACAAATAGCGCCATGTAGCGCGTCACATCGCCTTCCGCCAAGGCTTCATAGACGATTTCCGCTTCGCTGACGCCCGCTTGCGGGCGAGCATCGAAACTGTTGTCCAGCATGACCGCCACGGGGCGACGCGCGGCCTCTTCTTTCGTGCAGGGAAGTCCGCTGAGCGGCGAGGTCGCCTCGGGTGCCCGCACCTCAACCGACGGCGCGGACGACGACTCCGATACTTCCGAAGCAGTGCTCTCCGGCGGTGCTTCCGATACACTCGATTCTTCTGGCGCCTGCGCGCGACATCCCGCTAAAAACGACAGTGCAAGCAGAAAAGCGCCCGTTCGCCAAAATGTACTTCGTAATTTTCTCATATTGATTTTCTCTCCTCTTTCGCTTTTCGGTACCGATCAGAGTTTATTTTTCATTGGCTTTCCAATTGAGGTAGGCGTCGACGAATTCATCCAAATCGCCGTCCATGACTTTTTGAATATTTCCAGTTTCCGCCCCTGTCCGGTGATCTTTCACCATGGTATACGGTTGAAACACATAGGAACGAATTTGAGCACCCCAGCTGATCTGCGTATATTTGCCCTGAATATCCTCGATTTTTTCGCGATGTTCCTCTTCTTTAATCTGAATGAGCTTTGCCCGGAGAATATCCATCGCCTTGGCGCGGTTTTGAATCTGCGAGCGCTCATTCTGGCATGTGACGACAATGCCCGTTGGCAAGTGCGTGATGCGCACCGCCGAATCCGTCGTATTCACATGCTGCCCGCCGGCACCGGTGGAGCGATAGGTGTCGATCTTAAGGTCTTTCTCATTGATTTCCACCTGCGCGCTCTCGGGAATTTCCGGATACACGTCGACACTGGCAAAAGAAGTATGCCTCCGACTCTGCGAATCAAAAGGGGAGATGCGCACCAAGCGATGCACGCCCTTTTCCCCTTTGCACAATCCGTAGGCATTGTACCCGCGAATTTCAAAGGACGCCGATTTGATGCCGCCGCCCTCTTCTTCTGTGCAATCGGTGAGCGCCACCTTCCACTTTTTCGATTCGAACCAACGCCGATACATGCGAAGAAGCATGGACGCCCAGTCCGTCGCTTCCATGCCGCCGGTCCCGGCGTGAATCGAAAAGAAACAGTTGTTGCGGTCGTATTCTCCGGATAACAGCGCCTTGACGCGCAGCTGCGAAACGCCTTTCTTCAAGGTCATAAGGGAAGCTTCCAATTCTTCCGCCGATGCCGCATATTCCGCATCATCGAGCAGCTCGCCCATCTCACGGAGATCGTTCGCCTGCTCCTGCAGGGCGTCGAAGCCGTCCACCGTGGCTTTCTTCTCATTCAATTCCACCACAATGTCCTGTGCCGCATCGGAATCGTCCCAAAAATTCGGTGCCATGGTTTGCTCGCTGAGCGTGTCGATCGAATGCTTTAAGCCGGCAATGTCAAAGAGAACTCCTTAGCTCCACGAGGATGGCCTCTATAGTATCAATTTCTCCATTATATTCGTAGCGTTCCATGCGTCCTCCTAGGCATTGCGTCCATGACAATATTTGTATTTCTTCCCGCTGCCGCAAGGGCAGGGATCGTTGCGTCCAATTTTTTTCTTCTTACGTCGAATCGGCTGCTGCACGGCTTCTTCCGGGGCACCGCCCGATTCACGCAGCGGCTGGGCGACGCGTTCGCGCTGCATATGCGTTGCCGGAACGAGGTGATAGATGAGTCGGAAGGTTTCTTCTTTAATCGACTGATTCATCTCGTTAAACATCTCGTATCCCTCGTTGCTGTAGGCGCGCACGGGATCTTCATTGCCGAAGGCGCGAATGCCGATGCCCTGTTTGAGCTGATCCATCGCATCGATGTGATCCATCCACTTCGTATCGACGACCTTCAGAAGCACGACGCGCTCCAATTCACGCATGACCTCGGAGCCCAGTTCCTGTTCCTTCTTCTCATACAAATCGCGTGCAATTTGCAGCAGCTTCTGTTTCAAGCCGTCCTTCGTCAAGTCGGAAACCCGCCCGATGGCAAGAATCCCCTTCGGCAGGTACAGGTTGTTCAAATAGGCGAACAGTCCTTCCAATCCCCAGTGCTCCGGATCGACCCCTTCAGCACAAAAATTATCCACAGCGGTTTCGATGACTTCTTGCACCATGCTCTGGATGTACTCTTTCATATTCTCGCCGTCCAACACGCGATTGCGTTCGCCGTAAATGGTTTCGCGCTGTACATTCATGACATCGTCGTAATCCAACACGCGTTTGCGCATGGCAAAGTTGTTCGATTCGACTTTTTTCTGGGCGCGTTCAATCGCCGCACTGAGCAGCCGCGCCTCGATGGGTTCATCTTCGCTGGCGCCCATGCCGGCAAAACGCTGCATGCGTTCGCCGCCGAACAGGCGCATGAGATTATCTTCCAACGAAATGTAAAAGCGCGATTCGCCGGGATCGCCCTGTCGTCCGGAACGGCCGCGCAGCTGGTTGTCGATGCGTCGCGACTCATGGCGTTCCGTGCCTAAAATATACAATCCGCCGGCGGCAATGACCGCCTTCGCATTCTCATCTGTCTTTTCCTTATACTGCGCTTTCAATTCGGCATAACGGGCACGCGCCGCTAAAATTTCATCACCAGTGAGATACGCCGGCGCTTCTTCGGTTCCGATCAAAATCTTTGTCTCGCTTGTGACGGTGGAATAACTGTCCGCCCATTCGACGAGTTCTTCGGAATAGCCCTCTTTTTTCATCTCTTCCTTGGCGGCATATTCCGGGTTCCCGCCGAGCACGATATCCGTTCCACGACCCGCCATGTTCGTTGCAATGGTGACGGTGCCCAGTCTACCCGCTTGGGCGACAATCTCCGCTTCCTGTGCATGGTACTTGGCATTCAATACGCTGTGCGGCACGCGCGCCTTTTTCAGCATGGACGAAATCAATTCGGAAATTTCGACAGAAACCGTACCGACAAGGATGGGCTGCCCGGTCGCGTGGACGCGCTCGATTTCCGCCACGATTGCGCGATATTTCGCGGCTTGGTTGACGTAAACCTGGTCATTTTGATCCACACGAATCACGGGACGATTCGTCGGAATGGCAATGACGTCCATGTGGTAAATTTCCGAGAATTCGTCCTGTTCGGTCATCGCCGTTCCGGTCATGCCGGAGAGTTTTTCGTACATGCGGAAATAGTTCTGAAAGGTGATGGTGGCAAGCGTCTTCGATTCGCTTTTGACTTCCACGCCTTCCTTGGCCTCAATCGCCTGGTGCAGACCGTCGGAATAGCGTCTACCCTGCATGATGCGGCCGGTAAATTCATCGACGATCAGCACCTCGCCCTCGTGGACAATGTAGTCGATGTCCCGCTTCATGGTGTGATTGGCTTTGAGCGCCTGGTTGATATAGTGCATCAACTCCATATGCGCCGGATCGGAGATGTTGTCGACCTTGAAATAACGCTCGGCAGCCGCATTGCCCTGCTCGGTCAAGTTGACCGTTTTGCGCTTTTCGTCGACGATGAAATCCACCGTCTCTTCGACATATTCCTGAGTCAACGCATCCAATTTACTCGTTTCGCTCTCTTCCGGTGCCAAAATGCGCCCGGTCAGCGAGTGCACAAAGCGATCGGCAATTTTATACATGTCCGTCGATTTATCGCCCTCGCCGGAAATGATCAACGGAGTACGCGCTTCATCGATCAGGATGGAGTCAACCTCGTCGACCACGGCAAAATGGAGTTTGCGCTGCACCACCTGCGATTTATAAATGGCCATATTGTCGCGCAGATAATCAAAACCGAACTGGTTGTTCGTCCCGTACGTAATATCCGCATTATAGGCCTCCTGCCGCTCTTCCGTTGTCAGTCCGTAAATCACGCAGCCGACCTTCAGCCCCAAAAACTCGTAGACCTTCCCCATCCACTCGGAGTCGCGCTTTGCCAGATAATCGTTGACGGTGACGATGTGCACGCCTTCGCCGGAAAGCGCGTTGAGATACGCCGGCATGGTCGCAACTAAAGTCTTGCCTTCACCGGTTTTCATCTCGGCGATGCGTCCCTGGTGCAATACCACGCCGCCGATGACCTGGACGCGATACGGCTTCATCCCCAACACGCGCCACGCTGCCTCGCGTGCAACGGCGAAGGCTTCCGGCAAAATGTCATCCAGGGTCTCGCCTCCGGTCAGCCGATTCTTAAACACCTCGGTTTTCGCGCGCAACTCGGCGTCGCTGAGCGCTTCCACCTGCGGTTCCAAAGCCAATACCTGATCGGCAATCGGCTCAATTTTTCCCACTTCCTTTTCACTGAAAGACTTAAATATTGAACTGAAAATCCCCATACTGTTCCCTTCTGTCTTCGATCCGCGCATTGAATTCTCCTGTCCCCCGCGCAAAACGCTTTTGCGCAAAAACAGATGTGGATCGCTTGGCATACGGGTTTATCTTATCACTTCGCACAGGACGTGACAATTGCAGGGCGTCCCATTACATTGGCGCGCGGGCCGGGTGGAGTCATTTGCCTCTATGACCATCTTGTCACTCTGCGTGGAGAGGACCGTGTCATTCCTGTGAATTATCTGTAACCGCCGCAAACAGAAGTCCACAAAAAAGGCCGTTGTCGACAGCCTTCGACAACGACCTTTGCCCACTCAGCGGGGCAACTGCTTCAAACAGCGTTTCGCCTTTGCTGCGGCGACGCTATTCGCTGACAATTAATCCGTAATCCCCCGCTTTGCGCCGATACACCGCATTGACCCCGCTGCCTTCCGCATCCACAAACAGGAAGAAATCGTGTCCCAACAGTTCCATTTGCAGAACGGCCTCTTCGGCGCTCATCGGTGCGAGTTCCAGATGTTTGACGCGGACAATGCGCGGCTCTTCGGTATCTTCTTCTTCGTGATCCGGTTCGACGGATTCAAAACGAATCGATTCATTGCCTTTTTGATGGCGACGCAATTTTGTCTTATATTTTCGAACTTGGGAAACCAGGGCATCCACCGCCCGATCCACCGATTCCAACATATCATCCGAACGCTCTTCCGCACGCAAAATCGTGCCCGACCCCGGGATTCGAATGGTGACCTCAACTTTCCGATCTGCGCCTTCGGTGGACATGGTTACGACGGCATTGACATCTTCGCTGAAATACTTATCCAATCGATTGAGTTTTTTCGCCGTCAATTCCTTAAAATTGTCCCGTAACTGAATGTTGCGTCCGACGTACTGAATGTTCATAGTGGCCTCCTTCGAAATTCTGTAAATTCATTGAGAATTTACTTGTTTTTTACATACCCATTTTTTTCATTCTCTTTCATTCGTTTTTTTACCAATTTCTTACATTTTGAATTTTCATTCATTAAAACCGCGCAAAATGGCGCTTTGAATATTTACACCCCCGAAACTCCCTTCGAAAAATTTGGGCTTCGGTGGAGAAATCCGTCCGAAATTTTGTGGAAACTGTGGATAACTCGTTGGACAACTCCATTTTTCGCCTTTTTTATCCACTTTTTATCCACAAAATTTGTGGATAACTTTCTTTAGCCCAATTTTCCCGCATCATTTCATAGGAAAGGAATCCCTTCGCACAGTGAATTTATCCATTTATTGAAATAATTATATTTTTCATTGTGTATAGGGTCGTAGAGACCCCCGTTTCTTGCGTACGAACGCCTGTTCGATTCACAGATTATACATATCCATGCACCAAAAAAGCGCCCGCAGGCGCTTTCGGTTGATTCGACGGAGAGATCAGGCTTTCGGCTTGCTTTTCAAAATATCATCCAGCGTATGCCACGCCAAAACAGCACACTTGACGCGTTGCGGCATATAGGAAATGCTCTTCAGTGCCAGCGCGTCCCCCAGCGTGTCTTCAAGCAGCGCATCGTCCGTAATCTCCCCTTTGATCATCCCCAAAAAAGTATCCACTTTTTTTTGTGCTTCCGCCACGGTATTGCCCTCGATAAGTTCGCACAGAAGCGATGTGGAGGCCTGAGAGATTGCACAACCATGCCCCGTAAAAGAAGCCTCCTCAATCACATCCCCCGAAAGGCGGAGCGACAGCTCGATCTCATCGCCGCAACTCGGGTTGTGCCCTTTTTCCGTCACCGTCGCGTCAGGCAACTCGTGTTTGTGATTCGTGGAGCGCGACTGCTCCATGATAATCGTCGAATACAATTGCCGAATATCCAAACTACACCTCGAATCCCAAGGTCGTACGCACCTTGTACAACCCGTCGATGAGCGCATCCACCTCTTCCTTTGTATTGTAGAAGGCGAAGGACGCGCGATTGCTGGAGGAAATACACAGCGAACGGTGCAGCTGCTGCGTGCAGTGGTGCCCGGCGCGAATGGCGATGCGGTCAAAATCCAAAATGGTCGACACGTCATGCGGATGCACATCCTTGACATTAAAGGCGACCGCCGCACCGCGCGGTCCTTTCTGCGGATGGTAGAGTGTGAGAAAATCCAGTGTCCGCATACGCTGTGCACAATACTCCCCAAGCGCGCGCTCGTACGCATCAATCTTTTCCATACCGATGGCATCCAGATAATCGATGGCCGCGTGCAGACCGACTGCCCCGCCGACATTCTGTGTCCCCGCTTCAAATTTATACGGCAATGGTGCAAAAGTGGCTTCCTCATCGTACACGTATTCAATCATCTCTCCGCCATAAAGGAAGGGACGCATCGATTCTAAAATTTCTCGCTTTCCGTAAAGTACGCCGATGCCGAACGGCGCCAACATCTTGTGTCCGGAAAAGGCAAAAAAATCGCAGCCCATATCCGTAACATTCACCGGTTCATGCGGCGCTAACTGTGCCCCGTCGACTACGGCAATCGCGCCAACGGCGTGTGCCGCCTGAATCAATTTCTTCGCCGGAGGCACGGCGGAAAACACATTGGAGGCTCCGGTGAAAGAGACCACGCGTGTCTTTTCGTTTAATTTTGCGCGGAAATCCGCTTCATCCAATTCAAAGTCGTCATCAAAATCGACATAGCGCAGGGCGGCACCCGTTTGTTGGCAGACAAACTGCCAGGGCACTGAATTGGAATGGTGCTCCATGCGCGTAATAAGCACTTCATCCCCCGGTTTCAACGAAGCAAGTCCCCACGCATAGGCGACGAGATTCAACGACTCCGACGCATTGCGCGTAAAAATGACCTGTTCCGGGCTCGGCGCATGAATCCATTCCGCAACGCGCGCACGCGCAGCTTCGTAGGCTTCCGTAGCCGCCAAACTCAACCGGTGATTGCCGCGCAAGGGATTCGCATTTTCATGCCGATAGAAGGCGTCCACGCGCTCGAGCACCTGCCGCGGCCGCTGCGTGGTTGCGGCATTATCGAGGTAAATGACTGGCTCTTTGTCCGCCAGATAGGGAAAATCCGCCCGTACCGCCTGTACGTCAAAGCCGGGATCCTGCAAGATCTTTTCAACATCCTGCGGCAAGCGCCGCATCGTATTCTGCTGCTCACTCATCGTCTTACAATCCTTTCATGCAGCTTGGTGCGCAACTCAGAAGCTAACGCCGTATCGTTCAGACGATCGATCGTCGGCGTCATTTTTGCTTCGACCAGAAGCCCTTCCGCCTCTTTGCGATCAAATCCGCGGCTCATCAGATAAAAAAGCTGCTCTTCATCAATGCGTCCCGCCGACGCCGCGTGATTGCCCTCCACGTCATCCTCATGGCAGAGGAGAATGGGCACCGCAATGGCCCGAACCTCCTCACTGAGCAGGACGGCATATTCCTGCTCGTCCCCCACGGATCCGCCGGATCCTTCCAAAAAATTGATGGTTCCGCGAAAACTTTTTCGCGCGCGATCGAGCAGCGCACCGTTGACTACAATATCCGACTTCGACTCTTCGCCGATGTGGCGCACATTGTAGAACAAGTCCAGCTTTCGATCCCCGTCGACAAAATAAATTCCGGAAACATCCGTTGCTGCGTCAAAACCGAGCAGATCACAGCTGTAATGCACGGCGGAGTTGCTTGCTCCGAGCTCCAACTGCGTGAGATTGAGCTGCCCGCCATCTGCGACGCGACCGACAATATGAAGCACGGACTCCGTCTGCCTGCCGAACTCCTGCAAAATCGCCAGATCCAACACGCCGTCTTCTCCCACATCGACCGTCAGGGTACCGTTGCGCAGTCCTTCCAGATCGTCCGGACTGGTCAGCCGCAGCAAGACCCGCGCATGACACGCCGGCGGGACGACCAGTTGTTGGCGGTCGACCAGGCGCGGTGACTCCGCACTGAGTGAAAATGTCCATTTTTCATCCGCCCCGTCCGCCAATACGACGCGCTGCCGATAATTCAACTTTTCTCGATTTTCGCGAAGGACTTCCGCGCCAATTGCGGGCGCTTCCTCCAGCCAGGCGTCCATCTTTGGATCGAGCTTCACAGTGCCGCCCTGCGTCAATTTTTGTCGATATTCAATTTTCTCGCCCGCCTCGTCAACATCAATGGCGTTCACATCGAGCCAACGCCAGGTTAACTCCGGTAAAATATTGGTTTTCATGCCTTCCTCCCGCCTAACCGATGGCGCCCTTGAGTTCCAGCGTAATCAGATTATTCATCTCCACCGCATACTCTATGGGCAATTCTTTGGCGATCGGCTCGGCAAAGCCGCGTACAATCAGTGCCTTGGCCTCTTCCTCCGGAATGCCGCGGCTCATCAGATAGAATATGGCGCCTTCGTCAATGCGCCCAATTTTCGCTTCATGTCCCAAATCGACGTCGTCATTCTCGATGCGAATCGTCGGAATCGTGTCCGAACGGCTTTCCGGATCGAGCATCAGTGATTCACAGGAAACCGTCGATTTGCTGCCGGCAGCGTCTTTGCCGATGTCGACCAGCCCGCGATAAATTGCAACTCCGCCCGACTTGGAGATGGACTTGGAATTGACCGTCGAATACGTGTGCGGAGCATAATGCATAACCTGCGCACCGGTGTCGAGATACTGCTCCTTGCCGGCAAAGGTAATGCCCGTGAATTCACTGCGCGCACCCTCGCCGACCAAAAGACTCGCGGGATAGAGCATGGAGACGTGCGAGCCAAAGGATCCGGAGACCCATTCGATTTTTCCGTTTTTCTCCACCCGCGCCCGTTTCGTATTGAGATTGTACATATTGCGCGACCAATTCTCAATCGTTGAGTAACGCAGATGCGCATTCTCCTTGACGTAGAGCTCCACCGCGCCGGCGTGCAGATTGATCGTATTATATTTTGGAGCCGAACAGCCCTCGATAAAGTGACAATAGGCACCCTCTTCAATAATGATGAGCGTATGCTCAAACTGCCCCGCCCCCGGCGCATTCAAACGGAAGTAACTTTGCAGCGGAATATCGACATTCACGCCCTTTGGCACATAGACAAAGGAGCCGCCCGACCAAACCGCATAATGCAGCGCCGCATAGCGATGGAGACGCGGTGTGATGAGTTTCCCGAAATACGCCTTGACAATTTCCGGATACTCGCGCACCCCGCTTTCAAAATCCGTATAAACCACGCCCTGCTCCGCCAGGTACGACTTCATATTGTGATAGACAATTTCCGAATCGTACTGCGCACCGACGCCGGCAAGTTGGTCCAGTTCCGCTTCCGGAATGCCCAGCAGCTCAAAGGTGTTGCGGATCTCATCCGGCACATCCTGCCAGTTGCTTTCCATCTGCGCTTTTGGACGGATATACGTGGAAATTTTATTCATATCCACGGGGGTGAGGTCCGGTCCCCATGTCGGATTTTCCGTCTTGTTGAAAATCGCCAGCGCTTCCAGCCGCTTTTGCAGCATCCAATCCGGTTCATTCTTCAATTCCGAGATTTCCCGCACAATGTCTTCCGTCAGCCCCCGCTCCGCCATGACGTCGTAGGCAAACGGGTTTTTGACATCGTACACGCCGCGGTCCATCTCCTCCACATTGGTGCGTTCCCGCATCCGCTGATCGCGTTCCGCGCGCCGCTCTTTTTTCATGCGTTCGCGTTCCCGCCTGCGCTCTTCAAGATAGCGTTCGGTTTTTTCTCGCTTTTCCGCCATGCTCACGCTCCTTCCGAAGCGTTCGCACCGCACGCCGCTCCCTCAACCTCTTCGCGGATTTTCTCGTAACCTTCTTCCTGGATGCGATGGATCAGCTCTGCACCGCCTTCTTTGACGATGCGGCCGTCGATGACGATATGCACCACGTCAGCATGAATGGATGAAAGAATTTCACTGTGGTGCGTGATGATCAGGCAACTCTTCTCCGCATTGAGAAAATCGGAAATGCCGTCGGAGACAATGCGCACCGCATCGACATCCAATCCCGAATCCGTCTCATCCAACATGATGAATTTCGGATCGAGAATTTTCATCTGCAAAATCTCCATCTTTTTGCGCTCCCCGCCCGAAAAGCCGACATTCAGGTAGCGCTGCGCATAACCCGGATCCATCTGCAACTCTTCCATCGCGGCACGCAGCTGTTTTTGAAACGCCAGTACGGAAAGCGTCTTGCCCTCTTTTTGCCCCTTCGCGGTGCGCAAAAAATCTTCCACAGTGATGCCCGGCACCGCCTTTGGCGATTGAAAGCTCATAAACAAGCCCTTGCGCGCCCGTTCATCGGCCGGCAAATCCAGCAGACTTTCCCCTTCAAAGAGAATATCTCCCTTTGCCACCGTATATTTCGGATGGGCCATGATGGCGTTGGCAAGGGTCGATTTTCCGGCGCCGTTCGGACCCATAACGACGTGTACCTCGCCCTTGCGAATGGTCATATTGATGCCCTGTAAAATTGTTTTGTCCTCAACCGCAACATATAAGTCGCGGATTTCCAACAATGAATCCATTAAAACCTCCTTCACCGCCGATATTGTTTCGGCAGGTTAATTTTAACGATACCCGAAATTTGACAAATGGCTACATCTCTTTGCGCAGAACGCAAAAAAACTGCCTGCTCCGCTGTGAAACAGGCAGTCCTCTCGATTATAAGCCCCGCACCTCCGTGGCGGGCAAGACGGCACGAACCACATCGCACAGCATCCGCATCTCTGCCTCGGAATATGCGTGAAAGCGGTGCTGCGCTCCGGTTTCCCCTGATTCTTCAGACTCCGAAAATGTCCCTGTGCCGTTTTTTTTCAGTGCGTCTTGCACCAAATTTCCCGTATCGACAAATGCCTGCAAAAAGTAGCGACGCGCACAGCGAATCCCCTGCGCCAGAGCGAGCAAATCTTCTTTGCGGTGCAGTTCCCGAATGACCGTCGTTCGAAACTCGTAATCGACCGCATCCGAAAGAAGAAATTCCACGCTTTGCCGCACGGCATCCGGATCGAAGATCGGTCTGCCGATCGTGCGCGCATACTGCATCGGCGCATTTTTGAGATCCATGGCGACGTAATCCACGAGTCCCTGCGCCACTAACTGTTTCAAAAAGGTCGGGTGATTGCCGTTGGTGTCGAGTTTTACGGAAAAGCCCAGTGTCTTCACGCGCGCAAGAAAGGGCGCAAGGTCCGTGTGCAGAAGTGGCTCGCCGCCCGTAATACATACACCGTCCAAAAGTCCGATGCGCTTTTGTAAGAAAGCCAACACCTCCGCCTCCGTCCAATGCCCGGGTCCGGAGAAAGCACCTTTCGGCTGCATCTCCGGCGTCTGCGCTTCCGGTCTTTGCGCCGTGCTTTCTGTCGGTTCGGGCAGTACCAGAGAAGGATTATGGCAAAAAGGACAACGAAAATCACAGCCTGCCGTAAACAATGTGCAGGCGGTTTTGCCCGGATAATCGAGAAGTGTCAATTTTTGAAACCCGCTGAAATTCATTCTCTATTCCAATCAAAGCTCCAATACGGCAACGAACGCCGACCCCACCAGCTGCGACTCAGTCGCCGAGTGCCGGTTCCTGCAGATACGCCGTAAGCAGTGCAATATTTGCGGCAAAACCGTCGATATGTGCCCGTTCATAGTGATGGGTGGCGTCGACGCCCAACCCGATGCACGCAAACGCAGCGTCCAGCCCCTGGAAAATCACCGCCGTGGCGTCTGAACCATATTGATAATGCACATCCGTCGCGTAGGCAATGCCCTCGCGCTGCGCCAAGCGCTCCAGATAGCGCCGAAAATCGACATTATACGGCGTGCGCGAATCTTTCGCTAAAATCGTCACTTTGTGCTCGCTCGAAGTATGGGTGCCGCCGACGGTGCCGATGTCCATCGCTAAAAATTCGAAACACTCCGCCGGAATCCCGTAAATGCCGTGACCCACCTCTTCATAATCGCTGAAAAAGAAGTGCGTCGTGTAAGGCAGTTCCACGCGCCTTTCAATGAGATCCTGCATCACAACCATCTGCACCGCGACGATCGCCTTGTCGTCGAGATAGCGCGATTTCAGATAGCCGCTCTGCGCATCGTACACCGTACGCGTGTCATAGGCGACAACGTCGCCGACGTGAATGCCTAGCGCTTCCGTTTCCGCACGGGAGGATGTGGGCGCATCAATGCGCACTTCCATCGTGAATTCAGTGCGCGGCGTTTCACGCGCCTCATCGCGGAAAATGTGAACCGAAGCTTTGTCCGGCAGAAAGCTGCCCGTGTAGGTTTTGCCGCTTCCGGTGAAAATCGTCACATTTTCCCCTTCCACCGCGGGCCACGCATAGCCGCCGACCTGACTGAGCCGCAGCCGCCCGTTCTCCTTGATGTCCTGCACCATCGCCCCGAGCGTATCGATGTGTGCCGTGACCAGACGGTGTTTGGCATCATTTTTTCCGCGCAACGTACCGTAAATCAAGCCCTTGTTGGTGCGATGACGAGAAAAACGTCCTTCGCTGTTCGCTTCCCACGCACCCATTTCTTCCCAGAGAATTTCCCGAAGCCGATTCGTATCGCCACCGACACTCGGCACCTGTAAATAAGAAATTGCCTTTTCCACTGCCACTTTTGCAAGTTTTTTCTCGTCCATTTTCCGTTCCTTTCCGTGCTCTGTGCGTTACTATTTTCCGGCATTATATCACTTTGTGCGCCGCGGCAAACCTTGTGTAATAATCCACCCACAACTGCGCCACCCGCGCTTCTGAATAATCTGCCTGAATCTTCGCCGAAACTGCCCGCGCCTGCGCCAATTTTTCCGGATTCTTTGCTAAGCCGCGCAGCATTTCAACAAAGGCGCGATTGCTGTCTCCGCAGAGATATTCCGCAAAATAAATCTTGCGATACAAATCCAGATCCCGCAGGATCAGTGCTGTGCCCGCATTCACAGCTTCCAAAACCGACATCGGAAAAAGTTCATTGTACGAGGTCATTAAAAGTACATCCGCATAATTATATAAAAGGTTCATTTCATCGCGCTCGATGATTCCGGGAAATTGCACGTTTTCCGGCGCCTCACGCACCGCCGCTTTCAGTTCATCATAGCCGTCCGTAATATTTCCGAAGGAAAATCCGCCCGCCCAGATAAACTGCATCTCCGGCAGCGCACGCGCCACTTCCAGAAAATCAAGCACGCCTTTTCGCGTTTGTACCTGCCCGACGCCCAACACCGTCAGGCGATCCTCTCGGAGGCCGAATTTCTCGGCGGTCTCTCTCGTTTTTCGTTCTTTTAACGGGTAAAACGCTTCGGATGACACGACATTCGGAATATAGGTGATTTTATTGCGATCTACACCGTATGCGGCTAGGGCGTCAATGAAAATCGGATTCACTACAATGACGGCATCCGCCGCTTTGTACATGGATAAAAAATATTTATAAAAAGCATCTTGCGCAAATTTTGGCAATCGAATGCTGCCTTCCAAAGTCTCCGGCAAAAAATGCACATGCATACAGGACGGGTGTTTCGACAAAAACATCTGGGCATAGCACATCGGATGAACGGTGTGGACATGATTCAGCATGACATCTTTGTCGTCATTAAACGACAGCTCTATGCGATCCTGCGCATGTGTTTGCAGCAAACGGATCAACTCAAAATAGGCGGAACCGACGCCCTGTCCCTTCACATCCTCTCCGCTTGAAATCATATTTACACGAATTTTTTGATTCTCCATGTTTCCCTCCCGACTGAGTGTACGGAAACGGCTAAAAAATAGCAAGGCGATTCCGATTTCTACCAAAAAGCCCGCGCCCGGGCATTGCGCATCGGCGTATTTCTCTCCTATAATAGATGAAATTGCTATTATCGATTAGAATGCCCCTCTTAAACAAGGGCTTTGCTTTTTGACCCGCCGTACAATGGCGCCCCTCTTTAGAAAGGAGACCGCATGCTCCACATTTTGTTGGCTACGGATGCCGCCTTCGGCATCGGAAACGCAGGTGACCTGCTGTTTCACATTCCCGCCGACTTGAAACAATTTCGTCGGCTTACGACCGGGCAAATCATTGTCATGGGGCGAAAAACCCTCGATTCCCTGCCCGGCGGACGGGCACTTCCGAAGCGCGACAACATCGTTCTCACACGCGATGTGCACTTCACGCGGGAAAATATCACGCCCGTCGCTGATACTCCCGCACTGCTTAAGGCACTGCGCACGCTCGATCCCCATGAAGAAAAAGAGCACTACCTCATCGGCGGCGCCGGTGCGCTGCGTGCCCTCTGGCCGCTCTGCGGGAAAGCAACGCTCACCGTCCTACGGCGCACCTGCGACCCGGTCGATACGCGCATCCCGAATTTGGACGTCTCACCCGACTGGATGCTGGAAAGCGAAACCGATCCCGTGCCTTTTGAAGAGACCTTCTACACCGTGCGCACGTACCGGCGCCTGCACACAGAGTCCGGCGCAAGACCGCTCGAAAGTAGCCCGTTCGCTTAATACCACCCTTCCCGGCAGGCGCGGCTGACGGCGCCTTCCCGCGCTCCGGGCACGCGACGGACCTGCGCCTCCTGCAACAACCGCTGCAGCGCCGATTCCAGAAGGATGCCCTCCCGAGAAGGTTCCCCGGAAGCGTCGCTTTCCTGAATCGCCCGGTACACCTCGTGCGCCGCTTTTTGACAGGCCTTGCCAAAGGGAAGCCCGTCCATCAGTGCGCCGGTAACAATACTCGTATAGTAATCGCCCGTCCCCGGATAGTGTGCCGGATACTGTTTACTTTCAATCGTAGAAAGTACGCCATCATCATAGACACGACAACCGATGGAATCTTCCTCTTCGCCCGGCACCGAGGTCACGACAATGCGCCGGGGACCGCAGGCGGCAAGGCGCGCGATATACGCGTCCAATGCTTCCAACTGTGGATGCGGTTGATACGGTTCCCCCAAGAGTAGAAAAAGCTCCGTCAGGTTCGGCGTCAACACATCCGCCAAATGAACCAACCCCCGCATTTCCTCCGCCATTGCCGGTGCGATCGAGGAATAAAAATCCCCCTTGTCGCCCAACACCGGGTCGACAACCACCAGCGTTTCCGGACGTCGAAATTCCGCAATCATGTCGGCAATCAGGCGCACCTGTTCCGGAGAGCCTAAAAATCCCGAATAAATGCCTTCAAAGGTCAGCTCCAGCTTTTTCCAATGCGCAAAAGTCCCCGCCATGGAATTTGTGAGATCGACGAAAGTATATTCGGAAAAGTTGCCGCTGTGCGTGGACAATACCGCCGTCGGCACGGGGCAGACCTGAATCCCCATCGCCGAGAGTGTCGGAATGACAATGGTAAGCGACGAACGCCCGAAGGAGGACAAATCGTGAATGGCGACACAGCGCTGCAATCGACTCATGCTTTTGCTCCTTGAGGGCGCTTTTCCCGATTGCGATAGGTCGCAATGCCCTTATACTCCACCCGGACCATGCCGTCGCGCGCATCCAGTGCAGCGAACACCGGTGCGGCATCGGACACGCCGCGTCCCTCCAAAAAGTGAAGAATTTCAAACTGATTCATCGGATGACGCAGACAGATCTCCGCAATCGCCTCGACGGGGTCCTCTTCCGCACTTGAAAATGTCCCTTCCGTCAATGCATCGATCGGTGTCGCATCCAGCACTTTCGCCGCATACGCAATCGTCTCCGGCGAAGAAACCTCCACCCAGGACTCTGCGGGTGGACGCACCGGCGTATTGACAAAAACCCGATCCGGGTGCAGCCGCCGCACCGCTTCCGCCAAGGCGTCAATCTGGTCTTTGCTGTCATTCACCCCGCGCACCAACATGACCTCCAGCCAAAAATGGCCCCGGTAACGGGCGCGAAAATTAAAAAGCGCCTCCATCATTTTGTCGAAGTGGATATGCGGCGAGGGACGATGCAGGGTGCGCCACGCGGTTTCGTCTACCCCATCCAGAGACGGCATGAGAATATCCGCTTCCAACAGCGCATCGGCCACTCTAGGATCGTCGATGTTGGCGGCATTCGTAATCACACACACCGGTTTTTTCTGCAGTTTCTTTAATCCGACCAAAAGCGCCTTCAAATCGGCGTATAACGCCGGCTCCCCTTCGCCCACAACCGAGAGGACATCGTAGGAAACGCCCTCCTGCAGGGTTTCCTTCACTTCGTCCAGAATGTCCTGCACCGGAAAATAATTTTTCACCTGCCAATGCATATCGTTTGTGCGCCCCAGTTGACAATAAATGCAGGAATAATTACACGTTTTTTCGGGAATCGGACTCACGCCGAGCGACTGCCCCAACCGGCGGGACGGAATCGGTCCGAAAACATATTTATGCATGAAACTCTCCTTCCTTCGGATAACAAAACGCGCAGAACGGGCAGCGTCCGCACGATTCGCGCGGCGCACGCTGATCGAAATCCCGCCGCTCCATGCGCGCAATCAGCGCGGCGATCTCGGCACGCTGTGCCTTTCTTTGTGCCGCATCCGCCCGCTTGACCCGCACCAGCGGCGCTTTGTGTTCCTCCGTAAAGTATAACAGATCTTCGCCCGGCAAATTGCTCTCCTTTTCCTCGCTTTTTTTTGCCAATAACCGATAAAAAGCCAGTTGTCCACGATACGAACGGGCCTTCTCACTGTCCGCTTCCGGTTTCTGTCCGGTTTTGAAATCGACGAGTGTACCGTCGTCGAGCAAAAGATCCCATGTTCCGTACAAAATATAGGCCTGCTCCGAATAGTAGACACTCTGCTCGGAGGCACATGCCCGACGGTGCAGCGACGCCCCCGCGCCCGAAAAATAGGCGCGCAAATCGGCACATGCGCGTTCTTCCGCTTTTTCGGGAAGCGGCAGGCGCTGTCTTTTCATGCCCCCTTGCAGCCATTGAACGCAACGCTGCAGCTGCTCCTCCGTCGGGACGCACGCCCGCCATTCCGGGCGATGAAAGAACTGCAGCGCTTGGTGAACCAGCGTTCCGTACGCCGCTTCCGGCGTCTGCCGCTGCGGAAACCCGGCTTTTTGAAAAAAGAAATACGCACGCGGACAATGGCGATAGGGTTGCACATCCGTCGTATACGCATAGGCGTATTGAATCATTTCCGGGGGCGGTGAGGGAGGTGCCGCTCCGGGCATAATCTCCGCACCGCTTGGTTGCACCGCGCACTCCGACGCAGAAACCGGCGGCAGCGTCGCGTTGATGGCGGCAAAAGCTGGCGCCACAGGGAAACGTTCCCCTTCTCTATTTTGAAAAGGGGATGCCGCAGCGCAAGTCGCATCGCAACTGAGCAGAATCAACCGGTCTTTGGCGCGCGTGAAGGCGGTGTAGTAGCGCCGCGCTTCATCAAAGCGCTCCGCCGTTTCCGGCGACACGGCCTCGGCGAATTCCTTCGCTGGCGGCAGCGGTTCCGCTTCTTGCGGAAATCCGCCGGACGAACGTGTGGGTTCCAGCAACAACACCGTTGAAAATTCCAGTCCCTTGGACTGATGAATCGTTAAGAGCGTAACCCCGTCCGGTGCCGCCGGTTCTTCCGGCTCATCGGCGTAATCCAAGGCGTAGCCCGCTTTTTGCAGAAAAGGAAGAAAGGTATTGAAAAAATCCTCTGCAAATGCAGCAGCATTCGCACGCGAAAGCCGCATGGTTCCCCGCGCGGCGCTGCGGCGCGCCACCAACTGCATACATACGGCGAGCCGGCGAAGACGACGCTCGGCGCGCACATCGCCCGTCAGCGCCTGCTGCAGCGTCGCAGAAAAGGGCGCACAGGCAAGAAATGCATAACCAATCGCCAGGGGATCGAGTCCGCCGGGCGCGTCCAAGCGTTGGGCGAGATTTTGCGCGCAGTGTTCGAGCGCCGGGCGGGCGCGGGCGGGCAGTGCGTCCCAGTCGGGTACGGGATTGTAGCGGAGATGCGCCGCCGCCCGAAGGGGGGCGGCGAGAAAAAGAACGCGGGCATAGCAGGCAAGGAGACGACGCACGAACCGGTCGCGCAAAAGCCCTTCTTCCCGCGTGCGACGCAGGGGGATGCCCGCTTCCTGTAAGCCGCCCAGCAGGGCTTGTGCAGCGGACGTATTCCACGAATAGCTCAGCAAAGCGATGGTGTGATACGCACCCGTGCGCAACGCTTCCTTTTGAATCAAAGCGGCCGTCTGCTGTGCCAGAATTTTGAAATTCGGAGCGCAAAGGGTCTGCACAGCATCATCGGCGCAGCTGCCGACGGCGGAAATCAAATATTTGCGGAAGCGATGTTCCTGCAGGCGCGGGCCGCGCCCCATGCCCAAGTCCGCATACGGATCGTTGAGAAATGACGAAGCGAATTGCAAGATCCTGCCGTCAGAACGATAATTTTCTTCCAACAAAATGGTGGTGGTCCCGGGATAACGCGCGCCAAAGTGCAATAAATTTTCCACGCGCGCCCCGCGAAAGCGGTACAAACTCTGATCATCATCCCCGACCACGCAGAGATTGCCCGTAGGCTTTGCCAGAATGCGCAGTATCCGCTCCTGTATGGGGTTGGTATCCTGGTATTCATCCACCATGAGGTAACGGCATTGCCGCTGAAAATTTTCGCGCACAGTCGGCTCCTCTTCCAGAAGGCGACAAGCGGTGTCCAGGAGTCCGGAAAAATCAAGGGCATTCTCCGCCCGCAAAAAAGAACGGTACCGATCGAGCAGGGAAAGTGCCCCCTGCACGCGCACATCGGCGGCATTCGTCAGATCGTAGAATCCTTCGCGCATACGATCGAACAGCCTTTGGATCCGCTGCCAATCGGATTTTTTCCAAGGTTCTTTTTGCTCTGCCAAATTGGCAAAAAAAAGGCGAAATGCCGGATCGGCGCACAATTCCTGCCGATGCTCTTCCAGTAAGCGCCACGGCTCCGTTTCGTCCAATACGCGGAAACCCGGCGTAAGGCCCGCCTTTTCCGGTCGATAGGAGACAATGTCCATAGCAAGGGCATGAAAATTCCCAATGTGAAGCAGGGCGCCCTCTTCAGCGCGATCCTGCTTGGCCAATGCTCCGGTAACGCGGCTGCGCAGTTCTGCCGCCGCCTTCCTAGTAAATGTCGTAACGGTAATTTCTTCCGGACGCGCTACTTGCTGCTCCAAAAGGTAAATGGTGCGCGAAACTAAGGTTTTCGTCTTCCCGGTTCCGGGTCCGGCAATGAGAAGGACCGGCCCTTCGGTGGTCGTCACAGCACGGTGCTGTGCCGCATTCAGCTGCCCTTCCATTTTCTGCGCCATAGGCCACCTTCCTTCCTGATTTTCGACAAATTCAGTGTACCACACTCAACCCGGTGGACGTGTTCGTTTGCTGGTGATATCATAAATAAAATCGAAGAAAAAAGAGAGGGAAAAATGACGCGAAAGAGTTGGAATGATTATTTTATGCAACTGGCACGAACCGTTGCGGAACGCGGTACCTGCGACCGCGCCTATGTCGGCTGTGTACTTGTCAACGAAGATCATCGTATCATTTCGACGGGATATAACGGCTCTATTGCCGGCAATCCGCACTGCGATGAAGTGGGGCATACCATGCGCGACGGGCACTGCATCGCAACCATTCACGCCGAAATGAATGCGCTTTTATACTGCGCGCGACGCGGCATCGCCGTGAACGGGTGCACTTGCTATGTTACGCATTTTCCGTGTCTGAACTGTACAAAATCGCTGATTCAGGCGGGCGTATCGAAGATATATTACGGAATTGGCTATCGCATGGATCCCTATGCGGTCGAATTGCTGCAACGCAACCGGATTCCCTTTGAAGAAATCGAGGATATTGATGTCAATTGATGAACAAATTGCCCGTCGACGCACCCATCGTCTGCGCAGAAAACGTCGGCGGCGTCTGATTTCTATCGGCAGTGTGGCGGGCGTCGCGTTGCTCGTCGCCGCACTCGTATTTCTGCATAAGCCACCTGCGGACCCGGCGAAAAGCGCCGGTTCGGCGACGTCCGAAACCTCCACCGAGCGACCGCCGCAAGAGACGCAGGATGCCGTTGCGGAAAATTCGTCGCCCGAAACTGTCGTCTCGGACAATACCGAATCGACCGTCTCGGAGAGCGTTCCCACCGGCGAATCGTCCGCACAGGAAGAAGTCTCCGCCGCTTCCGAAGCGGAATCCTCGGCGGAGAATACGGCGCCGGAATGGCAAACCATCAAAAAAAATCACTTGCCACAGGCGGATGCATACACGTATTCGGCGGAAGCGGTCCGCGAAGCCATGTTCGGCGGTACTCCGCTGACGGACGGCAAGGTTGCCTTTTTAACATACGACGACGGTCCCTCGACGGAATCCACAGCGGCACTGCTGGATGCCTTAAAAGAGGCCGGCGTACCCGCCACCTTCTTTATGCTGGGACAAAGCATCAACGAAGAAACGCGCCCCTTGCTGGAGCGCACGCTGGCAGAAGGCCACGGTTTGGCACTGCACTCCTATGATCACCAATATCACGCTCTGTATCCCGATCGCATCGCCGATCCCGCCGAAGTGGGACGCCAAGCGGCTGCGGCACGCGACGCGCTGCGTGCGCTCTTCCCTGCGATGGAGCCGCGCCTGTGGCGCTATCCGGGCGGCCATATGTCCTGGAACAATATCGAGGCGGCGGACGCCGCATTGGCGGAGCTGGGCATTCGCTGGATCGATTGGAATTCCACGAACGGCGATGCTGAAGCGCCAGCGCAACAACCGACAGACAGCGCCGGACAACTGTCCTTTATTCACAGCGGATGGGAAGCCTACGGTTCTCCGTCTACGATGGTGATATTGATGCACGACCGCCCGGAAAAAGAAGTCACACGCGCTTCCGTACAGGCGATTGTGCAGGCACTGCGCGACGAAGGATTTACGTTCGGCATCATTGAATAGCGCAATAAAACCGGGGAAACGGTACCGTTTCCCCGGTTTTTGTTGTATTTCGAGGGTCGGCAGGATGCAACTCAGCCGCGCGGTCGAGCCAGAAAAACAGGAGCGGAGTAGTATTCCCGCGCACCGGATATGATGCCTTGGGCGCCGACGCGCGTATAGCTGCCGGCAAAATGCTCGTCGTAGAGGAACAGTCCAATGACATGACCCAGTTTCGTCAGGCGCAAATCGTCACCACGCACTTCAATGAAAGGCGTCGGCTCCACTTCGATGTATTGTTGGTAAATATAGGCGTTTAGCGGCAGCGCTTCAACAATCGCGCGCCAGGAATCCGCATCGTGTTCCCGACCGAGCCAAATGCCCTGCGAGGCATAGGAATTATAGGGCTTGAGAATATAATCCTCTTTGTTTTCGATGATTTTTTTGCGATCCGCTTCGGTCAGCAATTCTCGCGTTAAAGGAACATGTGCCGCAATAAAGGCATTTTCTTCTTCCGTCAAAAGCGCTTGCGTTTGCGGATCGGAAAGCATCCGGAAAATCAGCTTGGAATGCATAATCTGCGAACGGAAAGAACCGAACATCACAAAGGCATGCGCCTGGTAAGCGGCTAAGAAATCGGCACACTCGTCGATGCGTTCCACAAAATCGGACGTCACTACGCGGCGATAGACGAGATCCACGGGAAGGGTTTTGCCACTTTCCGTATCCGTGCCGAGCAGTTTTCCTTTTTCAAAGCGCATCGCGCGCGGATCGCACACCACGCAAGGCACGCCGAGTGTGCGAAAGGTCTGCTGGAAGACGCGAAATTCCGCTTCGGTGCCCAGCCCGGCAAAATCTACGATGGCTGCTGTTCGGGCGTCCCGCCCGCGAACCTGCCGGTAGCGCGCCAACAGCGCTTTCACCAAACTATAAAAGAGTTCATACGGCTGCAGCTGCCATGTTTTTTGCAATTCCCGGAAGGCGCACGTACCCAGTAAAATCGAACCCAGCACGCGATCCTCGTTCATTGCGGAAGAGCCGTCGGTGTTCAATTCACAGAAGGCAAATTCTTCCCCGCCATTGTAAAAAATATCATAGCGTCCCACTGGTACGGGCATTTCGTAGCCCGGATCCATCAGGATCAGTTTTTCCGTAACCGGGTCAAAGTGAAAGCCGCGCCGATAGGTGGGATCGCGGACAAAGGCCTCGGTCACTTTTCGTCCGATGGCGACCATCCGTTCAATAATGCGGGAAAACAACGCCTGTTGCGGTTCCTCAAAAAACATTCCCTGATATGTCATCGGAATGACGGTATCGTGATATAACTTTCGTTCTTCATGCGTACGGCGCAGGACGTCCTCAAATTCCCGGCGATATCCCTCCGGGTCTCGCTGCAACAATTTAATATAATCCTGTGCCACTTTCGGATAAAACATCATGCCCCCGTTTCCTGCTGCAGACGCAATTTCATGCGGCAACCCGGTTCCACTTCAAACATCGACAGCGCACTTTCGTACCCGTGCATCCGCATTTCGCGCTCAAAAATGGACCGCGGGGTATCCAATTGATCCCACATGCGGCGCAGATCGTCCAAAAATTCCCCCTCGGCGCCACTGACAGCCCGTTTTGCCCGATCCGCCAGGCGAACGCCCCAATGGGCAAAGTAATCTGAAAAATAGTAGCCTTGAATTCCATTGTCGCGTCCCGAATTTTTTCCGCGCGCTACCATCGATTCGCTGGCGTCTGCAAATTCCGTTTCCAAAAAGTGCAGATTTTCCTCGTCATAAAGGAGTCCCTTGAGCAACACGGCGGCACCGAATGCTAGATTTCCCGGCACCTCATCCATCATGCGCACTTCCAAAAATTCCTTGAGCCGCACATCCGGAAAGACAATGGAAAGCGCATGGGCAATCAGGGCGCGGCGTTCCTCTTCCGTCGGCAGCGTGTCAAGCAAACGATCCAGAGACTGGGCGCCCGTTTCCCGGACGCTTCCGTCCGCCTGCGGAATAAAGAGCGGTGCAATCCCCAGCACCCACTCCGCGTAGCGGCGAAAACCGAAGGTTGCATCAAAGGTACCCGGTACAATGCCGCAGCGCGCCGGATCCGTCTGTCGCCACACTTCCTGACGCATATTGTAGCTTGGGACGGGTTTCTTCTCTAAAAGCGCCGCACTGTCGAAAAGCGTGTATAAAATGGGCGAAAGGGCCGATAATACGCGGAACTTTCGCACGAAATCGGCTTCATTGGAATAATCCAGGGAAACTTGCAGCGCACAGCTGCGCCGCATCATCGTGGTCGCATACGCGCCCTGCGCCGAGAGATATTCGGTCATGATGCGATAGCGCTCTTTCGGAATCACCGGAATCGCATCCACGGTGTTTTCCGGATCCAGTCCGATGGTCAAAAGCGTCAAATTGTATTTTTCCAATACCGGACAAATGCGGGTCAGCGCATCTTGATAGCGCTTTTGCAATACGCGCACCGAGGGGTCGTGCCGCACGCTGATTTCAAACTGTGCGCCGGGCTCAATGGAAATCGCGTAGTCGCGCGCCTGCGCACCCAAGATATGACCATGAGAACGCACGGGCGCAAAGCCCGGCAATGCGCCGATCTGCTCCAACACTTCCTGCACGCCGCCCGGCTCGCCATAGAAGCGTCGCTTCTTGGTATCGCGATCGATGAGAAAATGTTCCAACTCAATCCCGACTTCACGTTTATTTTCCGAAGACACGCCGCGCTCCGCCACCGCGGTGATATGCGCGATTTTTTCTTCTCTGGTCCATGGTTTCATCACAACCTCATTTCTGTCTCCCTTTTCGGATTTCGGCTTCGTCTGAAGGCCGTTATCCTCCGTCTTTTGTATAGTACCCCTTTTTGCATGAACACGCACAAATGGGTATGTATGAATCAAATAGGAGGTGGGCATGTCGATCAAAATTCAATATATTTATAACAGCTGTTTCACCATCGAAAGCGAATCGCATTTCCTCGTCATCGATTACTTTCGAGGTGATCTCATTTTGCCGCCGGATAAAAAGATTCTCTTCCTCGTCACGCACGGACACGCCGATCACTATACCCCGGAAATTTTTACGCTCCCGGGCGCAGAAAAGGCGCATTATCTGCTCTCCGATGAGATTCGCGCGCCGCGTGACTCCGGAAAAATCATACGCCTCGGCGATTCGCCGGAAGAAGCGGCGCGTACCAAGCGACTTTACACCCCTTCGCGCGTGCGGCGGGCGCACCCCGGCGAAAGTTTCACTTGGGAAGGTCTGCAAGTGCACACCTTTCCCTCCACCGACGCGGGAATGTCAATTCTCTTTGAATGGGACGATATCTTTTTCTTTCACGCAGGGGACCTCAATGCATGGAAATGGCCCTCGATGAGCGCCTCCGAACAAAAAAAAGAAGTCGAAGACTATAAAAATGTCCTCGACCAGGTACGGAACTTTCCTGTGCACGTCGGATTTTGTCCCGTGGATCCACGCTTGGCTGAAAATGCCTTTCTCGGCGGGAATCTCTTTTTGGAAACCCTCAATCCCGAGATTTTTCTACCCATGCATTTTGGCGATGATTGCGCCATTACAACGGCATTCCGCAAGCAGGCGGCACCCCGCTTCCGCACGCGCATTTACACCATTGCCGCCCCCTACGACACGCTGTATATCAAACGATAGCTATCCCAACAGCATGCGATCGCTGATGGCACCGGAGGCACGCTCCTGAAAGCGCTTCAATAGGTCTTCGACCCGGAGGGCGCTTTTTTCACGTCCCGCAACCTCGTAGATGATGCGTCCGCGATCCATCATAATCAGACGATTGCCACAGTCAATGGCATCCTGCATATTATGGGTCACCATCAGCGCGCTGAGCTTTTCGTCCTCAATAAGGGTCCGCGTCAACTGAAGCACCGTCGCCGCCGTTGCCGGATCCAGCGCGGCCGTGTGTTCATCCAGCAGCAACAATTTTGGACGCACCAAGGTCGCCATAAGCAGCGTCAACGCCTGTCTTTGCCCGCCGGAAAGCAGTCCGACTTTATCCTGCAGACGATTCTCCAGCCCCAGACCCAGTCGCGCCAATGCCTCGCGGTAGCGCTTCCGCTCGCGTTCATGAATCCCCCAGGAGAGCCCGCGCCGTTTTCCGCGCCGCGCCGCCATCGCCAAATTCTCCTCAATTTGCATATTCGCTGCGGTCCCGAGCATGGGATCCTGAAACACGCGTCCCAAATCGTTCGCGCGCACGTGCTGCGGCAACTTCGTCAGATCCGTGCCATCGAGAAGAATGTGCCCGTCATCGACAGGAAAACTGCCGCAAATGGCATTCAACAGAGTGGACTTTCCCGCGCCGTTGCCCCCGATAATGGTCACAAAATCACCCGGTTCCAGCGTCAGATTGACCCCACACAGGGCCATGCGGGCATTCACCGTTCCGGGATAGAACGTCTTTTTCAAATTCACAATCTCAAACATGACGCCCCTCCCGTTTTCCGCGCCGCGCGGCGAGCACCTGCGGCAAATACAGCGCCACAACCACCAGCAATGCCGTCAGCAATTTCATGTCATTGGTGTGAAGTCCCAGCTGCAAAACGAGGGCGACCATGGCCCGATAAAGAACGGAACCGAGCACGACGGCGCTGAGTTTGCTGCCAAAAGCGCGCACATGCGGCAAAATGGTTTCCCCAATGACAATCGACGCCAGACCGATGACAATCGCGCCCGCGCCCATGCCCACATCCGCGGCGCCTTGGTACATGGCGACCAATCCACCGGCAAAGCCGACCCACGCGTTGGAAAGGCAAAGTGCCAGCACCATTGTCTGATCGGTGCTCTGTCCGAGCGCGCGCACCATTTCCGCATTGTTGCCGGTTGCGCGGATGGCGGATCCGATTTCCGTGCCGAAGAACCAGTACAGAAACGCAACGACGCCGAAGGCGAGCAACAAGCCCAACAAAACCGCCACCTGATCGGTCGAAAGCGAAGGTCCAATCTGCGCGATGCCGTCCTGCACCTGCTTATACAGCGTGGTCAATTGTAAAAACGGTTGGTTGGCACGTCCTAAAATGCGCAAATTGACGGAATACAGACCGATCTGTGTCAAAATGCCGGCAAGGATGGCAGGAATCCCCAGTTTCGTATGCAAAAGACCGGTGATGCCGCCGGCGCCGGCACCTGCCAGAAATGCGAGAAATAGCGCAAGCACCGGCGGCAGCCCTGCGACAATCGCCACCGCACTGACGCAGGCGCCAAGAGTGAACGCGCCGTCCATCGTCATGTCGGGAAAATCCAACAAGCGAAAACTGATGTAGGCGCCCAGCGCAAGGATGCTCCAAGCCAATCCCTGCGCCGCAGCGCCCTGTAAAGCGAGTAAGAAAGCCATAGTTTCTCCTAACGCAGCGTGTCGGGCACGACAATTCCGAGTTCGCCCGCCACCTCTTCGTTAATGCGGATCGTCAAATCTTTCTGGTAGCCGATGGGAAGGGACGCAGGATCCGCGCCTTCCAGAATATCCGCCGCCATGTCGCCCGCCTGCTTGCCGAGCTCAAAATAGTTGATCCCCTTGGTGGCGAGGCCGCCCCGTTCCAGCATCGCTTCTTCGCCGCAGATGACGGGAATCTTCGCCGGCGTAGTAACGCCCGTGACGGCAAGCAGGTTTTCAGAAACCAAATTGTCCGTCGGCACGTAAAGCGCATCGATTTTCCCAACCATCGACTGCGTGACCGACACCAGTTCGTCCGATTTGGAAATGGTGTATTCCATTAACTGCAATCCGGCTGCCTGTGCGGCTTCTTTCGCCATCTCCACCTGCACGCGCGAGTTATCTTCCGATGAATTCGTCAGAATGCCGATCCGCTTTGCTTCCGGCAGCAAGGTCTGTAACAGTGCAAATTGCTCCGCAACGGGTGTCAAGTCGGACGTTCCCGTTACATTCCCGCCGCCGCCACTCGGCACCAATCCGGCCGCAACGGGATCCGTCACCGCCGTAATCACGATGGGAATCTCCTTTGTCAGATTCGCTACCGCCTGTGCCGCTGGCGTAGCGATGGCAAAAATGAGATCGGGCTCATTGTGCACGACTTTTTGCGCCACGGTCGTTACATTGCTCGCATCGCCGAGCGCATTATTGTAATCAAGAGCCAGATTCTTGCCCTCTTCGTAACCGCGCACCCGCAATCCCTCCAAAAAGCCCTGATAAGCGTCCTCCAACGCATTATGGGGCGCCAACTGCACCACGCCGATTTTGTACACTGTAGTCGACTCCTCCGCCGACGCCTCAGAATCCTTCGCCAGGCTCGAGGCAGCCGCCTCGCTGCCTGCGCCCGACGCACCGGCCGATTCTTGCGAGGTGCCGCTTTCTGTACCTGCCGACCCGCCGCAGGCGGTGAGCGCCAGAAGCAGAATGGCCAGCCAACCGGCGCCTATTTTTTTAATACGGTTTTTCATTTTTCTACCATTACGCCCCTTCCACCAAACGCTTGGTATCGCGCGCAATCATAAGTTCTTCATCCGTCGGAATCACCCAGACGGCGATCTTGGAATCCGCCGTGGAGATCTGTTTTTCCTTCGGTTTGCGCTTGGCGTTGACCGCTTCGTCCATCTGCACGCCGAGAATGCCTAAGCCGTTACAGATCATGGCACGCATCGCCGCACCGTTTTCGCCGATGCCGCCAGTAAAGGTAATCGCATCGACGCGACCCAATTCGACGGCATACTGTCCAATCGCATCGCGCACCCGCGCTGCAAAGACGTCCAATGCCAATTGGCAGCGCGCATCGCCCGCCTCAGCACCCGCCTCCAAATCGCGGAAATCACTGCTCTTGCCCGAGAGCCCGTACACGCCGGATTCTTTGTTCAGCAGGGTGTCGACTTCCTTGGCGCTCTTGCCGAGCTGCGTCTGCAGGAAGGTAACGATCGCTGGATCCAATGAACCGCTGCGCGTACCCATCGGCGGCCCTTCCAAGGGCGTGAGACCCATCGTCGTATTAAAGCTCTTGCCGTTTTTCACCGCCGTAATCGAGGATCCATTGCCCAGATGGCAGGAAATGATGTTGAGGTCCTCCAGCGGTTTATTCAAAATCTGCGCCGCCCGCAGCGTGATAAAGTGATGGCTGGTTCCGTGGAAACCATAGCGACGGATCCGATACTTCTCGTAATATTCGTAGGGAATGGCGTACATGTAATTTTCCTGCGGCATACTCTGGTGAAAGGCCGTGTCAAACACGGCGACCATCGGCTTGTCGCCCAAAATCTTGCGGCACGCCTGCATCCCCTGCAGATTGGCCGGATTATGCAGCGGGCTAAACGGCGTATATTTTTCCAAAATTTTCAGCACATGCTCGTCAATAAGGCAGGACTCCGTGATTTCTTCCCCGCCATGTACCGCGCGATGCCCCACTGCAGAAATTTCCGCAACATCCGCAATGACGCCGTGCGCTTTGTCCGTCAATGCGTCAAAGACCAACTGTACGGCAACTTCGTGGTTCGGAATTTCCGTTGCATTGACAAATTCCTCCTCGCCGACTTCCTGCACCAAACGCGACCCTTCGATGCCGATGCGTTCGACCAATCCCTTCGCCTGCACGATCTCTTTGTCCATGTCGAAAAGCTGGTACTTCAGCGATGAACTGCCGCAGTTGATAACTAAAATTTTCATTTCATGCCCCCTTGTTTCTTTTTTATTATTGCTATTGTCTCACAAATTGTTCCTTTGCACAGCCGAATGTGCTTTTTTCTTCAATACTATGGCCGGCACGCGTTTTTTCCGTCCCACAATTTCTTCGGGTACATCCCCCGATCAATCCGCTTTTGCATCTCCTGCTTCGCCGCTTCACGATCCGCACGGTACGTCACGCCGAACCACTGATCCTGCGAATAGCGCATATGCACGCGCGCCCGACCGGATGCCAGTTGTTCCCCGACGGCACTGGGCAGATAGAATTCCGCTTTCAGTGGATTTTTCGGCAATTCCGCTTTCAAAAAGCGGCGAAAACTCTCTTCAATTGCCTCTAAAAATGCGCGCGGAAAGCCCCAAAAATTCATCGAGCAGGGCGTATCGCCCGAAATCGAACAGAAACTCTTGCCCCCGTCTTCGGTATACTTCGCATTCGCTCCGTCGGCAAACACGGCGGTGCGCTCCGTAATGTGCGTCAAAAATCCGTCTTTTGTCGCACAAATCCCGCGAGAGACTGACCCGTTTGGCGTCAATGTATGCGAGATCGGATAGGCGATGAGCGCATACGCATCGTCCTTTTCCTGTGCTTCGCCGCAGAGAAACTCGTAAAGTGCCCGAAAACCTTCCGGGCCATAGTAATCGTCCGCATTGATCACGCCGAACGGAGCATCAATCTGGGCCCGCGCCGCGCGGACTGCGTGCCCCGTGCCCCACGGTTTCGTCCGCCCTTCCGGCGGAACAAATCCCTCGGGCAAATCCGAAAATTCCTGAAACGCCAGCCTTGCTTCCAGTTCTTTCGGCAAAACGCGCAGCACGCACTCTTCAAACACCCCCCGGTTTTCCGCACGAATCACGAAAATCACGCGGCGAAATCCGGCGCGCAGCGCATCATAAATCGAATAATCCAACAGGCGCTCTCCGCCGGGGCCGATCGGGTCAATCTGTTTCAGACCGCCATATCGCGAACCCATGCCCGCCGCCATTACTACTAAGATCGGTTCTTTCATCGTTCCTCCTGTTTTCTTCGATATCCATCTTTAATATTATACGGTTTTTTGCAGACCTTTTCAGGTTCTTATGCTAAAATAAAGTCGGAAAGGCGGATTGGCATGAAATTTAACCAAAATGACAAGCACAGCATCAAACTCGTACTGACCGTTGTCACACTTTCGCTCATTATCTGTGCCACCGTCTGGAATTTCAAAGCCGTCTGGGGTCTTTTTGGGTTGTTATGGAATGTTTGTGTACCCTTTATCGCCGGACTCTGCCTCGCTTTTATTGTCAACATGCCCATGTCGCTGTTGGAGCGGCGCATTTACCGACGCATTCCCAAGGCGGGGCTGCGCCGGGCGGTCGCCCTCGTGTCCGCCTATGTCTTGGTCATTGCCGTCATTTTTTTCATTTTTATGTCCGTACTGCCGCAACTCATCGCTTCGTTGCGCACGCTGGTCAATAACGTACCCTCTTTTTTGCAAAACCTCCATGATTACGCCATAAAAATCAACGCACCCGAGGCGGTCATCACCTTTATTGAAAACAGTCAGGAGACGCTCAAGCCCAGCGTTTTATGGGACTATATCGTCAAATTCTTTTCGAACGAAGAAAACACAGCCCTTGTCAATCAGCTGCTGAACAACGTCGTCAGTGTGCTGTCCATCGTGCTGTCCAGTTTTATCAGCGTATTTTTGACGACGGTTTTTTCGATCTATATTTTGGCATCAAAAGAAGACCTCGGCAAACAGGCGAAAGAGTTGCTCTATTCCTTCTTTAGTGAAAAATTTGCCGATGGCGTTATGTACGTCTTTTATACCGCTTATGACAACTTCTACAATTTCTTTACCGGCCAGTTTCTGGAGGCCGTCGCCCTCGGCACGATGTGTTTTGTCGGCATGTCCCTGCTCAATCTGCCCTATGCCATCGTCATTTCCGTTTTAATCGGCTTTTGTGCCCTGATCCCCATGGTTGGACCGATTATTGGCGCCCTCGTCGGCTGTCTGCTGCTACTGATTGAGTCGCCGCTGTCCGCCGTCGGCTTCGCCGTTTTCATTGTCTGTCTGCAGCAATTTGACGGCAACCTCGTCTATCCGCGCATCGTCGGCAAATCCGTCGGACTGCCCTCCATGTGGGTGCTGTTCGCCATCACCGTCGGCGGCTCGCTTTTCGGCGTGCTGGGCATGCTGATCTTTGTGCCGATTATCTCGACGGCATACGATTTGCTGACCGACTTCAAGACGCGGCGGTTGGTTTCGAGGAAAATTCAAATCGAAGAAAAGTGAGCGAGGTTATCGCGTTAGAACTTACTGAAACGGACAGAAAAATATCGATTTATTACATAGAATAGCTGTTCAAAGCCTTTCCTATAAAAAGCATATCTTCTTCTGTAATGTAGTAAGACATATGTGACACTTTCTATTGCTTCTTTTAAAATTTCATAGTCTATTTGGTCTTTTTTTAGTTTGTAGAGAGTGTACAGGTCGTAAAAATCTCTCATTCGTGTTGTTGTTATATTTCTTCTTATTATGGTCTCGTATTTTTCTTCTAAAATTGTTTCTAATGGATATGCCATTACTTTTATATCTTCTTGGCTAAAGATACAAGGATAAGCGTATTCTATTTCCCTTGGTGTTATTGCATCTCCTGTTGTTAGGTCAAGTTTCATAGGATTCTTGGTTTTTCCAACTTTCGCTATTAGTGAAATTCTGAAGTTCTCGTATTCGTCCTCTTCTCTAATATAACTGATGTCTTTTATTACAAAACCTATTCCATCATCAACATTGATATCTAGAATTTCTTCTACGACTTCTGTTATTCTTTCTTTTTTTAGGGCTATTCCTTTCATGGTTGTGTCCATGTCCATAGTTGTTCTATTTTCAATGCCGATTACGGATAATATTAGGAATCCTCCCTTTATTACAAAATTATTTTTGTATTTTGATTAGATAGCCTTTCTAAAAATCTTTCGAAAAGGTATATTTGCAAAACTTCCTGTGACTTCAAATTTTCTTCTCTGCCAGACTTCGTATCTTGCCCTTTATACTCTCGATATTAATCACAATAATACCTCCATATATTTTCTAATTTCACCCTCTATTTTAAATAGTCTGCTGTATTTTATGAGTCGTCTTGGATTTTTATTTGGCGATTTAAAATATCTTTTCATAGCGTCTTTGAAAATTTGCTTATCTATTTTTTCTCTGTCGATTACGATATCGCAAATTGTTCGATCCATGATGGGAATAAATAATTTTATTACTGTTTGATGATATTAAAACAAAATCATCTATTACTTTTCCTTTTAATTGATAAGGTCCTGGTCTTAATCTTTCTACTTGTCCGCTCGTTGTTAATTCTGATAAATTATGCCTACTATATCCCAGTTCTTCTGCTTCTTTGTTAGTTATTACTAAATTTTCTTGTATATATTCTTTAAGTGTATTCATAGTCCGCCTCCTCTCGTTTACGCTTTTATTATTTGTTATAAAAGCGAAGATGTAAATTTAGCTTATGAGTATTTCGTTTTTTGAAAAGGATGTAAGGAATCCTTACTCCCTTAATAAAAAAGAGCAGCCTTTTAAGCTACTCCTGTAGAAAATACAAAATGAGTTTATCTTATTTCTTTGCGTTTCCTCATACCAGCCTAAAAACTACTCTTACATCCAGGTAGTTTTTTTGAGCCTTTTTGACGAATCCTTCTTCATCTTTTTCAAAGACAAAATGCTTACAGAACTGCTTAAAATGCAAGATTTCTAAGTTTACATCTTTTGTATCAACGATGGTCTCGACTTGAATCACTCTCCCTTTTTCCCTTTTGGACCTCCCCCGCCATATCTGGTCCGGCAGACCGCCCTCCATCTTGATCAGGGTTCTTTCCTGATTTTGGCCGATCTTTTTTTCATCGGATAATTTTGCAAGGCCGACCTTGCCCGATGTTGGGGTAGTCCAGCTCGTCAATAATGAGGTCAATGAGGGAGCTTTTTTTTCATCTTTCATCCTTCCAAAAATCCGAATTCAATTAAATATGCCGCAAAATGTGCCATGCTGGCTGCCAGCACGAAAAAATGCCAAATAGCATGGTTAAATGGTATCTTTTCACCCTATAAAAAATTGTACCTATAGTATAGAGCAAGCCCCCTATAAAAAGCAAAATTATAAAAATGGTGGAGCTGGCCCGATAGATGTCCCCTATGGAAAAAATTACCAGCCAACCCATAAGTATGTAGAGAAAAGTTGAAATTTTATTATACCTACTATATTTGCCATAGGTCATGATTTTAAAAACAATACCGAAGATTGCTATGGCCCAGACCCCTATCAGGAGGCCTATACCTTTTTTATTTCCCAGAGTCAGTATGCAGGTCGGTGTATAAGTGCCTGCTATGAAAATAAATATACTGCAATGGTCGAAAACTCTAAGTATTTTTTTTGCCTTCTGATTGCTTATTGAATGGTAAAGGGTTGATGATAAAAACATTGCTATGGAACAGGCCCCGTAGATTGCAAAAGAGGCTATTTGGGCCGGATTGTGATTTGACCTGCCTATCAAGATCAAAAGCACCATCATGGCAAAGCTCAGAATCACCCCCACTCCATGTGAAATTGCGTTGGTCAGTTCCTCTGCAAATGAATAAACAGGCAAACCCGTCCCGTCCTTGTTTTCAACCTTAGCCTTTTTATCGGAATTTAATTTGCCTTTCTTTGCCCTAATCATAGCTCCCTTCTTTCTAAGATAAATTAAGAATATTTTTTTCCTTTGCGAATTGTAATTTCTAATGCAACACCCCATGACGAATCTTCCGTGTCATTTTCTTCCCCCATGGGGGAAGAAAAAATCAAATAGCAATTCCTATCTTCGCGAGCTCTTGATGAAATAATTGTTCGAAAGTCTTTCCTTCTAGGCTTCGCTTCAGGTACGTGTTGAAGTGGTTCGTAATTTCTCTAACTTGTCCCTTACTGACCTTGGAGATATCCGTGCCTTTCGGGATAAACCTTCGAATTTGCCCATTCATTTGCTCATTACTTCCCCTCTCATAAGAACTATAGGGGTGGCAGTAGTAAATCTCCGTTCGCGCTTTTTTCTTGGCGAACAAAGAAGACATAAGGCTTTGAACATCTAAAAACTCACTGCCATTATCCACGGTAATACTTTTAAAGAGTCTGGGAAATGATGGTCTACCCAGTTTCCTCTCCATCCTGTCAAGTGGCATTTTAACTTGTTTCTGGCTTTGTGAGAGTAGCTTAAAGTTTAGTGAGTAGTTTGTTTGACGCTCTACTACTGTTAAAAGGCAAGATCGACCTCCACGCCCGGACTCTACACAATCCATTTCCCAATGACCAAATTCACTCCGCTCATTTGCTTCCATGGGGCGTTGGTCAATAGACTTTCCTCTTGTTCGATATGACTTTCTAACACGACGATATCTTCTTTTGGCTTTTTTAACTCTACGGGGTAAGTTTCGATTTGTCAGATTGAGGAAGTAATCTTTACTGATGTAGTTGTAGAGGGTTTTTGTACAAATCTCGGTTTCAAAAGAGAGTCCTTCGTTTTCGATCTTCATGATTACCGCATCCGGTGAATACCTTTTCTCTATTCTCCAGTATTCAACAAAATCTTTGATTATTGGGATCCAAAGCTCCATTTTGGAGTCTTTACTATTCATATCACCTTCATAATAATATTCAAAGTCAGGTTTTCCTGAATGGACATAACCATGCTCAGGGAAGAATACTTCCATCGCATACTTCCAACCGTTATGAATGCACTCCGGAACAGATCCTGTTAACTCTACAACTGCATACTCTGCTTCTTCCACTTCCAAAACATCGAAGCCCATACCTCTCGCTTGCTCTGCATCAGTAACTATATAGCCTGCCATCTAGTTTATTGTGCAAGGAGTAAATCCATGAAAATTTTTAAAAGCTGTCCCAAATGAATCCGATGACTCATATCCAAATCTGAATGCAACATCAATAATCTTTTCATCCGTATCTCTTAATATAACGGCTGCTTCCGTCAATCTTCTACTTCTTAAATATTCTGAGAGCGTTGTTTCGGTCAGAATAGAAAATAAGCGGCTGAACATTGAATAAGAATATCCGGATAACTGAGTTACTTTCTTCTCACTGATTTCACCATCAACAACTGTTTCAAGATAATCAATCGTATTGTTAAACGACTTGATAATATTCATTTCGATTCCCCCTTTCTTTCGGTTTATTCTAGTGTAGAGGAAGATTTCTTTTCCTACCCTACAATATCCGTACAAGTTTTATAGATTTTATCTCTTAGAAACTTATAGTTTGCTAAGCTCGATAAACTGGAATTTGTTTAATAGACGTCGGGTTTAATATATATTTCTGTATTTCTTCTGATTTATTTTTCATATCATTCATACTGATAATCAGCTTCCTTATTCCTTCAAGCAGGCAATCGGAACAACAAAGACTCCGTCTTCTCTTCGATAAGCAAACGGAGCAACTCCGCATAATACCATCAAAAATGCCGGTTGCTTCATCTTTTCTGTATCAATTTTATCCGCTAATTTCAGCAGGCTTTGCGCTCCTTCCCGAATCAGCTTATCTCCTCCCAGTTTTACTTCAACCAGACCATAGCTTCCGTTTCTCAAGTGAATGACCGCATCACATTCGAGCCCCGTCTTGTCCCTGTAGTGATATACATTGCCATTCAGAGCGTCCGCATAAATCCTCAAATCCCTGACACACAAGTTCTCAAACAGTAAACCCATGAGCTGAAGATCATTGATCAGATCCATGGGGCCGATTCCAAGCGCTGTCGTTGCTATCGACGGATCAACAAAATATCTGGTATCTGAAGTCCGGATCGCTGTTTTTGATCGCAAATTTGGATTCCATGCCGGTGAATCCTCGATGACAAAAATTCTTTTTAGAGCATTCAGGTATCCGTACAGGGATTCCTTATCAAAAGTTTCTAGATCATTACTAATTACGTCTGTTCTGACTGTCTCCAGAGAAGCCTGTGTCGCAACATTTCTGGCATACGATTTCATGATGCGTATTGTTCGCTCCGGATCCCTTTTTAATCCATCTACCCGGGAAATGTCGTCGCTGACAACCGCATCATAATAATCAAACGCCTGTTTTAAGGCGACTTTTTCCGTCTGATTCAGCGCTGCTGGCCATCCTCCCCGACAGATAAAAAAAGCGATATCTTCAATACTGTGATCGTCTGCAGCTGAAATGTCTCTCCCCTGAAACAAATCCGCCAATGATATCTGACCGTTAGAATCTTTGGATTCAAACAAGGACATCGGTCTCATCCTCATACGCACAATTCGGCCGGTTCCGGTATGCATACTCACATCCAATTTAGCCGGAACGGAGGATCCCGTGAGAATGAACTGTCCGAATTCTCCTCTCTGGTCGACCTCATAGCGCACGGCATTCCAGAGATGCGTTGCAAGCTGCCATTCGTCGATCAAATGGGGCACCTCCCCTTCAAGGAGATTCGAAGGTTTTAATCTCGCCATTTGCTGATACTGCTCCGTCATTTCCGGACGATCCATCTGAATGATACTTTTGGCGAAATGCTTTGCTGAAGTCGTCTTACCGCACCATTTCGCTCCTTCGATCAGTACGGCTCCCTTAGACTCTAAATGTTCAAGTAATATCTTGTCAGAAACTCTTTTATAATAGTCTTTCACTGCAAAGTCTCCCTTCGCTCCAAACATTCCGAGTATTCGGCTTTATTAAAGCCGAGTATTTGGCTTTTATCAAACCGAGTATTTGGACTTATTATAGCCGAGTATTTGGCTTATATCAAACCGAGTATTTGGACTTATTATAGCCGAGTATTTGGCTTATATAAAGCGTGTACCTTCATTCAAACACATAGTTTTATTGATCGTCCGTCTCAGGTTTTGCCTCACGCGACATCAATCAGACCGTCTCAAAGGTCTTACCACTACCTACCACATGGGCAAGCAAGGTATTTCCTCCATAAAGGCTTCTTGCTATGGCATTTCTTTGATGAGATCTTAAATCAATTTCTGTGGTCATTCCCTCAAGGGAGAGCTTGCTGCCGTCATATTCTCTGTTACGGATAGAGTTAAAACGCTCGTTATATATCTTTACAAGACGGTTTCTTCTTTCCTGATCGTTAAATATCCAGTTCTTAAATTCTTCTTTTAGAAGCTCCTGTTTCTGCCCTGCAAGAAGCGTTTCCTTTTTATTTAATACAGAAGTTTTCGAGCCGTCCGGATTTACAATCTGATCA
The DNA here is from genome assembly GCF_900120375.1 of Ndongobacter massiliensis. Taxonomy (GTDB): domain Bacteria; phylum Bacillota; class Clostridia; order Tissierellales; family Peptoniphilaceae; genus Ndongobacter; species Ndongobacter massiliensis. The sequence goes on from NZ_LT635480.1 coordinate 1,420,177, forward strand.
AATACCTTTGTTTCTTTTAAATTTAGAGCATCTTCAATCAGCTTATAGGCATTTACCCTTGAGGTGCCGTAAGTCATCTCTGCAAGGTCATTTCCTCTATCCCTGCTCTTTCCTTCTACATTCCATTCGCTTGTCAGATTTGAAAATTTAACCTTAATATCCCATTTGGCATATCCCGGAGTTTTAAGCGTTTCAAAGATGAATTTTTCAATATCCTTAATCGGTATCCAAGTAGCTCCGAGTCTTACATTGATTTCACTTGCTTCAAGCTCTTTTGGAAGAACTTTTATTAGCTCTGCCTTTTGGTATTCCAAACGGTTCATCTCATAGCTTATCAGCTCTTTTTCTTTGCCATCTTCCGCATAGCCAAGATGAGGCAACTCTCTTTCCGTTTGTCTTAGCTTTGCAAGATAGCTGTCTACAATAGCAATCTTATCTCTGATATTTCCGCTTAGGTACTCATTCTTTGTTACATAGCCGTACTTATATGAATTACTGCCGTTTGCACAGGCAAAAGGTAAATCTCCATCTTCAAGGTTAAAAGACAATGGTCTATAAAAGTTTTGTTCTTCTCTGATGTTTAGATAGATTTCCCCTCTAAGTTCTTCTATCAAAGTCGGTCTGTCTTTTCCTGTAAGGCTTCCCATATACTCAAAATCCACATATCCTTTTTCTGATACCGATAAAACAAGAGCTTCAAGGGAAGTGTCTACATGGTCGATAACCTTCGCCTTTGTGATTGTTCGCTTGGAGAAAATATCTCCCTTTGCTTTGAAGTTTTCTTCTTCATCAAGGATTTCAATGGAAGAAACAAGCGGGAAGTTGCTATCCTCTTTTAAGGCTCTGGTATTAGAAAGGTTGTTGACATATCCATGCTTCTTAGAAAAGCTGTCATAAATTTCATTTAGTTTTTCCTGAGCTTTCTTTACTTCATCATCTGAAAAATCTTCTTTCTGTTTGTAAATAACGTCCTTTAAGGCAGCATTTAACTCAAGATAGTCCTTAATCTTTTCCTTGTTTTTATCCGTTACTTCTTTCTTTACAAACAGGGAGTTTTCTCTGTAATAAACTTCATCATCAATAATGGTGTAGGAGAAATTCTTGACATCGTCCGTTGCGGGTATTGTGCTGATTTCATCATCAAGTAGCTCTATTTCTTCATAATTAGCATTTTTAGCGATTTCTTCGCTTGCTTTTGTCAGTAGCTCCTTTAAGTCTGTGTTTTCTTTTGGCAGGCAAGCTATTGTATTCCCAAATCTTCCGGATATTTCTTCCATAGAACCAAGCACCTGTTCAGGATGATCAACAAAGTATTTGTTATATAAAAGCCCGTTTTCATCTTCAGCAAGGTGAATCCAATCCTCATCCCTTTCTCTGATACTGTCCCTTTTCTTTAGGAAGATAATATCTGAGGTTACTTCTGTTCCTGCTACGCCCTTAAAGGTATCGTTCGGAAGTCTTATCGCTCCTAAAAACTCTGCTCTTGCTGCAAGGTAGCGTCTTACACTTTCGTCCTTTTTATCCATCGTTCCGCTTGATGTAATAAAGGCAATAATACCTCCGTTTCTTACTTTATCAATGGACTTGGCAAAGAAATAATCATGGATAAGGAAGTTATTTTTGTTATACTCCCTGTCATTTACCTTATATTCTCCAAAGGGTACATTGCCGATAATCGCATCAAAGAAGTTATTTGAAAAGGAAGTTTCTTCAAGCCCCTTAATCTGTATATCACTTTCAGGGTATAAGAGTTTTCCAATTCGACCGCTTACTGAGTCAAGCTCTACACCATAAAACTTAGACTTGTTCATTTCATCAGGGATATTGCCTATAAAGTTCCCTATTCCCATACTTGGCTCTAAAATGTTTCCCTGTTTAAATCCCATATCCAAAAGTGTCTTATACACTCCGTCAATCACTGTTTTCGGTGTGTAAAAGCTCGTTAAAGTAGATTCTCTTGCAGCTTCATATTCTGCCTGCGATAAGTTCTCTTTTAGAAAGCTCCTTACTTCTTTCCACTGTCCGCCTTTTTCTTCATCGAATACATCAGCAAGTCCTCCCCAGCCAACATACCTTGCTAAAACTTTCTGAGCGGTAATATCTAAATCTCTCTCACCTCTTTCAATTCGATTTAACATCGAGATTGCTTCAAGGTTATTGTTTAATCTCTCACTTGGAGATAACTTGTCAGGTAGCGTTTCTTCTTTAATTTTGAAGTTATGAGCTTCTGCTTTCTTTATTTCTACTTCTTCAGTAGTCTGCTCTGGATGTTTATATGTTTGATTTTGAAATACCCTCTCAAGGTCGCCTTCCAGACGATAAGGAATCACATCGGAGCCTGTTATCATACCGCCAAGATATTCTGTATTGTCCTTAACCGTTACCGTCTTTAGGTTATTTCCCATATCATCAAAGCGTGTGATGGTATAGTCTTTATCCTTGTATTTGACTTCATCTCCGACAATAAAGTTCGGTCTTTCAAGGCTTATCTGCTTCATAAGATCCTCATTATCTGTAAAGGCTACAATCGGAATTTGATGATTGCCTTGCCTTACAGGATCAAGCCACAAGTCATTTTTTCCTGTGATTTCATTTTTAGAAATTTCTCTGACTTTGTATTCTTCATGATGAAAGTAGACGGTATCACCTGCTTTAACTGCAAAATCCTCTAAAGGGATTTCCTCTTTTTTATTCAGTTCTACTTCTTCTCTTTCTTTGAGGTAATCAAATAAGGTAGCTTGAACTGTGTCAGCCCTTCTAACTTCTTCTGTTTCTTCAGGTGCTTCAAGTTCTTCTTCTACAAAGCTAAGTTCTCCATTAAAGACAGACTGAAGCTCCTGCTCATCCATCTGCTTTTTAAGTTCTGTATCTTTCAGCTCTCTAAAGGTCTTTGGAAAATCTTCTAAAATAAGCCTTTGGGCATTTAATTCCTTTAGTTCTTCAAGATTAAAATATCCCCATTCAGGTTCAATCCCAAGTACCAGTCCAAAGGCATCGCCACTTTCCCTGTCATATTCCGTCATATACCAAGTCCAATTAGAACGGAAAGGAATGATATATGCAGCATGAACCTCTTTATCCGCTAATGCTACATCCTCCTGTGCGTAAAGCTCCGGCACTCTTTCAAGCATTTCATCGGTCATTAAGTTTTCAGGAGCATCTTTGGAATAATATTGTGGTTCTTCAATCTTTGACTTGTTTTCTGTTTCCTTTTCTTCAAGATAAAGATTTTTAGAAAACAGCTCGTCGATATGCTTTGCAACACTTGTCCAAGTAAGAAACACATCATTACAATCATTTTTCTGTAATTTAAGTCCCTTAGCATCGTGCCATTCATCACTTCCCATTGCTCCGGAAACAGCATGGGAATGTCCTCCAATTCCATATTCGTCTTTTAAGAAATTCGCTTTTTCCTGAAGCGTATGATTTTCTTTAAAAAACTTGGTGATTCGTTCTTTTCCTCTATCAACGCCACTTCCTCTTGAAAGACTTTCAAGGACTTCATCTTCTGTAATAAAGGACTTTACCTTCGGAAGTTCTGTCAAATTGGTGCTATATTCCTTTCGTGGCAGCTCAAGTTCCTGTAATTTCTGATAAAGGCTATCTACCTTGTGATAGTGAAACCTTAGTACATTCCTATTTTCTTTATATCCTGCTATAAATCTGTCATATTCTCTGATTGTTTCTTTCAGATACTCAGGATTTTTTAATGCTTCAGATAATCTTTTTGTTTCTTCCGAAAAGCCCCCACCTCTTTCAAAAAGTTCAAAATATCCTTGCTCTTTTCCTTCTTCACTTAAATCATGAGATAGATACCATAGAGATTCTGAAATCCGATCTCTTTCATAATCAAGAGCTTCAAAAAGCTCTACATTTGTAGCAAATTCCCCACTATTAAGAAGTTCATTTATCCTCTTTGCAGCATCATTCCAGTTTAAGACCTGCGTATCATCTTCTCTTGCAGAAGTTCCATAGGCTAAATGAATGCCTTTATCCGAATACCAGGAAGATACTTCTCTTTCATCAATGTAAAACCCGTTTCCGCCTTTAAAGGTATCTTTGAGGTATTCTCCCAATTCTTCTACTGTTTTTTCTTTGGAAAACTCAGCAATAACAGGAAGTCTGCCGCCATCGTGATTTCCTCCGTTAATAAGGACGGTATCTATATCATTCTCAGTTAGCGGAATCGTAAGGCGTGTCTGTCCATAGGAGTTTTCTGGTAAAGAAAAAGAAGCCTTTTCAGCTTCTCTTATCTCTACATCAATATTTTCTCTTAACCTTCTACTATTTCCTTGATCGTCATCTCTTTCAAAGCTGAAATCATTGCTTTGTACTGTGGATTGCTCTCTCCCTCTATCTTCCAAGCTGCCATCAGCTTCGGCTTCTCTCTTCTCATAAACTCTATCGCCTGTTTCTGAATGTCCATCAGGTGTCCTGTCAACTTCTTCTCCTTGTATAGATCTACTAACATCTCGAAGTTGCTCTGCTCCTCGCTCTGTGAAAGAAACTCCAGCCTCATCACTGCGTAGGTCGGATTTGGATACTTCCTTATGAAGTCCGTCTCTTCCTCCAAGCTGTTTAGCGTATTCTCCCTGATTTTCTCTATTATCTCGTCTGTACTCTCCATTTCGGAGAACTCGCCCGTTTTCATTTCTTCCCTGATCATCTCGTCGAAGTACATATTCTTCTACCTCCTCCAATTCTTCTTTAATCTTATTATATCCCGCTTCTTTTCCTCTTAAAACTTCTTTTTGCAGCTCAAGTTCTTTGCTTTTTTGAATGGTCGCATCAATAATCTTTCCGCTAATATCCGATACGCTTTCACCAAGACTCATTAGAGATATGCTGTCAAGTCTTTGAAAATTCTCTCTTAAAAGCTCATAATCTATCGAATAATCTAACTTAAATCTTGATGCTACCGCATAGCTTACCGAGTCCCTTACAAACTTTGTAAAGGATATTCTATCCTCATCCGCTATTCTAAGTTCATTCATTAAGGTATCTATTTTTTCATCACCGTAGAGTCTGCTTAAAGAAAAGATGTTTTCAAGTGTGCTTTTACTTTCCTCATAGCCCTCGCTTTTTATCATTTCCTTTAACACATCTTGATGATTTTCTTTGTCAAACTTCCAAAGATTTACTTCGTTGACATCTCTGTTTCTTGAAACTGTCTGACCTATATCAAAAATATAGTCCACTTTCTTGAATGTGCCATAGTCCTCTAAAATGGGGATACCTTTCTGTCCTCGCATTACTGTTCTATTAAAACGTTCCCTCCAGTAGTCAAACTTGGCACAAGCTATTGCTTCAGGATTTTTATCATAGATACTTAATTGACTTCTAAAGTCATATCTTTGATTGTTTCCGACAACCTTTAAGAGCTTCAGATACTCTGCTTCACTATGAAGCACATCTTGTTTTATAAGCTCCAAAATGTTATGAAAATCATTTATTCGCATTTTTACCTCCTTCGTTTTTCCAAACAAAAAAGGCGGTTAGATTTTACTCTAATCACCTTTTACGCATTATATTATTAAATTTTATTCGTTTGTTTCTTCCGCAATATCTACATATTCTTTTAATTTTCGTTGCAACAAATTCTTATCTATCAGTTTTAATGTATACTCCGATACCATTGTAGGCGAAAGACTTCTACTTAATGCAAATTCTACTACCTCATCATCTTTTGAAGCACAAAGGATTACTCCTACGCTTGGATTTTCAGTTTGTTTCTTTACTTCTCTATCCAGTGCTTCTAAATACAGGTTCATTTTTCCGATATATTCCGGCTTAAACTCTCCAATTTTTAATTCAAATGCAACTAAACAAGATAGTCCCCTATGATAGAACAACAAATCTACATAGTAATCATGATTGCCAACCTGTACCCTATACTCATTACCTATAAAGGAAAAATCTTTCCCAATCTCTAAAATAAAGTTCTTCAGATTCTGGAGAATTGACTTCTGAAATTCTCTTTCATTTCCAATCTTGGGAGCATCAAGAAATTCTAAAACATAACTGTCCATAAACAAATTATGCGTCTCTTGTTTTGCCCTTTGTATAGCAGGCAAATCGTTACTATTTGAAAGCATATAACGTTCATAATAGCCACTGTCCATCTGCCTTACCAACTCTCGGTGAGTTAGATTCTCCTTAATTGCTAAGTTAATGTAGAATTCTCTTTCTTCTTTACTTTTAGATCCTGACATTATTTTCAAATGATTAGACCAGCTCAATTGTGTCAACAACGTTGACACTTTTTCATCATCCTTATATAGCTCATAGAATTGCCTCATTCTATAAAGCCCCCTACGGGTAAATCCTTTTAAATCAGGATAATTTTCAGAGAAAAAATCGGCAACATTTTCCACAAAATTTGACCCATAACCTGCTTCTTTACTTTTCTCACTTATATACTTTCCCACTTCCTGATACATCAAAATCAATTCTTCATTGACTTTTCTATAAGCACGATCCTTTGCACTTTCGACAATCTTAACAATATCATCAAACTGATGATTATCTTTTCCAATATCTGTATTCTGCAATACCATCTTATCCTTATTCATTGTTTCACCTACCTCTAAAAACGTGCTGTTATTTTTTAATGTTTTCTTCAATAAAAGCCTTAGAATTTTGAATTTGCACTTTATCTTTATTAACTACAAAAGTAACATAATCTCCATTTTCTAAATTTAAAAGTTCCCTTATCCTTTTCGGAATAGTAACCTGTCCTTTTGCCATAACTTTTGCAGTATCCATAAATATATCTTCCATATTTACTTCCTTTCGCCCTACTTTTCCTACAAAATTATAGCACTTTTGGAGTATTTTTTCCACTCTGAATTAGTTATCTCTTACTTACTATATGTCAGAACAACCTCTTTTATTTCATTTTCAATTGCTTCTAAAAATTCTTCCTTTGAAGATTTCCCTTTGGCAATATCCGCTAATTCCATTTCCCACTTTGCAGTTGTTTCCGCTGACTTAAAGGTATCGGATACTATTGTTACAAGGCTGATCCCCTTATGCGTGGCAATCAAATTTTTCTTATCTCTTTCGACAAAACCCTTATAGATTAAGTTTTCAATAATTCCTGCCCTTGTTGCAGGTGTTCCAAGTCCCTTTCTTTCCACTTCTACACCTTTTTCTAAGGCTTCATTTCCTGCAATCTCCATAGACTTTAGAAGCGTATCTTCAGTGAAGTGTTTCGGTGGTTGAGTAAATTTTTCTTTAATCTCTTTATTTTCAAGACTTAAAACATCACCGATACTTACATCAGGAAGCTCTATGAACTCATTCTTCTTGGACTTGTATTCTTTAAGGTATTTGCTAAAGCCCTCGTCTCTAATTACCCTTCCTGAACTTGTAAATTCAAATCCGTCAAATTCAGCTACAATCTTTGTTGTGTTTTCGACTAATGGATAGCCTACACTTGCGTGAAGCTTATTAGAAATAAGCCTATATACCTTCGCTTCACTATCAGGGATACTCGATAAATCTTCACTTAACGAGCTTACTGTCGGAATAATAGCGTGATGATCCGTAACATTTTTTGAGTTAAATACCGTCTTGATACGCTCTGTATCAAAATCATTTTTTCCTAAAATGTTATTGACCGTACTTACAATCATATCTTCCGTTAAGCATCTGCTGTCTGTTCTTGGATAGGTAATTAGTTTCTTTTCATACAGGCTTTGAGCATAATCAAGCGTCTGCTTTGCTGAATATCCAAAATATTTATTACACTCTCTTTGAAGTGTTGTTAGATCAAAGGGTAAATCCGGCTTTGTAATCTTTTCTTTTTGAATGACATCAGTTATTTCAATATTATCGCCTATTAAATTAATAAGCTGCTCTGCGGTTATTTCATCACCAATTTTGTCTGTCGATAATGTAAAGCCGTTCATAGAAAGCTCTACGGTGTAGTATTTTTCTTTCTTAAAATTATTTATTTCTTCATCTCTTTTTACAATCATGTAAAGCGTTGGGGTTTGCACTCTCCCGACACTGTAATTTTGCTTATACAGGCAAGAATATAGCCTACTGATATTCATTCCGACAAGCCAGTCTGCAATAGCTCTTGCCTGTGCCGATTCAAAGAGCTTATCGTAATCTTTGCCATTCTTTAGATTGGAAAATCCCTCTTTGATAGCACTATCTTCCATTGACGAAATCCAAAGACGCTGCATTTTCTTTTTGCATTTAGCTTCGTTATATACCAGTCGAAAAATACTTTCTCCTTCTCTTCCCGCATCGCACGCATTGATAACTGTATCAATCTCCTTATCATTCATCAGTTTTTTAAGGATATTAAACTGCTTTTTTGTAGCCTTTGCCACTTCAAATTTGTACTGCTTCGGAATAATCGGCAAATCCGATATATTCCACTTAGCGTATTTTTCATCATAAGCGTCCGGATTTGCCATCTGAATTAGATGGCCTACGCACCAAGATACCTTATATCCATTTCCCTCATAGTATCCATCTTTCTTTTTTGTAGCTCCTATTACCTTTGCAATTGATATAGCTACACTCGGTTTTTCTGCTATCACAAGTATATGTTCCATGTATATTTTTCCTCCTGCTTTCATTGTAAAAGGGCGAAAGATTTTACTCTCCCGCCCTGCGTTTGCACCCATAACAATATATTTTAAGATGCATTTATTCTTCATCATAAGCTTCTGTTTCTTCTGCTTCTCCTATTTCTTGCTCACTTTCTGCTTCCGAAAAGAAATCATCATCTTCTTCCTCTAATGATTCAAGCTCCTTATCCTCTTTCTTTTTTACGACCTTAAAGTAATAACCTGCTCCTAATGCTCCGCCTATAACAAGAAGCAGAATAATATATGTTCCTAAATTACTCTTTTCTTCTTTTTTCTCAGGCTTTACTTCTTCCTTAGTTGGCTCCTCTTTGCTAATCTCCTGCTTCGGAGCTTCTTTCTTTTCAACCATATTTAGAAGATCATCTTCAGATACTTCCGTTAAAAGCATTACATTTTCTTGTGTCTCATCGTGGTTGATGATGAGATGGAAGGTCTTACCGTTTTTCGTTTGAAAGGTAATAAACTGTCTTGCATCAGCAGAATACAGATCTGTTTCTTTGTTATCACCGCTATCCCCGTGATGAATTGGATAGTCCTTATTCGCATTGTCCTTATTTTCCGTAACGGTTCCTCTTGCCTTTGACGGAGCAGAAGCTACTCCCTTATTGGTATTTACAGTCTTACTTGTCCCGTCCATAGATGAATCCTGATTGTTATTGGCAGGAGCTTTCGGTGTCAGCTTATTAGGATAGCGAATATCTTTCTCTTTCGTTTCAGAATTACTTGTATCTTTTACAGTATTTTCTGAACTCGCCTGTGTAGTTGTGCTTTTTCCTGTATTGTTTACAGGTGTTTGATTTGAAATGCCTGAGTTTTTCTTAATTCCGGAAATAGGACTGTTCAGTGCAGGCGGATTAGATATTACGGGAGCCTTGTTTGCTTCATTTGCCTTTTCCTCAAGCTCTTTAATCTTTTTATTCAGCTTATCCATTTCCTTCTTCATTTCTTCTGATAAGTCCCTATTTTCCTTATCTTTTTTCATTTTTTCTTTCAAGCTTTCAATCTGGGCTTCAAGTTCTTTGATTTTTTCTTTCTGATTATCGCTTAATTTGTCTTTATCCTTCATTTCGCTATTTAACTTATCAAGTTTTTCCTGAAGCTCCTTAGCATCTTTTTCCATTTTGAAAATATCATTTTTAGAAAGCTCTGTCTGCGTTGATTTATCTTCCGTCTTTGGAGTTTTCGTCTGCGAGCTTTCATCCTGTTTCGGCTTTTCTTCTTCTGTCTGAGTCTCTTTATCTTTAGCCTCAGTCTTTGCTACCTTTCGGATAATTTCATCATTTCCATCGCCTTTTACTTCATAAAATAGAAACTCATCAATAAATTTCATATTATCAGGGAGCATCGGCAGATCACCGCTGTCAAGAAGCTGTCCTTTCTCAGCCTTTATCTTTTCTTCCTTATAAACTTTTTCATCTTCAAAGATATACTTTACATTTACTTCCACTTGTGTTTGGACAGCTTTATCGCTTGTAGGTGCTTCCGTTAAGCTTTGCTCATGAGCATAAACAACTGTCCAAAGACCCAAAAGGCAGCTTATACTTACAACGACTGCAAGTGCTGCTGTCCAAAACTTCTTATTCTTTTTCCAACTGGTTTTCATTTGACTTCTCCTTTTTCATTTCTACTCTTTGTCTGTTTACCTTTGCCATCAAATCACTGATTGTAATGTTGTTCTTTCTGCAAATGGCAATGATTTCTTCGTTTTCAAGTTCTTCTTCACGAATAAATAAAGGCTCCAATTCTTCATCAATCAAAGCCTTTTTATCCTTCAACTTCTTTATTTTGTTTTTCACTACCGTTAATTCTCGTTTCACATTGTTACCTCCTATTTCTTTACGTTTGGTGGGAATCCAAATCCTACGGGATGATGCTTGCAGAAAGACGCAATCCAATTGTCTAAAGTGGTTACTCTTATTCGTCCAATATTATCCATAACTTTACCATCTCCAATATAAATTCCTACATGACCATAGGTAAGTCCTGCTGTGCTTCCACTACTACTGCTTTCCACCGCTACAAGCATTCCCACCTTGAGTTTTGACCTGTCTGATGTAAAAGTATAGTTTCTGTACATATCGCAGGCATTTCCGCCAATATATCCAAGACCTGCATTTTGATAGACCTGTGAAACCCACATGGCACACCAGCCTGCACCCGGAGATGGCGTGATGTATGCAGCATTAACAATCTTCTTTTGAACTTCACTTGATGCTTCATACTCAACTCCACCACCTACGCCACCATTTGCACTGATAAGGTCAGAATTTCCAAAGGCTTCTCCCATATTTCCTTGTGCAAGGAATAAGGCTTCATAGTGCTTTAAGTTATCGGGATAATCAGCAAAGACCTTTCGGATAATGCTGTCCATCTCTTTTTTATGCAGCGTTACAATGAGCTTTTTATACTCATAAGGTTCTTCATGACTTTCGGTATATTCGTTGCCATCTTCATCGGTATAGGTGTCTGTAACTGTCCTGTATCTGATTTCAACTTCTTCCCTATATTCAAGGTCATACATGGACTCAAACAATTCTTTTAATATGGATTCTACTTCCGATACACTCTTTACCTCTCCACATCTTGATGTAATATAGGATAAAAGCTCATGGACATTATGACCAATATACTCTGTATTATTTAAGATGTACTCGTCATAGCCGGGATAGTTATTTTTGACATGATCAACCTCATTTTGAAGCTCACTCTCCATAGCAGAAAAGCTCTGATTGATTTCATTTAGGACATTTGGCTTTGACAAATAGCTTGTTGTAAGAATAGAACTTGTGGAGTTCATAAAGCCTGTCATTCCCGTTCCTGCAAAGTTGATAAAGAAAGTTCCCAAAATAATAAGACCTATGAAAATAATCATAAGTCCCTTTGCTTTTCTTAATATAAATCTCTTTGAGCCTTTCAACGAGCCAATGAGGTTTTCTTTAATCCGATCTCTGAGCCTTGACTTATTCTCACGACGAATGGCTGCCTTTACCTGATTTTTCTTTTGAAATCTTTTATAGGCATTTGCTCTTTTATATTCATTCGTCTTTTTCAGGTTCTCTTTGGCATCACGAAATTCAAGCTTCGATTTTCGCTTCCTGATTTTATAATCCTTATTTGTAAGATCGTATCCTTTCTTCGCCTTTTTCTTATCAGAATATTTCTTTATGCCATGAATGAGTTTCGAGCTTGCGTCCGCTGTCTTTTCTCCTGCCTCTACCCCTTTATTTTCATCACTTCCATGAGAAAGATAATCCCTTACGGTTTCACTTCCTTTGGCAAGTCCTGAAAGGGCAGATACCTTTACCATATCTTTCTTTAGCTTTTTCCTCTGCTCTTTAGAAAGGCTACTATAAACTTTTTCGCTTGCAGCATCTTTTCCAGTCTTTTTACCTTCAGATTTATTTCCCTTTGACACATCTTCTTTTTTTCTTGTATAAAGGCTTTCGGTGTAGTTTTTCCTCTTATACTTTCTCTTTTTAGCCTCATGAGTTATAGAGGAACTTCCAAAAAACTCATCTTTTTTATGGAGATTATCATCCACATCATAGGTCGATTCAAAGTAGTCGCTGTCCCTAAAGTCATTATCGTATCTGTCTATAATCCCGTCATTATCAAGGTCTTTTCCTAAAGGATCATAGATTTTTCCATCCTTTACCTCCGTAATATAATCCGATCTTCCTGTTTCACTTACAGCAGCTATACTATCCTTATCAGAAGCTCTATATCTTGCATTTCTCTTGGATGTTCCATAAGCCTTTTCATTATCAGAACTTACCTTGTTTATTTTCTTATGAACCTTGTCCTGAAATCTGTCTTTGTCATGGACGATTTTTCCTCTGTAATCATCGTTGTGCTTTAGCTTACTTTCTTCAGATGTAGTGAATGTTTCACTATGGATCATTTCTCTTTCAAGACTTGCCTTATGCCTTTCCCTAAAATCCTTTTTCAGCTTTTTCCCCATAGGCTACCTCACTTCTTCAGGCTTGGTAGTCATCTTCTGATAGAGAATTGTATCTTTCGGGAACTTATCAAGGAAAGGAACAATGGTATTTCCAAAGAACAGTAATCCCTCGCCCTCATTTGAGTTGGTAACATATCTAAGCTGAGGAAGTGAGATTTTAAGTTTTCTTGCTAAAATTTCTCTGTCTCCTGACGCTTGATTTAGCATTAAGACAAAGTCGGTATTATCAAAGATATTTTCAATTTCCTTACTCATAAGTAGGTCTTTGACATTTTGCGTAATACCCGTAGGGATACCTCCCCACTTACGAAATCTTTTCCAAATCTCTACCGAATACGATGCTGTCTGTTCATCTTTTAGCAGCAAGTGGAACTCGTCGATATAGTACCTTGTAGCCTTGCTTCCTCTATTTTGAGATACTTTATTCCACACCTGATCCTGTATAACAAGCATTCCTATTTTCTTTAGCTGACTTCCAAGCTCTTTAATATCAAAGCACAGGAGTTTCTTATTTAAGTCCACATTTGACCTGTGATTAAAAACATTAAGGGAACCTGATACATAGATTTCCATCTCCGTTGCCAGCTTTTTACCGACCTTTTCTTCCTGTCCTTTTAACATATCGTATAGGTCTTGCAGTATTGGCATATTGTCAGGAGTTGGATTATCAAAATACTTTTCGTAAATCTTAGGTAAGCACCTGTCTATAACGGACTTTTCTTCTGCCGTAAGACCACTGCCGCCTACTACAAGCTCCAGCATACTCATAATGAAGTTTGCTTTGTCTTTCAGTGGCGCATCCCCATCGCCATAGTTCATATTTATATCAAGGGGATTCAGGTAATCTTTGGACTTACTGCTGACTTTAATGACTTCTCCATTAAATTGTCTTACAAGGTTTCCATACTCTCCTTCTGGATCGCAGATAATCACATCATCGTCCGTTACTAAAATTGCATTTGCCATTTCTCTTTTAGCACTAAAGGATTTACCACTTCCAGGAGTTCCGAGGATTAGACCGTTTGGATTTTTGAGTTTTTTCCTATCTGCCATAATCAGGTTATGGCTTAAGGCATTTAGTCCGTAATAAAGACTGTTACTTGAATTGATAAAAAGCTCCTCTGTGGTAAAGGGCATAAAAACTGCCGTAGATGATGAGGTTAGTCCTCTATCTATCTCAATCTTGTTTACGCCAAGAGGTAGCACGCTGATAAGTCCTTGTTCTTGCGTATGGTCAAGTCTTTTCAGCTTGCAGTTATGCTTATTTGCAATGGAACTTATCTGAGAGATTGTGTTATCAAGCTTTTGCACCGTTTTTGCAAAGTTCATAAAGACGATACTTACCACAAACATTCGTTCATCTCTTGTCTGCAAATCTTTTAAGAGACTCTTTACATCTTCTCCATAGGTGATTAAGTCCGATGGAAGAATGTCCATATCATAACCGCTTCTTACCGCTTTCTTATTTTCCTCAATTTTCATCTTGTCAATATCGGTATTTTTTCTCTTTACCATTTTAATAGCTTCCGATTGGTCGATTGCCTTAATATGAAAGGAAATATTGATGTTATCATCAATATCCAAAAACTCGGCAAGCATACGGTCTGAAAGCTCGCTGGCAAGAATTTGAAAATGGCTGACTGCCCCGATAAATTTTCCAAACTTAAAGTACCTTGAAGGCGTGAAGTTAAATTCATCAGGTACAATGTATGTTTTAGTGCTTTCCCTTTTCCTCAAATTTTTGTATGAAAACTCAAAGGTCTTATTGGGATTTAATATATCGTGAAGAATCTTGAGTCTTTCTTCCCCACTTAAACTTTCCGCACGAACTCCCATACTCTTTAGATTAGATAATATATCTATCTCCAGTCTTTCAAGTTTTGATGTTGCCTGCTCTAAATTATCCGCTTCTACTGTAAAGGTTACATACTTTGATTTTTTCAGTCCATTATTTCCCTTTACAATCTGACTTTTAAGCATCTCTCTAAACTCAAGACGTATATCGTCAAAACCGTCCTTTTTATCTGGTATCTGAATTGCCGACTTCATTTCTTCGTTTCGTCCAAGTTGATTGATATATGAAAACTCAATACTGATACTTGGATCAAAGGAGTTTAGAAAATTTGCAAACTGATTAAAAATAAGATCCCTATCTTCATCTAAAGCAAGTTGGTAGTTAATATCCTGAAAGGCTATGCTTTTACTAAAGTGCTTTTCGTCAAGCTGACATATACCACTTTTTAAGAGTCTATGATAGGGAATGGTATCTTCGACAGTATATCTTTTTGGTTCTTTTCTAAAAATAAGGTCAAGTAGCCCGCCTTTATCTTTTTTAGATTTTCCCTTATTTTGCTTTAAGTCCTGTCTTTGACTTCTTAACATCTTTTTGTTTTGTTCTAACTTTACCTGCTGAATCTTTCTTTTGTCTTTCAAGGTAAACCTCCTTTCTCACTCTTTTTTGTGGTTGATAAAACTTATGAAGGTAAATATATTTAAAATATTTCTCAAATGTCAGTCCGTCCTTTTCAAAAAGAGTGATGAAAAATATAGGGAGTGTGGACACAATGAGAAATATGACGGCTATATCATTTGGAACAACCTTTCGCATAAATAAATAGACTGGTAGTCCTACCAGTCCTGCGAGTGTGAAACCTATCATCTGCCTTTTGGTTAAGTTAAAAGCTACCTTTGTTTTTACCTTCTTTAGGTCTTTTGGGATTGGTACATACGCCATAACTTACCTCCCATCTTCTTTTTCTTTTGAAAGCTCCGCCATGTGTTCATATACAGAGCCGATTTCTTCCTGAATGCTTTCTATCTGTTTATCTGTATTTTTGTTATATCTTTCCTGCAAAATACAAAAGTCATTATGGCAGCGACCGATGTCTTTTGTTCTTTCTTCCAAGTCATTAATCTTGCTAAAAAGTTTGATTCTATCAATCACCGCTATAACACCTGCTCCGATTACTACTGATGTAAATACTGTTTTTCTTTTGATCATCCTATCCTTCCTTTCTGTTAGTGTGCATTTAATACGCTTTTGGCCAGAGTTCCGCTCTTTAGCATCATTAACCCCAGCAAAACCGCATATCCAAGTATCGTCATGGTACTTGTGTGTATATCTGTTATCTGTATTGTCTTAACTAATACTGCGTATATTCCAAGACAAACCATTAAAAAGAGTCCTTGTAGCCCAAGTGCAAATAGTCCTTTGATATAGTTTGTTCCAATTTGTCCCCACTCTTTGTTTCCCATTGTGGCAAATGGAATGGCTGAAACCGATGAGTAAACATAAATCTCAAACATTCTTCCGTAAACCACAAGCATGATTACAATGGAAATTACCTCTATGGCAACCTTTATGAGTGAGGTTTCAAAGAGAATCATGACAAGCTCTCCAAGCCCCTTTTCTTTTAAGGTATCCATCATTGCCACTATCTGATCTCCGGAAACGGTGGCAGAGGTATTTATCACCCCTGCCGCCTTATTTACCATATGTTGTGCCACATCAAAGACTGCCATTGAAAACTCAAAAGCATGAGATACTAACCATACAGCAATCCACATCTTGATGATGTACTTAAAAAATTCAAAGGTATCTGTATCGTGCATATTGTTCTTTTGCATTACCATATTGATAAGCTCAATACAAAGGACTGCTGTGATGATTAGTCCCGCTATGGGAATAATGACGGAATCGTTAATGCTTTTGATAAAGGCAAATACATCTCCGTTCCACCCCATGGGAGTTTTTCCTACATCTGTTGCAACTGCACCAACTTTATCGTTGATGTCAAGAAACATGGACTCTAAGTTTGCTTGGATACCGCCCAGTAGAAGTTCCTTAAAAAATTCTTCTATCTTGTCGAATATTCCAAACATCTAAGCTCTCCTTTTCTTCTTACTTGAGTACATTGGCAAGTAGCGGAATCAGCTTAAGTCCGATAAGGACAATACCGCCTCCTGCCATAAGCTGCTTTATGCCTAATTAGAGATTGTAAAATACTTGTAGCGTGTCTGTATTTCCTATGAAATTGTAGTAAATATCAATTGTTTGGGTGATTTCTCCATTCACTACTTCTTTTTCGTGAACATAGATTTTTGAGATGAGTTCGTTTAAGATTTCTTTGTCCAGCTTCTTTATATCCCTATGTTTTTTTATGAGTTCAATCCATTTTTTAACATTAATATCTTCAAGATCTTCTTTGACAATCAATTTTTGATTATCTTTTATTCTTTGATTTAGATAATCTTGTTCATTTTGTGATTTTTCAAGAATTTTTTGGAAGTTACTTTCACTTATCTTATTGTCTAGCCAGTCATCATATAATCTTTCAATCTTTTTAGTTAAGTCTTCTACTCTTATTTGATCTTCGTAAATCTTATCCATAATAAATTTTTGTTCTTCTTCATTATCAATTTCTCGTGATTTTTCAAGTGCTTTTATAATTTCTTTTTCGTCTTTTAATGCTATTTCTGCATTTTTCCTAATGTCTTTAAGCACTATCTCATAAAGAGTATCGTAATAAATTCTATGTTGACTACATAATGACTTTCCGTATCTTCTATAAGTGTTACAGGTGAGTAACTTTTCTCTTTTTTTCGATTTGTTTCTTCCAAGATTTAAAGATTTTCCACAATCGGGACATTTCACAATTCCTGCAAATATACTTTCTTCTCCATTTTTAAATGGTCTTCTCCTGCTTTTCAATTTTTCATTTGCTATATTATAAATATCTTCAGAAATAATTGGTTCGTGTGTATTTTCTACTATTATCCATTCCTCTTTAGGTTTATCGGATAACCAACCTACTTTGAATTTATAATTAACTTTTTGACTAGCAATATGACCAATATAAACTGGATTTTCAATAATTTCTTTTAGGGTTGTGCAGTCCCACCAATACTCTCCACCATCTACGGTCATTTCTAACTTAGTTTTTTTATTTCTAAGTCCTTTTTTTCTATTCCACCAGGTAGGTGTAGGTATTTTTTCTTCAAAAAGTCTTCTTCTAATTGCTTGTACTCCATAACCACTAAAAGCAAGATCGAAAATTTTTTCAACAATCCATGAAGTTTCATCATCGATTACTAGTTTATGTGGATCATCATTGTCTTTCCTATATCCTATTGGAGCAAGACAACCAATAAATTTTCCTTGCCTTGCTCTTGTCATATAGGCAGATTTCATTTTTTTAGAAACATCTCTTGAATAAAACTCGTTTAAAACATTTTTAAAAGGAACTATTTCGTTGTTTTCTTGAAAGGTATCTACTCCATCATTTAAAGCTATATATCTGACATTGTTCTTTGGGAAGAAATTTTCTGTATAGTATCCAGTCTGTAAATAGTTTCTTCCAAGCCTTGATAAGTCCTTAGTGATGACTATATCCACTTTTTTATTTTCAATATCTCTAATTAGTCTTTGAAATGATGGTCTATTTGTATTTAATCCAGTATATCCATCATCTATATATACATCGTAAATACTCCAACCTCTTGATTTTACATAGTTTTCTAAAAGTTCCTTTTGGTTTTGTATGCTGGCACTCTCTCCTTTCTGCTCATCATCTTTAGATAGTCTGCAATAAATTGCAGCTTTGAATGAAAAGTGATTTGAATTTGTTTGTATCATTTCCTATTCCTCCTTGTTTGAGTTTTCAGAAATAACACAACTTTCTCTAAAACTATTTTTATTATAGCACTCTTTTTTATTACTATCAATATTATATTTGTTATACTCAATTTCATTAGTCTTATTTAATTTGCTTGATTTTTTTATTAATCTTAGAAAAGCGTCTGTGTCTGTTCTTCTATTATCATAATTTCTTTTTACAATATATTTTGTTTGTCTTTTTGTCATAGCTTATCCTTTCATGCAATAAAAAAAAGGCGATTAGATTTTTAATTTTCTAATCGCCTTTTAAGTGTCATATTTACATTTTTATTATCTCTGGCATACTTTTATACCTTTTTAGACTTAAAGTCTTTAATAATGCCTTTCCACCTCTTTTTATCTATAAAGATTCGCCTACGTCATAGTTCATTTTTTTATTTAAACCTTTCTGTATTAGTTTATCTTTATCTTCCTCATACCAATTAAGGATTGTTACATAATGGTCTTTATAGTATTTCCCAGTGCTTTTAATGTATCTTGATAGCTTTTCAATCATTGTTTCGGTATGTCCTTGCAGCTTGTCTTTTAGGTTTTGATATTCTTCTTTGCTTAACCTTACATTTTTGTATTGTCCATAAAAGATGGGGGTGGACTTTTTATCTTTTTCTATCTCTCCCTCTCTCTCTTTATCTTTATCTATCTCTATATCTTTCTCTATCTCTTGTCGGACATGGGTTGGACTCATTAAGGACAATGTCCTCTGTTTATTTTGTCTGTATCTTCTTTTTTTCTCTGCCCAGGCTGTTTCTGATCCGATTAAGTTTGGTATTTCAGTTAGGTAGTATTCATCATTTTCTGTTACAACTTCTAATAAGCCTTGATTGATTAAGTAATTAACTGTAACCATTACATCATCGTCTGTTTCATCTATGGTTAGTGCTAACTCTTTTATAAAATCACTTTCTACTCCGTCATAATAGAGTTTGCCCTCATCTTTTAGGCTCAGTAGTAGAAGTTTGAGGTAGATTATAGTGTAAGTATCTCCTCCCGATATTCTCCTTAACCTTTTTATCCTTTTGTCTGTGAAAAATTCTTCTTTTAATTTTATCCAATAATATCTTTTGTTTGTTGCCATATCTGCTCCTTTCTTGATTTTCGATAATCGAAATTCTTGATTTCCGATTTTCGGAATTCTGTACTTCTGCTTTTCGGAAGTCTTGTTATTGTGGGGGTCTAAGGGTGTAACTTTTCGTTACTCCCTTAGATTTCTCTGGTCATATCTTTCTTGTTTGGTTTTACTTTTTCTTTTACTTTCCTTTTGACTTTTTCTTTTGTCTTATCCTTGTTCTTAGATAGGTCTTTGTATTTCTTTATTTGTTTTAGGATACTTTCTTTTTCTTTCTTATTTTCTTTGGCTATGACTTGCTTAAAGGCATATTCCATTACTTTTATGTCTTTGGCTTGGAAAAATACATCATAGTTTTTTGTTTCTTTGTTTTTCATTACTGAAAAACTTACTCCAAGTTTGTTTAGTTCTTTTTTTAAGTCTTTGAGGTCGCTTTGATCTATGCTTATATTTTCTAGTTGTCCTTTTTTGTAGAGGTCTTTTATTTTCATTTCATCGCCAATAAGGCTTTTTAGGTTTCCGTTTGCTTTTTCTAAAGTTTTATTCATCTTTTTTCTTATTTCTTTGTCTAAGTTGATTGATTCTTTCGCTGCCTTTATTGTGTATGTTATTATGGTTTGTGCTGCTTGTCCTGCTTCTTTGCTTATTTCTTCGTTTATCATGTTTTATCTCCTTTGTTTGAATTAAAAAAAGGAAGTATAGGCTTTAATTTTTCTATACTTCCCTTTGCTTGTTTTTATTTGGTTGTTGCGGGTGGAATGCTTTATTTTGATGTTTTTATAGCTTACTTAGGTCTTTGTACCTTTTATACTTTTAAATAGCTTACAATACCTTTCCACCTTTAGTAGTTTGTGTGTGTTCTTTTGTCTGATAGATAGTTTTTCATGTTGGAATATATAATCTGTATTTCTTCATTGTTCATCGCTTTTATTTCTTCTGTGCTTTTATATGTTTTGTATATTCCATCTTGATCTGCTTTTATGAGTTCATCTATTAGCTCTTGCCTTTTATTCATCTCTATTACCTCCTAGAACGGTCTTTATTTTCTTGGTCATATTATAGCTTGGATAATATATTTTTACCAGGTCTTATCTTTCTTGATCCATTTTCTTGTTTTTCATCATTTCTCTGTATTCATTGTCTTTAATAACTTGGTCTTGGAACTTTTTAATCTGTGCTATTACACTTGGTTTTTCACCTTGTTTTATTAGCTTATCTATTTCTATGGATAAATCTATACCTAATTCTTTGTTTACAAAATCTACTGAATATTTTATATGATTAATTTCCTGGTATTCATCTTTTATCTTGTCTTTTTCTTTATTTATTTCTTCAAGATTTGCCATTAAAAGATTTTTTTCTTCATTCCATTTTTTAGGACTTAGTTTTTCCTTATCTGATAGGAGTTTTTTTAATTTCTCGCTTACTACTTTATATTGGTCTATATCTTTCTTATGTTTATTATAGAATGCGTCTTTGGTGAATATGTTTTTCTTTTGATATTCTTCATAAACTCCTTTTTTGGCTTTGTATATTTCATAGTATAAAATTTTCTTTTCTACATCTTCCATTTCTTTATGGATTGTCTTTGCTTTTTTATTTAGTTTGTAACTATTGGACTTTAAAGTTTCTATTTTTGTTTGTAACTGACCAATGGTTTCTATATTGTTTTTTCTTAAATAACTATATGCACTTGTTAGCTTTTTGAAGTCATACTTTTCTTTATTAGTTTTTGCATATCCTTTTAGATATTTACTTTTTTCTTTTTGAATTTCTGAATAAGTTAATAGATAATTTGTTAGATTGAAAAGTTTAGGGTTGTCTATTACCTTATCTCTTTCTATATCCTTAAATTTTTCATAAGCAGTAGATAAGTTATCTAATAAATTCCCTATCCAACCCTTTAATGTTTTTATCTCTTCTTTTATTGTTTTTACAAGGTTATTATATTTTCTTATTTCTCTATTATAGTTTCCCTTGTCAGTTTCTATTCCTTTTCTTTCCATTGCACTTGCTGCTGATCCTAAATGGATTGTCGGTAGATAATCTGAATTTTGTCTTTTAAAACTCCTATGGTCTACTCTTTTTTCTATCTTGTTTTTTGCTAGATATTCATTGCAAAGGTCTGAAAAATTTTCTCTCCATTTTTCTACATTGCCCTTATCATTCCAGCTTGTTAGTTCTACTTTTCTTGTCTTTGGTTTTCCATTTTTGTTTAAAATCTTTTCTCCTTTTTCATTTAGGATATATTCTTTTTTTGACTTTGCTAAGAACTCTCCTTTTTCGTTTATGGGTCGCATTATGGTCATTATATGACAATGAATATTTCCATTTTTGTCTTGACTCTCATCATGAATTGCATAATCTACTATCATTCCTTGTGATGTTAGATTTTCTTTTATAAATCTTTCAACTAGGTTTTTATTTTCACTTAAAGATAATTCTTTTGGTAGTCCTATTATGAATTGTCTTGCTAGTTGTGCATTAGAATTTTTTTCTGCCATTTCTACTTTATTCCATAATGTAGACCTATCATTAAATTCTTTTGGTATATGATCAGGCAATATTATATTTTTTACTAATACTTTTTCTTTTCTTGTATAATTATGGGTTACTCCGTCCCATTCATTTTTTATTTTTTCTCCACTTATATATGCTGCACTTGCTACTGCACTTTTTCCTTTTCCTCTTGATATTATTTTTACTGAAAAATGAAAACTGTCTGCCATTATATCACTTCCTTTCTTTTTTTGTTGTTTTAGGTGGAGGCTTAGAAGATTTTTTATATACACTTTGTGAATGAGCGTTTTGAAATGATAGAATTAAAAAAGCCGACTACTGAATTAATTTTTGTTGTTTCAGTATGTCGGCTTAATTGTTACTTTCATTTCAAATTTTAAAAGTCAAGGGCGAGCGTTAGCGAGTTTATTTACCCTTGACTTTTAAAAAGCGAATGGTTGTTGCTCCCTGCAAGGGTTTGGCTCCGCAGGACGCAAGCACCCTTTAGGGTGTATAATTGCGCCCTTGTAACCAAGGGACAATTATGTTATTTCATCTTTAGATGATTTTTCTACATTATCATCTATTCTTTCTTCTAAAATTTCCATTATGTTTAATCTTATTTCTTCATCATTTAACATTTTTATTAACTTATAAAATTCATCTTTTGTTAAATCAATACTTTCTTTAAAAATACTTTCAAACACTGCTCCTTTTTCTATAAGTCTTTTGTTTCTTGCTTTTCTTTCTTGTTCATTAAGTTTTTTCTTCAACTGTCTTTTTTGATTTTGTAATTGCTTAATGCTTTCTTCTTTCTTTTCGATCTGTTCTTCAATACTTAACTTTATTCTTTTACTTGTCATAATATTTCCTTTCTTAAAATAAAAAAGACGATAGAGTTTTTAATTTCTATCGCCTTAGGTACTATTTCCATTTAATTTTTTAATTAGATAAATTGAATTTGTTATACAATAAATTTACTTGCTAACTTATACACTTGATTTATTTCTTTACTTTCCAACTTCCAGCTATTGAGTTCAGCTTTAATTAATTCTGGAAATTTTTTGCTAATATCTCTTAAAGCATTTCCAACCGATTTTCTTACGTATTCACTCGAATCTTCTTTTAAATTGACTAATCTTTCAATAGCTTCATTCGGATTTTCTTTGAAATATGGTCTACTTGTCCATATTCTTAATCCCTCTGTTACTGCTCTTCTCGTATTCGGATTTTCATTTTCTAACCATTCATCAATTATTGGGAGTGCTTTTTCATATCCTATTTTCTTGCAAAATTCATCAAATGCCTTTGCCAATACTTCCTGAACTCTCCAATTGTCATCTTTGGAAACTTCATCTCTCATAAATTTTAAAATTTCTTCATCTGATGATAAATATCCAAATAGAAACACACCATACATTCTAACTTGATATACATTGGACTTATAAGCTAAAAATGCCAATTTTTTGCTATGTTCATTATTATTAGATTTATAATCAGCAAATGCTCTTTTTTCTTGCTCTTTAAAGCCATTTTCTATCAAAGAGAATTCTTTTTCTAAACTCAAAATATATTCTTTCAATTAGCCTCGCCTCCTAACAAAATTCTAATTTGTTCTATTATACAAAATATACCCATGCCACATAAAGCTATAACAAAAATATATTACAATCTTGTAATTACTGTATTTCTATTCATCTTAACTTTGCCTTTCCTTCTGATGTATTCTTCAATATCAAACACAATGAATTTCTCTATTGCAATTTTCTTTTATTTTTTCAATATATTTTTCCATATAATCCCAATCGGGATTACCATGAACATCTACTGGTAGTTTTATCTTTTCTTTCTTTAACAAATTGGGAAATAGACCATAACTATAAGAATATTTATCGGTCAATGTGTCTAAACACGCTACTAAAAACAGGCATGCTTTATCACTCAAATGTCTTGTATCAATATAATAAATATCTCTTCCCGATACAAATTTTTCTTTTTGATAAAAGAATGATGCATTCTCTGCACCAAATGATATAACTCCTTTAGGGCTGGGAATCATTTTTTTATTTTCAGCAACTCTATATTTTATACCATTATTAAATTTTGTTCTTACTACATAAGGAATACCGTTCGCATCTTCAACAACTTCTCTTGCATGAAGCACATCGGGCTTTATAATATGTTTAAATAAATCACCAACTATAAACTCTTTCCATTTTGAAGTATCAACCTTATTTAATTTTAAATTATTTAAATAGCTTGTAAGATTGCTTGTACTCTCTCTCTCTCTCTGGTTTCAAGCCTTTTTATAAAGCTTTCCATATACTCCCAATTTAATTCTCCATTAATATCAATTGGTAGTTTTACTTTAAGTTTTAAAGCGTCAGCTCGTGTAAATTTATTTACATAATCATAATTCATTAATGATGCTTTCTTCTTAAATATAGCTGTAAAAAATAATAAACTATATCTGTTCCATTTTTCTATATTAGAAATAGGTTTTACTACCTGAACATGTGAATATCCTACAAAATCATTTGGCTGATAAAATATGCTATCAGATGTTGTTGTATCACTAAATGTTATTACATTACCCTTTTCAGTGAGTTCGTAATTAGTATAACCACCTATACCATTATTAAAACTAGAATTTACTATTACTGGATTCTCTCCATCATCTTGCATTAAATCTTTATTTGTCAATCGATGATATTTTGTAGGATTTATAGTAAATAATTCCTTGATTTCAAATTCTTTCCATTCAGTTATATCAATTTTTTTCATTTTCTCCACCTACATCTAGCATGAGTTTACCATCTTTATATTCTGATTTATACAAAACTTGATTTAAGAGTTTTTCATTAAATTCTTTTACGTCAATTTTTTCTTCAAACAGTATAAAATCTATAATGGTCTTTTTAAAATCTTCTTCATATATTTCAAAAGGTTTCTGTGGTTTTTGATATGATAAATATTCTTTCGGATCTAACCATTGGTGTGTATTATATTTTGTATCTACTTTTGTTCTTGCAACTTCTAGCCAATAATTTTCTATTTCTTTCCACTTGTTTTTTATATCATGCCTACCTTGATTTTTAACTCTCTCAAGTCCATCATCTTCCATATAGCAAGCAAATATTTTTTTATCTTTTTGTGGTTTTCCAGTTTCAAAAACAAATACACTTGTTGTTACTCCAGCATCAAAAAGTTTTTCTGGTAATTTTATAATCATATCAAGCGTATGTCTTTTTAATAATGATTGCATTCTATCTTTTTCTAATTTCTTATCTGGTAAAATAAATGCACATTTAGTACCAGCAGGAACATTATCTAGTACATTTGTAACTATTTTTTTACAACCATATTTTCTCTCATATGGAGGATTCATCAATACTTTAGTTATGTTTTTTGACTTGATCCATTTACAAGCTTCTTTTTCCCTGGTATCATATTGTTCCAAATTTGTCTTACCGTCTTTATGAATAAGCATATTGGCACAAGCTAGGGCGAAAATTTCTCTATCAAACTCGATACCATAAAGTTTATTTTGTTTTATATCTTCTGCTTCTTTTGTATTTACTCCACCAACTTCTTTTATCATATTTGCCATTGCTTTTACTAAAAACGCTCCGCTGCCGCAAGTAGCGTCAAGTAAACGGTCATTATAGGTTATCTCTAGTAAATCATACATAAATGAAGTGATATGCTCTGGGGTAAATACTTGACCACTTTCGGACTTTTTCTTGTATCTATTAAATTCGTTAAAGAAAATGCCCATTACATCTTCGCCGTTCCAGTTATCTGAGTTTATGGACTCTGCAATTTCTATTATACAGTCAATAAATGTATTTATATCATCTTGATTTTCTACAATGTTCATTTTTATTTCACTGTACACCTCAAGCAAAATATCTATTTTAAGATTTTGTTTTCTATGGTCTTGAAGTGATTTTGCTAGGGTATCATATATTTTATTTCTGAATGGTTCATATCCATTATCTTTGATTGCTTCAAGATTGCCGCCAAATCTTTCTACTACCAAGGCTGAAGCTGTAAATATCATTCTATGATATAAATTCTTAATTCCAAATTTAAAGTGTAGTAAATCATTTATTCTTTTTGTTAGATTGAAAATTTTGTTTTTATCTATATAATTTTCTTTAAACAAATCAATATAGTATTGCTTATGTTGAAGTTTATTAGCTACTCTTATGAGTTCCTTGTTTTTATATATAGCGATTTCTTTGCCATTGTACAAAATTCCAATTGTCTTTTTATATTTGCTTGAAATTATATCTATATTTTTCATTAGCTCATCAATAAAAATTTGTTTGCTAATATCTCTTTCTTCTGATTTTGTTTCAAGGATTATTGCTACATCATTCATATTTTTAGGCAAATACCAACCATCTGGCTTGTCTGAATATCCCTTAAAGCCTAATTGATTAAAAGTAGTTATTTGACCAGTGCCTTGATTGATGTTTTCTTCAACTTCATTAAAGCCTAATACTTCTCTTGCATAATCCCTAACTTGATCTTCTGTCCTTAAAGTCATTTTCTATTCCTCGTCACTAAAATTATCTTCAAAACTAATAATATCATTAGGAGTGCATGATAAAGCCTTACATATTCTTTCTAAATTTTTAAATGTAATTGGTTTATCCTTGCCCATTTGTGCCATAACATTTGTTGTAAGTCCTGCCATAGCTATTACATCTGTTTTCTTTAGTCCTTTTTTTGCTAACTGTATCCATAATGGTTTATAGTTAAGTGCCATAATATCCCTCTTTTTCTCTTCATTAGATTTATTTAATTATAGCATAAATATTGATTTCATTCAATCTTACATTGATTTAGTGATTTGTTTTAGAGAATTTGTTGTGTTATTCCGTCCTTATTTTGCCATAAATTGCTTAATACCTTGAGATTTTGCACCCGGATTGTCATTCCCATAACCTTCCATCAGGTTGATAACACCCCATGCTCCAAGTCCTGCACCTACTGCCATTACCAAAATCTTTAATACATTAACTGCCTGTGTAAAAAATTCCATAATTTATTCCTCCTCGCTTTCTTCTTTCTTTTCAATCTTGTTATATGACTTCACTACAAAGTTTTTGTAAGTCTTTCCCTCTTTTTCACGCTTCTTAAAGTAACCAAAGATATGAATCAAATCGCCTTTTTCAAAGTCCTTTGCTTTCTCCGATTTTTCTCCATAGGCGGCACAGTTGATATACTCCTTGCCTTTCCCGTACTTTTTTACAAGCGTGAAGTTTGCAACCTCAACAGTTTCTCCCTCTTTGTCAAAATTTGAGAAAGTGGGCTCTGCCAATAAATTGGCATTGATGTTAATCATTTCTTGCTTCATTAAAAATTTCTCCTTTTCTTTCAATAAAAAAGCGATTGGAGTTTTTTCTTTTCCAATCGCTAATGCTCATCCTATTTACTTTTTTCTTAGTGGGACTTCGTATTCTTATCATCTTACCTCCTGGCTTTGAGTAATAAAAAAGCAGCAAATCTATGTTCTTTAGACTTACTGCACTCTTGTAATAACTGTTTCCCTATTCAGCTTTGCTTTTCCTTTTCGCTTCATATAGCTTTCTATGTCAAACAAATTTTTCTTGTCATAGTCCTCAAGCAGCTTATAGTTCTTGTGTTTTGTAATATCGAATTTATCTGATAGAAAAGGTCTGACACCACGAAGCTGAAAAATACATTTACCGCCGTCCATGACCGTAATTTCATCTTGGCTCATAAGCTCCTTACCTGTCTTTTGATAATTAAGTCCAAAACTCTTTTGATTACTCCTTGTTTCCGATGTGTTGTAAAGGTCAATGGTTTCTTTACCAAGCGTTTCAGAAAGCTCTTTAAGTGTTGTTTTCTCCTTTCCACCAAGAAATAAAGTGCTATCACAGTTGCCCACGATTGTGTCAGCATTATCTTTATAGATTGCCTTTAGCTGAGATTGTGCTTGAAGAATTATACTCGCTGATATTTCTCTGGAACGGATTGTCGCTATCAGTTTTTCAAACTTTGGAATTAAGCCGATGTTTGCAAACTCGTCAAGTAGGCATCTTACATGAACAGGTAATCTTCCTCCATACACATCATCTGCCTTATCACATAACAAGTTAAATAGCTGAGAATACATAATAGATACCACAAAGTTAAAAGTATCATCTGTATCGGAGATGATAACAAAGAGTGCTGTCTTTCTATCTCCCAGTGTATCAAGCTCAAGTTCATCTTCACTCATTAGTTCTCTTAGCTCTCTTATGTCAAAAGGTGCAAGTCTTGCTCCACAAGATATTAGAATTGACTTGGCAGTTTTTCCTGTAACAACTTGTCAAGGACTTTCTAATCATTTTTATCGCCTTTTTGATGTTTTTCCATCTCCATTTCTCTAAGCATGATGCGTTTTAATTTGTCTTGCATGGTTTCCGTTGCATTTTCATTAAAGTGGACAACAACCTCATAGGTTACTTTCCCAATTTTCTTTATCGTCTTTGTTCCTGTATTCTGTTCATTTTTATTTTCTTGCATATAGTTTTCCTCCTGTTTGTTGCAATTAAAAAAGACGATAGATTTTTACTTCTACCGCCTTGCTTAAAGCTCATATAACTGTCTATTCTGTTATCTGCATATTAAATTTTCAAATTCTTATTGTTTAACATTCCACCAAACATTGTATGATACATATCCTTAGAGGATTCTTCTATCTTGGTAATACTTGATATTTTATTTCCTGCGTCCTTTGATGAAGCTCCGCAAAGATAAAAGGCTTCATTTTCTGTTCCATAGTCTATTGCAATATATCTATCGTGATATTTTTTGCCTGCAACCTTCATTTTTAAGTTGATATTTGGATAATCTCTTCTAAAATCATTTAGGATGTTTTTTGTAAGCATATCTTTATTTTTCACATTGTCGCTAAAGACTATAATTTCAACATTGTCTTTTGCAGCTCTTAATAATTCTAAGGTTTTCAAGCCTATATAGTTATCTATTACATAAATGCTTTTCTTTGCTGACTTATATATTTTTGTATAGGCAACATCCGCTTCAATCTTATCTCCATTCATCAAAAGGAAATGCTTGTAAGTGTCCGGATCGATAAAATTATCCATTACTTTTTTCAAATCTTCTTTAGTAGCCATTTGAGATTTTATTTCTGCAATATCATTTGTGTTTTGGTTGGTTTGAATAGCTATTTGGACTAATTCTTTTGAACCGATAAAATCTTGATTTTCAATAATGAAGTCTTTCATCTGCTTAAATGTTCTAATTAAGGCTCTGCTTTGCCTAATCGCAAGTTCTCCCCTTAATACAGTCATAAGCATATAAATACCTTGTTCCGTAAAGGCATTTGGTAGGTACCTTGAGCCGCCCCAACTTGAGGTGAAATTTTTGCACCTCAAGTTTTCAAACTCATTCTCGGTCAATTGAAACATAAAATCTTCGCCTTCAAACTTTTCAATATTATTTTTTACCTGTCTATTAAAGTTTTTAGTTTCATAACCATATATTTCAGCTAAATCTGCATCAAGCATTACTTTTTGTCCACGAATGAAATATATTTTTTCTTGTATAGTTTTATCATCTACAATAACTATCTCTTTATTTTCATCTGCCATGAAATGCACCTCCAAAATTATCTAAATATCTTTTCCAATCCGCCACGCACTGCGTAGCTTTTTGAAATAAGTCTCATATCTTTTTATATTTTTCTACTCCACCTTCAGCTTTTCCGATGTGTTCTACATTTTTCACAAGTCCCTTATTTACATTTTCATAAAACCATCTGCCAATCAAAGCCGGCGGTGTTGCTATTAACTCTCGTAAAACAAATTCTTTGTCTTTCGGCAAAAAGCTTATTTTATTTAGTAAGGTATTATATAAGTCAACATAACTTGTATTTTCTTGTAAACTGCTACACTTGCAATATTCACTAATACTTGGGTAATTACCCTCTATAACTTTTTTAGTTAAAATTTTCAGTTCTTCATCGTTTACTGTAAATTGAATTCGCATTTATATATCCTCTCTTTATAACTGAGTTTATTATCATATCACTGTCATTTTATCATAAATACGATGATTTTTCCATACTGCAATTTTAAGCCCTCACATGATGTTTTCGCACTTAGCTATATTCTGATACCTCTTTTACCATTAACGCTCTAAAAAAGCCTCTCCACCGTCTTATATGAGATTATAAATGTTCTCCCTTGTCATAATCTTCAAGGGTATATACTGTTGATTTACTGCACTCCTTTAATTTCCCTTTATCTTGTTCATACCAATGAATTAAGGTCGCATAATGGTCTTTGTAGTTTCTTCCTGTGCTTTGCATATAAGCCGAAAGCTTTTCTATCATTTTCTCCCTATGACCTTGCATTTTATCCTTTAACTTTCCATATTCTTCATCTGTTAAGGAAACATTTTTATATTCTCCGTAAAAAACGGGGGATATTTTTTCTATCTCCCCCTCTTTTTCTAACTCTATATCTATTTCTTTCTCTATATCTCCGTTGCAATTTTGTTGCAAAAGGTTGCAATGTGTTGCATTAGTGTTGCATTGCAACGCTTTTTGTCCTCTCGATTTTCTCGAACGCCTTGTAGACGCTGTTTCTGAACCTATAAGACTTGGGATTTCTGTTAAAAAATACTCGTCATTTTCTGTGATTATCTCCATCAATCCTTGTGCCATAAGATAGTTCACTGTAACCATTACATCATCTTCTGTTTCATCAATCGTTAAGGCAAGCTCTTTGATAAAGTCTGTTTCTACTCCGTCATAATACAGTTTTCCACTATCTTTTAGGCTAAGCAAAAGCAATTTGAGGTAAATGATTGTATAGGTATCTCCTCCTGATATTCTTCTTAGTCTTTTTATTCTCTTGTCTGTAAAAAAATCTTCTTTCAGCTTTAACCAATAGTATCTTCTGTTATCTGCCATTTTTCTCTCCTCTCTTTTTCTTTCAAAAGGAAGTCGTGATTTACGACACCCTTTATAGTTAGCCCGCCCCAAAACAGGGCATCCTTATAAACCTACCATCGTGAAATACGACACCAGTTATATGCATCCCTAAAACGAGGACTCATCTTTATCTATGCGTTCCCCAAATGGGTACGCAGCCTGATACACCGAAATAGCGTGTCAGCTTATTCATCTGACCGAACGATTTGTTCCGTCAGCTTTTATTTTTTATGTTGTCCTATTTTAGGATTTCATCTTTCTTGTTCTGTATATTTTTCTTTTGCTTTTTGTTTGTACTGCTCCTTTCTTTCCTGTTGCTCTTGGAATTTTCTCAGTTGTGCAATTACACTTGGCTTTTCTCCTCGCTTAATCGCCTTGTCTATCTCAATACTTAGGTCTATTCCATAATCATCATTTACTGCCTTAACCGCATATTTGATATGGTCTATCTGCTTAAATTCCTCTTGTACTTTAGCTTTATCTTTGGTTAAGTCTTGTATCCCTTTTTCAAGGATTGATATTTCTTTTTGCCAATCATTTAATTTTATGACTGATTTCTCGGTAAATTTTTCTATCGTCTTTCTTGCTCTTAGGTATTTGTCTATTTCTTTTTTATGAGAATTGTAAAAGTTATCTTTGAATAGTGTTTTACTCTTATATTCCTGATAGGCTTCTTTGTTTTCTTTGATGATGTCAGAACAGATTAAACATTGGTTTAGGTCTTTTATTCTTTGTGTGTTACTTTGAATATCACCGCTTATTTTTTTACTTTGCTTTGCCAATTCAAAGATTTTTTCCTGTAGGTCTGCTATGGTTTGAAGTTTATTATCTCTAAGATAATAAATAGCTTTTGAAAATCTTCTAAGATCAGCAGCCATCTTTTTATTACTCGCATAAGGATTTAACCCTCTTGATTTTTCACCTTGTATTTCGTTGTAGATAGAAATGTATTCATAAAGGTTAAAGAGTTCCGCTTTATTATCTATTTCATCTTGCCTTGTCTGTTTGTACTGTTCGTATCTTTCAAATAAGGCTTTTGAAAAATCAGTTATCCAAGATGTAAGCTCTGTAATTCTTTCTTTAATCGCTTTGACTAAGGAATTATGCTTTTTAATTTCTCTATTGATATTTCCTTTGTCGGTTTCAATGCCTTTTCTTTCTAAAGCACTGGCACTTGCTCCTAAATGAATGGTTGGGATTTCTTCTATCCCCTGTCTTTCAAAAGAACGATGGTCTACTCTTTTTTCAAGGTTATTTTTCTCTAAATACTGATTGCAAAGAGCTGCAAAATTTTCTCGCCATTTCTCTGCGTTACCTTTATCATTCCAATCTGTCAGTTCTACTTTTCTTGTTTTGTAATTACCACTTTTTAGTTTTATCTTTTCTCCGTTTTTATCAAGGATATATTCTTTTTTGCTCTTTGGTTGCCACTGTCCTTTTTCGTTAATTGGTCTAAGGGTAGTCATGATATGGGCGTGAATATTCTTATTTCCCTCATCACTTTCATCATGTATAGCAAGGTCTACTATCATTCCTTTAGATACAAAATTCTCCTGTATAAAGTCGGTAATGAGGTTTTTATTTTCTTCTACACTTAATTCTTTTGGTAGGGCTATGATAAAGTTTCTTGCAAGTTGGGCATTGCTTGCTTTTTCATTTAGCTCCACACTGTTCCACAAAAAACTTCTGTCTTGAAATTCTTTTGGTACATTCTCCGGCAAGAATATTTCTGCATGTAGTAGTCCTTTTTTGTTGTGATAGTCGTGGGTTACTCCGTCCCATTCATTTGTTAATTTCTCGCAGGATATATATGCTGCACTTGCAACTGCACTTTTACTTTTTCCTCTACTTATCATTGAAATACTAAAGTGAAAAGTTTCTGCCATAGGTTTATCTCCTTCCTATTTTTATTGTTGTTTTCAGGTAAAAGAAAAAGCAGACAGGTTATTTTTTGTATCTTTCCTATCTGCTTTATCCGTATGTTTTTATTGAGTTTTGGATTTTTAAAGACTTGCTAAAATCCCTTAGTTTACTAAGGGCGCAATTATACACCCTAAAGGGTGCTTTGCGTTCTGCGAATCTTTTGCCCTTGCAGGGAGCTTCTGTAAAAACTAAAATTTTTTATTCAATAATTTCTTCTTCAGGTTCATCTTTCATATCCTTTTGCCTTATCATCTCATTATAGGCTTTTTGGTATTCTGCTGTGTAAGTAGCAATATTAAGTAGATTTTCTATCTCCTCATTGGTAAACATAAGAGGACTTTCAACAACTCTTTCCACTATCAAGCCCCTTTGTATAAGCCTATGATTTCTTCTTTTTCGCTCCTTTTCATTTGCCAACTTTTCTAATTTCTTGCCTTGATTTTGTAGTTGTTTCAGCTTTACATCGTACTTTTCTTTTTCTTCCTGAAGTTCAGAAATTTGTTCTTGTACTTCTTGTAAGGTTTTTTCTTTCTTCATTTTCTTTTCCTCCATTTAATAGTTTTCTGTTCTTATAAAGAAAGGCTAAGTACCGTTCTTTGATACTTAACCTTTCATCATTTTTTAGATTTTATCTTCTAAAATCTTTCTTAGTTTTTCTAAAATTTTATCCCTCCTCCCGCTGATTGCCTGATGTGTAACTTTCTCTTTTTCTCCAATAGACTTCAGACTTTCTTCTCTGAAAAAAATTGCTTCCATTAACTCTCTTTCTTCTTTTGTCAGTGTAGCTAATGCCTTGTTTAATTCTTCAATTTGCATTTTGACTTCTACAATTTTTTCCAAGTCTATTTTTTCATCTATGATGTTGTCTACAAAGTGTCCGTCATGATCCAATGCAGAAAATGGTATTACATTATGTTTCCAATCCTTCCTCTGAAGATACTTTTCATGCTCTGTTATTTTCCAGTAGGCTTTATAGACTTCTTCACTGACAGGTACGGCCTTTCCTTTGACATAGAGGTAATATTCTCTTTTATCCATTGTGCGTTCCTCCTTTTTCATTTCTCTGTTTTGGTTTTCTGAGAATAAAAAAGGAGGACTTCTACACTTTGGCGTAAAATGTCCTCCGAATTGAAAAGAGCTTACCTTTTCTTCAGATATATTTGATTTTTTGAGAGAGCAGATAACTATACTGTAGCAAGAAAATTTTGTTAATACTTCCCCCTATAAGTATAAGCGTTTTCATCTTACTCTCCTCCGTCACTTATAGTTAACTAATCTTCATACACCAATCCTTCCTAATAGTTTATTTTCCAAGTTAAGCAATAAAATGCTAATTATTTGCCACCTCATCATTGCCTATCTTATGCAGTACCCCAAGCATCATAAACAATCCGACCAAAATCATACTAAAATCCACCACAGGCTCTGCCCACCAAACTGCTGTTGCTCCAAAAAACTTTGGAAATAGTAGTATCGCCGGTATAAATAAAATCAGCTGTCTAAGCATTACAACCATCCCGGCTTTTTTGCCATCTCCAATGGATTGAAAAAAAGTAAGGGTCATAATCATAATTCCATACAAAATAAATGTGGAATAAAACATCTTAAAATTCATAACACCAGCTTCTATGATTTCACTTCTTACACTGAATAGTGATAGTAATTTTTCTGAATAAAACATCGATGGTATCCATGAAAGAGCTGCAAGAATAGTTGCTCCGTACATAAAAACCTTCATTGTATCTTTTACTCTTTTATATTGCTTTGCTCCGAAATTTGCCCCAATAACAGGCTGTAAACCTTGGCTCATTCCCCAAAGAGGAATAAAGGAGAACATATACAATCTCATTGTAGCAGCCATTAAAATTCCCCAATTATCTCCACCGTATGCGAAAGCTTGCTTAAACAAGAATGTTTGTTGTACTGCAAACAAAATTTGCATCATCATTGCAGAACTTCCTATGCTAAACATTTCACTGGAAATATCCTTACTCTTTTGGATTTTATGAATCCCCACAAAAGCACTTTTCTTTGAAAAATAGCAAAAAGTTAATATAGCTTGCACAATTTGAGAGATTACAGTTGCAATAGCTGCCCCTTCAATCGCATATTCTCCCATCAACTTCATGAAAATAGGATCTAAAATAATGTTTAATATTGCTCCTACCCCCATAATAATCATGGATTGCTTTAATGCACCTTCACCACGCATTGTCATATTTCCGGCTTGAGCAAAATTAACAAATATGGAGCCAAAGAAAACTACTCTTAAATACCTGACTCCAAGCTCTTTAATATCTCCTTTAGCACCTACCAAATCCAAAAAATGAGGTGCAAATACAAAACCTAATACTGTGATAATTAGAGAAAACAAAATAACCCAATAACAAAAGTTCCCGAATATTTTGTCTGTTGTTTCTTTATCTCCTTTGCCTATTGCTCTCGATAGGATAGAAGCGCTGCCTACACCGATTAGAGCCGATATTCCACCGTTTATAATCGTCAAAGACATAGATACACTGATTGCTGACATGGCGTAATCGCCAATCAACCGTCCCGCAAATACTCCATCCATAAATGGATAAAGTCCTATAACAATCATTCCGATTATTCCGGGAATCGCCAACTTAAACATTAAGTCTTTTGGACTTTTTGTTAATAGTTGTGTTTTCATATCTTCTTTCATTACATTATTCTCCTTTGTTCATTCCTATTTAATAAACTCATATACTTTTCCGTTACATCTATCTATAAACTCATGATCATGTGTGATTATAAGAATTATTTTTCCTTGCTCAGCCATTTTATTGATAAATCCAATCAAAACATCCATCTGTTTTTTACAAAGTCCACTTGTCGGTTCATCAAAAATTATGATATGTTTTCTACTTAGCATAGACATGGCAAGCAATAATCTTTGCTTTTCGCCTCCCGACAATGAGCTTGGGTGCATTTCTTTTTTATCAAATAGGTTTACTGCTTTTAAAATTTCATCTTTTAATTCGTTCTCTTTTGTAACAGTCGAAAGCTCCTGCCATACAGATTCTGTAAAAAGTTGATAATTAACATCTTGCATAATCGCAAAAATATTTTCACATCGTTTTTTTACTTTTACTCCGTTATAAAACACCTCTCCTGTTCCTCTTGTCAGCCCCATCAGCAAATTGATAAAAGTGCTTTTCCCAACACCATTTTGACCAATGATGAAATTGATACCGGATTCAAAGGCAATACTGAAGTCAAAGATTTCCTTTCTTTCATATTTTTTTTTGAAATTCAAACAAGACAATGCTTTACAATCAAGATCTGAAGAATTTTTCTTTAACACTTCTACTTGCTTATATTTCCTGCTTAAAAAATTGTTTTTAGAAATCGCATTAAAACTCCTTAGATTGTGTTTTTCAGAAACCTGTTCAAAGAAATCATCACAAAACTGCTCTTTTGTGTATTCTTTATAAGTTCCATTTTCTATCACACACAATTTATCAAGCATATCTTTCAGATAAAACAATCTATGCTCCACAATGATGATAATTTTCTTTCTTTTTTTCAGTTCCATAATGGCATTCTGTAAATGCTCTATTGCAACCTGATCTAAGGAAGATGAGGGTTCATCCAACAAGATAATTTCATTTTCAGAAATCCCACAAGCTGTTACTGCAATCAACTGCTTTTCGCCTCCAGATAGTTCAAAGATATTCCTATCTAATAATTCCTTTGTACCTAAAACCGCTGAATAATACTGAATTTTATCTAAAATCAAATCTTTGTCTATGTTTCTATTTTCCAACTGAAAAGCCAGTTCATCGGTTGAATTGATACAATAAAATTGTGTTTTAGGATTTTGAAACACTGTAGATATAAATTTAGATCGTTCCAATATTGTCAAGCCAAACAATGATTTTCCGTTAAATACAATATCTCCTTCTAATTCTGCATTATTGTATTCCGGAATGATTCCATTGATAACTTTTAGCAAGCTACTTTTTCCTGTTCCTGAATGTCCTGTAATGACGGTTACTTCACCGGGTTTGAAAATCATATTTATATTTTTCAATATGCTTTCACCGTCAAAACCCACTGTTAAATTTTGTAATTCAAGCATATTTTCCCCTTATATATAGATAGATTATCCATGCCATTATTAAGAAAAACATAAAGTCAACAAGTCCCATATATGTTTCACTAATACTTGTTCTCTTTTGATTTACAGCCAACCCTTTCGTCATAGCTGATACCGTCAAATCATCTGCTGCCTTTGATAAGCACATCAATAATGGCACTAATCTATATTCAAATAATAAAATTGGACTCTTTATTAACCTTTTAAGCGTCAATCCTCTCAAACGCATAGCTTTTTTTATATTACTATAATCAATCCTTGCAGCATAAAAGAAACGTACCATTACCGTCAAGGGAATGGCTATTTCATCTGGACATTTCATTTTTTTTAATGAGTAAATGCTTTCTCCAACATTTGATGTAAGTATGGTATATCTCCCCATCAAAAATGCGGGGAGAATTTTTTTAATAACCATCACTATTATCAATAAAATTGCAACCACAGGATTGTAATTAAGCCCTATCAGAAATTTATCAGCAGCATAAACAAACAAAAGAGTAGCCACTCCAATAATAGCTACTCTTATATATTTTGCGTTAATTAAAAGTATTATCGGAATTGTGGATATTAAAATGGCTTGCACGAAATACTTTGTTTGAATATTGCCTAATACCATCACATATGAAAGAACTATCGTCATAAAAAGTTTTGTACGAAAATCAAGTTTGATTATCATCCTAACTCTCCATGAAATCTTATTTTTCCATACCGGCTTTTTTGAAGTGTTTTTTTAGAAATGCCATTCCAATGCTGCAACCTATATATGCACCGATAATTCCTACTATTGCCATTACAACAATAATCCAATTCGGCATAACACTAAGCATCTTATCAATGAACTCTTGATTGTATCCTTTTTCTAACATTTGCTTAATATATTCATTTCTCGATATAAAAATTGGAAGCCAATTTCCTAACGTGCAAAGAGGCGCAATTGAAAATGCTAATCTTGCTTTCTTTACATTGGTATATTCTCCTGATTTCAAAATTATTTCAGCAATAATACCGGCAATAACAGCAGTTAATAATGCCCAAGGTCCATGTCCCATAGCAATATATACCAATGCAATCAATAATGATTGAATAAAAATCATTCCTCTTTTTTTAATCTTGGTAGAATACAGCATATTTACAGGTCCTACCAAAACTCCCTGTGCAAATGGGACAAGTGGCATTAAAACTGGAACCATTGCTAAAAATGACCCAATCATCATAAACACAAAACCTAATACGGAAAATAATCCTATATTGATTAAATCCTTTACCTCTAATCGTTTATTCATTTGAAACCTCCTCATGTGTGTTATTTTCTACATCAACGATGTAATTTATCATTGTTTCTTTTATATATTTTTTATGTCCGCCATAAGACTTTCTTGCCCCAAGAACTTCCGAACTTAATATCAAGCCGTTAATGTAATCTACTAAAAAACCATCTCTGAATATATCCGCTTTAATTCCAAGCTGATTGGCAATTATACTTAACTCATTTGTGGTATTAAGTTTTAATTCCTGATATAAATTTTCTAAATCATCATTATATTTTTTTGCCTGTAAAAGAAGCGTGTATATTTTCATCAATTCTGTGTCAGCTAATGATTTATCAACTAAAATTTCACCCATTTGTAGATATTTATCTTTACCTTTATTATTTTCTAAATATTCATTTATCAAGCTGTTTCTATAATCATTTCCATCAAGCATTAAGTCTTTAAGCATTTCATTTGTGCTTGCATAATGATGATAAACACCTCCTCTGCTCATTCCTATCTCTGTAATGACATCTTCCATCGTTGTGCTTTGAAAGCCTTTTGTTAAAAAACATTTTTTTGCAGCTTCTCTAATTTCTTTCTTTCTAATTTGTCCAACCTTTTGTTTCTCTTCCTTCAAAATAAAGACCTCGTTTCATTTTTTCAAAATATCGACGACCTTGTCGGTTTTTATTATAGCATCATGTGTGGTTAGTGTCAACTAACAATTTCTTAATGGATTTTGATTTTATTAGATGTTTACCTCATAATCTTTTACTGGTACTCCTGCCCTTTTTAGAACCTTTAGTTTCTCCTGCTTCTTCTGTTCTCGCCTTGCCTTATACCTTTCCTCATATTCCTGTTGTTTGCCGTTTGCTTTACGCTTCAGATAATTTTGGTGAAGCCTATCTTTTCTTTCATTGATTTTTCTCTCTTCTTCCTCAAGCTTTAATCGTTCTTCTTCGGTCAATTCTTCTTTTGGCGGTTCATAATTTCCGATAAAGTTAAAATATATCTCTATCTTCTGTTTTGAGTTTTGACTGCCTTTCCTATCCCTTTCGTGAATGATAATCTTCTCTACAAACTCATTGATCGTTGTGGTTGTGAGTTCTTCAAAATTCTCATAACGATTGATAAGGGATATAAATTTTCTTGCTCTATCTGTTTCTTTTTCATATCTTGATATTGCAAGCTCTAAATCTTTAATCTCTTTGCTTAAAGTTATCTGCTCCATTTCATATTGATTGTTTAGTATCTCATATCTGCTATTTGGTATTTTGTTAAGGATCATATCTTCATAG
This sequence comes from Ndongobacter massiliensis, assembly GCF_900120375.1. Lineage (GTDB taxonomy): Bacteria > Bacillota > Clostridia > Tissierellales > Peptoniphilaceae > Ndongobacter > Ndongobacter massiliensis. The sequence continues at coordinate 1,459,566 of NZ_LT635480.1, forward strand.
ATACGACACATCAGTCTTTCTAATTCCTGTAATCGCCCTTTGCTGTCAATAAGCCTTGTGCGTTTCTTTTCTATCTCTACTTTTTCCTTTTCTTCCATTTCATTTTGAATTGAACAGATAAAGGCTTCGTTATCTTCATCAAGGTATTTTTTGATGTCTTTTAATGTTTCCTGTATAAGATTCAAGACGGCTTCCGCTTTTATCCTGTGAGCTGATGGACAAAGTGTTCCACAAGGTACTTTCTTGTAATTACTGCAAACATAATATGGGATATTTTTGTAATTACTGGTCCTGTGAACATACATCTTACTTCCGCAATCTGCACAATACATAAGCCCTGTCAGTGGATGATATTCGCCCCAACCGTCAGGATACCTTTTTACATTTCCCCGTATTCTTTGTACATTATCAAAGGTTTCTTGGTCTATGATTGCTTCGTGGGTATTTTCAAAGATGAGCCAGTTATCTTCAGATACATATTTACTTTTCTTGTCCTTAAAATGCTTTCTTGTTTTGAAGTTGACTGTATGACCTAAGTATTCTTTTTTCTTTAGAATGCTTGCAATTGTGGAGCTGCACCAACGATAAGGATGTTCAAAATTTTTGCTTTGATATAGTCCATAGCCTAATTTTTGTTGATGATAGGCGGGTATATCAATTTTTTCCGCTTCCAGTATCTTTGCTATTCGATACGGGCCATTGCCTTGCATGGTCAAGTTAAATATTCGCCTTACTATCTGTGCTGCTTTTTCATCTACAATCCACTTATCTTTGTCTTTTCCATCTTTGATATAGCCATAGGGTGGAGAACTTGCCGTATGCTTTCCACTTTCTCCTTTTGATTTGAAAGTCGATTGTATTTTTCTTGATGTATCTCTTGCATACCATTCATTCATAATATTTCGAAAAGGGGTAAAATCATCTTCTCTGTAAAAGCTATCTACATTGTCATTGATAGCGATTAGTCTTACTCCCTTTTGTCTTAAAATCTCCATACATTGACCGACTTTGAGATAATCTCTACCAAGTCTACTCATATCTTTTACGATGATACAACCGATATTTCCACTGTTTACTCCGTTCATCATTGCCATAAAGCCCGGTCTGTCAAACTGGGTTCCACTTATTCCATCATCTGTAAAATGTATGATGTTGGATAAATTATTCTTACTTGCATATTCTTCAAGGATTTTCTTTTGATTGACGATTGAGTTACTTTCTCCTTGAAGCTCATCATCACGACTTAATCTCTCATAGAGTGCCGTTACCTTTTCAAAATTCCTCATTTTTACCCCCTTTCCCTTAATTTCTCAAATAAAAAAGAATTAAGAAGTACATATTTCACTAAAACAGTGATTAAGTGTTCTCCTTAATTCTATTACTCCAGCAGCCAATTTGTACTTTTTATATTGCTTCACCGCAAAGTGTGTCGGTTCTTTCTTTTCCAATGCTTCAAAGAGTCTATCAATCGGATTCATGTAGGTTTCATCATCTTCTCTTACCTCTGAAGCGTCTATCATATCAAGTAGTGTTGCAAAGTTCTTTTCTTCTCTTGGAGCTTCATACCAGATATATCCGATAAGTGCTGTATAGTAGAGTTTTTCAGCTTTCACCCAAAAATCCTCACCTGCTTTTTCTCCCTCGCCCTTCGTGTTTGCGATAATTGTCTGAACAAGCTTTAGAATATCTTTTTCAGAACGAATATATGCGAATGGATTGTACTTCATAGACTTTTTGAAGTTTATGGTATTTAGAATTTTAATCTCATAGCCATTATCTTCAAGCATCTTGCCACACTCAAGGACTATTGTTCCTTTAGGATCGGTTACACAATAGCTACTGTGCATTTGCATTAAGTTCGGTTTTACATAAAATCTTGTCTTTCCGGAGCCTGAACCACCTATAACCAAAACATTTTTATTTCTTGCATACTTTGGATTAGCTGGTCTGCCGTTCATAGTTAATCGTTCTGTTTGTGTAAGTAAGATATTGTTCTGGAACTTTTCATCCATATACGGTTCTATATCTTTTCTCGTTCCCCATCTTGCTGAACCATACTCTTTTCCCTGTCTGAACTTTTTTGCATTTTTGCCTTTGCTGTAGACAATGAATTTAATTAAAGCTGCTACTCCTGCACCAATTAAAATATCCGTAGGATGAATACTTGGAAGAAAGCTCATGGTGTTAAGCTCTAATATCCCTTGAAAGATTTTGTCTATTACATCGCCACCAGTATAAGCTCGTACATGGTGAGAGAAGATATTGCCAACATAGAAAAATGCAAGGTAGGGAATGTTCTGCTTTAGAAACTTTGCCTTATCCTGCACCTTAAACAAGCCTTTGATGTCCTTTAGTATTTTCTCTATCATAGGCTCTGCTCCTTTTGCTTGTTCTTGATTTTATCTTTAGAAACAGAATTTTTAGCCATCTCCTTAAACTTCTCAATGTTTTTATGAATAGATTCTTTCCTTTCCGTTTTCTTTTCTGATTCTGAAAGGGCGTGCTTAAATGCTTTGTCCATCACTTTCATATCTTTTGCTTGAAAGAACACTGAGTATTTACCTGATTCTTTATCTTTCATTACCGAAAACTTAACTCCATATCTGTTCAGTTCTTTTTTCAGTTCCTTCAATTCTGTTTCTTCTACTGGTATCTCTTCAAGCTGTCCCTTTTTAACCATATCTTTTAGTTTTACTTCATTCCCTTTACTCCCAACGAGCTTTTCAAGTCCACCGATTTTTTCTGATTCTTTCAGTAACTTCCTTATCAAATCCAAAAGTATCTTGCTTGTTACTTTGCCGGCTCTCACTTCCATGTTGAGCGTTTTTCTTGCAATTTCTTCATTGATCAAGTCCTTTCACCTCCGTTCAGTAATCTATCTTTATTGCGAGTTAGCTTATCTCTTTGAATAAACTTTCTGAAATCCTCGCCTACAACCATAACGGGAATACACATTTCAATAATTCTTGAATAGATTCTTTGATATTCAACACTGTCCTTGCAGTTTTGAATTGTGTCGTAGGAAAGATTTGTTGTGAAAATTGTTGGTTTCTGTTTTAAGTACCTGCTATTGACAATGTTATATACCTGCTCTTTAGCATAGCTTGTATCCCTTTCAATTCCCAAGTCATCTAAAATAAGAACGGAAGTATTTACAAGGGATTCAATATATGCGTTTTTATCAAAGTCAAAGCTGCTTTTTTGAAGTTCATTGATAATCTGTGCGAAATTTCTAATCTTAACACTTATTTGATACTGTTCAATAAGGCTATTTGCAATGGAGCAGGCAAGATAGGTCTTTCCGCTTCCTACAGAGCCATAAAAGAGAAGTCCGATATTTTCTTTTTTCATTTTCTCATAATCTTCTACAAAATTCTTTGCAATCATGAGGCTTTGATTTTCTTCTCCCTGATAATTTTCAAAGGTATATGACCACTCCCTCATGGAATTGAAGCAGGTTCTTTTTAACCTTTCAATTTCCATCTGTTTTTCTCTTCGTTTCTTTTGTTGCTCTATTTCTCTATCGCATTTACAAGCTACCCTTAATATCATTTTATTCCCGAAAAATTCCATTACATCACCGTCTTTTCTTTCGTGGCAGACTTTACAATAGGCGTGTCCATCTTTGATATACTCTTTTTCAGAATCATAGGCAAATTCTACATCCTCTATCATTATTTTTCCCAATTCTCTTTTCATAAATGTTCTCCTTTGTTATATTCTTCCCATGTCGGGACATTTGATGTTTTCGGCTGCTTGCTTTTGCCCTGATCTTTATAAAACCAAGAAAGGATCGTCGCTTTATGGTCTTTATAGATCTTTCCGGTACTCTTGATATATGCAGATAAGCGTTCAATGTAATTATCAAGCTGTGCATTTAGTTTGATTTGTAAATCAGAAATATCTTCATCAGTTAAAAATACATTTTGAAATGTTCCAAGTCCGTTTTCGCAAAAACTATATTCTCTCTTACTATACTTACTCTTATTATTCTCTATATAGTTAGAGTTAACATTTTTAACTTCCTGAAGTTCATTTTCTTTACTTCTGAGGTCAACATCTTTTACTTCTGAAGTAAAGTTTTTTGACTTCTGAAAGTCATTTCCTTTTGCTTGAAATACACTCATAAAGTCTTTTACATAAATGATATTAGGTTTTCCAAGTCCAAGCCTTACTCTTTCAATCAGTCCGATTCCTTTTTTACTGTCTAACTCATCCAATGTTTTTATGGCTGTTGGCTTTGAGATATTTCTTCTTCTCATAATTTCTTCGACGGTAAAATAGATAAATACTCTGCCTTCCTTGTCTATCCATTTATTTTTAAAGGACATTCCTGTACGCTTTAGAAGCATAGAGTATAGGATAATTGCTTCTGCCGATAACCCCTTAAATTCTTCTCCATCTACTAATATTTCAGGCACTTTCAAAAAGTTAAATCGCTCTGCTTCTCTGTTATAGAAATAGTCAAAGTCCATCGCTTCACCTCCTCTCTTAAAATTTGCAAAGAAAAAGACGATAGTTTTTCTATCGCCTTTGGTTACCATTTTGATGAAATTTTTTAAATTGATTTTATCTCTTCATTGATTCCCTGAAAGAATGCTATAACGGTTGCTCCAATCATCGGTACGCCGTATGGACTAACTAAAAATCCGATAATCAATGCTTCGATTCCGATGGTAACTTCTTTTTGTAAGAAAGATGCTATTGCTCCAAATATGCAAAACATCATCAGCAAATATAGCAGTGCCGTTCCTATTCCGAGTAAGAATGTCAGAAATGCAGTGAGAATACTAAGCAGGAAGCTGATTGGGAAAAAGATTATTTTTATTGTCCATCTCATAAAATATCTTCCCTTTCTATTCAATCATTTTGAAGTGTCTCAAGGCATCCATGATAGCTTCTTCTTTTTCAGGTGTACACTGTGGAATAATTTGTTTCTCCTTTTTAGACTTGTTGTAATGTTCTCGTAATTCTATTCCACATTTCCTTTTTATCTGTGCAATATATAATGTCGGAACTTTTAATTCAAATTTATTCCAAACATATTCTTTGATTTGAGCATATGTTGCCTTACTTTCAGCACTTGTCAAATCAAGCTCATCCAGCTCAATTTCAATATTTATATGCTTATCGACATCAAGTTTGGACAAAAGTGCTACCGTCTCAACTTGCTCATCATTGTCCAAACTTATATTCAAATCATCGTCTATAATTGGGAGCTTGAAAGTAATTGGTTTTAGCCATTGTCCGTTAGGTTGTTTTTCTTCATAAACTTGAATTTCAGAAATCAAAGCTGTAATTAACTGCCTACGCTCTACATCATTCATGACTTTATAGAGTTTATCAAAATAGATCAGAACCTTATATATGTTATCTCCTGTGAGTTTTTCAGCTTCAATAGTCTGTTTCTTTGCTTTCGCATCAATTAGTGATGATTCTAATTCATCTATTTTGTCATACATACGATAAAGTCTATCGTCTAAATCCTGTTTCCTTTTCTTATAGTGCTTATCTTCAACATCTAAATTATCTATTTCCTCAATTAGCTTAAACTTTATAGAATGACACTTCTTCAATTCCTTTTGGTAATTATCTATTTCTTTTTCTATTTCAGAGGTATCCACCTTCATGTTGATTTTTTCTTGCATCATAGAAGCAAATTCCGGATTACTTACAATCTTGACAATTACCTCTGCAACAGCATCATCTAACAATTCTTCTCTAATTTGCTTACTGAATGTACACTTATGACCTCTTATCATCTGCCTATGTTTACAACCATAGTAATAAAAATCTTTATACTTTGTGCCATCTTTCTTTTTCTTGATACACTTGTTCCCAAACATTCCCACTCCACATATCGGGCATTTTACAATTCCAGAAAGCAAGTGTGTGCGTGTATCTTTTCCTTTATTCACATGCTCATATTTCTTTGCTTGAGATTTTAGCTTAACCTGAGCAGCTTGCCAAACTTCATCGGAAACTATAGCTTCATGTATCCCTTCAGATATTAGATATTCATCTTGTTCAACCTGCTTATATTCATTCCTTGTACCATGAACTTTTTCTAAAGTTCTTCTTCCAAATGCTATTTTCCCATTATATACAGGATTCTTTAATATCTTTCTTATAAGACCTGCATCAAACAAAGGATTCTTACCATTCTATCTTGGGATTTTTCTAATTCCATGATTCTCTAAGTATTTAGATAGCCCATTGGCTCCTATCGTAGTATTTACATACTGGTCGAAAATCGTTCTTATGGCAACTGCCTCTTCCTCATTTATAAACAGCTTGCCATCTTGAAGTTTATATCCATACGGAGCAAAGCTACCATTCCATTTTCCTTCCCTTGCTTTTTGAATGCGACCTTCCATTGTTTGAATACGTATGTTTTCTCTTTCTATTTCAGCCACAGCTGATAAAACAGAAATCATTAGTTTCCCAGCATCTTTAGATGAATCAATGCCATCTTCAACGCAGATAAGATTAACTCCATAATCCTGCATTATCTGAAGTGTAGAAAGAACATCAGCGGCATTTCTTGCAAATCTTGATAACTTAAACACAAGAACAAAAGACACTCCATCTTTTCCAGATTTTATATCTTCCATCATTCGATTGAACTGTATTCTACCTTCAATAGACTTGCCAGACTTTCCGGCATCTTCATACTCTCCAACAATTTCATAATCGTTGTAAATAGCAAAAGCTTTCATTCGTGATTTTTGTACCTCTAACGAATACCCCTCTATCTGTATTGACGTAGATACTCGTGTATAAAGATATACTTTTATTTTTTTCTTTTGACATAGCATTAACCTCAATATAATTTTTCTATATCATATATAATTTTTTGAATTTAAGTCCAGCTGAAATAAAGGCCGCCCGGCGGAGAGAAAAAAGACCTGCCGTAGCGGCCCCGACCTCCTTTTTGCCGGCCCACTATTATAAGGGTATCTTCTTGCGAGTCGACCTCAGCCTTGGCAAGCTCTTGACTGGAGTCGGCTACATCGAAATATTTAACTATCATACTTGACTCTCAAGTCTCTAAGTCTCATTGCATGCTTATAGGCCGACTTAAGTTTTTGGCCGATCCTGGCCAGGTCCCGCTCCTCAGCCACTTTATAGGCCTTATCTTTTAACGAAGGAAGACGGCGTTTTAGAAAATCATTAATTTTTTTCTCAAAATCGTCTACATTGATGGCCTTGTAACAGTTAAGGCCATTTTCCAGCCAAGTATCAAAAACCGGTATATCCCTAACTATGAAATCAGCTCCGGCAGCACAGGCTTCAATAGCCGGTATGCCTTCGGTTTCCTCATAAGTGGGAAAAACATACAAATCACAGGCCTGAAGAGCCAGTATAATATCCTTGTTTTCAACATAACCGGCAAAGTTTAAATTGCTAAGCTCGGTCTTTACAGCCTGTTGAACATCAAGTGTTGAGGTTATAGGGTTTGAATAGCCGAACCAGATAAACTTATATTGGGGCATCCTCTTGGCCAATTCGACAAAGTCCACTATCCCCTTGCGGCGAAGGTAAAGGCCTATGCCCATAATTATTTTATCATCCTCGTCATAGCCATATTTTTGGCAGAAAATTTGTCGGGCCCCCCTCTATTTTTTTAAAGCTGTCCATCTCTATCCCGTTTGAAATGGCATAAATCGGCGGCTCAAGCCCGTATCCCTCTAAAAGATCTTTTGAATAAGGGGTGGGGGTAATAATTATATCCCCCAAAGAGTAACATTCCTTTATCCATTTTTTCAAAAGTGGAGATAGCTGATTTGAGAGTAGGAAAGAATTTCTAAAATCTTCCTCTGTGGAATGGGCATGGTAAACAATAGCCTTGCCCTCTTTTCTATAAGCCCTGGCCATAAGGTAAGACTTGGGAAAATATGTATTTACATGAAAAATATCAAAATCATCATTTTCGCTGTCCAAAGTATATTCTACGCCGGCCAGCTCAAGGGACCGCATTTGATGGCGAATTGACTTGCCCAAGCCGGATTTTTCTATTAATGATTCACCCTCTGTATATAATAAAACCTTCATTTTGCCTCCCGGATTTTCTTTATTACCATATTAACATATTATGAGTTGGGAAAGAAAAGGACACTGAAGGTTCGTTATGATATGTTTCATTAGAAATTACAATTCACATTTTACTCTAAGTTATCTATTTTTTATATTTTGCTATAACGTGGATATGAGTTGATATGAGTTAACATGAGTTGACATGAGTTAACATGAGTTAACACGATCCGTATATGGGAATTGATATACCGGGTTCTATGAACAAGCCCATTGGCAAGGGCTTCGCGAAATGCGATTTCCGGCACGAGTTCTTTCTTTATACGAGCAGCCTTCAATTTCTTCATATTGGTAGTATTTGCGAAAGAGCGCCAGTGCCTGTGAAAATTGTTGAAGTACACAAATGCCGGGAAACATCTCCCGATCGAGTATAATATGATCGAATTTCCAAATCGAGCTATAGCAATCCCGTAAAATTCATTGGCATCCGCAAATAGGGCGGTAGCATTATTCCATATTTTTTTCTGCATAAAAGCCGAAGGTTCGGAGGATATCTTCGGTAAGTTCGGTAATACCTAATTTTTCCTTCAGAATATTCTTAAAATAGGAAAAGGACAAATGCTGTGAAGAACATGGCCGTTCTTCATAGTGCAAATTGCTTCCTTCCAACGTCAGCCGTTTCAGTTCGATCGGATCGACGGGAATCGACACCGTGCCACTTCTTTGGTACGCTCTTACCTTATATAAGGTCGGGCTTATAAGGACCTTCCTAAACAGTGAGCGTAATCACTTTCGTTTTCGAATTCACTTCAAGCGAAAAACCCGGTTTCGGTTCAATACTGTCATTGACTTTATTTTCTATCATGAGACAAGCCGCTTTCGAATCCTTCATGCCAACGACATCGCCCGAATCCTTCACCCCGAACAAAATTTGACCGGTACCAAAATTTGAAAAAGCGCTGACCGTTTTCAGAAACGTATTGTTAATTTTCGATTTCAACTCGATCCTTCTATTTCTTTTACAGTTTACCCCGCTTACCGGTTATTCGTTGCTCCACAAATGCAACGATTTGAAATTTATCGTAGCAAAAACGCGACGCAAATACAACGAAAACACTTTCGTTGTACTTACGTCGCGACGATTCTGCTACCCTGTGCCACAATTTAGCAGAACTCCTTCGGGCGAAATTCTTCCTGCTTTCCGCCAAGATAAAGAATGCTGTCCGCCAGCGTACTGTACGCGGACGCGACTATCCTTCCATTTCCTCCGTCAAAGCGATGATTTCATCGATAATATCGCTGATAAAGGCGATGGTTTTGCGCAGCGGTTCCTCCGTCGTAATGTCCACGCCTGCCGCGGCGGCAAGTTCCACGGGCGTCTTCGTTCCGCCCATGGCGAGTACATCGAGCCACTCTTTCGCAACATGATCCCCTTCGGAGAGGATGCGCTGCGCCATCTGCGTGCCGATGGTGAGACCCGCGGAATAGGTGTACGGATACATGCCCATATAATAGTGCGGCTGGCGCATCCACGTCAGGGTGGATCCGGGCAAAATCTTCACCTCTTCGCCCCAGAACTCTTTCAACACGCGGCGGTAAATCGCGCTTAGCGTCTTGGCATCTACAGACCCACCGGCATCGACGATCTTGTACACTTCCCGCTGATAGGCGGCTTCCAACAAATGCGTGACAAAGTTGTGATAATACGTCTTGGAAATGATCTGCGACAGCACCCAGCGGCGCATCCGTTTGTCGTTCCCCACTTTTTTCAATAGATGCTGTTCCATCAGCACTTCATTCGTCGTCGAAGGGGACTCCACAAAGTACATCGAGCACCGGGTGTTTAAAATATTTTGATGGCGCCCCGCCAAATAGAAATGACCCGCGTGACCCAATTCGTGCGCCAGCGTCATCACTTCGTCCATTTTCCCGTTGAAACTCGTCAACACGTAGGAGTGACAGCCGTACGGACTGGCACAGAAGGCGCCGGTACGCTTGCCCTTGTTTTCGGCATAATCGATCCAACGCTCCGCAAATGCCGCGCGCAGCATCTTTCCATAGTCCTCGCCCAACACGGAGAGCCCCTCAATCACATAATCGCGCGCTTCTTCAAAGGTCACAGACGGCGCATACGTCGGATCGACCTCCAATTTCAGGTCAGCCGTCGACATATCTTCAATATGGTGAATCTTTGCCAAAAGCTTCGCGTAGCGGCGCATCGCTGGCGCCAATTCCTTCATAATGACGTCGATCTGTCGGTCGTACAGCGGGCGCGGCACATCCTGCTCATCCAACAGCATGTCGAAAACCGAGTCATAGCCGCGCAAATGAGCCAAAATCCGCTCTTTTTGAACCTGCGTATTGTAAACGGACGCCGTACCGTTTTTCTGCCCATCCAATGTTTTGGAAAACACCTCAAATGCCTTGCGCCGCAGCGTATAATCATTTTCGTGTTCCATATGTCCTTCAAAAGAATTATAGGTCATTTCATAGCACTTGCCGTTGACCTCAAACGCCGGAAATTCCGTATCGCCGAATTTAATATCCGAATACGTCTGGTAGGGCGACTCCAACGTCGGTTCCAGCGCGGCCAGCAATCCCTCTTCCGCCTGCGACAGCAGATGCGGCTTTTTCTTTTGCACTTCCGCCAAATAGTTGGCATTTTCTGCCGATGCGCTGCGCGCTTCCTCCAACACGACGTCTACTGCCTGCGACAACTCCACATCTAAAAATGCCAACTTCGCGCTCAAATCTGCCAACCGGGCCATGCAGGAAGCATAGCGCTTCGCTGCCTTATCGCTGAGCAGATCCGCTTCGCGGTCCAATTCCGCATAGGTCGACAGGCGATGCATCATCTCAAGGAGCGGACGATACGCATCCAACGCCGCATTGATCGTTTTTGCATCCTTCAAATTTCCTTTATAGGTTTCAGCAAAAAGGCGTCCCTCTTCCTCCACCGTGTCCAAACTCTGTTCGTAAATTTCTTCTGTTGCAAAAAGATCGGTCAAATCCCAGGTTTCATTGACGTCCACTTCCGAACGCATTTTAATTTTTTCCATATTTCCCTCCTGTTCACCGCTCTCGCCGGAACGGCTATGGTTATGATAACACACTGACGCGGGAACCCTGTACTTGCGGATAGAAAAATAACCGCTCGCATCCTTCGCCCTGCTATAATAGCCCCATAAGGAGGTCATTCTATGAAAACACATCGTGAAATTCTGGAACAGTATGCACAATTAGTGATTGAAATCGGCGTCAATGTACAGGCGGGGGAACCCGTGCTGATCCGCTGCCCAGTGGACGGAGCCGAATTTGCGCGGTTATTGGCGCGCTATGCCTATCAGCGCGGCGCCTCCGAAGTCATCATGACATGGCGGGATGATGCGCTGGATCGACTTCGGTATGAAAATGCCCCGCTTTCGATTTTTGAAGAAGTCCCTCAATGGGCCTTTGACCGCGCAAAGTACTATTATGAAAAGGGCGTGAATGTCATTTCCGTCTCTTCTGCGGACCCGGAACTGCTCAACGGGATCGATTACGCAAAAATCGCCGCCGCAAGCAAGGCGAATAATGAGAAATTTAAACCTCTACACAAGTACACGATGGCGGATATTTGTTCATGGTGCGTCGTCGCCATCCCCAATGCCGCCTGGGCGAAAAAAGTCTTTCCCGAACGCGGCGAAGAAGAAGCGGTACAGGAATTGTGGAAGCGAATTTTTGAAGTCACGCGGATGAATGCTGCGGATCCCTTGGCCGCATGGCATGCGCATATCGACAATCTGCACAAAAAGGCTCGACAGCTGAATGACTACCATTTTTCCTCACTTCACTATCAGAGCGCGAACGGAACCGATCTCATTGTCCATTTGCCGGAAAAACATCGCTGGCTTTCCGCTTCTGCACGGAATGCAAAGGGCACCGTCTTTTTGCCTAATTTGCCGACCGAAGAAATTTTCACCGTCCCCTCGATGAACGGCGTGGACGGTACGCTCGTTGCGACAAAGCCGCTCGCGTACAACGGCACGCTTATTGAAGATTTCTCATTCCGCTTCCGGGACGGTGCCGTAACCGACTTTCAGGCAAAAAAAGGCGGCCACGCACTCAAGAGCCTTTTGGAAGAAGCTCCCGGTGCGCGCCGCCTCGGCGAATGCGCCTTGGTTCCGCATGATTCCCCGATTTCCAACTCCGGATTATTATTTTACAACACTCTTTTTGACGAAAACGCCTCCTGCCATTTCGCGCTCGGCGCCTCGTATCCGACCAGCCTGGAGGGTGGAACGGAAATGAGTCCCGAAGAACGCCTTGCCGCAGGTGCGAACGATGCACCCGTTCACGAAGATTTCATGGTCGGTTGCGCGGATCTTTCCATCAGGGGAACGACGGCATCCGGGGAAATCGTGGATATTTTTGTAAACGGCAATTTTGCGATCTGAGGACAAACGGACTTAGCCGCGAATGCGCGTACCCGTTTTTCCTACCAAACCGTCTGCCGCCTTTTCCAGCGAAGTGATCAACGCTTCGCGCCCCGACTTGGAGCGCACAAAGGAGAGGGCGGCTTCAACTTTGGGTTTCATAGAACCCTCGGCGAATTCCCCCGCTGCGTTGTAGGCTTCCGCTTCCTCGGGACGGAGCACATCCAGCCACTGCTGATCGGGTTTCCCGAATCGAATGGCGATTTTTTCCACCGCGGTTAAAATAATCAGTGTATCCGCATCGACGAGCTCCGCCAGTTTCGCCGTTGTGAAGTCCTTGTCAATGACCGCCGGCACGCCCCGGTAAGCGCCGTCCTTCTCGACAACCGGAATGCCGCCACCGCCGCCTGCAATGACGATAACCCCGTTTTCGTACAGAATTTTTACTGCATTCTTCTCCACAATGTCAATGGGCTTCGGTGAGGGCACCACACGACGGTATCCGCGACCGGCATCCTCTTTGAAGACAAAACCTTTCTCCTTCATTTTTTCCGCTTCTGCCGCGGTATAGAAGGCACCCACCGGCTTTGTGGGATTTTGGAACGCCGGGTCTTTCGCATCGACGAGCGTCTGTGTTACCACCGTCGCCACCGATTCACTGCGCTTGCGGGCGCACAGTTCATTTTCCAACGCATTCTGCAAATGATAACCGATATAACCCTGACTCATCGCTCCGCATTCCGGGAAGGGCATCGGCGGTGTCTGCACGTCCGACTGCGATGCGGCATCCATCGCTAAGTTGATCATGCCGACCTGCGGACCATTGCCGTGCGAAATAATGACTTTGTTGCCTTGCTCGACCAAGTCGACAATGGATTTTGCGGTGATTTTTACCGCTTCTCGCTGTTCTTCCGGCGTATTGCCGAGGGCATTGCCGCCCAGTGCCAAAACAATTTTTTTCATACGCTCTCCTTTATTTTCTCCGCAGAAAGCGGAATGTTTTTTTATTGTACAACGATTACAGATTCAACGCACGGTCGACATTGCGAATAAAATCTTGCACATTGGTCACCATGGACACCGCCGTTACGGTACCGCGATCCGACAGTTTATTGACCGCAAACTCCTGAATATCCACTGTGTACATATACACCGGGCGCACTTCGCCGTCAAAGACATTGTACGAGGGGGTCATATTTCCTGTCGCAATGGTAAAGAGAATCGCAGACATCATGATGATGGTGGAAGTCTTACGAGCATGGAAACGCATCGTATTCTGTGCCTCGTAAACATTATTGATCGTTTCCGGCAGGCCGAGACGGTCACGAATGGTTCCGGCGATGACAAAAGGCACCTCTTTTTCTACGCAGGCCTTGATAAATCCGTCTTTCACCAATCCCGACTCCACGAGTGCTTTTGTCGATCCGTACTTGCGCGCCAGATTGATCGTTTCAAAAAGATTGCGCGTGGTGTTCTGCTCTTTCTCAAAATGTTCCTGTCCCCAGGAGGTGTCAAAAATCCCGCGTTCCAAGTCGAATGCAGCCGTCTCCGTGCCGCAGAAAATCGCCTGCACATAACCCTTTCGAATCAAGCGCTCCAATGCCAGACGCGAATCTCGATCCAATGCCAATGCGGCACCGATAATCAACGTCACATAGCCTTTGTGTGCACGCTCATATTCCAACACCTTGTACAAGTTGTCATAATCGATCGAAAACGCCGTTTCGCGCGATCGCCCCGAACGGAAAGCGAAGGTGTCCTCATTCGCATCCGCCTGCAAGAATCCCTGCGTCCATACGTAAATTCCCTCCGAGGCATCTTCCGTGCGTCCGATTACAACCTTGTCGCCCTTTTTCAGGTTGCGAAACTCCACGATATCCACATGTTCTTGTCCGGGGGTGTCATCCGCCACACAAACCGTGTCCATGCGAGACTCCGCTGCCAGTACCCATTTCCCGTTGATCTTGAAATATTCCGGATAGACTGAAAGCGCATGGTAGTGGCGTGGACTCAGCCCGTCCTCCCGCACCTCTTCCAGGTGTACATTCGGTGCATTTTTCAAAAAATCCTGCGTGAAATCCGGATGATGATATTTCGGCATTTCAAAAGGCATTATTCCAGCTCTCCTTTCCGCGCTTCCCGCGCCGCCTGCGTGGAGTGCGCTTCAACATATTCCGCCTGCGGCATTTCCATCGCCGCGGCAAACACCCTGTTTGCCGGTGTAATCAGCGCCTTTTCGCAGTTGACGACAAAGTCCTGTACATTCGTCACCATCGGTACAAACGCCATCTGTTCGCGCGCGGCACCGACTTTATTGACTACATTTTCCGTCACATCCACCGAATACATATAGACCGGGCTTATGGTTCCGTCGCTGCGCATCCGGTAGCTCGACGCCATATTGGCCACGGACAGGCTGTGTAACATGGTGGCAATGCAGATGATCAGCGTCGCTTTGTCCAGCACCTTTTTCGTTTCCGTCAGTGCGCGCTCCGTGTCTCCGATTACTTCCGGCAACGGGCCGTCATCACGAATCGAACCGGACAGCACCAGAGGCACATCCATGTCGTAGAGCGTCTTGATAATGCCGTCTTTGACTTTCCCGGAATCAATGAATGCTTTCGTTGAACCCGTCGTCCGCACTTCATTCAACAAATCCAGGTGGTTGTAATGTCCCATCGGCACATTCTCCTGCGTGTAGATATTCTGTCCCAGTGCAGTTTGGAGAAATCCGCCTTCCAGATCATGCGTACACATGGCATTGCCACCCAGCAGGCAGTTGATATATCCGTTTTCCGCCAACTGATTCAGTGCTTTTCTTGTATCGTAGTCAAAGACGACACTCGGTCCGAGCACCCAGACGATATAACCGTCTTCGCGCTCCCGTTCCTGCTGCAGTCGTTCAAAGAGCAAGTCATAATCCTCGGAAAATGAAGTTTCCACCGCCTTCCCGGGCGTGGAGTACAACGCTTCCGGGAAACCTTCGCGATAGACCAAAATGCCATGGGCCAAATCCGGCGCGCCCAGGACTACGGCATCCCCCGGCTGCAGATCGCGAATTTCTCGAATTGTGATTTTCTCCTCCTGCAATACTGCTACACAATTCAGAGAATTATGTTCCGGCAGCTGCCATTCGCCGTCCACCTTATAAAAGGTCGGCATATGCGTCGTCAGGTAAAATCCGTCCGGCGCCACACCCGATTTTTCCACAGTCGCCAACCGGATATTTTCCGCCATCCGGTAGCCTTCTTCGGAAAAGTTCGGCATTGTAAAAGTAGGTGCATGCAATTCCACAATTTCCTCCTAACTCTCTGCATTCGGTTCGTTACTTCCGAACCCGCTTGGTTTTTCCGTCCCCATGGCGGAAACTTTCACATAAAACGCTTCATTTTTTGGTTTATATAAGGTCAACTCGGTCATTGGCCCGAGTGAATCTTCCAAGTTTTCGGCACAGATTTGACAATAGACATCCTGTTCAATGACGCGATTGATCGCACGGGCATCCCACTCTTCCGCATCCGCCCACGCGGAAAACGACTCTAGAGTTTCTTCCGGCACATGGAACCGGATTCCGTTTTCCAAAAGTGCTTCACGCAGCTTATAAAACCTCCGTTGCAACAGTTTTTTACGCGCCTGCGTATCCGGAGCACGCAACACAAATACGCGGTCCACCTGCTTTTCCCAGACAACGACAGGCTCCCATACCTGCGTTTCGCAATGCTTTCGACTTAATTCGTTCTCCGAATCTACGACTTTCTCTTCTTGTTTCGTCCGCGTCAGAAAAATCGTGGCCTGATTGAATCGTACGACACGTCCGCGATTGTCCTGAATTTTTCCTGTCTGCACCATCTGCAAGAGCAATCGCTGCACTTCGGGATGCGCGAGATCGATATCTTCAAAGACAAGCACGCGATACGGTTGGGTTCGTAACGCTTCGGTCAAAGCACCTCCAAATTCGTAGCCGACATAACCGGGCGGTGCGCCGATGAGCTTGGCCACGGACGCCTTGTCCGTATACTCTCCCATTGCAAAGCGGAGTAAACTACGTGGCCCGTCGTAAAGGTATTGCGCAACCAGTTCCGCCAGATAGGACTTCCCCGAGCCGGAGGGCCCTGTAACAAGAAAGCTCGCCACCGGTTTTTGCCGTGGGAGAAACCCCGCTTCCGCCATCATAAAGTAGTCGAGAATCGGATCAATGATTTCTTCCCCGCCGACAAATTCTTCTTTCATTTGTGTCCGTAAGTGCTGCAGTGTCGCCGAACGATCGATCTGCAGCTTACCCGTCGGCATTCCGGACAACTTGGATACAATCTCTTTAATGGCCTCGCCGGTCACTTCTCCGTTCGACTCGCCGTGCATGCGCACCAGTGCACAGGCTTCATCCAGCACATCGATTGCTACATCAGGCAATTTACGCTCCGACAAAAAGCGCTTGGAGAAACGCACCGCATCCACCAAGGCACCGTCCGTTACGCGCACGCCGTGATGGGTTTCATAAAGAGAACAAAGACCGCGTAAAATAGCAAGAGTCGTTTCTTCCGAAGGCTCTTCCACGAGAATCTTCTGAAAGCGTCGGTCCAGCGCTCCATCCGGTTCAATGTATTTTCGATACTCTTCGATGGTGGTTGCACCGATCGTGTGAATTTCACCGCGCGCCAGCATGGGCTTCAGCATATTGGCGGTATCCATCGCGCCGGATGACCCCGCCCCGATGATATTGTGGATCTCATCGATAAAAAGCAGAATTTTACCCTGCGAATCGCGGATGATTTCCAATACCTTTTTCAGACGTTCCTCAAAGTCTCCCCGATATTTCGCGCCGGCAAGCAAAGCCGTCATATCCAAGGAAAAGACAAGTTTGTCTTGCAAAGCTTCCGGTACATCGCCTTGCACAATACGCTGTACCAAACCTTCGACAATGGCCGTTTTCCCGACACCGGCTTCTCCGATTAATATCGGATTGTTTTTGATGCGCCGCGAAAGGATCCGAATGCACGCTCGGGTCTCTTCTTCGCGTCCGATGACCGGATCCAGCTTTCCCTCGCGGGCTTCTCGCGTCAAAACCCGCCCGTAGCGCTCCAGTTGACGCACGAGTTCCGGCGTCACCCCCGCCAGGAAGACTTCATTCGTCGCTTTGGCCAGTGCCCGCTGCAATGCTTCCTCACGAAGCCCGTGTTGTGCCGCCAACTTCGCCGAGGGCATGTCCGGTTTACGCAAAAGTGCCGTGAGTAAATGTTCCGGTTGTACTTTTTCTTTATAGGCAAGCCGCGCTGCTTCTTCCGCTAACAACAAGGCCTGTTGATAAAAGCGGCTGGTATACAGACCTTTGACCCCTTTTGCCGAACGCTGTCTTGCAATGGCGGCAAGCGCGGCATCGCGCAATGGCGGTACCACCGCCCCAATATCGTGCAAGGCAGTGCGCAACAGATCGCTCGGTTGTCCCAGGGTTTCATACAGCAGGTGCAGATCGCTGACTTCCGGATTCTCCTGCCGGATCGCCAGCTGGTTGGCCCCTCGAATGATTTCCAGGGTCGATTGTGCGTAGTTTTCAATATTCATTAAAAAAACAAACTCCACAACAGATGCGCGGCTACACCGGCGCCCAGGCCGCCTATGGTATGTGAAAGAATCGCATGCCCTGTCATTTCTTTCATATTGAGTGCATCCATCATCGCAATATGCGTCGACAGATAACCCGACCAGCACATGCAGATTGCTGTAAAGACGGCAATATCATTTCCGGCTATAATGCCGCGCCCCGCCATATCCGCCACCATGCCGAGAGCGGCACCGCTGCTGCCCAGCGCGGTAATGGGAACGGCAACCGCTTCAGGGCTGATAAATCCGAAAAGAGGCGTGAGCAGAAAATTCAGTTTTTCACCGATGACCGGTAGAAGCGCAATGCCCTGATTCGCCGATCCGTCATAGACGCCGGACGGTCCGGGCCCGTTGGTCAGCATGAGCACCAACGTGCAGATCAGGCATACGCCGGGAATAATGGCAACACCCATATCGACACCAACCTTGCCGCCGTCCAATAACGCCTGGATAAAGCGTGAACCGATGCTGCCCTCGCGCACTTTACGCATGCCCCGGGGCATAACCGCACTTTCCTGGTACGATACGCGTTCTTCCGTGCCATAATATCGCTTTGTTTTGTGGATCATCAGCCGTACGGAGATAATCGAACCGATCACTGCGCCCAACAGTCCCATCAACGCACCGGCTACAGCTCCTTCAATCGGCAATGCCATCATCGATGTCACGACAATCAGTCCCATGCCGAAGGCCGTTCCCAGATTGGTCAGCGCCGGCAACTGATACTTTTTAAAGTAACGCCGAAAATTGTCGTCGTAGGCCAGTGTGAGAATCGCCGGATTGTCCGACATAAAACAGTTGAGCATGCCCAATGAAGAGGCGCCCGGCAAATCATAAATCGGCTTCATAATGGGGGAAACAATCCGATTGACGAGTGCAATAACACCGAATTCCGAAAAAATGGATGAAATACCGCCAGCCAACACGGCTACCGCCATCAGGTATAAGCAAACATTCATCAACAGCTCATAGGCGGTCAGCATCATGGTTTTAATCATATTTGTTCCGCCCATAATACTGCCGATGTAGATAAAAAGTCCGAAGAATAAGACCAAAAAAACCGGCGCTTCCCACCCCAGTTCTTTTTTCCATTGTTTGTTGTTCTGTTCTTCCAAAGAGCCCTCTTTTCAACCGGCTTGCGCCGGATCCTACACCGCGGCGGGACATGCCTGCCGCCTCTTACCTAAAAAAGAAATCCGGGTTGACCCCGGATTTCCGGTCTCACCTACTGCTCAGTCCTTATTCTTTGCACCCGGATAGTATTTCGGGTTTTTAAAGAAATCATGCACCATTTCTTTCAGCTCGCCGCTGAGCATAATCATGCCCACCATGTTGACAAAGACGACCAGTCCCAATGTTGCATCGAGGAATACGCCTGCATTATCGAAGGACATGAATGCGCCCAAAACGATCATGCCGCAAGCAAGGAAACGGACAATTTTTCCAACCGTTGTGCCGAAGAGATATTCTCCCTGTTTTTCGGCATAAAAGACGATGACAATAATGGTGGAAAGTACGAAGAGGAACAAAGAAATCGCGACCAGTGCCGTACCGAATTGTCCAAACGCCGAGTTGAAGGCACGCTCCACACCGATGTCCTTCATGTCCGGATTCTGCCACATCCCCGTTGTCAAAACGACCAACGCGGAGATCGTGCAGACGATCAAGGTGTCTGCGACAACTTCAAAGACGCCCCACATACCTTGACGGCAGGGATGATCCGTAATGGCCGTGGCATGTGCATACGGGGCAGAACCCATACCGGCTTCATTCGAGTAGCAACCACGTGCCGCACCGGCTTTGATCAGCGCCATAATACCCGCACCGGCTGCACCACCTGCAATTGCCGAAGGATTGAATGCGCCGACAAAAATCAGACGGAAAGCTTCCGGAATCTGATCGGCGTGCATAATAATGACCACCAATCCGCCGAGAATATACAGTGCCGCCATAAAGGGCACCATTTTTTCGGTAACTTGACCGATACGCTTAATGCCGCCGTACGCGACGAGAACGACCAATACGGTAATTACGATGGCCGAAATTGTGCGGGACAGCCCCAGCTGTTCCAGCGGAGCTGCAGCAGAAATGGTCTGCAGTGTAATGGAAGGAAGGATTTCAATCATGAAGAAGAAGGAAACCAAAAAGCCCATCACTTTACCCAAACCGCCACCGATGCCTTTTTTGAAAGTGTAGGCCGGCCCGCCGACAAATTCGCCATCCGCATTGGTCTCACGGTATTTGATGCCGAGAATAATTTCCGCAAATTTTGTGCCACAGCCGATAATGGCAGCAACCCACATCCAAAATACAGCGCCCGGTCCGGCGACAAAAATGATGGACGGAGCTACGACGATATTCGCCGCGCCGATAGAAGACGCCAACGCCGCCGAAGCTGCCTGGAAGGGACTGACGGAGCCTTCCCCTCCAACATCCGATTTAAACATTTTCCCGAAAGTCTGCTTGCAGATAAACGGAAAATAACGGATCTGTACCCAACCTGTACGGAATCCGATGATGAGTCCGCCGCCCAAAAGGACGATCAGAATCGGCCATCCCCAGAATGCACTGGTAATGTTTGAAATAAAATCAATAACAGCGTTCATAATTTCTCCCCAATCGTTTTCACTATTTTTTTGAAATCACCCTACCGGTCGATTTCGACCGGCGGGGTGATCTTGCGCACTAACAAAGGGTGGCGTACATAACCGCTTTAATGGTATGCATGCGGTTTTCTGCCTGATCGAAGACCAAAGACTGCCGTGACTCAAACACTTCGTTGGAAACTTCCATCTCGGTCAGGCCGAATTTCTGATGAATGTCTTCGCCGACGGTCGTGTTCGTATCGTGGAAAGACGGCAGACAATGCAGGAAGATGGCTTCCGGATCCGCATTCGCCATCGCCTTTTTGTTGACTTGGTAATCTTTCAAAAGGGCAATGCGCTTTTCCCACATTTCTGCAGGTTCTCCCATGGATACCCAGATATCCGTGTAGAGGACATGTGCGCCCTTCGTGCCTTCCGCCACATCCGAGGTCAGGGTGACGGTGCAGTGATTCTCTGCGGCAATTTCCTTGGCCATTTCCACCAGGTGCGCTTCGGGAAACAATTCCTTCGGAGCACAGGCGACGAAGTTCACGCCCAACTTTGCACAAACGATCATCAGGGAATTTGCCACATTGTTGCGTGCATCGCCCATATAGACAAATTTCAGGCCCTTCAGATAACCGAAATGCTCTTCCACCGTGAGCATATCCGCCAACATCTGCGTCGGATGCCATTCATCGGTCAGTCCGTTCCACACCGGTACGCCGGCGTATTTGCCGAGTTCTTCAACCGTTACCTGCGCAAAACCGCGGTATTCAATGCCGTCAAACATGCGTCCGAGCACCCGTGCCGTATCCGCGATGGACTCTTTATGACCCATTTGCGATCCCTTGGGATCAAGATACGTTACGCCCATGCCCAAATCCGAACCGGCGACCTCGAACGAGCAACGTGTACGCGTCGACGTCTTCTCAAATAGCAAAACAATGTTCTTCCCCTCCAGATACTTGTGGGGAATCCCCGCGCGCTTCATCGACTTGAAGTCTTTGGAAAGATCCATCAGGTAACGGATCTCCGCCGACGAGAAGTCGATCAATTTGAGAAAATTTTTACCTCTAAGATTTTTTGCCATAGGATACTCCTTTGAAATATTTTAGTAACGTTTTCTTCATTTTCAGAATACCACGTCTTATCTTCCCTTTGCGGACAAAAACGTTTCTTTTTTTTGTTTATTATTGAATTTTTTCTTCTCCCCCTCGATTTTTTATCAAATCTTCTATATGATACGGTATAAGGAATACAGAAGACAGTCCGGCATATGGTCATAATGCTGATTTTTACAATCAATGAAAACGGAAACATATCCTTAATAAGAGGTGACCTAAATTGAAGGGGGAGAAAAAGCTCAAAATCCAGGAAAGCGACCGAAGTCTATTGGATGACACGCACATCGTGTCTTTTGATGTGCAATGCGACTCCGCACCGACGGATCCCCTGCTTCACAAACACAGCCGCTTTCTCTACATTTTAGAAGGCCGGGCAAAAATTAAAATTCAAAATCAGATTTATGATATGATTCCCGGCGCCGTGATTGCCTTGTTGCCTTGGCAGATTTCTGAAATTGTTGAAGTTTCCGAACCCGTCAGTTACTACCTGCTGATTTATGATTTTAACTTACTTAATGTCTATGTAAAAAATGATCTTAACGTCAATGATGAAGATATCAGTTTTATTGATTCGCTGTATCAAAATAATGCGGTGATTGCTACCGAAGAAGTCACGCAAAAATTCCGCTCCATTTTTGAGGATATCAAACAGGAAGTCGGAGTCTCCACGCTGGATTTAGGCGGCGAGTCCGGCAAGTATTCCACCGTATATCTGCTGGTAAAGTTGGCTGAGCTGCTCATTCTCTATCTTCGCCATGCGGAGACGTCCGCCAAAGAAATTTCGGCACAACGTACCCCCGAAAAAATCTTCGAATACCTCTTTTTGAATTCTTCTAAAGACCTCAGCCTTTCACTTCTGTCCCGCATTTTTCTTATGAGCGAGTCCTCCATTTCTAAATACATCACCGATTTAACCGGCATCGGTTTTTACGACCTTCTTCATGAAATGCGGCTCTTTAAAGCGCATTTTCTGCTCTTGCACACAAATATGTCCTTACAGGATATCGCCCGCTCCATCCATTATGCGGATCCCGCCCAATTGTCCCGCATTTTTTCCGAAAAACACGGGCTAAATACCAAAGCGTTTCAAAAAATCAATCAACATGTCGCCAATTTGAGCAATCAACGGCTGGATCCCCGATCGCTGAAAATTATCGATTATATCTATGAGAATTACGCGGAAGATATTGATATTCTACAGGTCTCCGAGCTCTTCCAAATTCCTCCGCGCTCTATCAACAAAATTCTGGTCTACTACGTTGAACGGAATTTTCAAAATTTTCTGCATCAAATTCGCATCTACCGCGCCTGCGATCTTCTTTTGGAGACGGATGATCCCATTATGGATATTGCCTTGGCGGTAGGCTATCAATCCACCAAAACCTTTACGCGCAACTTTTTAAAGATTTTATCCGTCACGCCTGCCGATTTTCGTAAAGCGGGACGCTAGTTTTTCTCATCGGTTTCGATATTTCTTGATTTTTGAATCGATTTTTCGTTTTTTCATAGTATTCTCTCCTCAAAATACAGTAAGATATGTGATATCTCCCGACCGAAGTGTGTAAAACTTTTTCTTGACTCTGCTCTACTGTTCATATACACTATGCACAGTAGGTGTAAGGAGGTCACTGTGAATATTCAAATCAAAAACTCGAGCAATGATCCAATCTACCTACAAATAAAAAATCAGCTCCGGAACGCTATATTGATGGAAGAGCTGGCGGCTGACGAGCCGCTGCCCTCGATTCGCGTTCTGGCGAAAGAACTTCGGGTTAGCGTGATTACAACGAAGCGTGCTTATGACGAATTGGAAAAAGACGGCTACATCCATTCCGTTCAGGGGAAAGGCAGCTTTGTCGCCCCGCAAAATAAAGCACTGGTTCGCGAAGGTTTCCTCAAAAAGACTGACGACGCATTGCGTAGTGCCCTGCACTATGCCCGGTTGGCGAACCTGACGCGGGAAGAATTCACACAACTCCTGAAGCATTTGGAGGAGGATCATGCAGAAAGCAATTGAATTGGAAGGGGTCACGAAGAAGCTTGGCAACTTTTCTCTGGGTCCCCTGACTTTTTCCGTTCCGACCGGATGCATCGTCGGGTATATCGGTGAAAATGGCGCCGGCAAAAGCACAACCATCAAGTTGCTCCTGGGACTGATGCGCCCGGACAGCGGAAAAATTAAGATCTTTGGTGAGCCAGTGACAAAAAACGGCCCGGTAAAAAAAGAAGACATCGCCTTTGTCTTTGATGATTTGTTTTTGCCGGGCACGATGACCCTGCAGCATGTTCGAAAGTTTCACCGGTATCTGTACAAAAACTCCTGGCAGGATGCAACGTTTCAACGACTCATTCGCGAATTTCACCTGCCGGATCGAAAAGCGATTGAGCACTTTTCTCGCGGCATGAAAATGCAGTTGGGTCTTGCCATCGCACTGTCCCATGGTGCAAAACTGTTGTTGTTGGATGAAGCGACGAGCGGCCTGGATCCCGTGATTCGAGACGATGTGCTGGATTTGCTGCTCGACTACATTCAGGATGAAGAACATACGGCATTTGTCTCTTCGCACATCCTTTCCGATTTGGAAAAAGCTGCCGACTACATTGCGTTCCTGCATAAAGGGCAATTGCTTTTTTTCGAGTGCAAAGACGATTTGATCGAACAGTACGGCATTGCTTTGATCCGCGAAGAACAGCTGCGAAGTTTAGACCCCCAGGCGATCGTCGGGCTGCGCCGGCACCGTTTCGGTGTCGAAGCCTTGGTAAAACGCAACCTCGTGCCGAAAGAATGGTCACTAGATAAGGTCAGCATTGAAGACATCATGGTCTTTACGATTAAGGAGGATCGCAATGAGAGCCTTACTGTATAAAGATTTTATCTCCGTTCGCAAACCGATGGCGTTGATGGCGCTCATCCTTACCGTGATTGGTTTCTACTTTTACAAGGAGGGACAAATTGCTCTTTTCCCCCTTGTATTTATTCTCCTTCCGGTCATTCTCCTCGGCATGCTCTTCGGTGCCGATGTTCCCTCCAAATTTGACCGCTACATCATTCCCACGCCCCTGCGTCGTTCGACGGTCGTACTGAGTCGCTACCTTTTGCTATGGATTTTGGCTATTTCCGGGGCACTTCTTGCCGTCCTTATTTTCGCCTTCGATAAAAACTCCCCTTTCCGCTTAGCTTGGTATCTCGTCGCCCCGACCATGCTCTTTTTAGCGAGTTTCATTGCCGCGATTGAGCTTCCTCTCATGTATCGCTTCGGAGAAGCGCAGGCCCGCATCATCTTCGTCGGACTGTACTTCCTGACCTTCGCCTTCTTTTCTTCCGTCGCTTCGAACAAAGAATGGATCATTGAAAAACTGCGTGCAGGCTTTGCCATGGATGCAAGACTGCTTGGACTGTTGATCGCCGTACTTACCATCGCGATCAACGCGCTGTCGTTTTCTTTTGCCCGCTCCATTTACGAAAAGAAGGAATGGTAAAAGCGATTCGTTGTCTACCCTTATCACCGGGTCATGCACAGGCATGGCCCGGTTTTTACTTCATGGTCAGGTTGCTCTACAATTTCCTTTGCTATTTTGCATGCATAGATTTCCCTTGATCTTTTCCCTCAACTTGTGATTTCCGACCGCTTTCGATAATATAATTTATATCAGGATGTGAAAAAGCAAGCTTTACACAGGAGGCGTACCGTGGCCCTGTACACAAAAAAACTTATTGTAGGTACCTTTGAAGAAATGTTGAACGAGCAGCCTTTTGACAAGATCACCGTGTCGGCCCTCGTCCGGCGCGCCGGTGTAAGCCCCAACACCTTTTATTATCACTACCAGGATATTTACGCCCTGCTCGACACATGGTTTCAGGAAAAGGTCGCCGACTTTTTTACAGATGACGCTTTGCAGGACTGGAAGAGTGCTACAAAAACCATGCTATATCGGTGTCGTAAACATCCCAAAATCATTTATCATCTATTTGATTGCCTGTCCCGTGACCGCATGGAACGGTATATTTTTTCAATGACCGACGATGTGTTTATCCGTTTGGTTCGACAAATGGCGGAAGGGCAGGCGCGTTCTGAAACGGATCTGCGCAGCATTGCTGCTTTTTGTCGCTATGCCTACATCGGTTTTGTGCTCCAATTTTTCTGGAATCGAATGGAAGACGATATTGACGAAAGCGTCGATCGTTTGGCTGCACTTTTTGACAGCTTCCTTAAGGTTTCTCTTTCTCCCGAAAAATAATTTTCTTTTTCTGCAACCTCGTTTATAGCTACTTTGCGTTTTTTTGCGTAGATTCCGTTTTTTACCCAAATTTGTATAATCTTCGATTTCTCTTTGAATTTGAAGGGATTGAAAAAATCCACCATACCAATGCTTCTGTGCTTTTGCTATGCTTCAATTGTAAGGAATTCAACTGCATAATTATTAGAAAGGAAGTTATGGTATGAATGCCTCAGAAGTCATCAAAGGATTTGCAATGAAGCAAGTCTACAGCTATTTGGATAAGGAACCGGATACGAATATTCCAAAGCTTCTGGATCTGATGGAGAAGTATGATAAAAACGGTGATGCCGTCACCGTACAAGTCCGAGCAATTCGCGACGCACTCGCCGACCCTGACAACAACTGGTCGCAGCTGGTGCGCAGTCTTTGGACCGACATCGACGACGGGCAGCGCAAAAAACTGGTCGAAACCATCGCCATTAACGGCACCCTGATCGGCACTCCGGCGACGATGAAAATGCAAGCCAAGTATCAATGCAACGTCCCCTGGGCCATTTTGATGGACCCGACTTCCGCCTGTAATCTGCACTGCACCGGGTGTTGGGCGGCAGAATACGGCAACAAACTCAATCTGACCTATGAACAATTGAACGACATCATTGAACAGGGAAAAGCTTTGGGGACCTATGTCTACATCTATTCCGGCGGGGAGCCGCTCGTGCGCAGGAAGGACTTAATCCGCCTAGCTGAAAAGCATCCGGATTGCGCTTTTCTGGCTTTCACCAACGGCACCCTGATCGACGATGCTTTTGCCGATGAGCTGCTCCGCGTTAAAAATTTTGTGCCCGCCATCAGTATTGAAGGCTTCGAAGAAGCCACGGATTTCCGACGCGGGGACGGCACCTACGGCAAGGTCATTGAAGCCATGGAACGCTTAAAAGCGCGAAAACTGGCCTTCGGCATTTCCTGTTGCTACACCAGCAAAAATGTGGAGGTCATCGGCAGCGAAGAATATTTTGATTCCATGATCGATATGGGAGCAAAGTTTGCATGGTTCTTTACCTACATGCCCATTGGTGCTGCAGCGGTGCCGGAATTGATTGCTACCGCGGAGCAACGCGAATTTATGTATCACCAGATTCGCAAATTCCGCAAGACGAAACCGCTGTTTACCATGGACTTCTGGAACGACGGCGATGCGGTGGGCGGCTGCATTGCCGGCGGGCGCGGATACTGCCATATCAATGCAAACGGCGATATGGAGCCCTGCGCATTCATTCATTACTCCGATTCAAATATCAAGGAAAAAACGCTCCTGGAATGTTATCAGTCGCCCCTTTTTATGGCGTATCGCCACAATCAACCGTTCAATGAGAATATGCTTCGGCCCTGCCCGGTATTGGACAACCCGGGACGTCTGACAGACATGGTGGAAGACTCCGGTGCCCATTCGACAGACCTTGAACATCAGGAGCGCGCCTGTGATTACTGTGATCGCTGTGTACCGGCTGCGAAACGCTGGGCGCCGGTTGCCGATGCCCTATGGCGTGAAATGAAAGACAAAAATGGAACGCAGATGACCGGAAAAATGGCGAAGAAGTCCTGACAGGAGGTTGCCGTGAATACCAATTATTTCACCTCGGAATCCGTAACATGCGGACATCCGGATAAAGTTTGCGATCAGGTCGCCGATCGGATTTTAGATGAACTTTTGAAGCAAGATCCCGCCTCTCGCGTTGCGTGCGAAGTCACCTGCGCGGAAAACCAAATGCACATTTTCGGGGAAATCACGACCGAAGCGCGCGTCGATTACAGCGCCATAGCCCGGCAGACCATTGCCGACATCGGGTATACCGAGCCCGACTGCGGCTTTACTGCCGATTCTTGTGCAATTCGCGTGGATCTGCATCCGCAATCGCCCGATATCGCACGCGGTATCAACCGAATGCGTGAAACGGAGCTGTTGGATGCGGGTGCAGGCGATCAGGGTATGATGGTCGGTTTCGCATGTACGCAAACCGAGAATTTCATGCCGCTTCCGATCGAACTGGCCCACGATTTAGCGAAGCGCTTGGAGGAAGTCCGCCGCAGCGGTGAAATCCCCTTTCTACGACCGGACGGAAAGACCCAGGTAACTGTTGAATATGCGGGGGACCGACCGCTGCGCATCGCTTCCGTTCTAATTTCCGCACATCATAAAGAAGACGTGCGCATCGAAACCGTACGCAGCGAATTGCGTCGTTTTGTTACGGATCCGATTCTCCCCGGGGATCTATTGGATGATCGTACGCAATTCTTTTTCAATCCTACCGGGCGCTTTGCCAAGGGCGGTCCCGCAGCAGACTCCGGTCTAACCGGACGCAAGCTGATGGTGGACACGTATGGCGGATATGCGTGCCATGGCGGCGGCTCTTTCTCCGGAAAAGATGCGACAAAGGTGGATCGCAGCGGCGCATACATGGCGCGGTATATTGCGAAAAATATCGTAGCACAAGAGTTGGCGGATCGATGTGAAGTGCAGCTGAGCTATGCGATCGGGTTAGCGGATCCGCTCTCCGTACGCATTGAAACCTTCGGAACGCAAAAGGTGGATCAAAATATTCTGCACCGGGCAGTGCTGCGCAGCGTCGATATGCGCCCCGCCGCAATCATTCAACGCTTCGAGCTTACAAGACCTATCTTTTCCAAAGTTTCCTGCTACGGTCACTTTGGTCGCAATGCTTCGGAAATGCCCTGGGAGCAAATGGATCTGCGCATTGTGCTGTAACACAAAGAGCGGCGTTTGCCTTTTTCTGTTGGGCACGATATACTTTCTATTGTCTGTCTCGAGCAGAAAGTACCCCTGTTCGGGAAAATAACAAACATATTATAGAAAGGAATGCCTATGAAGAAATTTATACAACGTGGACTGAGTCTGCTTCTGGCGATGAGCTTGCTCGCCGCATGCAGCCCGAAGGGCGAAGAGGCGAAGTCCGATGCACCACAGCAGATGGAAAGCGTCGCAGAAGAAGTGAGCAGTATCAAAGACGGCACCTATACCGGAGAGGGACAAGGCAACAATGGTCCCATTCAAGTCAATGTCACCTTTGCCGGTGGGAAAATCACACAGGTAGAAGTGACGGAGCACAAGGAAACCGAAGGTCTGTCCGACCCCGCGCTGGAAAAAATTCCGCAGGAGATTGTGGACGCCAACAGCGTATCTGTGGATGTCATTGCCGGCGCCACCATGACGAGCAACGGCATTTTGGAAGCGGTCAAAGCTGCCATCGCGGAAGCCGGCGGCAAAGTAGAAGACTTTGAAAAAGTCGTCGAAAAATCGGAGCAGCCGAAAGAGAAAGTCGAAGAGACCCATGATTTGGTCATTATCGGCGGTGGCGGTGCCGGACTGATCGCGGCGATCTCGGCACGCGAAGCCGGCGTTCAAGACATCGTCGTTTTGGAAAAAATGAGCGCTGTGGGCGGAAACACGTTGATTTCTGGCGCAGAATATGCAGCGCCCGGCAATGAGCTGCAGAAAAAGGAAGGCATTGAAGACAGCGTCGATCTTCTGTACGAAGATGTGATGAAGGGCGGCGGAAACCCCGACCTCGTTCGTTACCTTGCCGATCACGCCTTGGAAGGTGCAGACTGGCTGACCAATGATATTCATGTGGATTGGGAAAAGGAGCTGATGTTCTTTGGCGGACACAGCGTCAAGCGCTCCTTGATTCCGTACGGCAACCGTGGCACGGAAATTATCGGTAAGCTCAACAAGCGCATTGAAGAGGAAAAAATTCCCGTATATCTGAATACCAAGGCGACGGATCTCGAAACAGATGAATCCGGTGCCATCAAAGCGGTCCGTGCGGAATCGCCGGACAAAGAGTACACCATTCAAGCAAAAGCGGTCATTCTTGCCACCGGCGGCTTCGGCAACAATGTCGATATGCGCGTCAAATACAATCCGGACATCGACGGCAGTATTTTGTCGACCAACGCCAAGGGCATTGACGGCGACGGCATCGTCATGGCGGAGAAATTGGGTGCCGATCTGGTCGGCATGGAACACATTCAATTGTACCCCGTCTGCGACCCGGACACCGGTGCACTACTCTACGTCGACGATACGCGCCTGATGGGCAGCACCATCATGGTCAATAAAGAGGGGAAGCGATTCGTCGAAGAATTGGATACGCGCTATGTCATTTCTATGGCCGTTAAAGAACAAACCGATTCAGTGGGCTATGAACTGATGACGAAAGCCGCTGCGGAAAAAGCCGGCGTTCTCAAGAATCACATGCCCGAGGTGGAAAGTCTCATGAAACGCGGGCACTTGGTGGAAGGTGCCACGCTGCAGGAAGTGGCGGATAAAATGGGCGTCGATGCCAAACAGCTGGAAGCCACGGTCGAACGTTGGAACGGCTTTGTGGAAAACGGCAAAGACGAAGACTTTAATAAACGCGGCGAATTGTCAAAAATCGACCAGGGTCCCTACTGGTTGCTTCGCTTCGTACCCGCAGTGCATCACACCATGGGCGGTGTGAAAATCAACACTGAAACACAGGTTCTCAAGGCGGACGGCTCCGTCATTCCGGGCTTCTTCGCCGCAGGCGAAGTCACCGGCGGCATTCACGGCGATAACCGTCTCGGTTCGGTCGCGATTACAGACATCACCGTTTTCGGTCGGCAGGCCGGCGAGCAGGCAGCTGCTTATCTGAAAGAAAAGTAAGTCGAATAACTTATATATTAAAAAAGCACCCGCTTCCATACAGGAACTGGGTGCTTTTTTATGCGGTGGTTTTCAAATCCTTGCCAAAAGCTATCCCTAAGATAAAACTGTGCTGTTAGGGAAGGGGGAACCTCTTTGACCCTCCTTACAATAGATAACAACGAGAAAATATCGTCTCCGAGCGAAGCTAAAAACGGCTTTATTATAGTAGCTATATTTCTTGGTATATGCTCTGTACTCCGTGGGCTTTACGAAGGCATTACTGGAAGCGGCAGACGCCGCAGATAACATCCGCCTACTCCCGCTCGGTCACTCTGGCGGGGGCTTTTTTGGGTCCAAAAGACATCACCCACTTTTTGCATCAACCTTCTCCTGCCCTATCTTTCCCGCAAATGGCCTGTACAAAAATCGAGGCGCCCGGGAACTTGTTCCCGAATCGCCTCGATTTTCAATGGTTTCTTATTTCTGTTCTTTTTTCGGCTGTCCGTAGGTTTTGAATCCCTCTAAGACGGCATCCATTTCCTCGTCCGAGAGGATGACCGGTTTTCCGACGCTCATCGCACGCCATTGCACTTCTGCGCAATACTCCATGCCCTTGGCAAGACCGTAAGCGGACTTCAAATCCTTTCCGCAAACGACGATGCCGTGATTGGCAAGCAACACCGCATTGCTTTCCCCGATGCTCTCCATCGCCACGCGCGCCAGTTCTTCCGTACCAAAGCGACGATACGGTGCGCAGGGCACCTCGGCAACACCGGCATCGGCGATGACATAGTGTGCCGCCTGCAATGGCATCCGAAGTGCCGCCAGCGTCGTGCAAAAGACCGAATGCGTGTGCACCACGCCTCTTGCCTCCGGCTTTTTCTTGTAAAACAGCGTATGCAGGTGCCACTCACTCGACGGTTTGCGATCGCCTTCCACAATTTCGCCGTCCAGCGTCATCACAACAATATCTTCCGGTTGCGTATCAAAATAGCCGATTCCCGACGGCGTAATCAGCACTAGGTTTTTGTCCGGATCATAGATGCTGAGATTTCCGCTGGTCCCGGAACTCAATCCTTCGCTGCTCATTTTTTTTCCATACTCGACCAGTAATGCTCTTTCCTTTTCGTACATTTTTTTCCTCCTACTTACGATATTGTTTCCAAAGAGTGTAATATTCTTGGATTAATGCCCCTTTTTTCGGCAGGATACTTTGTGCCAATTTTTTCCCTTTCAATTCTATCTTAAAATATTGATTGCACAAGCGTAACAGTCCATAGGATGTCTCCTGAACATAATGCGCCGATAATACAAGGGGCTTACCCATCAAATCTGAAAGCATCTGACAGAGCGTCGGCGATTGAAAGCCCCCGCCGATGCCGAGCATCCGCTTCTTTGCCGCATTTGATACATGATTCTCCTGAAGGATGTCTTCCAATGACCAAATCTGTGAGGAAATCGCACAGGCAATATCGGCAAGTATCGCCCACGAAAAATCGATCGGCCCCAAGTCCTCAGGAAATGGTGCTTTCGTAAAAAATCCGCCGCTTTTTTGCGCGATCTTTTCAGTAAATTGTAGGGAAGTAAGGCTGCTTACCACCTTGATGTGATCCATTTTTTGATAGGCCGATTCCAACGCCGCATAGTCGGCTCCGGGCAAAAAAGTTCGCAAAAAACGTTGATAGTTTAAGCCCGTCGACCCCGGATTCACTTCAAAGTAGTAGCCTCTTCCCTCCAAATCGCAATCCATCCATATCCGTTCCCTTTTATCATAAATTGCTTCCGATGAAAATGTGCAAATCGGCGTCGTGGTGCCGGAAACAACGGCATAATCTTGTGCCGTCGGTTCCGCACTGGAGATGGCAATCTGCGTGTCTGCCCCGCCGACAATAAATTTTGCGCCGACAAGTGTCGGCAAGGATTCCGTCCACTTCTTGCTGACTTCACCAAGGCAAGACCCGGCAGCCTGAACCGTCGGAAATTGTAAGGAATCGATCCCGTACATCTTTGCCAAATCATCCTCAAATTTCCGGGTGTGGATATTAAAGAGTTGAGTTTCTCCCGCCTGTGTCGGCTCGATGCATAGCATGCCGGTCAAGAAGTAGCCGACCCACTCGCTAAGGCTTGTAAAAGTTTTGATCTCCTCAAATTCTTCGGGATATTCCTTCTGAAAGCCCATCATTTTTGCTGCAGGAAAATCTTCGGTGACCCATTTTCCGGTTCTTCGGTAAATGTCGCCATCTCCACAAAATTCATCCATGTATTGCTTGCCACGATTGTCTATATTGGGAAGACCTATCCGGCATACGCCCTTTTTATCAATCAACACCACGGTTTGACGTGCACCTGATGCGGAAATGGCGTCCACCATACGATTCGGAAAATCGGACAGCAGCGAAGAGATGGCTTCCATAATGCGATCTTCCCACGCATCCGGCTGAAAGTAAAGCGCGTCCGGATAGCGATCATCTCGATGGTAATGATTGCTAAATGACCGTTTTCCATGCACATTTCCTGCACTGTCTATTAAATGGATCTTTGTATTGCCGGTACCGATATCAATGGTCAGATAGGTCTTACTCAAGTTACAGAACCTCCCGGTTGTAGACAATTTTTTCCAAATTCTGCTTCTTCGCCCACTGCAATAACCGCTCATTCATAATTCGAGACTGATGGTCGGTCACTTCATAGGTTGCACCGGCGATATGGGGCGTCAAAACCACGCGATCCAGCGCAGCAATGGCTAAATCGGACGGCTCGGGCGGTTCTTGGGGCAATACATCGAGCAAAAGACCTGCGATTCTTTTTTCTTGCATCAATTGGTAAAGCGCCTCATTGTCCACAACCTCCGAACGCGACGTATTGACCAATAAGGCATCGGGCTTCATGCGGAAAAGCAGCTCCCGATCAATGAGTCCCGTTGTTTCTTCTGTAACCGGCAAATGTAGGCTTACGATATCTGATGTCGCAAAAATTTCTTGCAGAGTTTTTTTCTCGTATAAATCATGACTGTCCACATAGGGATCATAATAGCTGACTTCCGCACCGAACGCTGTAAAGAGAGCGGCTGCTTTTTGCGCCACGGCGCCAAGTGCGACCAAGCCCACTTTTTTTCCTGCAATCTCGTGCCCGCGCCAGGTAAAATAAGGCGTCGTTCCGGCGGTCCATTCGCCGTCCTTCACCCATTGGATGCCGGGACCTATATGGCGATAATAATAGAGAACCATACCGATCAACATTTCAGCAACCGCTTGCGCATTTCGAGCCGGTGTGCAAAGCACGGGAATGCCGTGACGCGTGCAAGCATCTACTTGGATATTCGCCGGTTTCGCCCGACAATCCCCGATCACTTTCAATCCTTTATAGCCTTGCAGCACTTTTTCCGTAATGCGATCCAATTCCGTGATAAAAATCTCCGGTTTATGTTCGATCAATTTTTCCAACATTTCATCTTCGTAATAACGGTTCCCGTCCTTGGTCCACGGCTCATAGAGAACCTCTCCAAAAGTGTCGCGAAGCTCCGCTAAACATTCCTTTGCATAAGGAGCT
Source organism: Ndongobacter massiliensis (assembly GCF_900120375.1). Classification (GTDB taxonomy): domain Bacteria; phylum Bacillota; class Clostridia; order Tissierellales; family Peptoniphilaceae; genus Ndongobacter; species Ndongobacter massiliensis. Next base: position 1,493,785 of record NZ_LT635480.1, read on the forward strand.
CTTACATAAACTTTCATACATTCCCCCTGTCTTCTCACCGGCAATACAAGCTTGGCTTTCTCGATTACATTTGCACGCTTTCCCGCACGCAGCCAAGTACATCTTGGCCCGTTTGCAGCTGTTTGCGCCGCAAAATAAGTGCAATTCCGAAAGTGAGCAAAGACTGATCCAATCGAATGCGCTGCTTCGGATCCTCCACGGAAGTAACATCCAATACCTTCGAGTCCCCGACTACTCTTCGAATGATTTCCGTGCCCGCATAACCGAAACTGTCATCAACAATTGCCCGCAAATAGCGCTTCTTGAAATTCGAATTTCTATAATAAGGAAAGGTTACCTGTTTTTCATAGACTTCATGCAGATCAGCAATCGTCTTATCTACCGTTTCCTGCACTAACGATGTCAAGGCCGATACGCGCGCGGCATCGTCCTCTGCAATCAGATGGTGGAAGAGCGGAAAACACAGATTTCCCCACACATTGCCAATGTCATAACCCATGGGGCCATAAAAAGCAAACTCCGGGTCGATCACTTTCATTCCGTCGGCATTGCTGAAAATGCTGCCGGAATGCAGGTCCCCATGAAGCAGCGCCTGCGCCCGATTTTGAAAGTCATCTTTTAAGAGCAAAACCTCGGCAATGAGTGCCTCGTTTTCATAAAGTTTTTCTTGTACAAAGGCTTCTGTACCCGGCGTCAGTACATTGCGTTTTTTATAATCATAATACGGTTCGGTAAAAACCAAATCCTCAGAGATATCACAAAGTTCCGGGTTGATAAAGCGTTGGACGTCCTTTTTCTTCTCCCCGCGGCCGACAACCAAATCCGTTGTGGGGAGAAGTGTCTCCGCTAAAAACCGCGCCAGACTCTCCGAAAGATGTTTGTCGATTTCGCCAAATAAAAGCTGCTTACGCAAATTTTTATACGCGGAAATATCCTCCATGACAAGCAAGGCGAAGGAGGCATCATAGAGATACACCTTTGGTACCGCATGTGGCAAAAGGGCGTCGACACGTTGCAACCATTCCGCTTCAATTTGACTGCGGTGAATATCCAATGGCCGCCCGGAACTGCGCAACAGCACATCCGCCTGTTTGGCGACCAACGATTTTCCATTCGCGCGATTGATCACACGAAACACGTAATTGATATTGCCATCCCCAATTTCTTCACAATCCAGCCGGCTTTGCGGTCGAAACTCTTCAAAATGTCGGGCAATATACTCGCAAACGGCATCCTTGGAAAGCAATTTTGACTCTTCTGTACTGCGCATGACCTCTTCCTTTCCTGCACTCATTTTCCTATGGAAAATATACCTCTGGGCGAACGTTTTCTCTCAGTCAAAAAGATATCACATTTTCCATCAAAAGTAAACATGTTCCAACAATTTTCATCTCCATTTTTATGCATTTCCACCAAAATTTCTTGTTATTTCATGGTATTATGATATGAAGGATTTTAGAGGGGGCGCTATGCTTAAAATTGAAAGACATGAAAAAATAATGGAGATTTTGCATCTGCGTGGAAGCGTTTTGGTGACAGAACTGAGTACAAAGTTTTCCTGCTCGGACGAGACCATCCGACGCGATTTGAAGGAATTGGAAGATAATAACGAACTTCATCGTACGCACGGAGGCGCTTTTTTAACAAAGAAACATGACAAAAGTTACCCGTCTGAGATCCGACAAGTCCTTCTTCAGGCAGAAAAAAAGACAATTGTCAGTAAAGCAGTGCAATTAATACACGATAATGACTTTCTTTTTTTAGACTCCAGTACGACTTGTCTAGAACTGTGCAAATCCATTATTCAAGCGAATCTCAGTGTAACCATCGTTACGAATTCACTTCTCCTTGCACAACTGTGCTGTTCACAAAAAAGCGATATCGATCTTGTCCTTTTAGGCGGCGCATTGCGCACCCACACGCTCTCTACCGCAAGCGCGGAAGCGTTGGATCAATTGATGAACTATTACGCGGATATCTGTTTTCTAAGCCCCCCGAAAATCTCCCTTGAAATCGGCATTACCGATAATCGAATGAATGAAGCCCGCGTTCGTTCGCTGATGATGGAGCGCTCGTACAAGACGGTGTTGCTGGCAGATCATACAAAATTTCAGGATTACGCCAACCTTCCCATTTCCACCCTTGAAAAAATTGACATTCTGATTACGGATGCCACGCTGGCCAACAATTGGTATGCCTTTGCAAAAAAGCATTCCATTCAAATTGAAAAAGTTGTGAATGAGAAGTCATAACAAAATATTCTAACCTTCGTAAAAATTTTCTTCCTTCTTTCGCGCTGCCGCAGGTCCTCGAAACGCTTCACAATTCCGTCGCGCTGAACGTATCCCATGCGGATAAGTCCCCCGCTTCATATCCCTTTTGGTACCAACGCATACGCTGCTCACTCGTCCCATGCGTAAACGATTCCGGCGTAACCGTGCCCTGCGCCTGTTGTTGAAGTTTGTCGTCGCCGATTGCCCAAGCGGCTCGGATTGCTTCCTCAATGTCACCGGATTCCAGGTAACCGCGTTCTTCCTGGTACCGCGCAACGACGCCGGCAAGGTAGTCTGCTTGCAACTCCATCCGTACGGAAAGATCATTATACGCCGCCTCACTGATCCTCCCGCGCTGCGCGTGTACCCTCTCGGAAATACCAAAAAGATTTTGCACATGATGTCCGACTTCGTGCGAAATGATGTAACTCATGATAAAATCACCCGTTCCGGCATCATACTTCCTTTGCATCTCCCCATAAAAAGAAAGGTCCAAATACACGCTTTCATCCGCGGGGCAATAAAACGGCCCCACACCCGAACTTGCAATACCGCAACCCGTTTTTACCGTGTCTTGAAAGATATTCAGCGTCGGCTCCCGGTACTTCAAGCCGTACTGCGGCAACAGGCTATTCCAACAATCTTCCGTATCGGCAAGAACCACCGAAGCATACGCGTAAAGCTCTTCTTGTTGGCGCGACATGGAAACCGATTCTTCAACGACATCCCCGCCCATCTGTGCACCGCCCAGCCCAACTTGTAGCGCCGCCAGCGGATTGCCCGTCAGAAGCAGGACGATGAGTCCTAACAAAAGACCGCCTCCTACAGCACCCCCTGCTCGGCGTCCGCGCCCTCGGTTTTGCACATTTCCACTCTGTCTGCGATTTTGCCAGCGCATTTTCCCCTCCGATCTTTCTTATGGGTTTATTGTACCCCTTTTCGTCTTTCGCTTTATGCTTTCGAAAAAAAGAATGGGCAGAGAGAAGCCTGCGCTTTTCCATCTGCCCACTTTATATGGTCATTCCATTGGAAGGTTTTTTGCAAAAGAAAAGTCTCTTCCGTTCAATCCTTCCACTCAAAAGGGGAATAGGGAATCTCCTCCGGACACCAGCGCGCTTCCCCCATCATGGTAGCTTCCATCTGCTCAATAAGCGCTACGGATGCTTGATGCTTTCCGCCCTCGTAGTCTGTCGTCAACCAATTCTCCAGAATTTTACAAATCGTCCAAGGCCCCGACATTTGCCCCGCAAGGCAGAGCACATTAGAATTATTGTGTCGACGTGTCAGTTGAGCGGCATAGGGATCGGTAACTAGACTGGCGCGCACCCCTCGAAACTTATTCGCCGCAATGCTCATGCCAATCCCGGTCGCACAAATTAAAATACCTCGACGAATTTTTCCCTGTGAAACGGCGGCAGCTACCTTTGCTGCATAATATGGATAGCGGGAGGGCTCTGCCCCGCTTCCGCAATCGAGATACTCGTAATGATGTTGCTGTAGATAAGCGATGATCTCCTCTTTCGCCTGCAATCCGGAATCATCACATGCAATATAAATAATGTCTTCCATCGATTATTGCTCTTTCATCCGAATCGCTCTCTGCGCGGCTTGCACAATATCTTGATGTGTCAAATGGTAACGTTCCAAAAGCGCATAAGGATCCCCGCTTTTCCCAAACTGATCCTGAACGCCCACGCGAATCACCGGCACGGGGCATCGTTCACTGACCACTTCTACAACGGCGCCTCCCAAGCCGCCCAACACATTGGCTTCTTCCGCGGTAACGATGCACTTGGTTTCCTCTGCTGCTTGAAGGACGGCTTCCTCATCAAGCGGCTTGATGGTATGCATGTCCAAAACCCTCGCCTCAAAGCCCAATTCCTTCAGAGCATCGGCGGATTTTATGGCTTCCTGCACCATCAGTCCCGTAGCGATAATGGTAAGATCTTTCCCTTCCCGTAAGCGAGCGGCCTTCCCCCATTCAAAATGATAGTGGGGCAATTGATTCGTACATTGTTCCACTTCAAGGCGACCCAATCGCATATAACATGGTCCTTGATACTGAGCCATCGCCTTTGTCATCAATCGGGTTTCATTGGCATCACAGGGGGACAGGACTACCATACCGGGTATTGACCGCATCAGAGCAATATCTTCAATGCACTGATGGGTTGCTCCGTCTTTTCCCACAGATACCCCGGCATGTGTCCCGATCACTTTAACATTCAAATGCGGATATGCCACCGAATTGCGAATTTGTTCGAAAGCGCGTCCTGCAGTAAACATGGCAAAAGAATTGACAAAAACAATCTTTCCACATGTCGCCAGACCGGCAGCCATGCCTACCATGTTCGCTTCCGCAATCCCGACATTCCGCGAACGCGCCGGATAAAGCGCAGCAAATTTTTCGGTGCGCGTACAACATTGTAAATCTGCATCCAAAACAAAAATTCGCGAATCGGCTCCGATCTCGGCTAATGCCTGACCATACGCTTCTCTCGTTGAAATCTTATTCATTCGCCTGCACCTCCCGACTCGCCTTTTGTACGAGGGCATCCAATTCCTGCGCAGCGACCGCGTATTGGTCGGCGTCCGGATCATTGCCATGCCATTCATTCGTATCTTCCATGAATGAAACGCCTTTTCCTTTCACGGTTGTAGCAATAATCACGGTCGGCTTTCCTTGCACCACTTTTGCTTTCTGTAATGCCTCGTGTATGCTTTCCACATTATGACCGTCACAGTACTCGACATTCCAGCCGAAAGCAGCAAATTTTTTGTCAATCGGATACGGCGACATAATTTGCTCAAGTGTTCCGTCAATCTGAATATTATTATTGTCTACAAACACGCAAAGCTGATCGAGCCCATAATGACCGGCCGCCATGGCCGCTTCCCATACTTGGCCTTCTTCCAATTCTCCATCCCCTAAAACCGCATAGACCCGATACTCCTTTTTGTCGACCTTTGCCGCTAATGCCATTCCCACAGCTGCGGAAATTCCCTGACCGAGACTGCCCGTCGACATATCCACCCCGGGCACATGGCGCATTTCCGCATGTCCCGATAAAGGGCTGTCAATATCGCGAAAAGTGGAGAGCAGGGCCTCCGGAAAATAGCCGCGCATCGCTAAAATCGAGTAAAGAGCCGGCGTGCAATGTCCTTTGCTCAAAACAAAACGATCGCGATTCGGATCCGAAGGCGCACTGGGATCGATCTTCATGGTATCAAAGTAGAGCACCGAAAGAATTTCACATAGCGAAAAAGAGCCCCCCAAGTGACCCGAGTGGGCTCTATAAACCATTTCTAGTGCACTGCGTCGCGCCTTTGCCGCGATAAAGTTCAATTCTGTTCTCTTGTTTTCTTCCATTCGAAGTTCCTTTCTTCAAGGTCGTCATTCACCCAAGTAAGCTTTCGTCAACGCTTTATTTGCCAAAAGCTCCTGCCCGCTGCCGGATAGGGCGACTTTTCCGACCTGCATAATATAAGCCTGATCACAGAACTCTAAGGCGCGTTGCGCGTTCTGTTCAATCAGCATAACGGAAGTCCCTTCTTTGTTAATTTCTTGAATGATTTCAAACACTTGGGTCACTAAAACCGGTGCCAAGCCCAAGGAAGGTTCATCAAAGGTCATCAGTTTCGGCTTCGCCATAAGTCCTCGTCCAATGGCTAACATCTGCTGTTCGCCTCCGGATAATAGCCCGCCATATTGATTTCGCCGCTCTTTTAACCGTGGAAAGAGAAAATAGACTCTTTCCATATCTTTTTTAATCCCTTGTGCATCTTTCCGTAAGCCGCTTCCAAGGCGCAAATTTTCTTCTACCGTTAATTTTGCAAAAATCTGCCGACCTTCCGGTACCTGTACCAGCCCCGCTGCAACGACTTCATAGGGGTGGCTCGGAATGGGCTTTCCCATAAATTCGATTGTGCCCCTTACCGGCTTCATGAGCGAAGAAATGCATTTTAAGAGGGTGGACTTGCCCGCTCCATTCGCCCCTAATACGGCAACAATTTGTCCTTCTTCCACCTCCAGGGATACGCCGCGCAGAGCATGAATTCCTCCATAGGCAGCTTCCAAATCTTGGACTTTTAATAATGCCATGCTCTCACCCTCCTAAATACGCCTTGATTACCTGCGGGTCGTTTTTCACTTCGTCTGGCGTCCCCACACATATAGTCTTTCCGAAATTTAACACGGTTACATGATCACATAGATTCGAAACGACATCCATGTGATGTTCAATCATCAGGATAGTAATATGAAATTTTTCTTGAATTTGCAGGACAAAGGACACCAGCTCCAGCGATTCTTCTTCATTCATTCCTGCAGCCGGTTCATCCAACAAAAGTAACTTTGGATCCAAGGCCATCGCGCGTGCGATTTCCAATTTGCGTTGATGCCCATAGGGCAGAGAGTTGGCTCTTTCTTCCGCTTTATCCGCCAAGCCGACCACTTCCAAAAGGCCCATCGCTTTTTCTCGTACCTCTTTTTCCTGCTGATTATACTTTTTTGTTCGAACAAAAGCATCCTTCAGGTTATACGTGGCGTCCAAGTTGCTGGCGATAACAACATTGCTTAAAACCGATAGGCTGGAAAAAAGACGAATGTTCTGAAACGTTCGCCCAATGCCCATTTGTGCAACTTGATAGGGGGCCTTCCCCGTGATTTCCGTGCCCTGAAAGTAAATTTTCCCCTTATCCGGCTTATAGATTCCCGTAATGTTGTTAAAAATGGTGGTTTTGCCCGCCCCGTTTGGTCCGATCAACCCATGTATTTTTTGATCTTCCAACTCGACACTGAAATTATCGATCGCACGGACGCCGCCAAAATTCTTTTCCACATTCTCCATTTTTAGAATCGGCACCTGCATATTAACGCCTCCCCGTTTTCTTTGCATTCTTCTCCTGGCGTTTTTGCAGGCGAAGCGGTATATTGCGGAACCACCGTATCGTTCGTTTCAACGAAAATTCTTTATATCCATACAGTCCACTCGGTTTGAAAAGAATAATAAACACCACGGCAATACCATAGAGAAGCATACGATAATTCGCCAAGCCGCGAAAAATTTCCGGTAAAAGAGTGACGATCATGGCGCCGAGCGTCGAACCGGTCAAGGATCCCAAGCCCCCGATAACCGTAGTCGTGATTAATTCACAGCTTTTTGCCAAATTGAAACTGGCGGGAACAATATACATAAGGTAGCCGCCATAAAGCGCTCCCGCCCACCCGGCATATACGGCAGAAAACAGAAACGACATGCGTTTTACTCGAAAAGCATCAATGCCGACTGCCTCTGCGGCCATTTCATTTTCACGAATGGACGTTAAATTTCTTCCGTATTTTGAATGAATAAAGCGCCAAGCGATAAAAAATGCTAAAATGGCGCAAAGCGCACTAAATAATGCATTGGAATAGGGCGGAATCCCCGGATAGCCTGCGGAACCTCCGGTTAAATCCTTTGTATAATTGAAGAGTACACGAACACATTCTCCAAAGCCCAAGCATGTAATGAGAAAATAGTCTCCTTTCAATCGTAACGTAATAGAGCCCAACAAAAAGGCGATAAAGCCGGCAAAAGCAGCGCCCATCATGATAGCTACCAAAAAATTGACGTGATATTCCACCGTTAAAATAGCAGCGGTGTAAGCGCCTATGGACATAAAGCCTGCATTCCCAAATGAAAAAAGACGAGTAAATCCGGTTAAAATCGACATTCCCAAAACCGCGATAACATTGATGCTGATCATGATAATCACGCCTTGGTGGTACGAATTTATGCCTAACAGACCACAAAACGCTGTGTTAATATTATTGAATACTTCAAGCATAGATGACCCCCTTATGCCTTTTCCTGTACGTCAACACCGAAAAGTCCACTCGGTTTGACCAATAATAGAATGATAAGCAGGGCAAAAGAGAAAAAGTCACGCAATGAAGAACTTACGAAAGCGGACACGAACGTTTCAATCACACCCAAGATGATTGCACCAACGATAGCGCCCGGCACGCTGCCTAAGCCGCCGATAACGGATGCAATGAAAGCTTTGAGCCCCACATTCCCCATGGTTGGGTAAACGTTATACTTCATGCCATATAAAACCCCGGCTACCCCGGCTAAAGCTCCCGCCAAAAGAAATACACGGCTAATGCAACTATCCACACGAACGCCTAAAATGCGGGCCGCCTTAGAATTACAAGCAATCGCTCGGACATCAAGACCAAATTGCGTTTTATTGATCATGTAGACCAACAGTGCAATAATGACCGCTGTAATACCCAAGCTGATTAAATCCAAAACGCCGATATAGGCAGAGGCGACTTGGATCGTAGAAACCGGCAATTTGTAGTTGAAGGATCGATACTGTCCGCTAAAAATTAGATTTGCCGCTTGTTGAAAAACGTTTGAAAGTCCCATTGCAGCAATCATTAAAAACATATTAGGCGCGCCGTTACGCCGAATTCTGCGGTAAGCAAAAAGTTCACAGAGATAGCTAATCAGAGCTCCGCCCAACATACCTCCAACAGCCGCAATAAGAAAAGGCGTCCCCAGTATATTTGACAACACAATAGCCGCATAAGCACTGATCATGGCAAATTCACCGTGCGCCCAGTTGGAAAAGTCGAGCAAACTATAAATGAGCGAATAACCCGTTGCCAACAAAGCGTAAATTCCGCCCACAGAAATACCTGTCACCAGTTGTTGTAGGAACATAGCGTACTCCTAAAAATTCATCTCCCCAAAAGGGGGAGGAGAAAAGGACCCTTTTCTCCTCCGAACCAGACTTACTTCGTCTTCTGCGCTTCAATAATTTCCTTGAATTCAAAGGCTTCCCCGTGGCATTCATATACAGCACACGCCATGGAAGGATTATGGGTCTTTGAATCCATCACCAATGTACCGATCAAGCCTTCGAAAACATCTGTCTGCTCCAAAGCATCGCGTATTGCTTGGGGATCCGCCGAGCCGGCACGATTGATCGCATCGACCAGCCACATAACTCCGTCATGTCCGAACAGGCATTCCCCTTCCATCGTGATATTGTATTCCTTGGCAACTTCTTCACCGAATGCTTTCGCCTCCGGGGTGCTAAATCCGATACGAGAAACATAGAGGCAGTTTTCTAATGCCCCTTCCGCCTCTTTCGCCAACTGTGCGGAATCCCAACCGTCATGGCCCATAAGGGTGCAATCAATGCCCATTTCACGCGCCTGTTTTGCAAAGGTCGCATTCTTCGCATAGTCATTCATGAGTACGAAGACGATATCCGGTTTTGCCGCACCGATATTGGTCAGCTGTGCACGAAAATCAACATCCCCTTCTTGGCACTGCTCATCCGCTACGATTTCTCCACCCTTTGCAGTAAAGGAGTCCCGCAAAAACTTTGCAACCGATTCCGAGTTTGTGTTGCCGGCAACACTGAAAAGAGCGGCTTTTTTGGCTCCCAGCGTGTCGTATGCGTAATTGCCGATGACCGTTCCTAAATAGGAGTCGATGAAGCACATACGGAACGAATACGGATGCAATTTCCCATTTTCGTCCACCGTCACCAGTTCGTTAGAAGCCGCCGTTCCGATGATCGGAACCTTGACCTCGTCCGCTACCGACGCCATCGGAATATTGCAAGATGAGAAGTTCGTCCCAATCTCCGCCACGATGTGATGCATCTCTACGAGGTTTTTGAAAGCAGAGACGGAGTCCGCCGGTTCTCCCTTTCCATCCATAGGTACCAATTCCAATTTTTTTCCACCCAGAACGCCGCCACTTTCATTCACCTTTTTAATGGCCAATTCTGCGCCGTATTGTCCAGCAGTCCCCCAAAGCGCCGTCGCACCGGTCAAGTCCGAAACATAACCGATCTTAATCGTATCGCCATCTGAAGTACCTGTTGATTTCTCGCTCATCTCCTCACTTGTTTCTTGTTTTTCCTCCTTGGATTCCGTCGATGTGGAATCGTTTTTTCCGCAGGCGCCAAGAGCAACGATCATCGCTAGCGCCAACAGAAGTGATAAAAACCTTTTCTTTCCCTTCATAATTTTCTCCTCCGTTTGAATTTTTTCCCTATCACATCAAGGAAATCATAGCACTTGAAGCGCGCTTTTGTCAACAAATCTCCTCATTAGTCTTCATAATCGAACAAAATCCCAATTAAATACACGAAGCAGTGAATAATTAACGATTTTTTCACATAATATCTTTCTCGTAAAAAACTTTATATTTCTTTCTAAAAAGTTTACCTCCTTAATATATAGCAAAAGAAATTCTGTTTTTTATTTATTACCCATAATCTTTTATGCAAAAGTTTTCTTTTTTGAACGCTGTTATGAACCGAAGCACAACGCCGTTTTTCTTATAGAATTGCAAAAAGTGACTGCGCTTTCGAAAAATAGATGCTGCTACAGTCACTTTTTGCAATTTATCTATTATTATTTACCGTCTTTTATCCACGCAATGCCGCAAGTTTTACACTTTTATCTCCGACCTATCAGGCAAAATAAGACAATTGTGGCGGGATTAAACCTGTTGCAAATTTCTGCGCGCAGGTTTTAATGTGCACATTTCCATCTTCCAGACAAAATACACCATGTCCCGGGAAAAGTGCATCCACATCAAGCTTTGCCAACTTTTGCATCGCCTGCGAGTACGGATAGAGACTGACGTCATAGAGCGATTGGATTAATACCTGTCCGCACACAAAGACACTGTCGGCAGAAAATAGGCATTTCATCCCGTCAATATTTGCGTACATAACCATATCGCAGAGACTGTGCCCCGGTACCATATACACCGTAATCGTGACATTGCCAATGGTAATCTTATCTTGATCATTTAGGCCGATGACGCCCGGACATTTCGGATACGAAAAATCTTTCGGATATAAACCGCCTTTTGACGGCGCAATACTGGTGGCTACTTCATCTCCTGTCTCAATCGCTTCGGCTTCTTTCGCCGGCGCATAAACGGCACATCCCGTTGCCTTGCGTATGCGCGCCGCACCGCAGGCGTGGTCGCCATGGTAATGACTCAAAAAGATAGCTTTAATATCATTCAGATGAAAGCCGTGCGATTCAATAATGGCATCCATGCGATGGGTATCAAGTCCGACACCGGAATCAATCAAAATGCACCCCTCGCCGGTATCAATCATATACACATTGCAATCAATTGGATGACTGATGCCAAATCCCCACTTGCCGCTGGCCACCAAGTAAATGTGATCTGAAATTTTCATTGCTTACCCCTTTCTTTACTTAAAAATTCCCCGTTAAAAAGTTTATGGCATACTGCGCTTCAATCATAGAACCTTGAATGAGAACTGACTCATCCACATTGTAATAACAACTATGTTGCGGATAAATCGCATGACAGTCTTCATTCCGCACACCAAGTAACGCAAAACAGCCCGGTGCTTCATGGAGATATTCGGAAAAATTTTCGCCGCCCGGTGTTTTTTCATAATGATAAAAGGCTTCTTCACCCAAAACCGCACGAACCGCCGATTGCGCTACACGCGTTCCCAGCGGATCGTTGATCACCACCGAGGAGCCCATTGTGTAATTCAGCTTCATCTCCGCCCGGAATGTTTCTCCGGTATGTTGCACAATGCGTTGCATTACTTGCGGCAATCGCTCTCGAATTTCATCGTTAAAAGTGCGCGTCGTCCCGGACAAGTGTGCCTTTCCTGCCAAAACATTGGACTGCTCGCCTGCATGAAACTCTCCAATCGAAACAACCACCGGCTCTAAAGGATTGATTTCTCGGCTTACAATGCTTTGTAAATTATTCACCAATGCCGCTCCGGCTACAATAGCATCAACCCCCTGATCCGGTTTCGAACCGTGACAGCTTTTTCCGACAATGTCAATCGTATAAAAATCGGCGGAAGCCATAATGGGACCTTCCTGCACAGAAATCTTTCCTGCCGGAATATCGCTCCACACATGAATCCCGAAAATGGAGTCGACGCCTTCCATAGCGCCTGCAGCAATCATTTTTTTCGCTCCTTTTGCGACTTCTTCCGCCGGCTCAAAAATGAGGCGCACCGTACCCGGAATTTCATCGCGTATCGCATACAAAATTTTCGCCGCCCCCAATAACATGGCCATGTGATTATCATGACCACAGGCATGCATAACGCCTTCATTCTCTGAGGCAAAAGGAAGCCCCGTCTGTTCTGTAACTGCCAGCGCATCCATATCCGCCCGCAAAGCCACGCACTTTCCCGGCTTTTCTCCTTGGATTTCTGCCAGTACGCCGGTGTCTGATACAATACGCCCTTCTATGCCGATTTCTTTAAGTTCTGCAACCACCTTTTTACTGGTTTCGTATTCCTGAAGACTGATTTCTGGCATTTTATGAAATTCTCTGCGCTTGGAAATGACATATTCACTATATTGTTTGCCAAAATCGGATATTTTCAACATGACAATCTCGTAAAGGAGAGAACCTCCCTCACGCTACCTCCTTTCCGTTTTCTTCCAACCCGGCAAGTTTTTCCGAACATTTTCCGGTGATCGCCATAATACCTCCCAATAAGACACCCGCAATCATAGTCAAACACATTGTTACGCCATTTGCTCCGCCGGTAGCAAAACAGACTGCAAAGCCGCCAAATACTGTGGGACAGGATCCGAAAATGGTATTCAATGCAAATCCCATGTGGAAGGCACAACAGAGCAGAACAGAGATAAAAACGCCGAAAATCAGCGAAGGCATGAATCCCCATCCTGCTGAAATGGCCATGAGCCATAGACAAAACAGCCCCCATAGAAAACCGCAAACAGCGCAAACGCAGAGTTTTGGAATCACTTTCAAATCTCCACCATGCAGAAAGAAGATTGGCAACGTCACATACGTACACCACATTGCCGGATTGGGAATGGGTAACAGGTTATAAATCACAGCATAGATAACGGCAAAAACCGTTATAAAAAACGACCACCATAAGTTCTTTTTCAATTCTTTGTTCATGACCTCTCCCTTTCTACTCACTTTACGAGAACACCCCAGCTGCTTTCATTGCTTGCTTCAAATCTTCAATAATATCCTTTCCCGATTCCAGGCCGATGCTGAAGAGGAAGAATCCTTTCCGATAAATCTCCGGATAATGCGGAAGTTTGTCGCTCGTTTCGTCGTAGTACACGATCAAGCTCTCCACGTCGCCGAGGGAAACCGCATGGGTAACCAATTTCAAGGCATCCAAGAACTTTTCATGCGCCCGTAAATCACCTTGAATGTCAAAGGACATCATTCCTGAATACTGCCCGCGCATCAAGGACTGTGCCCGTTCCTATTGCGGGTGACTCTTGAGCCCCGGATAATGCACAAAGCGTACTGCCGGACAAGTCTCCAAAACTGTGCCACTTCAAGTGCAGCGCGGCTATGCTGTTCCATGCGCAGCGGAACAGTCACCAAGCCGCGCGTAATGAGCCACGCCGTAAATGGACTTAAAATGCCGCCGAAGGTATCATCTTTTCGCGCTCCTCCATACACAGCAATCGTTAGTTCTGTTCCAATTCATTGTCCATAGGTTTCCTCCTTATAAATTATAGTATAGATAGAAGGGAGCTGCTTCCTTATGCGCAAAACATTGTCAGCACCTCGATACAGATGAAAAATTTTATGAAATCAGACGAAGTGCTTGGCGGAACGGTATACTTCGGGATGGTGGAATCCATTTTTGAACTTCTTCCGAATGAATTTTTTCTGGAATACCACAAACGTTTCCCCAATGTACTCCTAGATTTGGATGTGACCGGTACGGCGGCACTTAAAAATGGACTCTTACAAGGAACCCTGGATGCCGCCTGCCTCGTCGATTATCCTCTTTCTCCCACCGAATGGAGTGTGTGGGAATCATTGGAAACGCCGATCGTCATTATCGCTAATCCGAATCATTTCCTAGCAAACCGCTCGGTCGTCCAATTGCGAGATATCTGCGGGCAGCGACTCATTTTAATGAAGGAGACGGCTCCGTATTCCATTCAATTCAATCACGCAACAGCCAAGGCGCATTTGACTATGAAGCCGTTTTTGCGTCTCAAGAGTGCACAAACAGCCGATGGAGGGGCTGCTCGAAGAAATCAAAGACACACTCGAAGAGGCACTGACCTCTTTGTAGGCGTCTCCGGAGATTTCTTTCCCCGGTCCTGTACTTGCGTTACAATGGAATAAAATAAAGTGGAACTTTCTCGCCGGAACACATGACTATAAGGGGATCCGGCGTGCGGTTTCGTTTTGCAAAATGCATTGTCATAACGTACGAAGAAAGGAACGAAATATGTCAACCACGACACAATTCAAGAAATCGGAAATCGGTCCGAATCTTACGGCGATGAGCCGCCTGCGCACGATTGTTGAAACGCCCTTCTACGGGAACAATGTCGTTCCCATCGCCCATTTACAGGAGGCCTACGATTTGGCAGTCGCCTCTCCGGGTACAATCGTCACCGACCTGCCGGTGGAGCAGCCGGAACATTTGGGGCTGCGTCCCGGCGCCCGCGTGCTGCTCTTTAATGACGGTGCCGTGACGGGGCGCGCGGCCGCCGCACGCCGGATTATCGGCATGGAGGGCGTCGATACGGACGATCTGAACCGCAAAGTCATGGACGCCGTGTACGCCACACGCCGGCGCAAACTGTACCATGCACAGGTGATCGTCGGATTGGACGAAGATTTCATGGTGCGTGCCCATCTGCTTATTCCCGAGGGGGAGGAAAATTTATTATACGATTGGATGCTGAATTTTCAACCCTTTACTGCGGCTTATCAAAAACGCTATGAAGCCTCCAAAGCCTATGCGCACGAGGGGGACATCTATATTTTCTCCGATCCGCAGTGGAGTCACCCGGAACATCCGCTCGGTTTAACCTACTTTGATCCCGAGCACAACTGCGCAGCACTATTGGGCATGCATTATTTCGGCGAACACAAAAAAGGCACCCTCACCCTCGCCTGGGCAATCGCCAATCGCAACGGATTTGCCAGCTGTCACGGCGGCTGCAAGGTGTTGAAAAAAGAAGGAAAAGAGCCCTATACACTCGCCGTATTCGGGCTGTCCGGCTCCGGAAAATCGACCATCACACACGCCACCCACGGCGGGCGATACGACATCAATGTGCTGCACGATGACGCCTTCATCATTCACACCGAAGACCGCTATGCGATTGCTATGGAACCGACGTATTTTGATAAGACACAGGACTACCCGGTTGATTCGCCGGATAACCGCTATTTATTGACCGTTCAAAACTGCGGCGCTACGCGCTGCGACGATAAAATCGTCATTGTCAGCGAAGACCTGCGCAACGGCAACGGCCGGGCGATAAAATCGCGGCTGTGGTCCCCGCATCGGGTCGACCGTCTCGATGAAAAAATCCGCGGCATTTGCTGGATCATGAAGGATCCGACCCTTCCGCCCCTGCTGCGCGTCAATGATCCGACGCTGGCCTCTCTGATGGGCGCGACACTGTCCACCAAGCGAACCAGTGCCGAACGGCTGGCAAAGGGCGTCGATCCGAATGCACTGGTCATCGAGCCCTATGCCAACCCGTTCCGTACCTATCCGTTGGGGGACGATTTTGCAAAATTCAAAGGGCTGTTTGAAAACGGCGTTGCCTGCTATATCCTGAACACCGGCTTTTTCTTCGGTAAAAAAGTTCCGAAGGAAATTACACTGGATGCCGTCGAACAAATTGTCGATGGGCGTGGAAAATGGCAACCGCTTCCAGATTACCCGACCTTCTCTTATGTCGAATGGGATGACTTTCCCCTGCCTTCCCATTTCAAAGAGGACTTTCAAAAGAGCCTCGTCGTGCGCGCAGATTTTATAAAAGCACTGCACGGCTACAATGCGCTTCCGAATGAGGCGATACAAGCCTTCTGTGCGCTGCTGCACTGAGTCCGGTGCCTCGTTTCCTTGAAACGGCGTTGCGGAGGCAATGAAGCAGCACAACAATAATGCCATGACGTCGTTGCAACATTATGCTCTATGCCAAATACAGAAAGACCCGCACCGGTTCCACTCGGTGCGGGTCTTTTTCAAAGACAACGAGAAGCCCTCTTCATGCCTTCTCTTCCATAACCTCGCGATTGACCGCATCCGCCTGCTCAAAGGTAAAGACAGCATACGTCCTTTTAAGGTAGGCGCGGTCGTATGCATCCGGAATCGCATCCATCGCCGTGTCAAAGACGTGAGCCGCATAGTTGCGAACGACTTCTTTGACTTGTTCATGTGCCATTTCCTGTGTAATAAAACAATCGGCAATACTGTCCAAAAATTCCTTGGATTCGTCTTCCGACAGCGACCAGTCTTTGTAAGATGCAAGGTGGCAAGATGGAAGTCTTTGACAATGTAATCTCCAAGATGCCGCTCAATCTGTAAAATGCCCTTTTGTCCTTGTAAATGCCGCACTATACGCGCTACATCAATGCTGTTGAGATATCCGGTGGAAAGTGCATAAATTTTAATGCTTCGTTCACATTCCGTCGTTTGCAACGAAAGAGAGCGCCGCCGCTTCGCCACCTGCGCGTCGATCACGGGCAATGCCTCCTGATAGACGCTTTGCACCACATTGCTGCCGCTGGTCATTCGAATGACCTCATGTACAAAAAGAATGAAGTGAAACATACAGAAAGTAGCATATACGAGGGAAATGCCATCCGCCACTACGCGCTGCTTCTCGTAGATGCCTCCGATGACAAACAGAGTCAATACGCAGTAGAGAAAGCCTCCAACAAATACGCCCAGTACGCGATTGATCCTCTTTTTCTCCGTAAAATTTGACACCATACGCGGCGAGTAGCTATTCGAATACATATTCATCACCGTCATCAGCGTAGAAAATGTAAATGTCGTAATCGTCAGCAATGCCCCCGCCAGCGTCGTCAAAAGTGTGGTTGAAAGCCCCACGTTCATAAGAAGCACTTCCGGAATAAACGCATGCCATTCCGGATGCCGTAAATCTACAAATCCCACCAGTACACCAGCAATAACGAAAAGCTGATGTTCCGGATCATGTGAATCCACATTCGATTATTTTGTAACCACAGGCGTAACCGGCTGATTTTCACTTTCCTTCCTTTCCATCGAATCCGCCGTCTCCACAGAATTCGGAAAACGCACGATGAAACTGGACCCGATTCCCAATTTGCTGTGCACGCGTACATCGCCGCCGTGCAGCTGCATCGTGTGCTTTACCAGTGAAAGTCCCAGTCCCGTTCCCGCTCCACTTTGTCGCGTACGCGCCTTATCGACCACATAAAAGCGTTCAAAAATTCGTTTCTGCTCCGCCGGATCAATCCCGATGCCATTGTCATGTACCGTAAGTGTTACCCATTCTTCCGTTTCCTGCAACACCACCTCAACCCGGCCGCCCGCTTCTTTGGAATATTTAATCGCATTCGAGAGCAAGTTGCGCACCACATCCGCAATCAGACGGCGACTCCCTTGGATCCACATCGGCGAAGGTGCCGTCACCCGCACCTCGACATTGCGTTCCCGGGCCATGCGCGAAAGCGACCGACATTCTTCCTGCACAATCATCGTCAAATCCAGCTTTTCCTGCTCCTCATTGCGCACATGCCCCGTATCAAACTCGGAGAGTTGAATAATCTCATTGATCATGCCCAACAGCCGCATGCCCTCCCGGCGAATGATTCCGGCAAAGCGCTGTGCGTCTTCACCGTCCGTCATTCCGCTTTCGATCATTTCCGCATAGCCGTTGATCGAGGTAAGCGGACTTTTGAGTTCGTGCGTCACATTGGCAGAAAACTGACGGCGCAGAATTTCATTTTCACGCAGTTGTGAAATCATTTTCTTAAAAGCGGCACGTTGCTCCGAATCGCCCAATACCTCGGAAAGTTCCAGGTCCTCCGAAAGTGGCGGATCCGTTTCGGGATCAAAATCGCCCGTAATCATCCGATTCAAATAGGCGGCCACTTCCTGCAGCGGCTCTAAATTTTTCTTCTTTACGCGTCGCGCCACAAACTCCGAGACGACAAATGCGGCGAGCACCAGAATCCCGAGGGGAATGAAAAGGAAACTCGCCCCCGCAAAAAGAGACGGCGCAACGGCACGGACTTCATAATACTGTCCTTCCGCACTTTGAAAAACAAAGGCATCCTTCAGCGATTCCGCCGGCTTTGCCGCCAATGGTCGAATTTGCAGAAGCGGTCGGCGCTCCTCTTCGGCAGCCAGCATCCGCTCCCGTTCGGCAATCGCCGCATCGGTCTTTCCTTCAAAAATCGACGCCAGATCTTCCGCCCGCTGCATGCGATCGTACATCGTCATCCCGTAATGCGTAATTAAATATAAGGGAAAAGAAAGCAGAAGAACAAAAAGAATGGGGAAAAAGAGGCGCTTACGCAAACTCTGCTTCATCCGTTTTCTCCTAATTTATAGCCGATATTGCGAACCGTTCGGATGACTTCACCGCTTTCTCCCAACTTCTTGCGCAGGGAGCGAATGTGCACATCGACCGTCCGCGTTTCTCCGATGTATTCGTAGCCCCAGATCTCATTCATAATGCGATCGCGTGACAACACCACATCGGCATTCACCATCAGGTAGTAGAGCAGTTCAAACTCCTTATACGTGAGTTTCAAATCCTGTTCGCCCACTTTCACCGTGCGCTTCTCCACATCCATTTCGATGTCCCGATACGTCAGCACGGAGCTTTCTTCCTGTCGATGGCTGCGACGCAGTACCGCGCGCACCCGACTCAACAACTCCATGACCCCGAAGGGTTTTGTCATGTAGTCGTCGGCGCCCATATCCAGCCCCCGCACTTTGTCGTATTCGCTGGTCTTTGCCGTCAACATAATGACCGGAATGTCCGCCGTCTCCGCCGCATTGCGTACGCGGGAAAGAATCTGGTACCCGTCTTCCCCTTCCAACATGATATCCAAAATAAAAAGAGCGGGGCGGCGCTCGCTGAGCGCCTTGTACAGTGCCATGGCATCCGGAAAACCGATGGCGCGAAAACCGTTGTTGTTCAAAGCATAACAAATCAACTCGCGGATATTTCGGTCATCCTCCACCACATAAATGTACTGCATTGCCCCTCCTCCCTATAGCACGACTGCGCCGGAACATCCCCGCCGCGTTTAGCTGTAATGTTCCATTCTCCCGGCTACACAATAAATTACCCATTCTGCGATATTTTGCGCATGATCGCCGACGCGCTCCAAATATTTCGCAATCATCAGGTGATCGACAATGGCAACCGCCGTTTCACGATCTTCGCGAATTTCTTCCATCACCTCATCGCGAATCGTTTCAAAGTAACCGTCCACGACATCATCCATTTTAATGACTTCTTCCGCGTTGGCCAAGTGCCCTTCGATAAAAGCACGGACGGCCGTATTGACCATCTTCAGCGCTTCTTCCGACATCTTCCGCAGATTGTCCAGGCGCACGGTGGTGGCGCCCTGATCAATCAGGGACAACGCCAATTCCGCAATATCCACCGCATGATCGCCGATACGCTCCAAGTCCGTCACCATTTTCAAGGTTGAGGAAATAAAGCGCAGATCCGATGCGACCGGCTGCTCCGTGAGAATCAGGCGAATGCTCAGCTGCTCAATCTGATGCTCCAAGGCATTGACAGCGTCGTCCGATTTCATAATCTCTCGCGCGAGTCCCGCATCCTGCTCCATCAAAGCGCGCACTGCCTCGGAGATGGCGCGGGTGCATAGATTCCCCATCTCGGTGACCAATTGGCGCAAATCGCCCAATTGTCGTACAAATTCGTCTCGCATAGGTTTCCTCTTTTCCATCAACCGAAACGTCCCGTAACGTAGCGTTCGGTGCGTTCATCGTTCGGATTCTCAAAAATTTGCTCCGTCTCGCCGTACTCAATCAAATCACCCAGGTAAAAGAACCCGGTTTTATCCGACACGCGCGCCGCCTGCTGCATATTGTGCGTTACGATGACGATGGTGTAATTCTTTTTGAGTTCAAACAGCAGATCTTCAATTTTCGTCGTCGAAATGGGATCCAATGCCGAGGTCGGTTCGTCCAGAAGAAGCACATCGGGGCGTACCGCCAAACACCGGGCAATGCACACACGCTGTGCCTGCCCACCCGAAATCGACAATGCCGACTTATTGAGCTTATCCTTGACTTCGTCCCAGATTGCCGCCTGTTTCAAGGAAGTTTCGACAATTTCTTCCAGTTTTTTATGATCCTTCACACCATGCGTACGCGGACCGTAGGCAACATTGTCGAAAATGCTCTTGGGAAACGGATTCGGTTGCTGAAACACCATACCGACGCGCTTGCGCAATTCATAGACGTCAATATTCGAATAAATATCGGTGCCGCCCAGGCAAATCGTGCCGTCCGTGTGAAAACCCTGCACCAGGTCGTTCATACGATTGATGGACTTGAGCAGCGTAGACTTCCCGCAGCCGGAAGGTCCGATAAATGCCGTCACCTCATTTTCCATCATTTCCATCGTAACATTTTTAATGGCGTGGAAATCGCCGTAATAACAATTAAAATCGTGAATGTTTAGCTTACCCATTCCCCAACTCCCTCTTCTTGATATTGCCTTCAATGCGCATCGACACGATATTGATCAAGGCAACGATGACCAGCAGCACCGCCGCCGTGGCAAATGCCTGGTCCCGGTGAAGCGATTCGGTTTGCAGCATGTACATATGCACGGCAAGCGTCCGACCGTTGTCCATCGGACCCGCTAAATTTGCCATCGTCCCTGCGGTATATATCAGTGCCGCCGTCTCCCCGACGATGCGCCCGATCGCAAGGACAATGCCCGAGATAATGCCAAGGGAAGCCGCCGGAAGAACCACCACAAAAATCGTACGCACCTTGCGCGCGCCCAGCCCGTAACTGGCTTCCCGCAGGGAATTCGGCACCGCCATCAGCGCCTCCTCCGTCGCACGGACTATCACCGGCAGGCACATCATCGCCATGGTCATCGCACCGGATAAGATTGCCATGTTCCAACCGATCGTGTAGGCGAAAAACAACATGCCGAACAAACCGAAGATGATCGAGGGAATGCCCTGCAAGGTCTCCGTCATTAAGCGGACGAATTCCACAAACTTATTGCCGGGCTTGGCGTATTCGACCGTATAGATCGCCGTCGCAATGCCGACAGGAATCGAAATGGCCAAGGTAATCGCAATGACCTGCAAGGTGTTCACAATTGATGGAAACATCGAGACGTTCTTGGAATTATATTGCAGCGAGAAAATTTCCGGCGTCAAATACGGAACGCCGCGCACGAAAACGTAGACGACGACAAAGATCAAGGCACCCAATGTAATCAACGCGGCCAAATAGACGAAAAACTTTGCCAGAAGTGAACCCCAGTGCGTTTTCGGCTTGGGATGCTGTTGCTTTTCCTGCACATCGACCCGGGAAACTGCCGATTTGCTGTTATCCATTTTGTTTCCCTCCCCGCCGCTTTGCAAGATTAAAGCCGATATTGATTAACAGAATGAACACGAACAGTACGCCGCCGGTCGCAATCAAGGCATTGCGATGCAGCCCCGTCGCATAACTCATTTCCATGACCACGTTGGTCGTCAACGTGCGCGCACCGTTCGTCAGTGACGACGGCATCAGGGTCATATTGCCCGCCACCATCGCTACCGCCATGGTCTCACCGATGGCACGGCCAATGCCCATAATGATGGAGGATAAAATGCCGGATTTCGCCGCTGGCACCACCACGGTGAAAACCGCCCGCTCATGCGTCGCTCCCAATGCTACCGCGCCGGAATAGTTCGTCCCGGGAACGGAAAGCAGCGCGGAGCGCGTCAGCGCAATAATCGTCGGCAAGATCATAATGCCCAACAAAATCATTGCTGCAAGGATGGACACCCCCGTGCCGCCGAAGGCGTTTCGAATCCAAGGCACGACAATTTCCAATGCCCACAGACCGTAAACGACAGACGGAATCCCCGCAAGCAGGTTGATGCCCGCCTGTACCGTACGCTGAATTTTTTTCGGGCAGTAATAAACAACATATACGCCGGTCAACACACCGATGGGCACGCCAATGACTGATGCACCCAATGTGACAACGATACTGCCGGCAATCATCGGCAAAATGCCGAAGGCATTATTCGCCGGCGCCCATTTTGTACCGAACAGGAAATCCGTCACGCCGATTTCCAACATCGTCGGCACCGCCGTGCTGAAGATAAACCAGCAGATAAGTGCAACGGCCACAATGGACATCGCTGCGGCAATCCCGAAAACGAACTCGGCGCCTCTTTCTCGGTAACGGGCCTGTTTCGTAGCCTGCTCCATGCTTTCTCCTTTCCAAGGCCTTCCATTATGCGAAAAGATGACCGCATGCGGTCATCTTTTCGCAAATGCTTCCGTGTCCGGTTTAGAGATCTTCCCAGTTTCTTACTTCGCCGGTGAAGATTTGACGAATCTGTTCCAACGTCAGATCTTCGTTTGCATTGTTTTTGTTCACAACAACGGCAATGCCGTCCATGGCAATGGCTTTGTAGCCCAATGCCGCTTTTTCTTCATCTTTGAGCTCACGGGATGCCATACCGATGTCCGCGTTGCCTTCCGTGGCGGCGGTGATGCCCGCGCCCGAGCCGTTCGCGGTCTTTTCAATCTTGACATCCGGCTGCACTTCGTTGTACGCCTCGATGATGGCTTCCATTACGGGATCCACAGAAGTCGAACCCTGAATCGTGATCTTGCCGGAGAGCTTTTCCGTGTTCGCATATTCCGGCGCTGCCGAGTCGACGGGAACGACGTTGTTCGCCAAGACGATTTCCTGCCCCTTCTTCGAGAAAATGAAGTCGATGAAGTCTTTCGCCACGTCGCTCAGGCTGTCCTCTTTGTAGCAGATGTTGAACGGACGGGCAATCTTGTAGCTGCCATCTTTGACGGTCTCTTCGCTCGGCGCCACACCTTCCACTTTGAGCGCTTTGACCGTATCGTTCAGCGAACCGAGGGAGATGTAGCCGATTCCGCGATCGTCGCCGGAAACATAGGTGATGACCGCATCGGTGCCCTGCTGTACAACAGCGGCTTCGTACGTCTTATCGACTTTCTGGTCGCCCTCTTTGACTTCAATGCCGGCGATCTCGATAAACGCACCGCGCGTGCCCGATCCGGCCTCGCGGGAAACCACGTTGATTTCCCCCTTTGCACCGGTCACCTTTTCGCTCTTGGTCTCACTCTTTGCTTCCGAGCTGGATTCGGCTTTGCTGGACGCCGCCGAAGATTCTTTGGACGACTCACTTGATCCGGCATTGCCGCCGCAGGCTGCCAGCCCTAGCACCAATGCCACTGTCAACGCCATGGTCAACCATTTTTTCATTGTTTTCATGTTACCCACCTTTTCTTAAGTTTTTCGATGATTCGACTTAAGGATAGCGGCCCTTTGTAAAGGACAATGGGGGGTATTTGTAAAATCTGTGTAAATTAAAAGCCGCGGTTGTCCGCGGCTTCTGATTATTGAATTTCAATCCCTTGCGTTCGCTCCACACGTTCATCGTCATAAATCCACAAAAAATCGACCTTTTCTCCGATCTTTTCCTGTACGGCTTTTTGCAGTTCTTCCGTTTGCGCCTCATCCATCAGAAAAGCCGCAGTAGACAAAAAGTCACTCACGCCTGAATCCTTGGCCACTACCGTCACCGATGCATAAAGCTCTCCGGGATAGAGCGTATCCGGGTCAATGATGTGATTGTAGCGCTTCCCGTCGATCACAAAATAGCGTTGATAATCGCCGGAGGTGACCACGGATACATCCGCACCGATGCGAAGGCCGACGATGGGCTCCGCATTTCCGATCTTCGGATCCTGTACGCCGATCACCCACTGGGTTCGCCCGTCGATCGGCGCGCCCAGCGTGCGCACATTGCCGCCGGCGTTGATAATGCCGTGTACCCCGTCCGCTCCCGCCTGTTGTTCCAACTGCTGCGCCACGCGCTCTGTGGCATACCCCTTGGCAATCGATCCGACATCTAGGCTCATCTGTGTATCGGGTAAATAAACCGTCTTATTCGCCGCATCCAACTCGACACGGTCAATGGCGCAGTGGCGCGCGGCTTCTTCAAGTGCTTCTTGTGTCGGCAGCACCGCTTTTTTCGCAGGCGCTGTATCGCTGTTTTTCTGCGAAGACTTTGCCGGTGCTCCGTTTTCCATCGCGCCCGCCGCTTCGCGGACATCGTGCCACAGTTCCAAAACCGCACCCATGGCAATATTGACCTTTCCTTGGGCGACGGGTGCCCACTCTTTGCCGAATGCAAGGAGATCAAAGAGCGCATCCTCCACGGCAACGGGTTCCTTTCCCGCCGCTTGGTTAATCGTATAGACAT
Source organism: Ndongobacter massiliensis (assembly GCF_900120375.1). Lineage (GTDB taxonomy): Bacteria > Bacillota > Clostridia > Tissierellales > Peptoniphilaceae > Ndongobacter > Ndongobacter massiliensis. The sequence goes on from NZ_LT635480.1 coordinate 1,518,383, forward strand.
TATTCACGCCTTCGTAGGTGTGGTAGCGGTCGTAGAGCTTGTGCAGATGCTCATACTCCGCGCGCGCCGCCGCATACAGCCGTTGGAAGGTTTCTTCATTGGCCGTGTAGAGTGTAATGGAAATCACCGTATCGAACGCATCGTAAAAAGTGCCGGTCGCCTTCCACCACCGTTTTCCGTCCGCGCCGTCCAGCCATTCTCCTTTTTCAACATATCCGCTTTTGAGATCTTCCAGATTTTGGGAGGACGTCTGCGCTTCCCCGACGCTTTGCGACGACTCCGCCGATTTTTCTTCGGATAACGCTGCGCCCGGCGTTTTCTTTCCGCAGCCGCTTAGTAGGAGTAAACCCGCAAGAATGACGCTACAGAGACGTTTGTTCTTAAACATGACCCACCTGCTGCACCGTCAGCCAATCTGATTCCGGTTTCATCAGGAGGCGCGCATTCTTATATGCCATTTCCAAGGTCAAGACGGTATTGACACGGTAGCGCTTATTGATCTCTTCAACGGCAAGACACATCAGATAGCCATCCAGATACACCGGAAGCAGGTAGGTGATCTGATTGCGGTAGTATTGCGGCACGACGATGCGATAATTACGGCGACAACGCTTCAGTGTTAACTGCATGGCATGGGGCAACAGGGAACCGATATACGCGGGTCCTTTTTCCCGCAATGCTTCCGGAAAGCGCTCCAAATTGTCATCCAGAATATGATCCAGATTATTGACGAGCTCGCGATTCGGATCGAAATAGAGATCCGACGGATCGCTGAAATAGGAAACCACCGCCGGGGTCTCTGAAAAGTTGTTCATCAAGTCCCGATCGGACTCTTTCAGAAAGCCGTATAAATGCCAACGCAGAGACGGCCCCCGGTCATTGCGGCTGTTGAATTGGTTAAACAGCGCAATAATATCTTCCCCGTTTTCCGTAATCAGTCCGGTATTGAAGCAGGCGTAACTTTTTGCGGGATTGATCAGAACCAGGTCTTCTTCCGCTGCCTTTCCGAATGTATGAACAATATAATTCAGCAGAATGTCATTGGGCACATCCGATCCGGCGGTGGTCCAATTCTCTTTCTCCGCTAAATCGGCCAATGCCTGAATGTGCTCCGCCAGAAATTCGCGTTTTCCCAAAAAAGCAAAACGGTACAGCATTTCCGTATTGCCGTCATCACGAATCAAATACTCATCAATTTTCATGCCCCCTCCTTTCGAAAAAAGAAGCGCCCGTGTCGGGCGCTCCGTTTCCTTATTGCATTCGCGCCAATGAACCGATGGGATCCCACGGTTTGAGTACCGTGACTTCGCCGTCATACGCACGCAGCCATTTTTCATCGACGTACTTGCGATCGACCATGATCTGATAAGCGAATTCGTCCATCCACGCATCGCTCATCGAATAGATGCCCTTGTCGCCATTTTCATCGCCCCAGCTATTTTCCACTTTCCAAGTCTTCGGCTTGCCATTCGCATCTAAATCCACCCCGACCAACACCATCGCGTGGGTCAACAGGCTCTCACTGTAATCGAGACGCTCCGCCTTGGTCATCGAAAATGTCACGCCCAATGTATCGGCATAATCGAACATCTCTTCGTCCATAATGCCCTGTTTGCGCGCAAGGCGCTGTCCGACATCACAACCATACCAGACGGGATCCCCCGCCTGAATGGAGCGAATCGCCGCCTGTTTCAAATCCTCCATCGGCACATTGACGTAACGCACCGGCGGCGCTTCGTGAATGGTGCCTAGGTATTGGACGGTATATGCCTTTCCGTAAGGCTTATCCTCTGTCGGTGCGTTGATCAGGCTGATGCGGGAATCCAGATCCCAACCGACATATTCCCGGAAAAATTCCGTCGGCGTTATATTTTCAAGGCGGTGATAGACGCCTTCTTCATCGCGGTAACTGTAAGAAAATACGGTCGGCACCTGCCCCAGAGCCTTGGTTAGAATATTGTAAATTTCATACAACATTTCTTCTTTGTACCCGCGAAGCTCCTCGACCGGCTTGCCGGCTCGGTATGCCTGGCGCAGCCGGCACGCATCTTCGCGCAGCCGCGTGGTCAAAAGGCTGTCCATTTGCGCCGAATTCGACGAATGGAAGGTCTCCGGCATGACCGACTTCGGCACGGCGCCGTATTTTTTCAGGATAGCGGCAAACATATCCCATTGTCCCCCGTCCTGTACGGGCGCCTGCAGCAGGTGCTTGATTACGCGTGAATCGGTCGCTTCATCCAAGGTCTCCAAAATGGTTTCCAGGAAATAATTGGACTTTTCCAATTTATCCCAGAAAAATGTATAGTTCTGTGAAAATTCAAAGGTCTTAAGATTCAATTTGTTCATGACCGATACGCGCGCGACGTTCAATGCTGAAAACATCCAGCAGCGACCGCTCTTTTGTTGATTGGTAATTTCGCCCCGCTTCGTCTCTTCCGAAAAAACAAAGGAATGCTTGCGCAGCACCTCATTATTAAAGGAAGCTTCTTCAAAGCCGACACGTGCCACGGCATTTTTCACTGCCTGCGCCTTCGCATCGCCGTCAAAACGCTTCTGAAAAGAGTCCAACAATTTCTTTTCGATCATAATTTCCTCCTGACTTTCTTCCCTGCTCCGGTCCCGTCGCGAGTTGTATCGCATAGAAATACACTTCCCGACTTGCCGGAACGAACACCGCTATTGTACCGCAGGGAACGCGTTTTTCAAAACGAAGCCTCGGAATATTTCATACTGATCGGCATTTTCTTTGTTTTTAACAGGCTTATTACGACTTTGCTTTCGGATGCTCACGCAAAGCACGCTTTGCCGCATCGACAAAAGTTTCCAAAACACCGATCCGCGCGCGCCGTTTATCGTCCGTCGTGAGAATCGTCCAAGGCGCATTCCTCGTGGACGTCTGTGCAAACATATCTTCAAAAGCGCGCAAATATTCATCCCATTTTTCACGATTGCGCCAATCTTCCTCGGTGATTTTGTACGGCTTTTCCTCCTGACGCGCCTGGAAACGACGTTTCTGCTCTTCTTTTGAAATCATCAGGAAGAACTTCAGCACCAATACGCCGTTTTCCGAAAGTTCCCGCTCCATCTCGTTGATTTCCCGGTAGGCACGCCGCCACTCCCCTTCGGTGGCAAACTGTTCGACGCGTTCGACCATGACGCGACCGTACCAACTGCGGTCAAAGATTGCAATCTTCCCCGACTGTGGAAAGTTGTTATAGAAGCGCCACAAATAATGGTGTTCCTTTTCCCGATCCGTCGGTGCGGACGTCGGGTTGATAACATAATCGCGGGCATCGAATTGACGGATGAGGCGAGAGATGGCGCCGCCTTTTCCTGCGGCATCTACCCCTTCAAATACAAGAACACAGGGAATACCTTTCGCATACAGGCCATAGGCCAATTTCCCCGCTTCTTTCTGCAGTGCTTTGCATTTTTTCTTGTACATGTCTTTATCCAACGGCTCCAAAACCTGCCATGGATTTTCCATTTTCCGTGCGGGCCGTTCTGTATCGTCGGCTGTCAACAGGGTTTTCTGTATGCTCGTTTGTACCTCATCTGCGTGGTCCTCTTCCAAGCGCCGAATACCTTTTTCAATTTCTTCGATACAAATGCCCAAAACCGTGCGTGAGGCATTTTTATGCTTTTCCCCGGACACCACATACCAAGGGGCAAACGGCTGGTCCGTCTCTGCAAGAATCTGATCAAAGCGCTTGCGATACGCCCCGTACGCCTTATTTTGTTCCCAATCGAAACCGGAGACCAGTACCTGTCGGTAGGGATCCGCTTCCAGCGCCTCAATTGCCTTCTTTTGTCCTTTTTCGCTCATATCCAGAAAGAATTTCAACAGAATCATCCCATCCTCGTAAAAGAGACGTTCCGTTTCCATCCCGCGGCGCAAGCGCCGTTTTTCTTCTTCCCTGTCCATTTGTAAATCATTTAACAATTCATAGTACAGGCTGCGATCAAATACTGCAAACTCACCTTTTGCCGGCAATCCTGCCCAAAACGGTCGATTCGGAACGGACGCACACGGGTTTTTCCACGTGCTTTTCGTACAGGTCTCGGGCGTGGAGATGCGGTAGTTTTTCGCATCCAATTCGCGCACCAGATCATTCATCACAGCGCCGCGCCCTGATGATTCCCATCCGTCGATCATAATCAAAACGGAAATTCCCTTTTCCTTACAGGCACGCTGCAATGCCGCCAACTGCTCGCCCAGTGCCTTGCGCCTTTTTGTTGCATACCACGCCATCAATACTCCCCTTTCTCTCCAAAAAAACCGGACCATCCCCGCGCCGCAGAGATGGTCCGCTGTTTTCTTTTGATAGCATCATTCAAACGCGTCCATGCCGATGACCCCCATAAGAACGCTCTCCGGGTCAGCAATCACCCAATGATCCGTTTCCTGTTTGAGGTTAATTTCCATGTCTTTCGTCTGCGTTTTGACTTTATCCCAGTCAATTTTTGACATATCCGGTTCGCCCTTGTCGTCCAGCGCGGACAACGCCTGCACAATAAGATCACCCATATCCAAACTCGTCACCTCATAGGTCAGCGTTCCTTCCGTCGCATCTTTGGCAATTTCCCCGGATTTATACTTCGCCGTCATCTTAGAAAACATCTGTTTCGCCATTTCTTCGTCGTCGCCAAAATCCGTAGCATCGCCCATATCTGCGGCTTTTTCCGCTGGAACGTATTTTTTTATTTCTTCCACATTCATTGTAGACAGTGCCTTAAAAAAGCCTTCTACAGCCTGCTTCCCCTGTGCCGTTGGAGAATTTCCTCCGCAACCCACCAATGTAAACAGTAAGCCGATAGCAAGTGCAATGGTTCCGATCCGTCTTTTCATGATGTCCTCCTGATGTTTCATTTTTCCGTAGGAAATAGTTTTCTTTATTATATCGAAATCTGCTCCCTTTGTCACGTGAAAGTAGAAAAATAAATTATTGGTGGATAAATAAAAGAGAACGTTGAAATTTCAACGTTCTCTCGGTTTCTGGTGGACCATACTAGAGTCGAACTAGTGACCTCCACGATGTCAACGTGGCACTCTAACCAACTGAGCTAATGGTCCGCGATGAAAACTATGATACATAAAAAAGCAGGACCTGTCAATGCGTGGACAACGCTTTATGCCGATGGGCATTTTGCCATTGGCAAGCTTCGTTGACATACCTTTTTCCATTTTTCTCAATTCGGCCTACTGCAAAGATTTGACTTTTCCAAAATTTCACATATGTAATTTGCTATTTCTCCCATTTGATCGGCACATCACAGCATACCGTTTTACCCGTTTCTTTTTTTCCCAGCAACTTCGCCACATTTTTTTGAAAATGTGACACATGCTTTTGAAAAAACTACTTTTCCGTATGCGAAAATACCGCTAACTTGAATTTTTCCGTCCAATGTTTTCTCAAAATTTTCTATAACATCAGCAATTATGCACCTTGCCCTGTTCTACAGAGCATAGAGCCTTCGTCCTGACAGCGCAGCACGCAACGGTGGAGTCCTTTCCCAAAACCATTTCCATCCCCTCGTCTCACCAAAAAAGCAGACCCGGTTTCCCGAAATCTGCTTTTCTTTCATGATTCCATTCGCCAAGCGGCTTCCTTTGGAAAAGCGGACCTGCATTTCCGCCTGGTCTCTCTCTTCTCTACGGCAACTATACAAAACCAAAACTTTTTGTTCTATCAAATGATGCCACGGTCCCTTTACCGCGGTGTCGCTCCCATATAAATTAAAGTCAAACAACCTGGGCCGGTGTGTATAGCAATGATCGGCGACAGACGACACAGCTCGATTTGAATTTCCGGATCTCTTGCCAAAATCTGCTGCGCATAGTCTTCCGCCTTTTCCTTTTCACTGCTGTAGAGAACGAACAAACGCTTATCCGCCGTATCGCGATCTTCGAAGTAATGTTCCATCAACGCCCGATCGGCGGCTTTGCGACCGCGTTTCTTTTCATAGACGCCCAACTTTCCGTCCGGAGAAACATTGAGGACGGGTTTGATTTGCAATGCCGTTCCCAAAAGGGCCGATGTGCGCGACAATCGCCCGTTGCGATACAGATGATTCAAATCGTCCACCACATACCAGTGACGAATGTGGGGCGCAATTTTCTGAATTTTTTCCACTGTTTCCTGGAGACTGCAGCCGGCATTGCGACATTGCAGTGCGGTATCCACAAGAAGTCCCAGCCCCGCCGTCACTGTCAAACTGTCGATAACAACCAGTTCCGCCTGCGGATACTTCTCCGCCAATTCCCGCTGTGCCATGCGTGCCGAGTCCACCGTCGACGACAGACCGCTTGACAAGCTCAAATACAGGACATCTTCGCCGGCTTCCAGATGCGGCGCAAAAGTCTCGATATAACGCAGAGGCCCCACCTGACTGGTCGCCATTTTTCGTTGTTTTGCCAACTCTGCATAGACGGCATCGCGCGAACCCTCATCCTGCGGACCTCCAACGGTAATGGTTTTGGCACCTTCCACCTGACAATCCATGGGCACCACGCCCACATGCGGTGCGGAAACGACTGAAGCTGCGATATCCGCGCTCGCATCGGTATAAATCCAAAATAAATGGCTCATAAACACCTCATCGCTTTCTAATATCATCCTGTTTTAATTCCCACCGAACAGTCCCTGAAAAAAGGACACGATGCCATCCCAAAGACTGGCAAAAAAACCACCGATACCGCTTTTGACTTCCGGGCTCAGTCCTTCCCAAGAGGATTTCACGTGTTCCAACAGCTTTCCGCCCTGCTCCAATACGGATTTTCCGAAGTCCGCCAGCGCTTTCTTCTGTTCCGACGTAAATTCGATCTCCGAGAATTTTTGCAGAAAATCCTGCAGCTGCTTGACCTGTTCGTCCGTCAGCGAGAGATTCAGTTGGTAGTTATTGATAATGTTTTGTACGACATTGGTGATATTCTCACTGGTCACCTTGCCTGTTTCCTCTTTGATTTTCTGAATTTCCGCCTTCATTTCCGCCAGCGCCGCATTGAGCGCTTCGTTGGAGTAGCCCTCTTTCCCTTGATTGGCTTGGTTGATCTCGGCGGTGACTTCCAGCTCTTTTTGAGCGACCTCGACATTGACCGTCGGCAACGCTTCCCCGGACTCTAAAAATGCCTTATACACGCCGCCCAACGCCCCGGAACCGTCCACAGCTTTGACCGATGCCACGCGAATACGCAGATTGATCGCACCCGCCGTAATCGCCGCGTTCTGATACTGCAACGGCGTAATCTCCGTAATGGTATCGGGCGTTTTGATTTCCACCTCAACGCCCTGTTTCGTCTCCATCGGCTCTAAGTACACGGAAGAATACACCTGATTGTACGGATAGTTGTCATGCAATAATCCGTTGAGTTCGTCGATTTTAACGACCATCTCCTTCGCGCCGTCCGACACACCCAGCAGCTTCGCCGTGGTGTCCTTTTCTTCCGGCGTCAAGCTCTCGCCGTAGGCATAAACCGGTTGTTTTAACTCCGCCGCCTGCACCGCGCGCAGCGGAGCAACCCATGCCCCCAACAGCAGCGCGGCAGCAAGTGCTCCCGCCGCACCCCGGTGAAACCGACCGCAGCGGCGGTCGGTTTTTCGATTTTCGTTCATTCTTTCCTCCCAATTTTGTCTTCCGGCGTGATTAAAACCACCGAAAGGTCATTGACATTGGTCCCCGTGGGACCGGTAAAAATCAATTGGTTAACGGCGCCAAGTGCGTGATAGGCGTCGTTGTCGGCAAGCGCAGCATCCAACGAAACACCAGCTTTTTTCAACGCCGCCATCGTATTGCCGTCACAGCAGCCGCCGGCGGCATCGGTCGGACCGTCCGTCCCGTCGCTGCCAAAGCTGAAAATGCGCACGGTGTCACATCCGGCGATGAGCGGTGCCGCTGCCAACGCCAATTCCTGATTCCTGCCGCCCTTTCCTTTGCCGCGCAGATGTACGACCGTTTCTCCGCCGAACAGATAGGCGCGCGGCGTCGTATCCCCGGCGTGCGTGTGTCCGATCGAACCCAGCAGACGACCGGCTTCGCGCGCCTCGCAGTCCATCGACGTCGTCAGAATTTCTGTCGCATAACCCAGACGTTCACAGGCACTCCGCGCGGCGCAGCACAACTCCGTCACGCTGCCGGACACCGTCGTCTGCACATTCGTAAGCTCCGCCGGCGTTTCCACGACCAGCAGCTTCTGCGCTGCCGCCGACAGGGGGATGTCGTATTTCGCAATGACCGCCTGCGCCTGTGCACACGTGGAGTCGTCCGGATAGGTCGGTCCGGAAGCGATCATGTCGATTGGATCCCCGATAATGTCACTGAGGATGATATTATAAACCTGTGCCGGTGCGCAAGCCAGCGCAAAACGTCCGCCCTTTACGCCGGAAAAACGCTTGCGTACGCGATTCATCTCCACAATATTTGCACCCTTTGCCAATAGCGCATCCGTCAACGTCGTGAGTTCTTCCAACGGAATCAATGGCTTTTCAAACAAAGCGGAACCACCGCCGGACAAAAGCACCACGACCAGATCTTCGGACGCCAATCCGCGTACCGTTTCCAATGCCGCTTCCGTCGCCTGAAGTGAATTTTCATCGAGAATCGGATGCCCCGCTTCATAACAGCGCACCCCTTCCAGCGGACCTTCCACATGGCCATATTTCGTAATGACAATGCCGTCATCAAACGACACATTTTCCGCTTCCAACGCCGCCTTCGCCATCCGCCACGCCGCTTTTCCAACCGCGACCAGTATCTTTTTCCCCGTCGTTTGCGGCAAATCCCGCAGCGCACGCTGCACCGCCGCGTCCGGTAAACAAGCGGCGATCGCTTCTTTTACGATTTGCTCCTGCGCTATTTTCCCGTTCATGGTCCCCTCCTTGTGTTTCAAATGTCTTGCCTTCTTCCTAATTCTTGTATTTTACCCATTTCTCTGCAAAGACCGCGGCATCTCCATTATTTTCTCCCGAAAAAAATGCGATACAATCATACCCGTCAGGAGGAACATGATGAAAAATAATGGAATAGAAAATTCAGTGTCATACGCTGTCTTGCAACTACGTCACGCCACTATGGCCGATCTACCGGCGATCCATGCCCTTTTCGTCCAAGCACAGGCCTATATGTTCCGTGAAGGCAATACAGAGCAATGGCGTTGTCTGCCGGCGCGCTCCGTATTGGAAACGGACATTGCGAAAAACGAGCTCTATGTATATACTCAATCCGTTGCCGGCGAGGAAGTCTTGGAAGGCGCCTTTGTTCTTCAGCAGGGCAGCTGTCCCGCTTATGAAAAAATTGAAGCGGGCGCATGGCCGACAAAGGGTCCTTATATCTCACTACACCGCGTCGTGAGTTCCGGACGGGTAAAACGACTCTTCGACCGAATATGCGCCTATGCTTTTACGATGGCTGATGAAGTACGTATTGATACGCACGAAAAAAATATATCCATGCGTCGGGCATTACAGCGAAACGGCTTCACCTATTGTGGCATTATTCACCTGCCCGACGGCGGCGCACGACGCGCTTATATTGGATTTTATAAGGAGATTTCATGAAAAACACAAACTGCGAACCGCTTTCAGCGCCGAATGCGACGCCGAGCCTCAAAAATATACTCATCCGCCTTGTCAAAGGCATCCTCATCGGCATCGGCGCCATTTTGCCCGGCCTTTCCGGCGGGGTGCTTTCCGTCATCTTCGGCGTTTATGACCCGATGATACGCTTTTTGTCCCATATCAGGCACCGCTTCAAAGAAAATGTATTCTATTTTTTGCCGATTGGCGTGGGCGGTCTGTTAGGCGTGCTGCTCTTTTCCGTCGTCGTGGTCGCCGCCTTCGGGCGATTTCAGGCGCAATTCGTCTGCCTGTTTATCGGCTTTGTCATCGGCACCTTTCCTTCGCTGTATCGACAGGCGGGAAAAGAAGGGCGCAACGGCGCGGATCTCTTCATCCTTGCACTGTGCGCAGCGGGGATTTTTTCGCTCATGTTCGCCGGCAAGGGAATGCCTACGGTGCAGCCCAATCCGCTCGTCTGGTTTCTTTCCGGCGCCACCGTCGCGCTCGGCTTTATCGTACCAGGCATGAGCCCGAGCAATTTTTTGATCTATTTCGGATTGTACGACAAAATGTCCGCCGCCATTGCCGCATTCGATTTCTCGATGTTGCTTCCTTTCGGCGCCGGCGGCGTTTTATGCATTATTCTATTCTCAAAGTTGGTCGCCCATCTCTTTGATCGACATTACTCAAAAATGTATCATGCCATTCTCGGCATGGTGGTCGGTTCTTCCCTTGCCATCTTCCCGACCACTGTTTTTCCCGCCTTTACCGCGGCGGGATTGGCGCAAGCGGGGCTGTCTTTCGGCGCCGCTTTCCTGTTCGCGCTCCTGCTGCTTGCTGCCGGCATCGCCTGTAGCTATGCGTTCAGCAAGGTCGAAGACCGCGTCTCTGCCGAATAAGCCCGGATTGCTCGGGAATTGCCTTAATCGTACCAGGCGCGCAATTCCTCTGGTGTGAGTGCTTTCCGTTCTTCAACGGTGTAATCTCCGATGATGCGCCCGGCGGAAAGCACCAAAGTCCGGTTCCCGTTCTCCAGCGCATCGGTGATATTGTGCGTAATCATCATCGTCGTCACGCCGGCTTTTCCGACAAATCGATTCGTGAGCTCGATGATGCGCTTCGACGTCTGCGGATCCAGCGCCGCCGTATGCTCATCGAGGAGCAGCAGCTTCGGTTCCGAAATAATTTCCATGACCAAAGACACCGCTTGACGCTGTCCGCCGGAGAGCAAGCCGATTTTTGTATCCATGCGCAGTTCCAGCCCCATATCCAGTGAACAGAGCAATTCATAGAAAAATTTATAGTCTTTCTTGTTGAGTGGAAACAGCGAAGGCGCAGCTTTTCTTGTGTAAGCAAGCGCGAGATTTTCCGCAATCGTCAAATTGGGCGCCGTTCCCATCTGCGGATCCTGAAAAATGCGGTTGATTTGCAATGCGCGTTTGTAATCCCGCTCATACGTAATGTCTTCTCCGTCCAAAAGAATCACGCCGTCATCGACTTCAAACATGCCGCAGATGGCATTGAACAGCGTGCTCTTGCCCGCACCGTTTGAGCCCAAAAGCGTCACAAAATCGCCACGCTCCAACTCTAAATCCAAATGATCCAATCCGATTTTTTCATTGGACGTCCCCGGGAAAAAGACTTTCGTCAAATTGCGAATTTGCAGCATTGGCACCTTATTCGTCTTCATGCTCGGCTCCTTTTTCCTCCGCGCCGTCCCGTACATCCGGCGTATTCGCATCCGCTTCCAGAAGGCGCATCCCCGGTTTTTTCGGGTCCGTCTCCCATTCTTTATTTTCTTTCATGCGCATCATCAGCGCACGATGGCGAATCTTTTTCTTGCGCCGTTCCCGCATCCGCTGGATCGACGGGAACATCAGTGCGACAATAACGATGGCGGTCGAAATCAGGTTCATGCCGTACGAGGGCAAAATGTCGAATTTCAACGCAATCGCTACGATGTAGCGGTACAAAACGGAGCCGAAAATCGTCGTCAACAGTCCCTTGGTGACCCCGTCGCGCCCCAGAAGCGTCTCCCCGATAATAATCGCTGCCAATCCCACGACGAGGATGCCCGTGCCCATATTTACATCGGCAAAGGCGTTGTAATGGCAGATCATGGCGCCGGATAGGCCCGCCAGTGCGTTGCCTACGGCAAGCCCGAGTGTTTTCATAAGATCCGTATTGATGGACGAATGGCGTACCAGAACGTCATTGTCACCCGTTGCACGCAGAGTCAAACCGGTACGTGTATGGAAAAATATCGAAAAGAAGAGCACGCACAGCGCCGCGCCGCCAAGGCTGACGAGGGTGCGCGCGAGACTCTCGCTGCCCAGCAGATTCGTCAGGGGCGTGAATATCGTATTCATATTGATGAGCGACAAATTCGCCTTTCCGCCCATAATGAACAAATTCACGGTGTACAATCCGGTCATCGTCAAGATGCCGGCTAAGATGGACGGAATGGAAAACTTCGTATGTAAGACTCCGGTCGCCACTCCGGCGGAACCACCGGCGAGGAATGCCGCCACCATTGCCAAAAATGGATGCCCGGCGGCCGTCAATACACCGGCAACCACCATGCCCAGCGTAAAACTGCCCTGCGTGGTCATATCGGGAATGTTCAAAATGCGGAAGGGAATGTACAGACCCAGCCCCAAAATTCCGTAGAGCAGTCCCAACTGCAACGCGCCCGCCAACTGCGTCGTCAGAGCGCCGTTATTTTCTTCTTTCGACGTCTCGGATTCGACAAATTCAATTTCGTTTTTTAAGTCCTCGGGCACTTTCAGTCCCAGCGCCTCGGCCTGTGTCCGATTCAGAATCTTCGTACTCTTTTCCACTTTTTCCGGCGGATTATCGGATAGCGGCGAACCCTCTAAAATGCGCACCGCCATTTCGCCCGCCTGTCGTCCGAGATCGGCGTAACGCAGACCGACCGTACCCGTGCCGCCGGATTCCACCATCGTCGTCGCGCCGGGAAAAACCGGTTTTTTATAGCGTTCTGCCACCTGACGGAAGGTCGGCATGGCGGAAGCGACATTATTGTCCGTCGGCGTGTAGAAGATATCGACGTCCGGCGCCAAACTCTCCGCCACCTGCTGCAACTCGGACGTATTGGTGATCGTCTTCTCCTTCCACGTCAAACCGCGTTCTTCAATAATTTTTTTCGCCTCTTCCACCTGCACAATCGAATTGACTTCCGCCGAGGTGTAGACGATGCCCACGGTCTTTAATCCCGGATAAAGTTCCTGTGCAAAATCGAGAATCTTCGAAAAATCGACCATATCGGACACGCCGGTGCAATTTGCGCCCGCTTCGTCCCACGACGGACAGAGTTTTGCCGATACGGGATCGGTGACCGCCGAGAAAACGATGGGGATATCCTTGGTCGTCGTGGCAGCGATTTGTGCCGGACCCGTCGCAATCGGAAGAATCAGATCCGGATTTTGCGAGACCACTTCCTGCATCACACTGTTGAGTAGAGACGAGTCTCCATTGGCATTTTTGACATCGATGGTGATGGAATCCCCATATTTTTCCCGCAGCACCTCAATAATGCCGTCCCGCGTCTCATTAAGGGCAAGATGATCCATCGGCAGCACGATGGAAACGTGTTTGGCAGGCGCCGCCGGTTCTTGTGAGGCGGCCCATACCGCCCCGCCGGGTCCCAAGAGAAAAAGCAGCGTGCATACTGCGACAATCCATTTTCGCATTCGTTTCATAAGCACTCCTTATGATTTTTATAGGCAGATCGTATCACGTAGCCCATGGAATCAAGACGGTTATGCGCCCAGATACGCACGGCGTACGCTTTCATCCGCTTCCATTTCCGCCGCCGTCCCTTCCGCCACGATGGTGCCCGTTTCCAACACATAAACGCGGTCGGAAACCTGCATCGCCATGCGGGCATTTTGTTCCACGACAAGCAGGGAAACTCCTTCTTCGTGCAAGTGGCGAATCACGCGAAAGACCTCTTTTACAAACAGCGGCGACAGTCCCATCGACGGCTCATCCAGGATGATGAGGCGTGGATGCGACATCATCGCACGGCCGATGGCAAGCATCTGCTGCTCACCGCCGGAAAGGGTGCCGGCTTCCTGTTCCCGCCGCTCACGTAAAATGGGAAACACTTTCAGAATGCGTGCCAGTCTTTCCTGTTGTTCGCCAAGTGATTCCTTGCTGGCATACGCGCCCAATTTCAAATTATCCTCCACGCTGAGCGCGCGAAAAATCCGACGTCCCTCTGGCACCTGTGCAATGCCCGCCTTCAAAATTTCGTGGGCACGCTTTTTACGCAGACTCTTCCCGGCAAACAGTACCTCGCCTTCTTTTGCCGGAAGCAGTCCCGAAATCGTCTGCAGCGTCGTCGTCTTTCCGGCGCCGTTCGCACCGATCAGCGATACGATCTCGCCTTCTTCCACGCGGAGGCTGACCCCTTTGACGGCATGGATCGCGCCGTAGCTGACATGGAGATTATGCACTTCCAACAAGGCCATCTTCTCCTCCTTCTTCGCCCAAATAGGCGGTAACGACTTCCTTGCGACGCACCACTTCCTGCGGATCGCCCTGGGCGATTACGCGCCCGTGATCCATAACGATCAGCCGCTCGCAAATGCCCAGCACCAATTTCATGTCGTGTTCAATCAAAAGCACAGTGATTGCAAACTGCTCGCGAATCAGTGCGATCGTTCGCATCAATTCTTCCGTTTCCGTCGGATTCATGCCAGCCGCCGGTTCATCCAACAGCAACAGCTTCGGATGTGTCGCCAGCGCTCGTGCAATTTCCAATTTCCGTTGGTCTCCATACGGCAGCGATGCGGCTTCCTGTCCCGCAACGCTGTCCAATCCGAACAAGGCCAACAATTCCATCGCCCGGTCCCGCATCGCCCGTTCTTCGCGCCAGTAGCGCGGCAGGCGGAACATCCCCTCGGTCTTGCTGTAGTGCATCTGCGGATTGAGCGCCACCAAGATATTCTGCAGGATGGAAAGATAACCGAACAGGCGGATATTCTGAAAGGTGCGCGCAATGCCGCGTTCCACCAGTTGATGCGGCGCGCTCTTTCCCAAAGATTGTCCATCAAAGACCACGCGTCCCGACGTCGGCACATACATTCCGGTCAAAACGTTAAAAACGGATGTCTTCCCGGCGCCGTTCGGCCCGATCAGTCCCGTCAGGCTGCCGGTTTCCAAGGAAAAGCTGACGTCCTCCACGGCGTGAATGCCGCCGAAAATCAAGCTGATCGATTCCAGTTTCAAAATCTCATTCATCGCCCGCTCCCTTCGTTTGCCGCCGATGGTCCGGAGTTGTCGCGCGGTTCTTCGCCGCTTCTCGCGTCTTCGGCGGGAATAGCCGAGCTATGACTTTCGACAGCTGAAACTCCTCGCGCCCAAGCAGCCCCATCGGGCGGAAGATCATCAACAAAACTAGAATCAGAGCGTAGAGGATCATGCGGTACTCGTTGAAGCTGCGCAGCAGTTCCGGCAACAGTGTCAGCACAATGGCGGAAAGGGTAGAGCCGGTAAAGGAACCCATGCCGCCCAAGACGACCATGACCAGCAGGTTGATTGACTGATTATAATCGAAATATGCGGCGGTGATGGCACCGATGTTCGCAGCATACATCGTCCCAGCGATGCCGGCGAATACGGCGGATAGGGTAAAAGCGAAGGTCTTGGTGCGCGTCGTATCGACACCGGCTGCGGCGGCGGCAATTTCGTCCTCGCGAATTGCCAGAACGACGCGACCATGGCGACTCGTCATGATGGAAAACATCAGGGCGACACTGGCGCACATTAAAAAGAAAATCAGCGTGAAATTCTGCATTTTGGGAATGCCCTGCAGCCCCTGCGCCCCGCCGGTGAAGTCGAAGTATTGAATGAGCACGCGAATAATTTCTCCGAATCCGAGGGTGATAATGGCCAAGTAATCGCCTTTCAGGCGCAGTGCTGGGATGCCGATCAGAAAACCGACGACACCCGCGCAAAGCCCACCGATGAGCAGCGCCGGGAAGTACGCGGCAGCTCCCTCCCAGGGCACAGCTTTCAGGAAAAGTGCGCCGGCATAGGCGCCGACACTCATAAAACCGGCATGACCCAAGTTAATTTGCCCCAGACAACCCACGGTGATGTTCAAGCTGGTCGCCAATATAATATTGATACAGATGAAATTAATGACCGAGCTCCAGTGCGAACGGATGATGCCGCGATCCGCGCCCAACATATTGCTTAAAATGCCGTCTTTTTGCAGACCGGCGAGGACAAAGTAGAGGAAAAGCAACAGAAAAACGGTGGCAACGTAGGTTTGCTTCTTATTTCTTGTCATCGTCTCACACTTTCTCCACGCGGTCATTGCCTAAAATGCCTGCCGGCTTGACCAAGAGCACCACAATCAAAATTCCGAATACAAAGGCATCGGACAATTGCGAATCCAAATAGGCTTTCGTCAGCACTTCGACCACGCCCAAAATAAAGCCGCCGAGCACCGCCCCCGGAATGGAACCGATGCCGCCCAAAACCGCAGCAATAAAGGCTTTAATGCCCAGCATGGAGCCCAAGAGCGGCGTAACCTGCGGGTAGCGGGTCAAATACAATAGTGAGCCGATCGCCGCCAAGCCGGAACCGATGGCAAAGGTGAGGGAAATGGAACGATCGACGTTAATGCCGACGAGTTCCGCTGCGCCCGCGTCTTCGCTGGTGGCAAGGATCGCGCGCCCGAGGTTCGTGCGATTCATAAAGCCGGAAAGCAAAGCGGTTAACACCAATGTCACAAAAATGGTCGCCAGGGATGCCAGCGGAATGCGATAGGCGCCGAGCATCCATTCGCCGAGGTCGACCGCCTTCGGAAAGGGCTTTGCAGCGGTGCCGAATACGCGCATGGCCACATTTTGTAAGAGCAAACTCACGCCGATGGCGGAAATGAGATTGGAAATCCGCGGCGAATTGCGCAAGGGGCGATAGGCCACATGTTCAATGAGCATGCCGAGCACGGCACAGAGCAGAACGGCGGGAATCACACCGACCCAGGCGGGAAGCCCCATGCCGGCGGTAACGGGTACCAAAAGCAGGCAGGTATAGGCGCCGACCATGATGATGTCCCCGTGTGCGAAGTTGATGAGCTTCGCCACGCCGTACACCATGGTGTAGCCGAGGGCGACCAGCGCATAGATACTGCCCGCCTGTAATCCGTTGATCAGTTGCATGAAAAATTCCATGCGTACTCCTTTCTACAGCGACAACAACGTCTGGAAAAAGCAGCGCCCCATGGGGGCGCTGTCACTATTCCGAACGCTCCACCGTCTTATAGAAGGAATAGGTGCCGTCTTGCAGCGTAATAATGGAAACTGCCTTGACCGGATTGTTATTCTCATCAAAGGTCATTGACCCCGTAACGCCATTGTACTGCAGGGCTTTCAGCGCCTTGACGATGGCGGCGGCATCCGTGCTCCCCGCCTGCTTGATCGCTTCGACGAGCATATGCGCCGTATCGTAGCCCAATGCGGAGAAAGCGGTCGGACTTTCGCCGAATTTTTTCGTATAGTTGTCGACAAAACTCTTCACCTTTTCATCCTGCGAATCCGCCGCATAGTGATTGGTGAAATATACTTTCTTAGCAAGCGCGGTATCCGCGCCCAATTGCTGCAGCGTGCCGTCCCAACCGTCACCGCCCAAAATGGGACAGTCAATGCCGGCGTCTTTTGCCTGCTGTAAAATCAGTGCATCCTTTTCATAGTAATCGGGGACGACGAGTACATCGGGTTTTTTCCCTGCGATAGTCGTCAGCTGCGCGCTGAAATCTTTATCGGTGTTGCCATATTTTTCATGGGCGACAATTTCGATGCCCAGCGCTTCTGCTTCTTTTTTGAAGGCTTCCGCAATTCCGTCCGAGTAGTCGCTGCTGCTGTTGGAGAGAATCGCTGCGGTTTTCGCATCGAATTCTTCTTTTGCAAATTGTCCCAAAATGGTGCCTTGATACGGATCAATAAAACAGGCGCGGAATACATTCGGACGCCCTTCCGTGAGGTTTGCCTGCGTGCCCGTCGGCGTAATCATGGGCAGACCGCTCTCCTGCGTCTCTTCTGCGACCACATTTGTCGGCCCGGACGTCACATCGCCGATCAAAGCGACAATTTCTTCATCCATGAGCTTATGAAGGGCATTGACCGCTTCCGTCGGATCGCCTTTTTCATCCTCTAATAAAAATTCAATTTCGTGACCGGCGATGCCGCCCGCTTCATTGATCTCTTCGAGGGCCATCTTCACGCCGTTGGTCGTGCTGACGCCGTACGTCGCCACTTCACCGGTCAGAGGACCCAAAGCGCCGATGCGTATGACATCCGCCCCCTGTGCATCAAAGCCGCTATTTTCTCCGCTTTCTTCTTTTTGTACGGCACTCGACTGTGCGCTGTCCGTTGTCGTATTGCTCCCGCCGCAGGCGCTGAGTGTCAAAGCCGCTGCGAGAAGCATAAAACCTAACTTTCTTTTCATAATTTTTCCTCCTCGAATAAATATGGTAGAAATTGTAGCACGGAAGTCCCGAATTGAAAAGGGGTGGAAAACCTTCTCTCGTGATATTTTTTAGATTTTTTACATATTTTTTCGATCCTATACTTTTCGCGTCCAAGATACTGCGCCCATCCGACGTTTTCCGCTCACGACGGTTTTCCGCTATAATAGAAGAAATGGCGGGCATACCCGCCGATAAAACAGCAGGAGGAGTTATGAGTGAAGAAAACCGCTATGCGGTACTGATCGACGCCGAGAATGTGTCGCCGAAATATATGAAGGTCATTTTCGATGAAATCTCCAATTACGGGGTGACGACCTATCGGCGCATTTATGGAGATTGGACAAGCACGCGCAACAGCGGATGGAAGTCGGTGCTCTTGGATAATTCGGTAACACCGATTCAGCAATACAGTTACACCGAGGGAAAAAACGCCTCGGACAGCGCCATGATCATCGATGCGATGGATATTCTTTACACGATGAGCGTGGACGGTTTTTGTCTCGTATCGTCGGACAGCGACTTTACACGCCTGGCCTCGCGCCTGCGCGAGTCGGGCATGACGGTGATCGGCATGGGCGAAAGCAAAACGCCGAATGCTTTTATCGCCGCCTGTAACGCCTTTAAGTATTTGGATATCCTCTATGCGTCTGGCAATGAGGAGGAGGCGGAATCGGAAGCTGCGGAGGAAAAGCGCCCGGGCGTCCGCCGCAATACAAAGCGCACGGAGGCGAATGGAGACAGCGCCCGCCGCATGGCACCGAAAAAAGAGCCGGCACCGCAGCCGCAGACGAAACTTTCCACCATCCGCCGGGCGCTGCGCACGATTATTCAGGAAAACTCGGATGACAATGACTGGATTTCTCTGGCAAATCTTGGCAATCAACTGGCGAAGCGCTTCCCCGACTTTGATGTGCGCAATTACGGGCACAAGAAGTTGACGACCTTTGTCGAGTCTCTCGGCGATTTTGAAGTCGACCGTCGCATCATGTCGACGGACGGCAAGGTACAACAGGTGTTCGTGCACACGCGGGAGCGCAACACAAAGGCGTGAGACGGTGCATGCCCCGGAAAAGGTAGGAGGCTTTATGATTTATACAGTGACCATCAATCCCTCGCTGGACTTCTTTTCCATTTTGGACGATTTGCAGCGCGGGCGTATCAATTATTCCAATGAGGACAAGATGACCGCCGGCGGCCGCGCCATTAACGTTTCGCGCGTGCTGCGCAATTTGGGTTTGCCGACCTTAGCAACGGGGTTTGTCGGCGGACGCACAGGGGCTTTCATTGAAGACGAGCTCGACCGTTCGGATATTCCGCACGACTTTGTCCACGTTGAAGGCAATACGCGTATCAATCTCAATCTCTTTGTCAATCACATGGAAACGCGGATTCTCGGGAAAGGTAAGCCCATTTCCATCAACAAGGTCAATGAGCTGATGTACTACATCGCGCGCGTGCGCGAAGGCGATTTTGTGATTCTCGGCGGCTCCATCCCCCCCGGGGTGAGCGATTCCATTTACGACCGGATGATCGAGATCTGCGTCGTCAACGGAGC
The DNA here is from genome assembly GCF_900120375.1 of Ndongobacter massiliensis. Taxonomy (GTDB): domain Bacteria; phylum Bacillota; class Clostridia; order Tissierellales; family Peptoniphilaceae; genus Ndongobacter; species Ndongobacter massiliensis. The sequence continues at coordinate 1,537,998 of NZ_LT635480.1, forward strand.
GGATTTTATTCCGATTTTAAGCGGTCCGCTGCTAAAGCGAACACTTTCCCGTGCGCCAATTCTCATTGCACCGTCGCTGGACGAACTGGATGCGATGTTCGACACGCGACTGACAGAACTGTCGGAGGCGATTCCGCTCGCGTTTTCCTGCATTGATGCCGGTGTAAAAAATGTCATTGTGACAAATGGGCACCTCGGCTCGCTTCTGGTCACGTCAAATCGCAAGGTGTACACCGTGGGCGGACCGAAAGATGCCATTATCAGTCGCACCTCGACGAAAGTCTCTCTCATTGCCGGCTTTGTGGGTAGCTTTATGCGCACGCATGACCCGGTGGAGTCTTTCCATCTCGCACAGGCGGCGTCGAATGCGGCATACCTGGTCAAGGGCATTCCCACGCGAGAGGAAATGGAACGGGAAAAGGAAAAAATTGAAGTGCTGCCTTTTGCGTAGCTTAGCGGTTCCTGCGCGATTTTTTTCGGCGAAATCGCTCACAGGCGCTGCGCCCGCAACAAGTTGTGCCCGGGCAACCTGGGCAATGAATCGGAAATGAAGGATCGTAAATGTGGGGAATCATAGCAACATGGCGCATGGCCCTGGCGGGCGTGTGCGAAGCGGCAGAAAAGCTGGCGCATGGGCAGGGCGCATTGGATGCCTTGGAACACGCCATCTGTAATGTGGAATCGAACCCGGACTACCTGTCGGTCGGTTTCGGCGCACTGCCGAATGAGGCGGGCGAATTGGAACTCGACAGCGGCATAATGGACGGAACGACGCTCTCGGTCGGAGCGGTCTGCGCCCTGCGCAATTTTGAAAATCCGGTGCGCGTTGCGCGCCTGCTTCTTAACGAACCGGCAAACAATTTTCTGAGCGGGGAGGGCGCTGCTCGCTACGCCCGTGCGAATGGCTTTGTGGAAGCGAATCTATTGACGGAAAAAGCCCGTGCACGTTGGCAGCAACGCCGCTTGGCCGGCGAAGGGACGGCGCGCCCTTATGAGGGGCACGACACTGTCGGCATGGTCTGTCTGGATAAAGACGGTCGCCTTGCTGCCGCGACTTCAACGAGCGGGCTTTTCATGAAGCACGTTGGGCGCATTGGCGATTCGCCGCTTTGTGGCAGCGGATTTTATGCCAATACGACATGGGGCGGCGCCACCGCCACCGGTTTTGGCGAGGATCTCTACAAGGGAGCTATTTCCTATGAAATTTCCCGCCGCATGGGCGAGGGCGCAACCCCACAGGAAGCCGCCGAGGGCGCCCTTTACGCCTTGGATCGCCTGCTCAAAGAGCGGCGCGGCGCTGCAGGAGATTTATCCGTCGTCTGTATGAATCCGAGCGGAGCCTGGGGCGCTGCCACCAATACCCGGCACTTTTCCTTTGTCGTCGCCACCGAAACACAAGCACCTACGGTGTATGTGGCGCATTTCGACGGACAAAAAACGCGCATGGAAATTGCCGATGCCGCGTGGATTTCGTCGCACACGGAATAGGTTTGTCCCCTGAACAATCAAAAAACGGGCGGTCGCTCTCCTAGCGATCGCTCGTTTTCTACGGCATATCGGCTATTTTGCCTTGTTTTCTTCGCCGCTTTGAATTTCAATGGTTTCCAAGCCATCGTCGTAAAAAATCGTCACGCGATTATCGCCGGGTGCCAATACATCGCGCACTTCGGGAATATTGCGCACTTCGAGTCTCCCCTGCCGATCCAGTTGCGCAAGCTGGTTTTCTCCAATCATCAGCACGCCGCTGCCCTGCAATATCATGCGCTTTGCCTCGAAATCCAACACAAACCGGCTCTGTTCCTCCCCTTCCGGTGAATACAATAGCAGCTGCTTGCCGTCCAAAACGCCGATACGACCATGGCCCACGCGCATATCCGTGCCCTTGCCCAACGGAGTGCGGGCGATCAGTCCTTCCTTTGAGAATAGGTACCACTCATGTGCCGTCAATGCCGCCAGATGATCGGCGTCCACCCAGGCCATTTCCAAAATCTCTTCCGCGCCGCACGGGAGCGAATACAAAACCTCACGATCTTGATACAGCGTGAGTCGATCCCGCGCTCCGCGCAAAACAACGGCGTCCGTTTCATCACTGGATCGTGCGAACAGCACACCGGGTTCTTCTGCGCGATGCGCCCGATCCACCTGTAAATTTTCATCACAGACGACAATGCCATGTTCGGTATAGCAGATCAGCCGACCGTCCCGCCAATCGGCCCGCATCAAATCAGCAACGGTCAGTTGCGCCGACGGCGCGCCGGATTTCACATCCAATTTTTCCACGCCGCTTTTCGGCGTCGCTATATAGAGGGAATACGGGCTGTACACGATCTGCGCGTCCTTTTCCACTTCATAGTCAAAATGTTTATTTCCTTGAAAATCCAAACAGAAAAGGCGATTGCCTTCCACATAGTAAAAGCGATCTCCGATGCGACCGAGCTGTGTCCAAGGTCGCAGAATGGAGAAGGTCGTTCGCGCGGAGGTACTGACGGCATCGTGATTCCAACGCAGAACGGCAAAAAGAAACAGCAAGGCCGCTGCCAGAGTCAACCAAGGCCATTGCCCGCGAAAGAAGTGTTTCACGACAGCCATGCGGCTTTTCTCCACCTTCTTTTCCGCGTTCCCTTTTTTCTTTCGATTATTTTTTGGCGCATTTTTTGGCGAAAAAAAACGCCGGAGTCCTTGTTTCGGTTCGCTCATACGTCCCCCTCTCGGGTTATTATACCGTGCTCGTCGGAGACACGCAAAAGGCGCAAGCGGTACACCGTCCGGCGCCGAAGTTTTCGTAGGCGCCCGAGAATGTCCTCTTCCGAGGAACGTCGACTGCGAAAGGATCTTTGCGCATGCGCATCATAACAGAAGGTGGTCACTTTGCGCCGACTTTTGGTCAATTGAATCAACGCGCTCAACTGTTTCCCGGAAAGCGCCTGCGCTTCTTCCACAAAAACAAAAGACAACGTCCGCCAAGGCACGTCGATATCTCCGGGGAGTACGGGTTTTTGTGCGGGACAAAGCGACCGAACCGGCAGTCCGTTTTCTTCCAATTGTTGCGCCAAATATTGCTGCGAGGCAGAAAGCGGGCGGGGATGCAGTACGATGGTACCCGCCTTGGCAGCACAGCGCCGAGCAAGATCATACAACAGAAGCGTGGTTCCGGCGCCCGCTTCCCCGTCTAGGCAAACAAAGGCATAATGCCTGCGCTCTGTTTCCGCTAAAAAACGGGCCCGAAAGTCGGCGCGAATCGCTTCCTGCTGCTTCGTCAAAAAGTAACGATGTGCAAGAAAATCGTCGGGGTTTTCCATAGGAGAAATCAAAAATTCGGACGCACGAAAAAGCATTTCGAGTTCGCCGCGGTAAATGCCTTGCTGCGATGCCAACACCGCATAGAGTTCCGACAGATTTCCTTCTACCAAACGGGTTTCCGGCTCTGATTGCAAGCGATACAAATGCCAGGCATCCGGCGCGCTGGAAACGCCCACAAATGTGTAAGACACGACTTCCCGCTTTAACCGGGCAAGGAATTTCCAATTTTTCACCAATTGTCTGCGGATTTCCTCCATGCCCTCGTCGGGAATTTGGCTCTTCAACTCGATATTGACAACCATGTCCCGTCCGATACGCAAAAGATCAAATTCACGGGAAATATGGGGCATCGCATAGGAATAATAAAATCCGCGGTATAAGGCACGGGTTTCTTTTTTTCGCACCTGTTCGAACAGGTCCACCAGTGCGCGCAAGCCGCGCAGCTCACGCAGTTTAATGGAAAGGGGCTGCGGTCGCCCGGACGCCCGCTTTTCAAAGGCGGCGAGTTTTCTTTCGTTGCTCTCCGTCGGCGGAATCCGCGACAAAGCATAGATATCGATGGGTCGCATGGCCCCTCCTTCCAACTTTTTCTCCGCATGAGCGTTCCTTAGTGTAAGTCCGGATATCCCTGTTGGCGCAGAACCTCGTAAAGCACAATCGCCTGCGAATTGGACAGGTTGAGCGATCGCTCCTGCGCATACATCGGAATGCGAATGCACCGTTCCGGATGCGCCTCCCGCAGCCAAGCGGGAAGACCGGCACTTTCCTTGCCGAAGAGCAGAATTGCCGGGCCGGAAATTTGCAGATCTCCGAGCGTTTTTCGCCCCTTTGTCGTCGCATAGACGACGTCATAGCCTTCCTGTACACGCGCTTCCATAAAGGGGCAGAATTCTTCCAGCGAATCCCACTCCGTCAAATCGACGTGTGGCCAATAATCCATGCCCGCCCGTTTAATGTAGCGGTTAGTCAAATGAAATCCATAAGGACGCACCAGGTGCAGCGCCGTGTGCGTACTGACGCAGGTACGCGCGATATTTCCCGTATTGTAAGGAATTTCCGGCTCGACCAGCACAACGATATTTTTGTTCTTGCCTTCCATCTCTGCCTCCCGCCTCCGTCGGATAGCTTTATTGTAGCAGAAGAAAAGCGCCTGTTCACATATGCGCAATAAAGGCTTTAAGTGGAAAAAGAAGCCGGCGAAACCTACACCCATGTACAAATATTGGAGCAACTGCGAAAAATGCGTTTTTATGAGATTTCACCCGGAGAAAATCTTCCGGCCTATACGCACAATGCATTAACAGATCATCTCCATGGGGTGATGGGGTTCTATACCGATTATGAAATTCTTTCGCACTAGGAGGTGCGAAAAATCATTCGAAAAAACAAACATGCGTAGACATTACGCAAAAACTGTTTGCTGAAAAACCCGTCCAAAAGATTGATTTTTCAACCTTTTGGACGGGCCTATCTAAAATTTCATGTTAAGGTCAGGTGTTTAACATAGATTGTACTCTTTTTTCAACTCTCACAGGAATGTTTTTTCTCCATTACTTTGGATTCCGCACAATCATATTCCCAATTCCATGGATCTTTTCGTGTAAGACCGTCCGCATAGGGAACAAATACGGAAATAATACCAAAGATACCTAACAAAGCGGGATACCACATATAGGGGATGATGGTAATAGGCGTCGCAACAACACCGTATGAAGCAGCTAAGGTACAAGCTAGTAATGTCTGTCCTCCATGCGGAATAATGCCTTGAACAACACAAGAGAATAAATCTAGTAGCGAAGCCGTGCGTCGAGGATCAATTTTATACTGACGGCTCACGTCTCGAGCAATTGGGTTGGCAACTATGATGGCCACTGTATTATTGGTAATAGCTGCATCGGCCAATCCTACCAACGCGCCGATACTCAACTGTGCGGATTTATTAGATTTCATAATCTGCTTCATTGAATTAACCAGCCATGCAATGCCCCCTTGTTCTTTAACCATTTCCGCCATTCCAGAAATAAGTACCGCTAAATAGAAACTCTGATCCATATCAGTAATACCAGACCAAATTGCCTCTGCAAATTCCTGGACCGTAAAGGAGGCTGTTGTCACACCGATGATGCCTGCGATGCCAATGCCCAAAGCCATTACCAGCATAACATCCATTCCACTCAAAGCCATAACAAGAACTATAGCGTATGGAATGACTTTAATAAGGCTATATGATAAGTCCCCCATGCTCACAATGGTTTCAGGCCTTCCAAAAATACATAAGAGAACTATGGTAATTAACGCAGCGGGTAGCGCAATGAGGAAGTTGAGACGAAATTTATCCTTCATCTCTACGTTTTGCCCTCTGGCAGCTGCAATTGTCGTATCTGAAATCATTGACAGATTATCACCGAACATAGCGCCGCCAACTACGGCTCCGAGCAACATCAAAAGATCCAAGTTTCCCTTTGTACCCACACCAACCGCAATTGGTGTAATAGCAGCAATCGTACCCATGGATGTTCCGCAAGCGGTGCTCATCGCCATGGCAATAACAAAGCAACCTGCCACTAAAAATTGTGTTGGAACAAGCGATAGCCCCAGATTGACAACGGCATCTCGTCCACCCATGGCGGTTGCTACAGCGGAAAAAGCACCCGAAAGTGCAAAAATCATTAGCATAATTATTACACCTTCATCCGCCACGCCACGTGCAAATACCGAGAACTTCTCGCTGACTTTACCTTTTCCATAAAAGAAGGCCATGACACATCCAAGCAAAGTCGCCGTCACCATTGGAAAACCGATTAAATATAAAACTAGTAGGAGGACAAATGGCAGCAATGCCCACCCATTGACCTTCTCGCTATACTGTCTTTCCATAAATTCCATGGCACATAATTTTACTCGTGTGCTCTCCTTTCTTAAAATAGTGAGTATGCAAAAAAATTATTGAAATATTTCAAAAGCTTGCTCAAAGTCAGCAATAAGGTCTTCACACTCTTCCAGTCCAACCGAATAGCGAATCATGCCGTCAGAGATGCCATTAGCTTCTCGCGTTTCTCGAGGCACTGCAACGTGTGTCATAGAAGCCGGATGCTGAATTAGCGTATCGGGATCGCCCAAGGACACAGCAATGGAAGGAATACACAAAGTATCCATTAGCTTTTTTGCCGACTCAAAAGCGGATTCTCCATGAATGCCATCCTTGACGACAAAAGAAATGACCGCACTATACATACCGTTCATTTGTTTTTTCGCCACCTCGTAGTCCTTTCCCATAGAGGGAAGCCCAGGATAATATACTTTTTCGATGTATGGTGATGACTCAAGGTACCTGGCAAGTTTCATCGCACTCTCACAATGTCTACGAACACGCAAACCCAACGTTTTCATTCCGCGAATGATGAGATATGCACTATGTGGCGAAAGAGGAGTCCCACAAATCTTGCCCATCGCTCTGTACTTGATAGTGGAAATATCTTCTTTACTTCCCACAATTACGCCGCAAATCACATCACCATGTCCATTTAAATATTTCGTGGCAGAGTGCACAACAATGTCTGCCCCCAAAGACAGGGGGAACTGCACGGGTGGCGGAGCAAAAGTATTATCAACCACAATGCGTAACCCCGGGTAGATGTTCTTTAATGCACTTATCGCAGCAATATCCGTCACACGCATTGTTGGATTGGCAGGCGTTTCTAAATAAATCATCTTTGTATTTTTTTGAATGGCGCCTTCCACTGCGACCACATTCGACGTGTCAACAAACGTCGTCTCGATATTAAGGTCTGGCAAAATTTCACGCATAACAACATCGGTGCATCCGTACAGAGTCGCACCACAAACGATGTGATCACCTGCCTTTAAAAGGCCCAATAAGGTTGAACTGATGGCCCCCATACCTGAAGAAGTTGCACAGGCATCTTCTCCTCTCTCAATTTCGGCCATTTTTTCCTCAAAAACACGCACGGTCGGATTGCCTGCGCGCGAATAATCATAGCCTGGTATTTTTCCACTTGAAACATCCAATGCATGTTCAGAATCGCGAAACACAAATGTTGAAGTCTGATAAATCGGCGTTGCAAGGGTTCCAAAATCAGAGCCTGGAAAATACCCGGCATGAATAACACGTGTATCAAAATGAACTTTGCTGAAATCAATCTTTCCCATTTTGCATATCCTTTCCATAAAGTCAAGTAAAATATACCTCATCCCATATCAGTGTAGCTGAAAACTACGCTTATCTTTGGCATAAATCACCTCCTTACGCATAAAATAACTTGTAAAAAATTAACAACAGAATATGTGAAAAAGGATCTGTTCCTCATTGATCCTTTCTAATTATTACTGCTCATAAATCTAAATGTCACATGATAATTAAAAATAACATATCTATGTCCGCCTTCAATAATTTTTCTCTAGAATATTACGCCTAAATATTCTTAATTTATAATTTTTATACCCACTCTTTTCTTTGTTAAAACAAGTTCTAAAAACTTATGCTATATTTTTAGAATATAGTCTATATATGTCTCTACATGTGAAGAAAAGCGCCCGAAGGCGCTCTTCCAGAAATTCATTCGTACACATTACGGCAAAAATGGAAATATTCCCTGCGGCTCCCGATTCTCCTCCGGTTGCGGTTCCGCATCCTGCGCAGCGGCACTGGGTGTAAAATCGGTGAAGGTCAGCTTGGTTTTCTGTTCTTTTCCGTCGCGGAAATAGGTGATCTCAACCGTATCGCCCACGGCATACTCCAGGAGATGGGTCTTTAAGCCGTTCATCGACTCTACCGGTTTGCCATCAATGGCGGTAATGATGTCCCCCTGCGTGAAGCCCGCCTTGGCCGCCGGGGAATCCGCAAACACCTGGTTGATCAGCGCACCCTTATCCGTCGGCAAATTCTGAGCACCGTACTGGAGTGCCATCTGCACATTCATGCCCGTGATGCCGAGGTACAGCGGCTGGTAAGACCCGGTTGCAATGACTTTCTCGATAATGGGCTTTGCCACATTGATCGGGATGGCAAATCCAATGCCGTCCGCCGACTGCGGTCGCGCCGTATTGATGCCGATGACTTGTCCTTTGGCATTGAGCAGTGCCCCACCGGAATTGCCGGCGTTGATGGCCGCATCCGTTTGAATGAGCCCGTCCATAATGCCGCCGTCCTGCAACTGAATCGAGCGGTTCAGTCCCGAAACATAGCCGGAGGTCAGCGTCGACTGCAAATCCAAGCCAAGCGGATTGCCGATAGCGACCGCCTTGTCGCCCACCTGCACGAGGTCGGAGTCGCCCAATTCGATCGCCGGCAACCCCGTTTTTTCGACTTTGATCATGGCGAGGTCGAGCGAGGGGTCATTCCACACGAGTTGGGCGTCGATTTCCGAACCGTCAGAAAAGCGCACAACCACCTGCGAAGCCTTTCCGTTTTCCACGACATGCGAATTCGTCAGGATGTACCCGTTGGAATCGACGATAATGCCCGTGCCGACGGATTCCGAGTACTGGGGAATGCCCTGCAAAAATGGGTTGCCAAACCCGGCGGACGGCGTTTTCGTCGTAATCCCGACAATCGACTGAATCGACTTCGCAGCGACGGCGTTTTCCACCGTGCTGTCCGAATCCAATTTAATATCCACCGATTGATGCTTCCCCTGTGCGCTGTCGCCGGTGCCCAACAATCCGCCCTTAAAAAATGCGCCAGTAATGGTTGAGCCCAGCAGCGCCCCGGCGAGAACAAAGGCGAGGACGCGGCTCCAGCCGAATTTCGGTCGGTAATTGCGGCGAATTTCCTCGCGTACGAGTTTGCGTACGCGCACATCCTCCGCTTCCCGCGCCGCTTCTTCTGCGGCACGCGCCGCCGACTCCTCCTGCGAACTCCACGAACCCCCTTCGCTTCCGAGTTCTCCGACGGGCGCCGTATCTGCATGCGCCGCTTCCTGCGCCGGTTTTTCCTCGCGGGTCATTCCCCCCTCAGAAATGGAGTCTTCCATGCGGCGCGACTCCGCTTCGCTCTCATATCTTTCATCTTGTCCCGAACGATTTTCACGGGACGCATCATTGTTATAATCTGTCATACGCTTTGCGGCAAATGCCGCCCCCCTTTCATTCCGCCATAGGTTTCTTCCTTTGGTGTCTTTATGCTACGCGGAAATTTTGGAGAAAATATGTTCCTGTAAAAGCGCGATCAGTTTTCTGACTGTATAAGCTGCTCCAAATAGGCGTGGAATCGGTCACGCAACGCCGGATCGCGCAGCGCAAACTCCACTGTCGCTTCCAAAAAGCCCTGCTTATCTCCAATGTCATAGCGGCGTCCCGTAAAGTCGTAGCCGAAGACCGCTTCTTCCCTCGCCATGTCGCGCAGGGCATCCGTGAGTTGGATTTCCCCACCATAGCCGGGCTGCGTCTTTTCCAGATACTGAAAAATGTGCGGCGAAAGCACATGCCGCCCAAGAATCGCGACATTGGACGGTGCCTCTTCACGCTTCGGTTTTTCGACCATGGTCCGGATGCGATAGAGCCCTTCGCCTACGTTTTCCCCGTCAATGCAGCCGTACTTGTCAATCACGGCAGGATCGACGCTCTGACACCCGATAATGGACGCGCCGGTTTTCTCATATTGACGCATCAACTGTCCGATGCAGGGATCTTCCGGATTCCACACCATATCGTCGCCCAAAAGAATCGCAAAGGGTTCGTCTCCGATAAAATCTTTCGCACAGAGAATCGCATGGCCCAGACCGAGCGTCTCATTCTGGCGTACGTAGAAAATATCACAAAAATGATTTATCGCCTCGACCTGGCGCAGCGCCTCCATCTTTCCTTTTTCCCGCAGCGCCAACTCCAGCTCGATGTTGTGATCGAAGTGATTTTCAATAGCCGTCTTGCCGCGATTCGTCACAAACAAAATACTTTCGATGCCCGATGCCGCCGCCTCCTCGACGATGTACTGCAGCGCCGGTTTATCGACAATCGCCAACATTTCCTTCGGTGTCGCCTTGGTCGCCGGTAAAAATCGTGTGCCCAAACCCGCGACGGGAATGACTGCCTTGCGTACTTTCATGTTTCTTTCCCTACTTTCTGTATTCGCCCAACTAGGAGGATTCCTCTGCCGTCGACGCGACCTGGCAGTCGGGTCGTCGAAGCCCCACAGGGCAAGTCGCCTTCGCCCGACACGCTTGTCAACCATTTTCTAGCCTCTGTTGAGTTTACCGTTTGTCCGCCTTTTTCTCAAGATTTTGCAGGGATTCTTGCAGCGCATCCAATTTTTCGTTCCAAGCTGCCTGCTTTTCCTGCTGTTCCAACTGACGCAACCGTCGCCCCAAAGTACGCAGCAATGCCTGCACTTTGACGGTGCTTTTTTGCAGCGTCGCGGATTGACGCCGCAGCTTCCACTGGGTTTGCACCCGGGAAAAACGCGCCTGCGGAGAAGTCAGGGGTTCGACCGTAAGCGCCTCTACCGCTTCTTGGGCGCTTTCTGCAAAGAGCGGGTGTTTTTCGATTGCCGACAAAACCTGTTTTACGGTGCGCAGTTGGCGCGCAGCGGTGCGAACCCCCTGCCAGGATTTTCCGACATCGCTCAGCTTGCCCAAGCGGCCCGGAGACAATTTTTCCGTCCCGATCGTCTCCGTCAAATGATCCACATCCGAAACCGAAGTTTGCAACGATTTTTTCACATGTTCCAAGGCCTGCATCTGTTCCTTTACCCAGGTAATCTCTTCCGCACGAGTTTTGAATTCCAGCTTCGTATGCTGTGCACGCACGCGTTCCAAACGCGCAGCTGCTTGCTTCGCCTGTTTTTCTGTCACAATACGCTTTGTCATAGTGTCTCCTCTCCGAAAATTCGATAGGGATTTATTTTAATATACCCCTTTATGCCCCGTCCTTGCGCTCGAGGATAACGTGTTATAATGGCCCTGTTGAATAAAAAGGTTGCAGAAAAGAGGAAAATCATGCGAATCGATCAATTTACAGAATGGTCTTTTGCACACGATCTGCAGGCGCCGGATGCCGGCGATGCCGTGTGTTTTCAAGTGACTCGTCCATCCAAAGAGGCAAATACCTATTGCACGGACTTGTGGTATTACAACGACGAACGAGGGCTCCGGCGGCTAACGAGCTCCGGAAAAGATGGCGCCGCCATTTTTCTGCACGACGGGCGCCTGTTATTTCGCTCCACGCGGGAAAATCCGGAAAAACCGACGGATAAAACGCCGGGCAAGACCGAAAAAACGCCTGCCGATCCTACCGAAAGCGAAGAAAAGTCTCCTCATACAACGTCATTTTGGCAAATCGATCCCGCCGGCGGAGAAGCCGCACATGCCTTTGACCTGCCCCTACAAGTGCAGAAATTACGGGAATGTTCTGAAAACGTATATATTTTTACTGGATGTGCAGGACGCGATCCGAAAGAAGATTGGATTGAAATCGAAGATCTTCCGTTTTGGTTTAACGGCGCGGACTACACTGCCGGAAATCGCACGGCGCTGTACCGTTTCCGTACCGATACCGAAAGCCCGGCAAACCCGGAACGTCTCACGAAAGAAAAAGAAGTCGTCGGTGCCTGGGATCTTTCTCCTTCCGGTCGCTATTTGGTATTCAGTGCGGCACATTTTGATCCGGTTCTGGCGCTGCGGGAAAGCATCTTCTGCCTGGACTTGAAAACGGGCGTGCGAACCCAACTGACGAAGTGTGAGTTTTCCGTACAAAGCGTCCTCTTTGATGTGCGCGATGAAACGGAAAATGCAATTTTTCTCGTTGCTGCAAAAGGCGAACATCACGGCATCAATGAGGACCCGCTGATCTACGGTCTGCATCGTTCAAAAAACACCATTGAAAAAATCTGCAACGAATCCTTCGACGTTTCGCCGGGTTGCAGCGTCAACAGCGATTCGCGATTTGGCGGCGGATCGGTATTTCAATCTACTGCGGAGGGACTCCAGTTTATAGCCACCATCGGTGATCATGCACATCTTCTGCGTCTGGAGGAAGACAGCAGTACGACCGCCCGCTTGGCGGAGGACGGCTCCGTCGAGTGTTTCCGCGCTACCGACAGCGGGCTATATTTCATCGCCATGCGTGGATTGCAATTGCCGGAGGTCTACCGAAAACGAAGAGCGGATGTAGAATGTCTGACCGATTTTTCTGCCGCCCTGGCGGAGATACCGCTTGCGCCGATCGAAACTTTTACATTTTCCTCCAACGGTGCCGTTCTCACCGGGTACGTGATCAAGCCGCTGCACTATGACCCGAAAAAAACCTATCCGGGTTTGCTGGAAGTACACGGCGGACCCAAGACCGTTTTCGGAACGCTGCTGCACCATGAGATGCAGTATTTCGCATCACAGGACTATTTTATTTTCTACACCAATCCGCACGGCTCCGACGGGCATGGCGTTGCATTCTCGGACATTCGCGGAAAATACGGCACTATTGATTACGAAGACCTGATGACCTTTACCGATGCTGTGCTCGACCGCTATCCGGCGCTCGATCCGAAGCGTCTCGGCGTGCTCGGCGGTTCGTATGGCGGTTTTATGACCAACTGGATCATCGGGCACACCGACCGATTTGCCGCCGCCAATGCGCAGCGCTCGATCTCCAACTGGATCAGCTTTTACGGCGTTTCCGATATCGGATTTTACTTTTCACCCGACCAAACGGTTGCCAATCCGTGGGATTCCCTGGAAGCCTGTTGGAAACAGTCCCCGCTCAAGTATGCGCGCTCGGTCAAAACCCCCACCCTTTTCATTCACTCCGATCACGATCTGCGCTGTCCGCTCGAACAGGGGCTGCAAATGTATACGGCGATCAAGGAACAGGGCGTCGACAGCCGCATCGTCGTCTTCAAAGAGGAAACGCATGAGCTGTCGCGTTCGGGTCGACCGAAGGGGCGCATCAAGCGCCTAGAAGAAATCAGCCGTTGGTTTGCACACTATCTAAAAGGAGAGGATGTCGAATAAGGCGACTTCTCATCCCTGAAAGGGGCGATAGGAACAGCCGCGCAGCGTGTTTACGCGATCCAGATAGGATTGCGTATTGGCGAAGACAATGGCTGCGCGCCGCGCCATCGCTTCTTTCGTGTAGTATCCCACATGAGGTGTGAGCAGCACATGCGGTGCATGCAGCAGGGGGTCGTCCACAAGGGGCGGCTCCTTTTCAAAAACATCGACGCCTGCACCGGCAATTTCCCCTTGCTTCAGCGCTTCCGAAAGCGCCTTTGCATCGACAATCGGTCCGCGCGCAATGTTGATAAACAATGCGGTCTTTTTCATTTGCGAAAATTCTTCTTTGCCGATCATGCCAAGCGTCGTTTCGTTTTGCGGCACATGCAGTGTGACAATATCCGATTGCTGCAGCAGCTCCGCCAGCGAAACGTATTCCATGCCCAAGGCAGTACATTCCGGTTTTTCCGTCCGGCTGTACCCCAAAAGCCGCGCGCCGAAGGCATGAAACAGCTCGGCAACGCGCATGCCGATATGACCCGTACCGATGATCCCTACGGTTCTTCCGGCAAGCTCCCCGCCTAAAAAGTCGACCGCTGCCGCTCCATGAGCCATTGCAGCATCCGCCTGCTTGACCTTGCGCAGTAAATTGATCGCCATACCGATGACCAATTCCGCCACCGCCTGATCGGAATATCCGGCAGCATTGGTCACACGGATGCCTTTTTCTTTGCAAAGCGCCAACGGAATGTGATTGAGCCCTGTAAAAGCAACATTGAGGTAGCGCAGTGCTTCCGACTTTTCCACCACGGCAGCCGGAAGCGGCGTATTCGCCATCATCACCACCTGCGCCCCGGCAATGCGCCGGTTCCAATCCGCTTCGTTCTGCGGCTTGTCTTCATAAGCCACCCATTCATGGCCTGCCTGACGCAAGGGCGCCGCAAAGGCCTCCAGTTGTTCCGGTTCAATGGCCAAGGGTTCCGCCAATACAATTTTCATTTTTTCCCTTCTTTCTTCTTTTCCATGATCCCCGAAGATGCAATGTGCTTGCACGGCATCATTCTTCCGGTGCCCCCTCGCCTGTATGGGGCGCGCCTCGCGCGGGATCGTCGTCCGGTTGTTGGCTGGCCGCTGCCAGCACCAGCGCGTCGACCAGAATGCCAGCACTGCGCAAGGTCTGCTCCGCTTCACGGAGTGTATTGCCCGAGGTGACAAAGTCGTCGACCAAAACACCGGGTGTTTGTTGCAGCAGCGCCATCGGTACGTGCACCGGCTGAAATCGGCCGGTTTTTTCATCCCAACGCGCCGCCGAAACCGCACGCTCCGGAAGCACCACTGAAAAAATGCCCTGCACATTGCGCGCACGCTCGACGCTGTCGATTTTATTCTGCTCGCGCGCCGCACCCCGCTTGGTCAATAGTGGGACAAAAAGCCGCCTCCCGCTTTTGCAAAAGCCCCGACAAAGCGCCTCCGCCGGATTCGCACCGCGTCGAATTTCTTTGCGCCTCTCCAAGGGAATGAACGTGGCCCAAGGATGGGGGTTCAAGTCCGCAAAGCGTGCGGCAGTTTCTCCGAGGATCGCTGCAAACGTCGGTTCAAAAAAACTCTGTTCCTCAAATTTATAGCGTGCAAAGAGTGCACGGAGAAAATTATTGTAAAACGCAACGGTGTATACGCGAAACGGCGGCGTTCGCTGCGCATCGAGCGTGCGCACGACCGGATAAAAGGAAAGGCGCGCATAGCAATCCCGACACAGCCCGGCGCGATACAGCGGTTTTTCCCCGCAGGCACAGCACGTATCTGAATCGGCAAAAAACGATTCCAAGAGCCGCCACCCGAGAGATTTGCGGCGCGTATCACCACACATTTTCCGCCTCCTGCTCGCTTGACGCTACTTCTCGGAGCCTTTCACCCAGTGAAGAATTACGCTGCAGAAGTTGATTGTTTCGAATCATGCGCGTCAGTACGTCGCGCTTTCCAACCAGCACCACCAGTTTTTTCGCGCGCGTAATCGCCGTATATAGGATGTTGCGCGTTAAGAGCAACGGCGAACCTGCCACTAAGGGCAGCACGACACAGGGAAATTCGGATCCCTGCGACTTGTGCACCGTAATGGCATACGCGTGGGCAATCTCGAGCAGGCGTTCCGGTCCATATTCCGCAATGCGTCCCTCATACGAAATGCGTAGCGTGGACAATTCCTCATTGACGTCGAGCACGATGCCGAAATCGCCATTAAAAATCCCCTGCCCCTCGCTGCCGTCTTCCGCCGTCCAACCCAACTCGTAGTCATTTTTTGTCTGCATGACTTTATCGCCCGCGCGAAATGTCTCCTGCTCCCGTGCGATCTGCGGACTTGTTGTTCGCTTCGGATTTAACGCACGTTGCAGTACGCGATTGAGATTTTCCACTCCGCAGAGACCTTTTTTCGCTGGCGCCAACACCTGAATATCCTCATCCGCCGAAAATCCATAGTGTTCCGGCAAACGACGCGTCACTAGATCTTCAACGATGTCGCAGGCGCTTTCCGGATCGGGCGCCGACAGGAAATAAAAGTCACCCTCCGCACGATTGAGCACCGGCGCGGCGCCGTGATTAATGCGGTGGGCGTTCGATACGATGAGCGAGGTTTCTTCCTGCCGGAAAATCGTGTCGAGTGCAATCGTCGGAAGTGTTTTGGATTGAATGAGGTCGCGCAGTACATTGCCCGGTCCAACCGAGGGGAGTTGATCCACGTCGCCGACGAGGATGAGCCGACAATCCGAAGGTAGCCCTTTGAGCAAGCTGCCCATGAGCGCCACATCGATCATGCTCGCTTCATCCACAATCAGCGCTTCACATTCGAGCGGATCCTCTTCATTGTGTTGCGGCTCCAGCGCAAAACCTTCCCCGCCCTTGCTTCCGATCAGGCGATGAATCGTCGACGCGCTACGTCCCGTCGCCTCTTCCATGCGCTTTGCCGCACGCCCCGTCGGTGCCGCCAGAAGCGTCACCAATCCATTTTCGTCAAAAACCGAAAGAATAGCTCGAAGAATCGTCGTCTTGCCCGTACCGGGACCTCCGGTAATGACGACCACCGGTTCTTTTGCGGAAACGGCGATGGCACGCACCTGCGCCGGCGCAAGGTGCAGCCCCATGTGCCGCTCCACATCCGCCTCTTCCCATGTCAATGCTCCAATATGCCGCCGTTTGGACAATATCGTCAATTTTTGCGCGATGTCCTTTTCCGCCATGTACAAGGGCGTCAAATAAATGCGCTCCACCGCGGCTTCGGAATGCGGCAATTCTTCCCGGCGAATCACGGTGGAAAGTTGCAGTTCAAATAACACTTCTTCGAGCTGCTCCGGCGCCGCGCCAAGCAAACCGGCCAACGCTTTTTCCAACTCCGCGCGCGTTAAAAAACAATGCCCCGCGTTGTTTGCCGCCTGCTGCAACAGGTAGACTACCGCTGCCTGGGCGCGAAAGGGCGAACGCGGATCCAACCCGTTTTTCTGCGCAATGGCATCTGCGGTGCGAAATCCGACCCCTTCGATTTCCTGAATCAAGCGGTACGGATTCTCCGTAATGACGGTGCGCGTCGCCTCGCCGTACCGCCGATAGATTGCCGCGGCGGTTTTCGGCCCAATCGAAAGCTCTTGCAAAAAGATTGCCGTTTGCCGCCCCGCCTCCTGCTCGACAATCGCCTGTCGAATAATTGCCGCTCGCTTTTTCCCGATGCCGCGAACGCGCAAGAGCGCCTTTTCGTCTTCTACAAGCACGCGGAGCGTTTCCGCACCGTACAGCGCAACCAATTTTTTTGCCGTCTTTTTTCCCACATGCGGAATCAGACCGGATCCCAGGTAGCGTTCCACCTGCTCCACCCCGGTCGGCACGCGCTTGGTTGCACGATGCACCTGCAACTGCTCCCCATACTTCGGATGATAAACCAGATCGCCTTCCACACACCACGACTCGCCTTCGGCAATGGACAAAAAAACGCCCACGCAGGAAAGGGGACCGTCCTCAGTTGCCAAAGTCCACACTGTCCAGCCCGTTTCTTCCTTGCGAAAGCGTATTTTTTCTACCGTTCCTTCGAGTCGCATGCCTCCTCCATACCGGCCGCCTTTTCGCTTGTTGCCGCGAAGGCTCAGACCTGCAGTCGCTCGACGTTTGCGCCCAATTTCCTCAACTTTTCTTCCAAATGGTAATAGCCGCGATCGATGTGGTAGACATCGTAGACTTCCGTAGTCCCGGTCGCAACCAATCCCGCAATGGTCAGCGCCGCACCGGCGCGCAGATCCGTCGCACGCACTTTTGCGCCCATCAGCTTCTGCACACCGCGAATCGAGGCTTCTTTGCCTTCGGTTACAATGAGCGCTCCCATCTTGTTCAATTCATCGACATGCATAAAGCGATTCTCAAAGACCGTCTCCTCGACGTGGCTCTGTCCCTCACATACCGTCATCAGGGCCATGAACTGCGCCTGCACATCGGTGGGGAAGCCGGGATACGGCAGCGTGCGAATTTTCGTGGCGTGCAAGGCCCCCTCGCCGTTGACTTCAATCACATCGCCGTCTTCATCAACCTGCACCGCACAACCGACTTCAATCAGTTTGGCAATCACCGGCCGAATATGTGAAGCAATCGCATTTTCCACGCGCACCCGACCCCGCGTCATCGCCGCACCGACCAAAAATGTCGCCGCTTCAATGCGATCCGGAATGACGGTATGACTCGCTCCGTACAGTTTCGGTACGCCGGAAATCACAATGGTGCTGGTTCCCGCGCCGCGAATGCGCGCCCCCATTTTGTTCAAAAAATTCGCCAAATCGACAATCTCCGGCTCTTTGGCTGCATTTTCAATGCGGCTTTCGCCCTTCGCCAAACTCGCCGCCATCATGATATTTTGCGTTGCCCCGACCGACGGAAAATCCAAGTAGATATTGCTGCCTGTAAGACCTTCCGGCGGCGCGCTGGCTCCGATTTGTTCCGGTTCCTCGACAATGTGCGCACCTAAGGCGCGAAAGCCTTTCAAGTGCAGATCGACCGGCCGTTCGCCGATATTGCAACCGCCCGGGGTATGCGTATGCGTGTGCCCGAAGCGCGCCAGCAACGGTCCCAAAACGAGAAACGAAGCCCGCATCCGGTTCATCAGATGACCCGGCGCTTCCGTACAGTTGACCTCGCTTGCGTCAATGCGAATCGTCGTATCCGCTATGTATTCCACTTTCGCACCCAACGACCGCAAAACTTCGATCATCACTTCCACATCCCGCAACTGCGGAACTTCTTCCAACACAATTTCTTCCGTACCCAGCAAAGAGGCGGCAAGAATCGGCAGCGCGGCATTTTTCGCGCCGTCCACTTTAATCGTTCCTTGCAGCGGACCGCTCGATGCAATCCGGAAATATTCCATAAGCGCCTCCTATTCCCGACCGATTTCGGCAATCAGTGCCGAAACCGCTTCTTCCTTTGTCGCCCAGGATGTACAGATGCGCACATGCACCGTATCCCTGTCTTCCCCAAAATCGCTGATTTCAAAGACAAATTTGCGGCTAAGCCGCTCGTAGGCCGTGCGCGGAAGTGCGAAAAACTGTTGATTCGTCAGCGAGTCCACATCGGGTAAAAAACCCGCCTGTTCCAACGCCCGACGAATGCGGAGCGCCTGCTCCACCGCTTTTTTCGCATTGGAAAAATAGACACCCGACGCAAACGCCGCTTCATATTGCACACCGAGCAGCCGCCCCTTGGCAAGCATCCCGCCGCAGCGCTTGATGTGGTAGCGGAAATGCGGGAAACGTTCCGGACGATTGAGTACGATCGCCTCGCCGAAGAGCAGACCCTGTTTGGTTCCGCCGATCGTAAAGGCGTCGCACAGCGAAACCAAGTCGCCCAATGTCATATCCGTCTCTGAGGAAGCGAGTGCATAGCCCAATCGCGCGCCGTCGACGAAAATGCCCACCCCGTACGGTTCACAAATTTCTTTGAGTTCCTGCAGCTGCGCCTTTGTATATAATCCGCCCAGCTCCGTACTCTGCGAAATATAGAGCATGCCGGGCATGACCATATGCTCGTTGCCTCCGTCTTTGAAATGCGCTTCCAAGGCTTTGCGCACAGACTGCGGACAAACGCGTCCGACGGCATCGCCTTCGACAAGAAGGCATTTATGCCCCATCGCTTCAATGGCGCCGGTTTCATGCACATTGATGTGCCCCGTCGACGTGCAGAGCACCCCCTGATATGGCGCCAATCCAGCGGTCAGAACGATGACATTCGCCTGCGTACCGCCCACGACGAAATGAATTTCCCCGTGAAAATCGCCCAGTTCCCGGACAATGGCGGCGCGCGCCGCTTCACAGTAGCGATCCTCGCCGTAGCCGGGCGTCTGCACCAGATTCGTATCTGTCAGTGCCTGCAATATCGCCGGATCGCAACCTTCGTGGTAATCACAACAGAAGTAGTACATTGCGCCCCCTACTTGGTTCCGAAGAGCCGATCGCCGGCATCACCCAGACCCGGAACAATGTACGCATCTTCATTCAACTTTTCATCCACAGCCGCGAGGTAAATATCGACATCGGGATGTGCTTCGTTTACCGCTTTGATGCCCTCCGGCGCGCCAAGAATATTGACCATACGGATGGAACGGCAGCCGCGCTCTTTCAAAAAGTTGATCGCCGCAATTGCGGAACCGCCGGTTGCCAGCATCGGATCGAGCACAAAAATTTCCCGCGAAGCGACATCCTTCGGCAATTTGCAGTAATATTCCACCGGCTTCAGCGTCTGCGGATCACGGTATAACCCAATGTGCCCGATCTTTGCCGTCGGAATAATTTCGACAAACCCGTCGACCATGCCCAGTCCGGCGCGCAAAATCGGTACAATGGCCAACTTTTTCCCGGCAAGGCGGTAACCCGTCGTCGGCGCAATCGGCGTTTCCACCGCATACGTCTCCAATTCAAGGTTGCGCGTCGCTTCATAGGCTTCCAGCGCTGAAATCTCGACGACCAACTTGCGAAATTCATTGGTCCCCGTCGTCTTTTGCCGCAAAATCGACAATTTGTGTTTAATCAGCGGATGATCGAGTACTATCAATTTTCCCATGGTTTTCTCCTTCCAGGTTTTGCACATGCCCGCCCGCAGATTTTCGCAGCCGGTTCATAATGGAAATCGCATATTCGCTTGTTTCAGCAATTCCTGCGCCGAAAATGACATCGACGCCTGCGCGGTCCATCGCGCGCAGCTTGGTATACATCCCCCGGGCCATGCTGTCAAGGTCGCCCGGTTTCCCCCAAAACTCAACAAAATCCGCATCTTCGCTTGCCATTCCCTCGAAAAGTAAGACGCCGACGCGTTTTCCCTCCGCCTTGGCTTGTCGCACCGCTTCCTCAAGGCGTTGTTCGACTTGCGCCCCACATACATCCGGCGCGCCCACATAGACCGTAAGGGGCGCTTTCGGCGCATAGTGGCGATACTTTTGTCCCGGCGAACGCGGCACCTGATGTGCTCCGACCAGCGCCGGGTCCATGGCCACCCTTCCGAGCCAAGGCGCGAAATCCGCCGGCGTATAGTAGCCCGGGCGCAAAATAACCGGCGGTCCGGTTACATCCAGCACGGTCGATTCAATGCCGATCCCGCATGCGCCCCCATCTAAAATGAGCGAAACACGACCGTCCATATCTTCTTTGACATCCGCCGCCTGCGTCGGGCTGGGCCTTCCGCTGCGGTTTGCGGAAGGGGCGGCAATTGGGCAGCGCGCATAGCGAATCAGCGCCCGCGCCACCGGATGTGACGGCATGCGCAGCGCCACCGTTGGACCGCCGCCGGTCACGACATCCGGCACCACCAGTCGCTTTTGAAAAATAACGGTCAGCGGCCCCGGCCAAAGGGATGCAAGCATCGCTTCAACGGCTTCCCGCGGCGGTCCCATCCTAGAAAAATCGACCAGCGGCTGCATCTCTTTCATCGCTTGAATGTGTAGGATCAGTGGATTGTCTGCCGGTCTTCCCTTTGCCGCAAAAATTTTTGCACAAGCCTCTCCGTTTAACCCATCGGCCCCTAAGCCGTACACCGTTTCCGTGGGGAAGGCAACCAATTCTCCCGCACGCAACCGGCGTGCCGCTTCCGCCAATGCATCCCTTCCGGCCGCACTTTCGGTCGGCCGTTTCGGATCAATGGGAAGAATGTGCGTTTTTATGCAGGATTCCGCCGCCTTCATGCTTCCTGCCTCGCCTGGGCAATGGCACCGGTCACAGTGGGTACGACCTGTTTTTTTCGGGAAAGAACACCGGGTGCGGAAAAACCGTTCTGTTCCAGCGTCTGTCCGAAGCCGCGCGCAATTTCCCGGGCATAATCGCCGACGACAAGCAAACTCGATACTTCGCGGAAAATATCGGTCATGACCAGAATGTACGTATCTTCCCCTTGCTCTTGCAGCAACTTTTGCATCCGCTCCACCAGTTTCGGCTTCAATCCGTCAAGCGACTCCAAATTCATGGTAAAAGCCTGTGCAATTTTGACTTTTACCCCTTCCATTTGGAAGAATTTCACGTCCTCGGAAAGGATATCACTCAATTTTTTCGTGCTCAAGTCCGTACCGGCGCGAAACATCTCCATGGCATAATTCTCCGGATCAATGCCCGCTATCGGCGCCAAGCGCTCCAGCGCATGACGATCCGCATCCGTCGCCGTCGGAGAACGAAACAACAACGTGTCCGAAATGATGGCGGAACACATCAGGCCCGCCGCTTCGCGTGAGGGGCGCAGCCCCTGTTCAAAAAAGATCTGTGAGATAATCGTTGCCGTACAGCCAACGGGCACATTGCGAAAATAAATCGGACTTGTCGTCATAACATTGGCGACGCGATGATGATCGATGATCTCCAAGATTTCCGCATACTCAATATCCGGCACGGACTGCGAACGCTCGTTGTGATCGACAAGAATCAGTTTCTTTTTTGCCGTGGCAATGAGATGGTAGCGGCTGATTGAGCCGACGACATGCTCATTGGAATCCAATACCGGATAGCTGCGATACCGGTTTTTTGCCATCACATTCTGCACATCATCCAGCGTGTCGTCTAGGTGAAAGATAATCAATTTTTCCGTTGTCATGAGAAATGAAACCGGCACGGCCTGCGGAATCAGGCGCGCCGCCATGTACGTCGTATAGCTGGTCGAAAGCACGGTTACGCGGTTTTCTTCCGCTTGTTTTGCAATTTTCTCCGACAGTGGCGAATCATTGGTCAATATCAACAAGGATACACCGCGCGCAATCGCATCTTCCTGGGCTTCTTCGCGATTGCCCACCATAACAATGTCATTTTCCCGGATCGTGTCGTTGTCGATATGGCTCATCGCATAAATATTAAAGGCGCCCGTAAAGGGACGTGGATTTTGCGGTTGCAGCAATACGCGTGCGGATAAAACTTCCAGCACATTTTCAAGGGGCGCCTGCGAGCGCCCCAAAATGGTATCGTCCCACACATTGGCATATGATTTTGTAATATTGGAAAGAGAAATGACACCGATCAGCTGATCTTTTTCATTGACAACCGCCAAACTGTTCAGGTGATTTTTTTGAATGAGTTCGCTGGCTTTATAGAGCGAAATATCGGACGATACGCCGTAATCCCGGTCGATTTCGATATCACAGATCTTCGGCTTCATCGATTCCATATAAACCGGAGCATCGACTCCGAAATAATCCAGTACAAAGCGGGTCTCCTGATTGAGTTCCCCGACGCGAATGGGAATGGCTTCCATCTCGCCCGTGCGGTTCTTCAATTCCGCATACGCAAGCGCTGAGCAGATGGAGTCCGTATCCGGAACCCGATGCCCGGAAATATACACTTTTTCTTTCATGGTCTCTCCTCTCCGATAACCGCGCCTTTTCTTTCCTGTTTATTATAGGCTATGCCCGCGGCTTTGAAAAGGCGCCTTGGAGAGGGGGCGTTTCTGAAATTGATGTAAACAGCAGAGTGCCTCAAAGATGCTCTGTTTAGTGAGAGTGTAAACTAATAAAACTCCGCCCCCTTTATTTACACCGCGTTAAAGGAGGCGATTCTTTTCATATTATCGGAAATGATTGTTTGTTAGCTATAGGGATGGAAGTATGAGAAGCTATCCTCGAATTTTCTATTGGTTTCTCCTGTGGGCATACTCATTCATAATTTCAACAGCTGACGAAATTCCTAAACGTGATGCACCTGCCTCAACAAGCTTCATCGCTTGGTCGAGGGTCTTTATTCCCCCAGAAGCTTTCACTAAAGCTTTTCCATTTACGGTCTCTTTCATGAGGCGTATATCTTCTTCGCAGGCACCTTTGCCTAAAAAACCCGTCGACGTTTTTACATAATCTGCGCCAGCTTCCACCGCCAGTTGACAACCTCTAATAATTTCTTCCTTATTGAGTAAGCAGTTTTCCAAAATCACCTTGAAGATATGATTTTTTGTAATGTCCCGAACTTGGATAAGTTCTTGCAAAACTTTATCTTCTTGTCCCGACTTTAAAGCTCCAATCTGAATCACCATATCAATTTCATCAGCTCCAGCATCAAGCGCACACTTTGCTTCATACGCCTTTACCGATGAAAGCATTGCGCCTAGAGGAAAACCCACTGCACAGCAAACTTTGATGCCAGTATTTTTGAGTTCCCTAACTACTTGAGCAACATGTACACTGGTTACTGCACAGGCATAAAAATTATATTTTCTGGCAAGCATGCAGAAAGCATGAATATCATTTTCTGTTGTTTCTGGTTTTAATAAGGTAAAATCAATGATACTGTTTAACTCCATATTTCCCTCATTTCTGCTAAATTAATGCAATTACATTGAATAAAGAGCCTCTTGAGTACATAAATCATGCAACTGATACTGTTTTCTTAATTTTGATAACACAGAGGTTATTCCTTCTCTTTGTGTATTACTTACTTCCATTTCCGCAATGAACTTCTTAATCTCTGCCCAGGTTGCCTCCTCTTTGTCAAGAGCATAGTAAAGAGCGGATGCAATAAGTACAACATAGGGCCACACTTCTCCACCCATTTGATCGACAATTTTCATTGGAAAAAGCAGTCTTTCATTCTGTCCCAATTTCCTCAAAGCCTGTTGCGCATTTCGTGCAATTGGATCTTTTATTTCTGGATTCGAAAATTTTCTATAGGCTGAATTCCAAAAATCTATTTGATTTTCAAAAGATACTTGGAAATATTTAGACATAACTAAATTATGAGGCTTTTCAAGTTCTTTTAGAAAATTAATAATCTCTTCATCCAACGATGCCTCATCCAGAAACTGATATTTTTTATAACTACCGAGGTAAGAAATAACTGCGCTCATAAAATTATAAGTGTAGATTTTCCTTTTGATGAGCGTATCAAAGTTTTCTATCAACGGCATTCCATCTATAACGAATTTATGGCTAATTTTTTCTCCATCCACTGGTAGCATTAGGCCATGCTCACTTGTAATATCCAATGCCTCTTTATTTACAGAAGTACAGAAGA
The DNA here is from genome assembly GCF_900120375.1 of Ndongobacter massiliensis. Taxonomy (GTDB): domain Bacteria; phylum Bacillota; class Clostridia; order Tissierellales; family Peptoniphilaceae; genus Ndongobacter; species Ndongobacter massiliensis. The sequence continues at coordinate 1,562,731 of NZ_LT635480.1, forward strand.
TGACTCCCGCACTAATGTCTGCATCGATGTTATACTCCTTTAACATATCTGGCGCATTAATGCTATTTTCTACTGTAATGACAAGTAATTTGTTTCGACAAGCATTTCTTTGAGCTATAGCTTTGACAAGCAACGGTCCTAATTCTGGGAGATTCTGAACAAACACACTAGTTGTGACGATGTCAGCTTCTGCAATTGCCGTTACTGCCTTTGGATCTTGTACAGAAAAAGCTAAGTATCGATCGATGACCACATCGTAATTATTTTTTTTACCAAAATAACTCACTGTGTATTTGCTTTTCTTGTTAAGCATTTGGATTAAATCACAATTCTTGTCGAGAAATGTGATTTCAAAATCATTTTTGTAAAATATTGGAGCTACAAAACCTCGGCCAGTTTGTCCCGCTCCTATAATTACCACTTTCATATACATCCCCTTATGCTTTTATTTCGCTATATCAAACTCTAGTTTTCCCACCAGCAACGGGTATAATTGTTCCCGTTATATAGCTGGAGTGACTAGACACGAGATAGCAAACTAAATTAGATACTTCACTGAGCTTTCCTGGTCTCCCTAACGGAATGCTAGATTTATAGCCTTTAAAAAAAACTTTTGCTAGTTCAGCAGGGTCCCCCGAAATATCCATCCCTCTTCCGTATGCCTGAGCTCTGTATTTTTCATCGTTATTCGCTGGTGTGCGCTCTAGAATATCTGGAGCAATGCTATTGACGCGGATATTAAAGGGCGCCAATTCCTTCGCCCAAGACAATGTAAAAGCATTAATGGCCGCTTTTGTCGCTGCATAAACGCTATGTCCCTTGGATCCATTCAAGCCGGCAGCCGAAGACATATTAATAATATTACCGTGATTTTGCTGTAAAAATCGACGTGTTGCTTCTTGACTTACAAATAACGTGCCTTTAATGTTAATATCGCTCATGAAGTAATAGTCTTGTTCATTTATTTCATACTTCTTCTCCTGTTTGTAATAATCTACTAAAATACGAGGGCGAGTAACGCCCGCATTGTTCACCAAAGCATCAATTTGATCCATCGAAGCATCAATTACTTTAAAAGCATCAGCAATTTCATCAATACTGGTTAAATCCGTCTTTTTATATAAAGCTCCTCGATCCAATAATTTTTGTGATGGACTCTGTCGATCAAGGATAAAAACTTTAGCTCCACAATTCACTAAATCTACGACAATCTGTTCCCCAATCCCACTGGACCCTCCTGTCACAACAACTTTTTTATTGTATAAATCAATCCAAGCTTGGTTATTATCCACTCTTCTCACCTCTCTATACAAGTCCAAAGAAAGACAGCACCAAAGATAAAGCTAAAATTAACATCAAAAGTGATACGTATTTCTGCCCTATCTTTTTAAAGAAAAATACTATTCCTATTATTATTGCTAATGGAAAAAGATTTGGAAAAATTTTGTCAATAAACTGCTGGAGTTCCACTGTTTCTCCTACGGCGTTCGTCCAGGAAATGGCGGTTTGAAATTTAACATATTGTGCCGATAGTCCGCCCATCATAAATAGCCCTAATATCCCAGCTCCATTAATAAAGGTGTTAATTTTTCCTGCGCCCAATACGTGATCTACGGAATTTTTTCCAGAATTGTATCCTAATTGTAGGAGCGAGTAGCCTAAAAATGAAGTTCCTACCCCCCAAATAACAATAGGCGCAACACCAGCAATCCATAATCCACTGCTAGCCAAGGGAATAAAGGCAGATAACAGTAGAGGTCTTATCATGGCATGATTAATAGTATCCCCAATACCCGCAAGTGGACCCATCAACCCCAATTTAAAATTTGTAACGACATCTGCCAAGTCCTTCTTCTCAGTTTCCTCAAAAGAACCACTGGCAATTTTAAGTGCCCGCTCTTCTTCCAATGCTAAAGTTATTCCAATAATTAGAGATCCCCAAATAGCCTCGGAATTATAGAACATAAGATGACGTTCAAGCGCAGTCCTATATTCCTCCTCATCATGTCCGTAAAGCTTTTCCAAAGCTTCAGAAACTCCATAAGAAAATGCCAAAGCCGTTAAACGTTCATACCCCGAGGACACTTCCGCACAAAGAATATACTTGGCCCACGCTTTTGTAACATCCTTGCTAGTCAATTCTTGAACTTTTGCTAACTGATTAACCATTAGAAATCCCCCTCTTCCGCTACATTGTTACCGTTTTCTGCAATCTTGCTCTCTTTAGTAACAAACTGAGAATGAATCAAAGCCAAGCACGCTCCAAATACAGAAAGACCTATCATATTGATGCCTGCATAAGACGCTAATGCAAACCCAATAATAAAATATGGAATGTTCTTTTTTGTTCCAATAGTCATAATTGTGATAGCAAAACCTAAAGCAGGAAGAATACCACCTGCTACAGAGAGCCCATGAATAGCCCAAGCCGGCAAAGATTCAAGAAAGGACTGTATAGCATCTCCTCCAAAATAAAGTCCTAGGGTGACAGGAATTATGCGCAGAGGCAACGAAAGCAAAAAAGGATATAGAAATTCATTTTTTTCCATTTTCTTTCTATTCTTTTTCTCAGCCTCCATATCCGCCCGTCTTACAAAGTAACTATGATAAGTTCTCTTCAAATTATCCAATAGAACGCCAAGCATACCTAATGGCATAGCGATAGAAACGGCAATTTCTGGCGCCAACTTATATTGCAATGCAAGAGGAATCGCAATAGCCGCTGCCAAAGCTTCATCGGATGGCAGTTGCCCTCCTGGCGCAATGGCTCCCAAATAGATCAACTGTAAGGCAGCACCGATCTTCATAGAATTCGATAAATCACCCATAATAATTCCTATGGGAACAGCAAGAACTAAAGGTTGTCGCGCCAGATGCTGAGTACCATACCAAAACTTATTTGTGCCACACCAATAAAGAACCCCCATAACTAAACTTAGACCAAAACTCATTTTTTCCTCCTTAAGAAGACTCTTTTCGTCTTGACAACATCACTTGCCAAATATTTTTTCAACATCTTCAAAATTTAGTTTCGTATCTTTTGGAGTCACTTGAAAGCTAATTTCAACTCCTTTCGAATGTAAGAGCTTCAATTTAGACATTTCATTTTCAGACAAAAAAATCTCATTTGAAATTTTTCGTTTTGTATTGTCACTTCCCAGCCCACCAATCTGAATAAACTGTAATTCCATGCCTTGATTTATAGCTGAATACGCATCTTCTACTGTCTTAAACAGAATTATGAGTTTCCTATTTTTAAATTTTCCAAGATTGAAATCCTGAATCGCCTTATCGATCGTTCTTAATGCCACTTGGATACCTGGCGGCGCCGCCATTCGAAAAACATTAGCTAAGATAGGGTCATTCATCAATTGGTCATTTACAATAAGTATAGAATCTGCATTGACTTGCTGAATCCAATTTGTAACAATTTGACCATGAAGTAATCTAAAATCCACTCGTGCTAAACAAATGTTATTCATTTTTCTCCTCTCTTACTAATTGACATCGTTGAATGCTAGCTTTTGCATCACAAATTGATTTGTCGATGGTCTTCTCCAAACTATCTCCATCCCGACCCAAGATAAGCGAAACGAGCATGGCTAAATTCAATCCTGTCATCACCTCCACATCATATTTCCCTGAACAGTACATAGCTACGTTATTCGGCGTTCCTCCAAACAGATCGGTAACAATTAAAATTGATCCCGTTAATGAGTTGATTAACTCATCGGTCTCACTAAGTAGCTCCTCCATGGATTTTCCAGGTTTTAAGCTGAGCGAAAATACATCATTTACACTACCTAAAATCATTTCACAGCTTTGAATAAGTTCTTTACCTACCTCACCATGCGTAATAAGTATTATTTTCATAATGCCATCCCCTTGTAACAACAATCCTAATTAAATCCAAAATGTTTATTTCTTTCATTTGTATAATTTCTCTAAAGCTTTCTCCTTTCTTCTTTTTTTGCAAACATTTTCTTATTCAAACTATAACCACTTGTTCTTTTTAATGCAAGATTTGATCATATATTAATCAAAATGAACTTTTGTTTGCTTATTTCTATTTGTTAATATACAATTCTGACAAATGAATGGAGACGAACGCTATGAATAAAAACAATCGACAAAACCGTATATATAATTTATTAACAAAATATGAAACTATGACCGTTGAAGACTTGTCTGAAATACTAAAAGTCTCGGCGGCAACAATTCGTAGAGACTTAACAAGTTTAGAGGAAAAAAAGTTGGTTTTGAGGACGTACGGAAAAGCTCACTTCGTTGAAAATCGAGCAAGGCACTCAACTCGAGACCTATCTACTTCAGAAAAACAAAAAATTTCTGAAGAAGCTCTACACTTTATAAAAGATGGAGCATCTATTATTATCGATGCAGGAACTACTACATTTGAGCTTGCTAAAGCTTTACTCAAAAAGCAACGGACATTTCAAAACATTAATGTTGTCACAAATGAACTTTCAACTGCCAACATCCTTTCCGATACATTTCGCGTTACTATGCCTGGCGGCTTAATTTTTTCGGAAGAATCTATTAAATATCAAGTGGGCAACACTACGTGCCGATTTTTTGATGAAATCAATGCAGATATTTTGTTTCTTGGTTCGACAGGAATAAAGAACACCTCAGGACTAACAGTCTCGAATCCTTTACTCGTTGAAGTAAAAAAGAAAATGGTTGAGGCAGCTAATTTAGTCATTGCACTTGTTGATTCTCAAAAGTTTTTAAATAACGGTTTATTTCAAGTTATTGATTATAGCTTTGTCGATATATTAATCACTATTCAAAGCCCCGAAAATTTAGAGCAACTCGAAAGGCTGAAAAAATTTGAGCATCTTCAAGTGCTTACTATTTAATAACTCAAATTAAGTTTTTCCGCATGATCGCTTTCGATTTTTCACATAATTGGAACCCTTTTCTTACAAAATTATTGTTTTTGATAAAAGCCTTATAATATTTCTTAATTCTCTTTTATCCCTTGAGCTCACAAATGCTTTCCGTGCCTCCGGCAAAATCGACCCAGTCATCCGCAAAATCACTGATTGCTTTTTCGATAGATGGATTAAGGAATGTTTCCTTCATAACATCTTCGGATAGGGTGACTTGGTGAGCGCCGGCTTTCAATGCATCGCTCACTTGATAAGTATTTTTAAAAGATGCTCCTAAAATTTGGGATTCATATCCATCTCGATCAATGATGTAGCGAAGATCGGTTATTACATCAATCGACGAAATACCTAAATTCTCCATTCGATTAAAATAGGGTGCTATAGTATCTGCTCCTAATTCTAATGCCATATATGCTTGAAATTTCGTATATACCGCTGTAGCAGTAATGCGAATGCCTTCTTTTTTCAATGTTTTTATGGCCTTCATCCCTTCTTCAAAAACAGGGACCTTAACATAGATATCTTTCCCTAATTTATTCACTAAACAATGTGCTTCTTGGATTATCTGGTCCGACTCTTTAGCAGTTGTTTGCACGTGGAGATCGCGACCAGCTAAAATACGTTGAATTTTTATAAGCTGCGGGAAGAAATCAATGCCTTGATTCTTTTTGAGAATACTTGGATTTGTAGTTACCCCTGCAATGGGATAGAATTCGTTAAAAAATGCAACTGCTTCTAAATTAGCGCAATCAAGCAAGAACTTCATCATGACCTCCCTATTAAATATAGTTAATTCTTGCGCGAAAAGAATGCCTTGTCAAGATATCAACATATTCTTTAATATAACCTTTATAGATATCTCATTGTGTGAATCCACGAAAAAAATAAAGAAAACTCCGGTGCAATAAATTGACCACTAAGCTAAAAGAAAGGTTCTCTCTATGACAATGGGTATAGGAAAATCAACGGTATCTGCCCATACTTTAGAAACAAGGTTTCCGGCGGTAAACTTATCACCTTAGCCATTCCCTTTCCTTTTTCTTGCGACGCTATCAGATATCCAAGCCTTCGCCCATACTCTGAAATCGTCGTTTTGACGACCGTAAAGATTTCTTAAGAGAGAGCCTTTTTTCACTTCCTCCAAAAATTATGGTTTTAAAAAAGCCCGATGAAAAAGGAAACTTATGCCTCAAATCCTTATAATACGCCTCAAAACTTAGTATAAGGTGATAATGAGATATGAAATACGTTCAGCTCGCTTACTATGCGAGCAACGAACTATGCTCTTCCCTCACATTTTTAGATGTCACATCCTATACAAATGTACACGACTCTGCATGAACGGACTCCATATCACGATCGTTTGCAGACCGCCTTACCGTCCCTACGATCCCATCCTTTTGTATAATGGATATAGTCTTTCAACCGAAAAATACAGTAGAGTGGAATGCTCCAATTCTGCGTTTTTCCTACCTGATTATCTCCGACATTCTTTAATGACAGCTTAAATGACATCTCCGGTTCATACCGTTCACAAAAGATGCGCAAGCTTTTTGCCTTGGTATTATCTGCCGACTTCACTTCAATGGGAATCAAAAGTCCTTCATAATCGGTAATAAAATCAACCTCAGCATCTGCTTTGGTTCGCCAAAAACAACAATTCATACCCATTGCAATCAACTGCGTCATGACATAATTTTCCGTCAAAGCGCCTTTGAAATGACTGAAATGCCTTTCTCCACTCCATATCGTGCGGTAATTCAGATTTGATTTGCGCCGAAGTAACCCCACATCGGACATATATACTTTGAAGTAGGTGGCATCCACCATCCCCGAAAGCGGTACCTGGGGATTGTTCACGCAGTACAACCGATACGCAAGCCCGGAATTTACCAGCCATTGTAAGGAATCTTCCAAATCTTTGGCGCGCAAACTTTTTTTTACATGGGAAAAAATAAATTTATTGTTCTCCCTGGCAATCTGTGTCGGAATCGAATCCCATATTAAATGAATGCGGTTCGCTTCTGTGTTTGTCGTGTGTTTGCTAAAATCATCCGGATAGTCTTTTAATATGTTGTCCTGAACGTATTCTACTTCTTCATAGTTATGCGTGTCCACCCACGTTTGAACTACCTCCGGCATTCCTCCGACGATATAATAATTCTTCAAATATTTTTCCATGGGGACCGTATAGAGTTCCGGAATTTCCCTTTCAAATGCGATTCTGCGCAATCCTTCTATATATTTCTCGCCGCCATCTGCGATTACAAATTCCTCAAAATTCATCGGAAACATTGCCAGACGCTCAACCTTGCCGACCGGAAAAGAGACGCCTTCCTGCTTGAGCGCCACGCCCAACAGAGATCCTGCGGCAATAATATGAAGATCCGCTTTGTTTTCACAAAAATATTTCAAAGAAGAAATCGCTCGGGGACATGCCTGAATTTCATCAAATATCAGCAGAGTTTTTCCGGGCGTGATCTTTTTCCCAAAATGGATAATTTCGAGCTCATGCAAAATTCGATCGATATCCAAATCGTATGCAAATACGGATTGCAAACCCGTATTTCCGTCGAAATTAAAATACAGAGATTCTTCAAATTCATTTTTTGCAAACTTTTTGATGATATAGGTTTTTCCGCATTGTCGTACACCTGTGATCATCAACGGTTTTCGGTTTTTCTTATCTTTCCATTGAATTAATTGATCCATGATTTCCCGTTTCATAAAACACCCCCACGAAAAATATACATTTTTTGGACCGAATAATCAATGGATTATACATTTTTTCGACCGAATAAATGTATAACTCTACATTTTTTCGACCGAATAAATGTATTCCGCCGGAAAATGTCCTTCCGTCCTTGGCAAAAACGCTCTTAAATTATTTCTTACAACTCTGCCCGATCATCATGCCGACTGCCATCCCGATCATTGAGCCAATAGCTACAATGTCACTGCCGAAAATGACACCGATACCCGTTCCCAGACACATGCCGATGCACATGCCTTCGATTCTATAGTCTTCTGCCCGATCCTCTTCTTTTTTCTCTTTTTCTTTTTTCACGGTCCATATTAAGAGGACCACGCCGACTCCGACCATAAACACCGGGAGCAAGATGGATCCAATTTTTCCTATGATTTGTGCAATTGTCATTATTTCCTTCTTTATTTAAAGATTGCTATGTTCTTCGATCTTCTTTTTAATCCGTTTAAACTTGTTGATGTGGATTTCATGGCTGAAATTGGTCAACAAAAGATCGTATGCAGAATCAAAATACTTTTTAATGCCAGCTTTGGCGCTCCTGCCGGCCATCATATAAATCATATAGATTCCCTGTAAAATGGCTTGGGTGACTAGCGGATCGCCACCGGAGTAGGAGATAATCTGACTGAAAACAAGATATAATTCATCTTCGACGGAATAACTTCGGTAGATTATTTTTGCTTCTCTATCTTGTTCCAGAACGATGAACGGATGGCCCGTCGACAGGAGCTTTCCCAATAATGAAGAAATTTTCTCGATACATACAATGGCGGTATTCGGATCATTGATTCCGGGACTCAGAGCCATGTTTGCAATCTCGGTAAGGTTGATAAGCCCTCGGTGGTAGTCATCTTCGTTATTGTTATAGATGTTAATTACAAGCAGTTGACCGATTTTTTCTTTTAACTCTTCCTTTTGTTCGACACTGCATTTTTCATCCCCAAAGATTTTCAAATCCCCTACGGTCTCCCCTTCCGTAATATACTCACCGATTCTTTTTTGGATGGTCAACTCTGCTTTGATCCCATCGAGTTCTTTGAGGATGTCTTCCGATTTAACTTCAAAGAAATAGCCCGTTCTTGCCGCTACAATCAGCATTTCCTTCGCCGGCTTATCTTCTTGATAACGTTCTGCCTTTTTTCTAAGCTCTACCTCATTGTCGATAAGTTTTTCGCAGTCATTGTATACCCCCTCAATAATGTTGGACATTTTAAGGTTTCCAAGTACCTGTTTCGAAAAAACAATGAAGCCGATCATCGTAATAATCGAGTAAGCAATTCCGAAGCTTCCCGCCACTACCTTTTGGTCTGAATGAAGATCTTGAAGAAGTAAAATGCTGATTACGGAGTAAAAAAAGCCACTGACAAATATACCATATAAGCCCAAAACACCGGTCCTGTCTATAAATCTTTGAAGCATCCTGGGTGATATGCTGCTGCTATATTTGTTGAGTACGGTGACAATGGTGGTAAAACAAAAAATGCTGATCGTCAAAAAGACACCCGAAATATTTGAAAGAAAGTTGACGGAAACTTCTACGGACAACAAGAGTTGCTTTGGAATATAATTCTTTAAATCGGGATATTGATGATCAATAAGCCAAGTGATTAAAAGAAGCACTCCCGTCAAGAGGATAAACTTCGACATCTTTAACAGATTTTTTTGATTGATAAACCACAGCTTGATTTTCGATAACATTATTTTCTCTTCTCTATACGCGAATAATTTATGATTTTGGTCGATTGTAAAATCACATGGAATGTGAAATGTGAAAAGACCCTATAGCGCCTCTCTGCCTCTCTGTAGAAAGTAGTGTTCAGAGCTTCTCTCACAATACAAAGATCCCTATGAACCATTTCCATTCTACTACTTTATTCCAAAAGGAGTGTTACATTCCGCCAAAACTATTGTAAAATTTTTAAGATTTTACGAACTTGGAATATCATGATATAATTTAATCTATCATATTTAGGAGGTTTCTATGAGAAAGTATCTAAAAATCCTCTTCCTGTTCGCTTTGACGCTCTCGTTTACTGCATGCGGTCAGCAAAACGAGTCGGAACAGCCCACCAATCAGGAAGAAACCAGTCAAACCGGAGAATCCGGTTCTGCAATGAAAGCGGGAACCTATACAGCACAAGTAGCCGGCATGCAGGGACCCCTCACAGTGGAACTGACTGTGGACGAAACAGGAATTAAAGACGCGAAAATTACCGAAAGCCAAGAAACACCCGGTATCGGCAACGTAGCTGCCGAGCGCTTGGCAAAGGAATTGGTCGATTTTCAGTCTCTGGATCTGGACACCGTCTCCGGAGCGACCATTACCAGCGCAGCCGTAAAAAAAGCCTTCAAGGATTGTTTGGAGCAGGCCGGGGCGAATATGGACGCGCTTGAAAAAGAACGTGAACGGGACATTGCCATTGAAAAAGAATACACTGCAGATGTAGTCATTGTTGGTGCCGGTGGCGCCGGTTTAACGGCAGCTTCCGCCGCACTTGAAAATGGCGCCAGTGTCCTTCTCTTAGAAAAGATGGACATCGTTGGCGGAAACTCCATCGTAGTCGGTGGTTTTATGAATGCTCCGATCCCGGAACTACAAGACCACAAATATGAACAGCGTCAGCCAAGCATCGATCGTTTGGTTGAGCAGGCACTGGAGGAAGAGCCGGTCAGCGAAGAGCACAAAGCTCTGCAGGATGCGGTTCGTGAAGAATATGAAGCCTATCTTGCCGACTCCAGCCGCACCCTCTTTGACAGCGCAAACTGGTTTGCCCTGCAGACTTGGAATGCTGGTGATAAAGTAGGTGAATTGCCCATCGTGGAAAAAATGACGGCGCATGCATATGACCGCATGCAGTGGCTTATTTCCAACGGTATGGAATTCAAGGACGAGGTTGTGCTTGGTGGCGGCGCACTGTACACCCGTTCCCGTTATGCGGTAATGCCCAATGGAACCGGCTATATTAAAGCCATTGAAGACAGTATTGCCAAAAATAATAAAGACAATTACCAGTTACTCCTTGGTGCCGATGCCAAAGAATTGATTTTGGATGGCGAAAAAGTGGTTGGCGTCAAGGCGATCATCAATGGGCAGGAAGTCGTCGCCCATGCGAATAAGGGCGTCGTTCTCGCCACGGGCGGGTTTGCCGGAAATGTTGAACTCCGCGTAAAATACGCTCAAGGGGAAAAATGGCCCAATCTAGGAAAGGACGTCCTCACGACGAATACAAAGGGCGTCACCGGCGATGGCATCTTCATGGCGGAATCTGCCGGTGCTGAATTGGTAAATATGGAACAAATCCAATTGCTACCCTACTGCAACCCGATGACCGGCCAGGTCAACGACACTTTCGGGGGCGGCGATGGATCGACCATTTTTATTAATAAGGAAGGGAAGCGCTTTGTCCGCGAAGACGGACGTCGCGACGAGATGTCCAAAGCGATTATCGAACAGACCGATGGGATCATGTATATGTTCTCCAACCTCGCTACCTTTAAGGTGCAAAATGCCGGAGACATCAAGACTTTAGGTGGACAAAAAGTCAGCTACTTCTTAGAAAATAACTTGAATGGTATTATCGTAGCCGACACCTTAGAGGAATTTGCTGAAAAATTCGGCTGTCCTGTAGAAAATCTAAAAGAAACGCTGGAAAGTTACAATGAACATGTCAAGGCGTCTACGGAAGATGAATTCGGCCGCGTGACCTTTGTCAACCCGCTTGAAGAAGGGCCCTTTGTTGCCTATCCGAGAAAACCGTCTGCGCACCACACCATGGGCGGTGTGCGAATTGATGCGGAGACACATGCGCTTCGTTCTGACGGAAGTATCATTCCCGGACTTTACTGCGCGGGAGAAATCACCGGTGTGATTCATGGTGCAAACCGCGTCGGCGGCAATGCCATTGTGGACTATCTAACATTTGGCTATGAAGCCGGTCAAAATGCTGCTGCCGGTAAGTAAGATTCACTCATGCGCAGCTGAAACGAGAATGAGCCACAACAATACAGATAAAAGAAACCCCCTTTACCGAAAATATCGGTAAAGGGGGGTTTTCATAATTTTCTTTTCGAGTCATTCCCTTACCAAGCACCCTTACAATGATCATCAACTTATGACCTCTTCCGTCACTCGCGCCGAATCCGTCAAACTCCTTTTTCCAGCGGAAAGGACAAGGTAACTTTGAATAAATCGCCGTCTATGGCAATATCCAGCGTTCCGTGCATCAAACGCGTCAAGCTCTCCGCGATCGAAAGTCCCAGCCCGCTTCCGACTTTCGTGCGCGCCTCATCGCCGCGCTTAAAGCGTTCCAGCAAGCGTTGGGCGTCAATGTGCAACGCTTCCTCGGATGTATTGCGCACCGTCACCACGCCATTCTCCGGGTTTTCTTCCACATCCAAATACACGCGCGTCCCGGGCATGGCATATTTTTGCGCATTGTTCAGTACATTATCCAAAACCCGGTACAGATGGCGTCCATCAGCGCGAATCAGAATATGCCGCGGCGGAATCGCGACCCGCAATTCGAGCTGCCGGTCCTGCCATTTGTCCTCGTATTCACCGATCACCTGCAGCAATAATTCATTCAGATCAATCACATCTGCCCGGACATCCAGCGCTCCGGAGCTCGCTCGAGAAGCCTCGATCAGATCGTCCATCAGCTGCCGCAGGCGCTGTGCTTTTTGATCCAAAACGGCAATATATTCCCGCGCCTTCTCATTCTCGATCGTCTCTCGCTGCAGCAAGTTGATATAACTGATAATGGACGTCAGCGGCGTGCGCAGATCATGCGAAACATTGGTAATTAAATCTGTCTGCATGCGTTCATTTTTTACGCTCGCGCGCACTGCCCGATCGACGCCGAGCTCAATCTGTGCCAATTCTTCCGCCAGCTTGCGATTTTGCGGCAAATAGCGCGGCAACCCGCTGTCGTCCGGCTCCGTCACCGGGGCGCGTTCGCCCTGTGCGATTTTACTGGCGCGTCGGAAAAGACTCTCTTTTTCTTCCTGATCGCGCAACGCAAAGTAGAGAAATCCGGCATCAACCAAGAAGAAGAATAACCATCTTCTGGACAATTCCAATAAGCAAAGGAACTGCAGAAAAAAGAACCCGCATAGAACCAATACCAAACTCCATGTCCGCTTGGGGCGACTTTTTCCGCCGGAAAAAAGATTGCCGATCGTCTCAAAGAGATATTGCAAGACACTGCCCTGATAAAAACGCTTCGCCTTCCACTTGCGCACCAGTGCGGAAAGCAGGTAAAGTCCGATCAATTCCGGCAAAATCATCAGGAAAGACAAGACCGTCCCGCGCCAATCCCATAGAGCCATCGGTGCCGATGCACTTTCCCATACGCCACTGGAAAACCCGAAGAAATCCCATAAACTCAGAAAATAGAAAATCGTGCCTACGCAAAACAGCGCGCTTGCCACCAGATATGCTTCGACCGGGACTTTCGCTTCCATCCGTGTCCAAAAGCCCTTGCGCACGGGGGTGCGCATCAGGAAAAACACCAATGATACGATCCAAAGTACGGCACCGATTCCAAAGATTGCCGTGGCACGCCAGAAATTCGGCTGCGCCTCCTCATAGTCCAGTTTTGCAACGGAAATCCTGTCTTTTTCATTCAAGCGCAAATCTAAACGCATCGTAAGCGAAATCCCCGACAGGGGAGCGTCCAGGTACAGCGGCGATTGTGCAAAGGCATGTCGAAACTCCCGGCTCCACTTCCCATCTCCGACATCCAGCGTCGAAACGTAAGGGCGATCCGATAACGTAAACTGGCCTTCTAAGGGCGCGCTGAAATCCGCATCCCGGAAGCGCGCATCGGCGGCATTGGTGTACTCATTCCCGCTGCGCGCATAGGAAATGCGAAAGGCCAAGTTGCTTTTCTCCGGTGCAAAGGTGCGCTGTGCCTGTTGCAGCTTTCCCTCTTCCTTAAAAGCAGCAAGCGCCTGAAAGATCTCCTCCGGGTCGTTTCCCGTTTCCATCAAAAAAGCCCAAATATCTGTGCCGTCCACCGACGTTGGAATCTCCTGTACCACGGGCAAAAATATCTCTTCCAGGGCTTGGGGGTGATTCTCCCGGTTTACCGGGCGCCAATACTCGTTTTTGGACCGGGTCGTCTCCACGTCCTCTTCCTGCTGTTCGGGGAAGACATACCGATATGCATCCTGCTCCGGCACCCATTGCCGCGTGATGCGCACCGTGCGATACCGTATCGGATTCTTCTGCCACGCTTCCAGATCCGCTTTTCGAAATAGGGGAAATGTTCGGCTGCGTGCCTCTTCTTCGCCACGCCAAGCGCCCCGCTCTTCGCCCCATGCCGATAAATACCGCTGGGCAATCACGGCGGCTTCCTTGTCGTCCGGATTTTGACTCATGTCGGCAAAATACTCCACGACATAATTCCAGGGCATATTTATGACCGCCGGGCAAAGTGCTGCTTTTGCAGGAATCTTATCGTACCACTGCATGGCTTCTACCTGCAGGCTATCTTCCAAGACGGAAGCGCTTTCATCCCGAAACGCGCATGCCCATTCCCCCGACGCATAAAAGGAAGTATTCGGGGCGCTCGGTGAACTCTTCCAGCTGCTGACCACCATATTCAATAGACCAATAAAAATGAGCACAATGGATACCAACTGTACCGTCAGCGGAAGCCCTGTAAACCGGCGAACGGAATCTTTTTTTGGTGTTTCCGGCATGGTGGAATCTGAGCCTATCCCGTTTTGCGGTACTTTTTCTTCCTGCCGGCTCTTTTTTTCAGCCGTTTCCTGTTCCTGTTGTTTCTCTTTTTTATCTGTCTTCTCCATTGCTTCCTCCCTTCGGATCCAATTTGTAGCCGATGCCCCACACGACTTTCACGTAGCGCGGGTCTTTCGGATCAATTTCAATTTTTTCCCGGATATGACGAATGTGTACCGCCACCGTATTTGCCATGCCGAGCGCCTCTTCTTCCCACACGCGCTCATAGATTTCTTCGCTGCTGAAAATGCGCCCCGGGTTCTGCATAAGAAGTTGAAGGATTTTATACTCGATTTTCGTCAACGAAAGCAGCTCCCCATCTAAAAAGAAAGCGCGTTTTTCTTCATCAAAAGCCAATCCCCCCGCGCGCAGCAATCCTTCCTGCGCAGATAAATTGTCATACTCCGTATAACGACGCAATTGACTTTTCACGCGGGCGACCAGTTCCAGGGGATTAAAGGGCTTGGACACATAATCGTCCGCGCCGAGCGAAAGCCCTAAAATTTTGTCCGCATCTTGCGTTTTCGCGGACAGCACAATAATGGGAATGGATTTCGTTTGACGAATTTTTCGCAGGGCAGTCAACCCGTCCAATTTCGGCATCATGACATCCAGCAGAAGCAGATGAACCGGCATTTCTTCCAAAATGCGCAGCGCCTGTTCTCCGTCATACGCTTTGCTTACCGCATAACCCTCTTCTTCCAAAAAAATTCGTATCGCCTCGACGATGTCGCGATCATCGTCACAGACCAAAATCCGTTGCTGCATGACTCCCTCCTGCGTCCCTTGAAACCGGTTCTCTTTCTGACAGTTTCATTGTAGAGGATATTTTCAAAGAAAGAATAAAGAGATTCTTAAGATTTTCTTATATTTTGCATCGCCATGCCCCACAAAGGGCAAAAAAACCGCCTCTTGCCAAAGGCAAAAGGCGGTCGGTCTTTCGATTTTTTACTCGTCTGCTTGCATCTGCAGCCCGACGAGATTTCCTTCTAAATCATATAAGAAAGTGTATACCAAATTCCATTGCTCATATTCGCCGTACATATACACTTCAATGATCCGGTCCCCGGCAAAGGGCAAAAACCTTTCTTCCGGCAGACGTTCGCGTACGTAAACATCCGTCAGTTCAAAGCTCTTCTCCGCACCTCCCTGCTCCAACAACGCTGTCAGATCTTCAAAGAGAGAGCGACGCTGTTCTTCACTGCCGATTGTTTCCCCGGTCATCTTGAGGAAAGCCTCTTCATCCTTTTTGATCAGCACTTCATGGACTTCCTTCGACGTCTCAATTTCCGCCGCATACTCCTTTTGATTTGCTTCCTGATCCTGATACAGCTGCACATAGAAAGAAACAAGGCGGTCATCCGCACCTCTTGCCAACTGTGCAACGAGTTGCTCTTTGCTGCCAATGACATAGGCGGTGTAGAGTGTCACGTCATTTCCTTCGTCCTGTGCGGTCTCCTTCTCCGCTCCTTGCAACATCTGCGGTTCGCCCGCCAGCACAAAGGGGGATAGCGCAGACTCTAAAGCCGACGGACCGCCCTGCTCAATCTCCTCCTTCGCGGATCCGCCTAAAATTCCTTTAACTTCTTCCGGTTCGCCCTTGAATAAAGTCAGCAAAGTCTGAGACATCCACTCTTTTTCTTCCTCTGTCACCGATCCGTCAAAACCGTCCCCATAGGAAAATGACTGTGACGTCTCTTTCTTGCTCTCCGACGAAACACTAACACTTGACGACTCTTGCGACGATGCTTCTACGGATTCGGATGAAACCTCTGCTTTTTCACTGCTCTCCTTTGGGGTGGAACCGCCGCAGGCAGTCAGAAACACCGTCAATGCCAAAACCCCCGTATATGCCAAACGCTTCATAGAACCTCCTTGTTTTTCTCTTTCTTATGAAAATATTTTACTCCAAATTTTAACCGGTATCCTTTGGTTTCAAAAAATTTTACAGAGTTTTTACATCAGATGGCACCCCCGCGCCCGGAATCTGAAAATGCGGTTTGCGATTGGCCAACCTTTCGCGTATAATCACAAGGGGCGGATGTCTGCCCATGGTTTGCTTTTTGTTTGATCGCGCAAACCCGACAAGAAATTTATAAAGGAGAGACAGTATGGAAAGCCAAAGTCAAACGGAATACCGAAGTTGCCCGCAAATGCCGACTGTCTCACCGAAGACTTCTTTCTTATATAAGTAGTTTGGTATAAGCAGCATTTGTTTTGCACTCCCTTTTTCGTTTGCGGCTCCATTCGGAGGTGCAACATGCAAGAAATAACAAACCGTTCCACAGCGGAAGCGGTGCTGTCTTCTGTTCGCGAGGCAATTGAAGCGCGCAATGTTCTTCAGGTGCGTGAACAGGTGGAGCACCTGCACGCAGCCGATGCGGCGGAACTCATGGAACTGCTGAACAGTGAAGAATGCATGGTCCTGTTTCGTTTTTTACAAAAGGATTATGCGGCGGAGCTTTTTTCTTTCTTAAGTATTGAACAACAAAAGGCGTTGATTCGCGGTTTTAATGACGAAGAGTTGTTGGAACTGGTAGACCGCCTGTTTATTGACGATGCGACGGACTTGTTGGAAGAATTGCCGGCAAATGCCGTGCGGCGCATTCTGTCCGGCTCCTCGCAGGTCAAGCGCACGACGCTCAATCGCTACCTGCGCTTTCCCGAAGATTCCGCCGGCAGCGCGATGAGTGAGGAATTTATTCGCCTGCAGCCGGAAATGACCGTCGCCCATGCGATCCGCAAAATTCGGAATCATCGAAAAAAATTAGCTTCCACATCGGTACTTTACGTAACGGAAAACGACCAAAAATTAGTGGGCGTCCTGTCCATTCGCGAACTCCTGCAGGCAAAGGACGAAACCACCGTCGGCGAAATTATGCATGACCAGGTTGTCTACGTCCTAACGACCACCGACCGCGAAGAGGCGCTAGCGCTCATTCGTAAATACGACTTTCTCGCGCTGCCGGTGACCGACCGCGAAGAACGGCTCGTCGGCGTCATTACGATTGACGACGCATTGGATATTTCGGATGAAGAGGCGACAGAGGACTTCGAAAAAATGGCGGCCATGCATCCGTCGGAACGTCCGTATTTTGAATCCGGCGTCGTGGAACAGGCAAAAAGTCGTTTGCCCTGGCTGTTTATTCTAATGATTTCCGGCATGCTCACCGGTTTTATTTTAGAGGGTTTTGAAGATGCCTTTAAAGTTATGCCTATTCTCGTCACCTTTATTCCAATGTTGACGGACACCGGCGGGAATGCCGGTTCGCAAAGCAGCACCATGATTATTCGCGGTCTGGCGTTGGGCGAAATCAAAGTACACCAGTTACCGCAAGTCATCTGGAAAGAGCTGCGCATCTCCGTTCTCGTCGGCATCGGTTTGGCGATTGTCTGCATGATTCGCGTCCTACTCATAAATCCCGATCAATATGGCGTTGCACTTGCCGTCTCCTCCGCGGTTTTTTTCATCGTGATGATCTCGAAAATGATTGGCGGTGCGTTGCCGCTTCTGGCAAAAAAAATCGGCTTGGATCCCGCACTGATGGCGGCGCCGCTCATTACCACGCTCGTCGATGCGGCGGGCCTTCTCATTTTCTTCAGCTTAGCGGAACTGATTCTCGGGCTGTAGCCCGCGCAACCGGAAAGGAGCCCTCATGAATGAAATGATCCGGGAAAATATGGATCCCTCTCTGGACAGGCTGCGGGAAGCTTTGGCGAGTCGCAACGTGAAACAGGTGCGCGCGCTGATCGATGCGCGGCATCCCGCCGACATGGCGGATTGGATGGAATCGTTAAATGCACAGGAATCGCTTGCGCTTTTTCGCTTTCTGCCCAAAGATACGGCAGCGGAATTCTTCGCTTTTCTGACGATTCCGGAACAAAAGGCACTGATCGCAGATTTTAACGATGAAGAACTGGTCCGGCTCGTCGATGATCTTTATGTGGACGATGCGGTCGATCTGCTGGAAGAATTGCCCGCGAATGCCGTGCGCAGCATCCTAGACAATGCGCCGGCGACAAAGCGTTCCATCCTCAATCGCTATCTGCTCTACCCCGAAGAATCCGCCGCCGCGGCGATGAGTGAAGAATTCGTTCGTTTGCAACCGGAAATGACGGTAAAAGAAGCGATTGAAAAATTGCGCCATAATCGCAAAAAATTGGCCTCTACGTCCATCCTTTATGTGACCGACCGCGGGCGGCGGCTTTGCGGTGTACTTTCCATTCGGGAATTGCTGCAGGCGCGCGATGAAAAACGCATCGAAGAAATCATGCGAACGCATGTAATCAGTGCAACGACGACCGACGATCAGGAAGACGCCTTGGATCTCATCCGCAAATACTCGCTGCTTGCCTTGCCCATTCTCGACCTTGAAGGACGTCTGGTCGGCGTGCTCACCGTCGACGACGCTCTGGATATCTCCGATGAAGAGGCAACGGAAGATTTCGAGATTATGGCCGCTATTACGCCCTCCGAAAAAACGTATTTTGAATCTTCCGTGCTTGAACAATCGAAAAACCGACTGCCCTGGCTGTTTGTTCTCCTGCTTTCCGGCATGGTCACGGGCTTTATCTTGGGCGGCTTTCAGGACGCCTTCCAAGCAAACGGCCTGCTTGTCACCTTTATCCCCATGCTGACCGGCGCGGGCGGAAATGCCGGTTCGCAGAGCAGTACTATGATCATTCGTGGCCTTGCCATGGGGGAAATTAAAGTCAATGAATTGCTGAAAGTCCTGTGGAAAGAACTGCGTATCTCGCTTCTCGTCGGCGCCGGGCTGGCGCTGGTCTGCCTGCTGCGCGTGATGCTCCTGAACCCCGATCAAACCGGAACCGCTCTCGTCGTCTCTCTCGCCGTCTTTTTTATCGTCATCTTGGCGAAACTCTGCGGCGGTCTTTTGCCCGTTCTGGCAAAACGCATCGGCTTGGACCCGGCGCTTATGGCGGCGCCGCTGATTACGACGGTGGTTGACGCTCTGGGGCTTTTGATTTATTTTTCTCTGGCAACGGTAATCTTAAAGATTTAACGAAAAAAGGAGCGCGTTTGCACTCCTTTTGTGTCGAAATCATCCTTCGAAAGAAGAAATCCTTGACCCGCAATATTCGCACGCTGTCGGGGTTCCATCGACCGGAACGTCCTGCCATGCCCCGCAGTTTCGACACTGCACACGGCACATGCCCACCGCTTTTTCTTCAGACTGCTTCTCTACCACCCTTGGAAAATAGAGGCGCAGCGCTTGGGCGTCCACCTTGGCGTCCGGCCAATACCCCAGCGCCAACATCCGCAGAATATCCGCAATGACGGTGCGTAGCGCAAGCGGAAATTCCATTGCCAGCGTACGCAGATAGACTTCATCCTGCGTACCGACCAGAACGACGTAACGCGCATAGCGATCCGCCAGATTGTCCAACTTTTTGGCGCGATAATGAAAGAAAAGTACAAAGCCGCCGGCAATCATCATGCTGCCCAGAAAAACAGATCCCACATCAGAAGCAGTTTCCTCTTGCGTCGACGCAAAAAAGGCGAGCAACGCGGAAAGTGCAAGCCCGATCAGCAACGCATTGCGACGATAACGACGATAACGCTTTGCGTTCTCACGATAGGTCTTCGGCATATCGTAGGGCGCAGAAATCGACATTTCTGAATTAGTATAGCAATTTTGTAAAAGCCGGGCGTATTTCTCCGGCGGACAGTTTGGATAAATGCCTTTCTTTTTCAGAAAGTAATACAATCCGTAGCCGCCAAGAATAAAAGGCGCCAATGGCAACAGGAAAATCGATAAAAGGCATGCGCCGCAACAACCGTATTCGTCTTTGGACAGCATATTTTTCGCCATGTCGCGCCTCCCTTTCCATTTTCAGTATAACACAGCTATCCCACAACAGCAGTTTGCATCTTTTCCGCCATCAAGTACAATGAAGCGTGGAGGAAAAAGAATGATCGAAAAAACCATCCCTCGGGAAAACCGGAGCGTTTTCGGAACGCTTCGTGCGTATATGGCCCTTTGGGCGGGAAAAGCCGCCCGTTTTCTGATGCGTCGAATCGGGCGCAATGCGACAACCCTGCCCGGGCGCATCGCGCTGACCCTGGATCCGGAGTTTCTCTCTTGGGTCGCGCTGCCGGCTCGCCGACTGGGCATTACCGGCACCAACGGCAAGACGACAACCACCAATCAACTGGCCGCCATTTTTGAACAGGCTTCGTTCCGCGTCGCCTGCAATCACATGGGCAGCAATATGGCGACGGGCATTTGTTCCACCCTGTTAGAGAATACGTCGCTGCGAAACCGCACACAGGCAGATGTGCTCGTGGCGGAAATCGACGAGGTGGCCTCTCCGCTGTTTTTGCCGGCGCTGCACCTGCAATATCTTTTGGTTACCAACCTCGCCCGCGATCAATACGATCGCATTGGCCATGAAAAACAACTGATTCGTAAAATCAATCAGGCGCTGCGCCCGGAGACGACGCTTGTTCTCAATGCGGACGATTTTCAGGCGCGCTTTCTGGGTGACTCGAAACAAAGCCGCCTGTGGTTCTCCGCCGTCGGACCGATGCGGGAAAACACACACGCCTTTCTCGGCCTTTGCCCCGACTGTGGGCATCCCGTTTTTCTGACGGCCCGCGCCTATCACACGATCGGCAACTATCGCTGCGAGCACTGCGGCCTTACAAATCCGCCGGCGCAAACCGAAGTGCGGGCAACACTTCCGTCCGCCGAATTTTTCTTTACTTCGCTCCACATACCGGCGTCGTCAGAGGATTCGGCAAACGCCCCGGCAAAGGATGATCCGACAAAAGACGCGGTGAGCACCCTGTCGCATCCGACAGACAATGTGCTCATTTCTGCGCCTGTGCGCCAGGCTTTTGACCTCTACAATTACGCCGGCATCCTGACAATGGCACGGGAGTTTTCCCTGCCGCAGGAAGCCGTGGAGCGGGCGCTGGAGCAGTTTCGCTCGTTCAAGTCCCGCTTTGAAGAGACCCACATCGGTCCCTATGCAATTACCTATGTGCTAGGAAAAGGGAAAACCCCCATGCCCCTAGAAACGAATCTGCGTCTGGCGCTGCAGCGCGGTCCCTGCACCTTTATTCTCATGGATCAAGATTTTGATCAGGAACCCGACGGCTACCATAATATGGGCTGGTTGTACGATGCCGCTTTGGAATTGTGCCAAGAAGACTCCATCGTCGATGTTATCGCCTGCGGAAAGCGGCACCTCGATTATCGCATCGCGCTGCTTTTGCGCGGCGTTGCTCCACAAAAGATTCACACCTTTGCAACGATCGACGGCGTCAATGCACTGGTTCCTACACTCGCCTGTAAAAAGATTCTTTTGGTTCATTCACTGGATGCCGCTACCAAGGAAAATGCGCAGGCACTGCTCACCCACCTACGGAGTTTGTCTTGAAGATCGAATTGTTATACCCCGAGCTGACCTCCCAATTCGGAGACGGCGCCAACGGCCGCATTCTGCGGGCGCTTTTTCCGCAGGCGCAATTTTTTGAAACCCCCTTCCCGGAGGAGCCGCGCTTTCTGCGAGAGTCAATTTCCCTCGTCTATTTCGGAGCGATGGAAGAATCCGACCAAGATCGCATCATTGCACGTCTTTTGCCCCTGCGTCAGGCGATTGAAGAGACTTTGGAGACCGACGCGCTCTTGTTCTGTACGGGCAATGCCGGGGAAATTTTCGCCCGTCAGATTGAAGATCCCGAAAACGGAACCCTTCCGGGCTTGGATCTGGCGCCTTTTTCCGTTCGACGCGACTATACGGTGCGCGTAAACGCCTTGGCGATCGGCGAGGTGAACCCCGCGCTGCTCGCCACAAAAGGCGCCGCACAGATCGCACCGTCCGAAAAAACCGCTCCGCTTGCAGTCGGCGGCGTTGTCGGCAGTTATAGCCGTCTGCAGCCGGAAAATGGACTGCTTCCCTTCCTGCACCATTTGCGCGTCGAGGGGGAAGCCGCTGCAGAGGCGACGCCCGTAGCCGCCGGTTTTTGGCAAAAAAACCGGATCGCCTGTGGACTTTTGGGTCCCGTACTGGCGAATAACTACGGGCTGCTTGCGTTTCTCGCCGATCGCTTAGGTGCGACCGTGCCCGATACGCCGCTATTCACCGCGATTCAGGAAAATGAGACAATGACTCATGGCGAACTGCGCGATCCCGACGTCGTGCGCATCATTCAGGATTGAACCGGCATATATTTAACATATATTTAACGCAATTCTTATGCATTTCTTAAATGAGCCCTCTACAATAAGGAAGGAATCGGTGAAAACAACCGGCATCCCTCCCTCCAAGAGCTCTCCGCAACGGGATGTCCGCCGAATTCTTCTCCCTCTTTAGGAAGCGCGCTTCGTCGGAAGCGCGCTGTTCCGTATGCTATTCCATTTCCGATTTGTTATTCCATTTTGGAATATACTTTCGAAAAAAAACAGAATCGTTTTCTTGTTGAATACGTGCTATGATGCATTTGGCGGGAGATCTTGTGGAAAGTCGGTCTATATTCCTTAGATTGGTCGGTTTTGTATCTTTCGCTTCTCGAAATTCTTTCGCTTTGTCGCGTTTGTGTCGTTTCTGAAAACGTTTCGGTCGACACATAAAATATATGCGAAACTTTTTAGGAGGAATTTATGAACACCAAGAAAACGGAACGGATTTCTGGAGTCGCGTTACTCCCCTTCCTGATTTTCGTCGGCATTTACTTGGCCGCGGGAATCATCCTCTCCATCCAAGGCGTGGAAATGGCGTTTTATGCCTTCCCTGTATTGGTTGCCTGTTTAATCGGTATTATGTGTGCTTTTGTTCTGCATCCCGGAACGATGGGCGAGAAGTTTGACGCATTCACAGCCGGCATGGGAAATACGGACATCATGACAATGTGCATGATCTACATGTTGGCAGGCGCCTTCGCTGCATCGACTTCGGCCATGGGCGGTGCGGAGTCGACGATCAACCTGGCGCTGAGTCTCATTCCGGCCCAGTTCCTGATTGCCGGCGTCTTCCTCGTCGGTGCCTTCCTGTCCTTGGCGATGGGCACCTCGATGGGCACCATCGGTGCTCTGGGACCGATTGCCATCGGTCTGGCGAATGCCGCAAACCTCAACCTCGGTTTGACCTTGGGCGCGGTCCTTGGCGGTGCGATGTTCGGCGACAACCTGTCGGTGATCTCGGACACGACCATTGCAGCGACCAAGACGCAGAACGTCGAAATGAAAGACAAGTTTAACCTGAACTTCAAGCTGGCTCTGCCGGCAGCCGTGTTGACTTTTGTGCTACTTTTGATCTTCGGACGTCCGGAAGTCGCACCGCAAACGGAAAGCTACACCTATGACATCGTAAAAGTGTTGCCCTACCTCTTCGTTTTGATTGCCGCATTGGTCGGCGTCAACGTCTTCGTCGTATTGGCGGGCGGCATTGTCTTCTCCGTCGTTATCGGCATCGCCACGGGCAGTTTTGATTTCCTGACGGCGGTCGGTTCCATGAACGACGGATTTATGGGCATGGCAGAGATTTACATCCTGTCGATGTTTGTCGGCGGATTAGCGGAAATGGTTCGACGGGCCGGCGGTATCAACTGGCTGCTGAATCGCTTGAGCCGTTCGATCAAATCCCGTGCCGGCGGAGAAATCGGCGTGTCCGTTCTCGTCAGCGCCGTCGACATTGCCTGCGCAAACAACACGGTCGCCATCGTTTTGGCGGGTCCGATTGCCAAACAGCTGTCCAACCGCTTCAAGATCGACCCGCGCCGCGTCGCGTCCCTGCTCGATACGTTCTCCTGTATCTTCCAAGGCATCATCCCCTACGGCGCACAGATGCTTCTTGCATTGAAGCTATCGGAGAGCGGCCTGAGCCCGTTTGCTGTCATCCCGAATGTATGGTATGTGTTCTTCCTCGCTATCCTCGCCATCGTTTCGATTTTCGTTCCATTCGCAGACGGCGTCTGCCGAAAAGATCCCTGGAACTTCGAATATGACTGTCCCGAGAGCAAAGTGGAAGCCAAAAAAGCATCGCTCGCCAATGAGGCCGACTTCGCGCAATAGTGTTGTCGACAACATTTCCGAATACAGTATCTATCCCTATTGGAATCAACGTATAATAAAGGAGGAACCAAATGAATCTCAAAAATGCTAAGTTTGACACGTTGGCAGTACATGCCGGCTATGTGAAGAACGATGTGGGCGCGCTGACGACGCCGATCTACCAGACTTCGACCTTCATCTTTGACAATGCTGCACAGGGTGGACGCCGCTTTGCCGGACAAGAAGAAGGCTACATCTACAGCCGTCTGGGTAATCCGACGGTCGCGGTCGCGGAAGACAAACTCGCTGTATTAGAAAAAGGTGAAGCCTGCGTGGCGATGGCCTCCGGTATGGGCGCCATTTCCTCCGTTCTGTGGACGTTCCTGTCCGCCGGAGATCAACTGATTGCCGGTGAAACGCTGTACGGCTGCACGTTCGCATTGATGGCACACTCCCTGACCCGCATGGGCATCGAAGTGACCTTCGTCGACACGACAGATCCGGAAAACGTACGCAAAGCGATGACCGAGAAGACGAAGATGGTTTACTTGGAAACTCCGGTGAACCCGAGCCTGACGCTTGCCGATATCAAGAAGATTTCGGAAATTGCACACAAGCAAGAAGGCGTTCGCGTCGTCGTCGACAATACCTTTGCAACGCCGGTTTGCCAGCGTCCGTTGGAACTCGGTGCGGACATTGTCGTTCACTCGGCCACGAAGTACATCAACGGTCACGGCGACGTGATTGCCGGATTTGCCATCGGCACGAAGGAAGACATGATGCAGGTGCGCATGGTCGGCGTCAAGGACTGCACGGGCTCGGTTATGTCCCCGTTCAACGCCTTCCTGCTGGTTCGCGGTATGAAGACGATGGGCATTCGCGTCCATCAGCATGTCGAGAACGCGAAGAAAGTCGCCGCCTTCCTGGAGAAGCATCCGAAGGTAACGCGCGTCAACTATCCGGGTCTGGACAGCTTCCCGCAGAAAGCATTGGCGGACGAGCAAATGGATCTGCCGGGCGCCATGCTGTCGTTTGAAATCGACGGCGGTGTCAAAGAGGGCGCAAAGGTCATGGACTCCGTGCAGCTCTGCACCTTAGCGGTCAGCTTGGGCGACTGCGAGACCCTGATCGAGCATCCGGCCAGCATGACGCATTCCACCTACACGGCGGAAGAGCGTGCCGAAGCGGGGATCAAGGACAACCTGATCCGCTTGTCGGTTGGTCTGGAAGATCCGGACGACATCATTGCCGATTTGGATCAAGCACTTGCGCAGATCTGAGGCAATTCTACCTTTTGAGATATCAGCCGGCTCCCCTGTTGAGCCGGCTGTTCTTCTGTAGGAAATCGAAGCGGCCATCGGAAAAGGAGAAGCGATGAACCTGCAACATCTCAATTACATCGTGGCCTTGTATCGTTCGGAGTCCATGGTCGAAGCCGCCGAACGCTGCTATGTGACGCAGCCGACCATCAGCAAGGCCGTGCGCGCCCTGGAGCAGGAATTTTCCATTGAATTATTGCAGCGCAATCGGTCGAGTGAAATTCAATTCACGCCGGATGGAGAACTGTTCATTGAAAAAGCCCAGCGCATTCTCAATGATTACGAAATTCTCAGCGGGATGTTTTCCGCAAAGAATGCAAAACACCTCAATGTGGCGTCCCAGCACTTTGTTTTTGTCGCTGAGGCCTTCATTGAAATGACGCAGTACTGTCGGAATTGTGACTTCCAATTACAATTTAAGGAAATGCACACCAAGGCTGTTGTCGATGAGGTATATACGGGTAAAAGTTCTTTGGGATTCATTTTTCTCTGCAAACGCAACAGCAACTTTCTGACCAAGTATCTGCGGGAACGGGATATTGAATTCACCGAGTTGGGCGCTTTTCCCTTCCGCGCTTTTACAAGTACGGATCACCCGCTGGCGGAAAAAAAGTCTGTGTGTTTGCGCGAATTGGAAGTCTATCCCTATGTCTGCTATGCACAGAGCGATTATTCGCTGAACTTTATGGAGGAAGGCATCATCCCCCGTACGGAGCAGATCGTGCGCGTCTGTGACCGCGACACGATGTACCGCGTCATGCAGGCAACCCACGCGTACACCATTGGCACGGGTACGCTGCGCTCGGATACGGAATTGGAAACCATTCTCTCGATTCCCATCTCCGACATTCAGGATCACATGCGCATCGGCTGGATTCGCCGAAGTGGATTTAATCCCAGCGCCATCGAAGAACAATTTCTCCAAATCTGTACGGATAAGGTGAACCTTTTCCGTATGCGGATGCACGAGCCGTACGAGCAACCACGGACGAAACAGGAACTGTAGGGCACAACGAGAATTTCTCGGTGTACATAGATAATCAAAGATAATCGAAAGGAGCATTTTATGATCACACGATCCACGAAGACGATGGACGGCAACCAAGCGGCAGCATATGTATCGTATGCATTCAGTGAAGTTGCAGCCATCTATCCCATCACGCCTTCTTCTCCCATGCCGGAGCATATCGACACATGGGCGGCAAATGGCAAAAAAAATCTATATGGAAATCCCGTTCATGTAACGGAAATGCAGCACGAAGGGGGCGCCGCCGGTGCCGTGCACGGTTCATTGGTGGCAGGTTCTCTGACAACGACGTACACCGCTTCCCAGGGTCTGTTGCTGATGATTCCGGACATGTACAAAATCGCCGGTGAGCGTCTGCCGGGCGTCTTCCACGTCGCCGCACGTTCGCTGTCGACCTGCTCGATCAACATGTACGGCGATCATCAGGACGTCATGGCAACGCGCCAGACGGGCTTTGCACTGTTGGCATCCGGCTCCGTACAGGAAATCATGGACATCGCGCCGGTGGCGCACCTTGCCGCCATCGAAGCCAGCGTTCCCTTCCTGCACTTCTTTGACGGCTTCCGCACATCGCATGAAGTACAGAAGATTCGCGTCTGGGATTACAAAGATCTCGCACCGATGGTGAACCACGAAGCCATTGCGAACTTCAAAAAGCGTTCCCTGAATCCGGAGCGCCCGACGATGCGCGGTACCTTTGAGAAATCGGGCTATTTCCAGCGCACCGAAGCGCAGAATGCCGCGTACGCTCTGGTGCCCGGCATTGTCGAAAAATACTTCAACAAAGTCAATGAAAAGCTCGGCACGTCGTACGGACTGTTCAACTACGTCGGCGATCCCGAAGCAACCGATGTCATCATCTGCATGGGCTCGGGCACGGACACGGTACAGCAAACGGTGGATTACCTGCGTGAAAACCGCGGTGAAAAAGTCGGTTTGCTGAAAGTGCACCTCTACCGTCCGTTCTCCGCCAAACACTTCCTCGCCGCCATGCCGAAGACGGTGGAACGCATTGCCGTTCTTGACCGTACCAAGGAAAAAGGTTCGGTCGGTGAACCGCTGTACTTAGACGTCGTCCAGGTGTACTCCGAATCCGATCGCCATCCGCTCATCATCGGCGGACGTTTCGGTCTTGGACAAAAAGATACGACGCCGGCACATATCGCCGCCGTGTTTGAGAATCTCAAACAAAAAGCACCGAAGAACCACTTCACGGTCGGCATCAACGATGACGTCAGCAATACGTCCATTCCGGTGGACACGAGCTTCGTCATTTCCGACGGCAAGACCACGCGCTGCAAATTCTGGGGCAACGGCGGTGACGGTACCGTCGGCGCAAACAAGAGCGCGATCAAAATCATCGGCGACAACACCGATCTGTATGCACAGGGCTACTTTGACTACGATGCGAAGAAGAGCAACGGTCTGACGCTGTCGCATCTGCGCTTCAGCCCGAACCCGATTCACGCGGCCTACCTGTTGGATGAAGCGGACTTTGTCTCCTGCTCGCCGCAAGCCTACGTTACGCAGTACGACCTGCTAGCGGGATTGAAAGACGGCGGTACTTTCCTGCTGAACACCATCTGGTCCGATGAGGAATTGGAAACGCACCTGCCGGGTTCGATGAAGCGGGCGTTGTTCAACCGCAACATCGATTTCTACACGATCAACGCGTCGGCAATCGCCGAAGAAGTTGGCCTCGGAAACCGCACGAACATGGTCATTCAGACGGCGTTCTTCAAGCTCTCGAAGGTACTCCCGCTGGACGAAGCCATCGGCTATCTGAAAGACTCCATCGTGAAGTCCTATGGACATAAGGGGCAGGATATCGTCGATATGAACAATGCCGCGGTCGATCGCAGCATTGAAGCACTGCATCGCGTCGAAGTTCCCGCCGCCTGGGGCGAAGCGGAAATGGAAAAGCCGCAGGTACATGAAGATGAATCGGAATTTGTACAGAACATGGTGCGTCCGATCCTGCGTCTGGAAGAAGATGCGCTGCCGGTTTCCACCTATCTGCCGTACGACGACGGCTGCTATGAAGGCGGCACCTCACAAATTGAAAAACGCGGCATTGCGCACTATGTACCCGAGTGGCAGATTGAAAACTGCATTCAGTGCAACCAGTGTGCCTATGTTTGCCCGCATGCCTGCATTCGTCCCTTCCTGCTGAGTGAGGAAGAGGTCGCAGCGGCGCCCGCCGGCTTTGAAACGAAAAAAGCGATCGGCAAGGGTCTCGAGGGCTATGCCTTCCGTATGCAGGTTTCCCCGCTGGATTGCATGGGCTGTGGAAACTGCGCGGATGTCTGCCCGGCAAAGGAAAAGGCTCTGATTATGAAGCCGTTGGGCGAACAGGTCGAAGCCGGACAGGCGGATAACTGGATGTTCGCACACAAAGAAGTCGGATATAAGACCGATCTCGTTGCGCCGACGAACGTTAAGAATTCGCAGTTCCAGCGTCCGTTGTTGGAATTCTCCGGCGCCTGCTCGGGCTGCGGAGAAACCCCGTATGCACGCCTCGTCACACAGCTCTACGGAGATCATCAGCTGATCGCCAACGCAACGGGCTGCTCGTCGATTTGGGGCTCCTCGGTTCCGTCGATGCCGTACTGCTCGAACTGCGAAGGACGCGGTCCCGCGTGGGCAAGCTCCCTCTTTGAGGATGCAGCAGAATATGGCTTCGGTATGGCGCTGTCGACGAAGAGCAACCGTGCCCTGTTGGAAACGCGCATGAAAGAATTCCTTGACTGCAAGGTGCAGAGCCCGTTAAATGAACTCTTCGAGCAGTGGATGGAAGCGCACGCCGACTACGAATCTTCTCGTAAACTGAGCAATGAAATCATTGCGCTGGAAGATAAGAAGGTCGACGACGAAAAAGCGCAACAGATCCTCAATCAAATCTATGACCTGAAAGATTACCTAGCCAAGAAGAGCATCTGGATCTACGGCGGTGACGGCTGGGCGTACGATATTGGCTTCAGCGGTCTGGACCATGTCCTTGCTTCCGGTGAGGATATCAATATCATGGTCTTCGATACGGAAGTGTATTCCAACACCGGCGGTCAAAGCTCCAAGGCGACGCCGATTGCCGCAGTGGCAAAATTCGCCGCCTCTGGTAAAAAGGTACGCAAGAAGGACCTCGGGTTGATGATGACGACGTACGGATACGTCTACGTCGCGCAGGTCGCCATGGGTGCCAATCAGGCACAGACCCTCAAAGCGATCCGCGAAGCCGAATCCTATGCGGGTCCGTCGCTGATCATCTGCTACGCACCGTGCATCAACCACGGCATTCGCGCCGGTATGGGCAAGACCCAGCGCCGTGAAAAAGAGGCTGTGGAAGCCGGTTACTGGCATCTGTGGCGCTTCGATCCGCGTCTGAGCGAAGAAGGAAAGAACCCCTTCCAGCTCGACTCCAAAGAGCCGACGGCAGATTTCCAAGAATTCCTGCAGGGTGAGGTGCGTTACAGCTCCTTGCGCAAGAACTTCCCGGAGATTGCAGACGAGCTCTACATGGAAGCGGAGAAAGCCGCCAAAGAGCGCTACGAGAGTTACGTGCGCATGGCAAAGAACTGAAGATTCCTGCGACAGCAGTGATGCTATTGTAGAAAATTCTTCGAAGAATCGACCGCCCGGCATTTGCCGGGCGGTTTTTCATGACGGTTTCAGCAAAATAGAAACCAATTCCTAAAAAACTCATTCCGCGCACCTACAAAAAAAGCAACGGCTCGAGCGAAGCTTAGCCCACTCTTGCCGTTGCTTTTCTATTGGAAGGTCCTCTCTTACTTTGTTGCCGCCTGTTCCCCGGCAATGCGCCCGAAGTGCAGCGCTGCGCCGATCGCCAGCCCGCAAGTCGAATATTCTTTGCCATACAGACCCGTACCGGCAACCTCTCCGGCCGCATAGAGCCCGGAAATGGGATTGCCCTCCGTATCGAGAACGCGCGCCTGCAAATCAATGTCCAAACCGCCGAAAGTGTTGGAACTGGACGGCTGCATCAAAATCGCATAGTAGGTATCTCCTTCCACCGGTTGCATATACTCCGCCGGCTTGCCGAAGTCCTCATCCGTTCCTGTCGCACAAAGTGCGTTGTACCGTTCGACCGTTTGCTGCAGCGTGGCGGGATCCATTCCGATCTGTTTTGCCAATTCTTCCACCGAGGCCGCTTTTGGAGTGTCTTCCAGCGTAATGGCATATTGGACGCTCGGATTTGGATCGTTCGCCGTGGCGATATAATAGCCTTTCGTACTCTTTGCGTCCGCTAAAGCCTGCGCCACATGCGACTGATAAGAGTATTCATTGCATACGCGCTCCCCCTTTTCCGAAACGATAAGCCCGGATTCCTCGTTAATGCCGACGCCGCTGGTAAAGCTGACATACACCAACTGCGTCCCCGGATGCTGTGTCACGCGCGCACCGACCGCCTCGCCCATTTTAATGCCGTCTCCGGTATTCGCGTTGGAAACGGATGCATATTTATTGGACGGAAGGAAATCCGCATAGGCCTTCATCATCTCTTCATTCTTGGCAAAACCGCCCGTTGCCAAAATGACCGCATGGGCGGAAATTTCTGCTTCTTCCTGTCCTTCTTTTCCATACGAGACCGCCTTTACACCGGTGATCTTTCCGTCGGCATCTTTTAGCAGTTCCGACGCCTGCCAATTGTAGAAAAACTGGACGCCCAGCTCCTCGGCTTTCTGGTAAAGCGGAACGGTGAGTTGTCCGCCGTGGCCAGCCGTCTGTCCACCGCCACCTTCGACATTGTGTACGCGCCAAGGTGTAATCGAGGAATGAATTGCTTCCACATCTTGGATCTTCACACCTAAATCGGAAAGCCAATTCATAAGATTCGGCGAATCATTGCTGAAATCCGCGATCTTTTCCGGATCCATCAACCCGTTATCATAGCTGAGCAAAAATTCGGTCATGGCTTCCGGGGAATCTTCATAGCCCAGTTTTTCCTGCCACGGCGTATTTGCCGCCAATACTTTTCCACCGCTGCGCGCCGTCGAGCCGCCCACAATGCCCTGTTTTTCCAGGAGTACAACCGAAGCGCCTTTTTCCGCCGCGGTAATCGCCGCGGAAAGTCCAGCCGCACCCCCGCCTAAGACTACGACATCCGCTTCCTTGGTCGGCGTTTCTATCGGCGTTGTTGCCACAGGAAACGCCTTTGCATCCGCACCGGCCTGCGTCAAACAATCCGCCACCGCATTGCGGATGGCGCGTGAAGTAATCGTGGCGCCTGTCACATCATCGACATTTGGCGTTTTTTGTGAAACAATCCGCGCCGGAATCACTTCCACAGGCGTTTCCTCCATGCCGTAACCGATCCCGTACGTTTCCTTGTGATCCGTCACGGAAACGGCTTCGATGGCATCGTCCGTCACATGCACTTCAACCGCAATATCTCCGTTCATCGCTGGTGCCGACGCCTGATACGTACCGGCTTTCATCGATACGGACTTTTCCGAGCTGGTTGATTCGACATCCGCCACACTCTCCGACGCCATCGATTGTTGGGAATCTGTTCCCTGCCCGCCGCATGCGGTCAGGATTAACAGACCGGCAAGAAGCCATATACTTTTCTTTTTTTTCATTCTCTCCTCCTTATTCTCGCCGCATTTCTGCAGCAAAAACGGCCGATTCTACAAATATCGGTCCTTTTCTGCAAATAGAAGCAGTTCTGTTTAGGACAACTTCACCGTTCCCATATTGAGATCGTAGTAGCGCCCTTTTAGCGCCATCAATTCCTCGTGGTTGCCGCGTTCGACAATGCGGCCCTGCTCTAAAACAATGATCGCATCGGCGTCGCGCACCGTAGAAAGACGGTGGGCAATGACAAAAGTCGTGCGCCCCTCCATCAATGCGTCCATCCCTGCGGCAATCATCGACTCGGTACGCGTATCGACCGACGAAGTCGCTTCGTCCATGATGAGAATGACCGGATCGGCAATGGCCGCACGCGCAATGGAAAGCAATTGGCGTTCTCCTTGTGACAACCCGCCCCCCTCGCCTTCTAAAAAGGTTTCATAGCCCTTTTCCAATTTCGAAATAAAGGGATGGGCATTTGCGGAGATCGCCGCCTGCACCACCTCTTCATCCGTGGCGTCCAGTCGACCGTAGCGGATGTTTTCCGCGATGGTGCCGCGAAAAAGATGCACATCCTGTAACACCACCGAGAGAATCGAGCGCAGATCGTACTTGTTGATGCGGCGAATATCCACGCCGTCTACAGTAATTTGACCGCCGTTGATCTCATAAAATCGGTTGATCAGATTGGTGATGGTCGTCTTTCCTGCCCCCGTCGATCCGACAAAGGCAATTTTTTGTCCGGGTTTGGCGTAAAGGGAAATGTCATAGAGAACTTGTTTGTCCTCTACATACCCGAAATTTACACCATAGAAACGGATGTCCCCAAAAACGGGAACCAGCTTTTGTGAACCGTCCTTTTGCGGCACACGCCAACACAGGGCGCGTTTTCCGTCGCATTGATCCTGCAGACGCACCTCGCCGTCCATCGCTTCCTCTTCCAAATCGAAAACGGAAAAAATGCGCTCCGCACCCGCCACTGCGGCAAAGAGCAAATTTACCTGTTGGGAAATTTGTGTAATCGGCTGTGCCACGGTGCGCGTAAATTGCAGGAATGCCACCAGATTTCCGAGACTCATTGCGCCCTGCATGGCAAAATGCGCCCCGAGCATGGCGACCAATGCATACATCACATAGGAAAGATTGCCCATCACGGGAAACGCCATCACCCCGTACGTAGCACCGCGCGACGCCGCATGACGCAAGGTGTCCGCATGTTCATCGAAATCCGCAACGGCGCGCGATTCGTAATTGAACACTTGAACGACTTTTTGTGCAGAAACCATCTCTTCGACATAGCTGTTGAGCGCCGCCGTGGAGGCCTGCCGCTTCCGATAGTATTTTGCACTGCGTCCCGCAATGATCCGCATCACAAGGCTCATGCCAAGCAAGCAGGCAATAACCGTCAGCGCCAGCACCCAATGAATGACGAACATCATCACCAGCGTCCCAAAGAAGAGAATCGCCGACAGAAGTACCTGCGGAATACTCTGCTCGAGCGACTGCGTCAGTACATTCACATCGTTAGTAAATGCCGACATCATATCCCCGTGTGCATGCGAATCAAAATACGAAACGGGCAGGTGGTGCATCTTTCGCAGGAGATCTTCTCGCAGCAAATAGACCGTATTCTGCGCCAACCGAGCCAAGAGCAACGACCCCAAATAGCTGGCGGCGATATTCAGCAATACGAGGCCTGAAAAAAGCAGCAAATACTTCGTAAAAGCCGACCAATTACGGAGCACGGCCAGGCTGTCGATAATCGGAGAAAGCATCGCACTTGTTGCCACTTGAGCGACGGAACTGCCCAGCATCAATAGAATTCCGACGAAGAACATTTTTTTATTATAGCGAAAATAGCGGAACAGCCGACTCATCGTTTGAAAAGCGTTCTTTTTTCCTTGTTTCATGCCGGCATCCCCCTTTCCTGCGATTCGTAAATTTCCCGGTAAATTGGGGAGCGTTGCAAAAGCTCTTCATGGGTTCCCGTGGATTCCACCGCGCCGCTATCCAACACGACAATCTGATCGGCGTCCTTAATGGAAGCGATGCGCTGCGCAATTGTCAGAATCGTCACACCCGGAAACTCTTCACGGAAGGTTCGGCGCAATTTTGCATCGGTTGTCATATCGACGGCGCTGGTCGAATCGTCTAAGATGAGAATTTTTGGCTTTTTGATCAGCGCACGCGCAATGGTTAAGCGTTGGCGCTGTCCACCGGAGAAGTTTGCGCCGCCCTGTTCCACAATGTGCGACAATCCGTCACTGTAGCGCGAAACAAACTCCCACGCCTGCGCCTGCTTTAGCGCCCGGATAATTTCTTCGTCGCTTGCCGCTGCACGCCCCCACTGCATATTCGAACGAATCGTGCCCGTTACGAGTGTATTTTTCTGCAGAACAAAGCCGATTTGCTCGCGCAGCGCCGCGCGGTCGTACGACCGCACATCTACACCGCCGACGCGCAGACTGCCGCATTGTACGTCATAGAGCCGCGGAATCATCTGCACCAATGTCGACTTCGAGGAACCTGTCGAACCGATAATGCCGATATGAGACCCGGCAGGAAAATGTAAATCGATGTGTTCCAAAATATTGTCGCGATACCCCGGATATTTGAAACAGACATCGTCAAAAACAATGTCTCCGCTTGGCACGGTACGAACCGGATCCTCCGGATCCACGAGTTCCGACTGCACGTCGATCGCTTCAAAAATCCGTTTCAAAGAAGCCAACCCGCGCGTCAAACTCATGACATACACGGAAATCATCAATAGCGCATTCATAATCTGAAAAACATAGGTGATAAAGGCGACAAGATCGCCCGTCTGCATCGTCCCCGCCATGATTTTCTGTCCACCCAGCCATAAAATGGCAATCACGCAGCTGAAACTGACCAGCATCAAAAAAGGCATGGCAAAGACTGCAAGGCGGATGGCGGACATGGCAGTGCTGCGAAGACTTTTATTTTCTTCCGAAAACTGCTCCTGCGAATACTCTTGCCGGTTAAACGCTTTAAGGACGCGTATGCCGATCAATTGTTCCTGCACGATGGCATTGACGTGATCCACTTTTTCCTGCAGCTTGGTAAAACGCGGCATCGCTTTGCGCAAAAGCAACCCCACGCCAAGCGCAATCGCGGGAATTGCAATGGCAAAAAGCATCGCCAGCTGCGCATCGATGGAAATGGCAACGAGGACGGCGAAGAGCAATAAAAACGGCGCGCGAATTGCCATGCGCAGCGACATCATAACCACCATGCCGACGGTTTCACAATCCGTGGTAAGGCGCGTAATCAGGGAGGGGATGCTGATCTCATCGATATTATTGAACGAGTAGCCCTGCAACGCACGATACCCCGCCTTGCGCAGCTCCGCCGCTGTGCCGTATCCGGCTGTGGCACCCAAATGCGAACTCCAGGTGCCGCAAAGCCCGCCGAAAAGGGCGGCGCCGATCATGCACGACCCCAAAAAGACCACCTGCTGCATATCCCTTTCGGGGATGGCCGTGTTGATTAACCGGGCAATGAGTAAAGGGATCAATATATCGCTGCACACTTCCAAAATCATTAAAAGTGGCGATAAAACAGCTTCTCGGCGATATTTTTTGATATAAGGGAGAAGTTTTCGTACCATAGGATTTCCTTTCCGAATAAAAGCCGCGAAAGGGCGTTACCCGGTACCGATCGTATCGAAAGCAATGGAAAAAAGCAAGAAAGCGGAGGTTCCCCTCCGTTTTCCGGCTTTGATTACTTTTCCGTACCGCAATTACGCTTGTTCGGTTTGCGCATCGGTCGCGTACACCTTGCGTTTCTTAAATTCCTGCGTCTTTCCGGCATTCCAGTTCTGCACCGGGCGATAGTACCCGGTAATACGGCTGTACACCTCCGCCGTCTTTCCGCACGTCGGGCAGGTGAAGTGCTCTCCGGCGATATATCCGTGTTCCCGGCATACAGAATACGTCGGAGACATCGTATAATACGGCAGGCGATAGTTCTCGGCAATCTTGCGCACAAGCATGGCCGCCGATTTCCACGAGGGCAGCTTTTCCCCTAAAAAGGCGTGAAATACCGTGCCCGATGTGTAGAGCGTCTGCAATTCGTCCTGGATCGCCAAGGCTTCAAAGATGTCTTCCGTGTAGTCCACCGGCAGGTGCGACGAGTTCGTATAGAACGGCGTTTCGCCTTCTTTGGCGGCGGTGATGATGTCGGGGAATTGTTCGACATCGTGTTTTGCCAAACGGAATGCGGTGCTTTCCGCCGGCGTCGCTTCCAGATTGTACAGGTCGCCATATTCTTCTTGATAATCGGACAGACGCCCGCGCATGTGCAAGAGCACGTCACGTGCGAATTTCTGCGCTTCCGGATGAGTCAGGTCTTTGCGCAGCCATACAGCATTCTGCGTCGCCTCATTCATGCCCACGAGACCGATGGTGGAGAAGTGATTGGCAAAGGTGCCGAGATAGCGTTTTGTATAGGGATATAACCCGGCTTCCAACAATTCCGTCACCACATTGCGCTTGATCTTCAGACTGCGCGCCGCCAGATCCATCATGTGATCGAGGCGGTCGTAAAATTCGGTTTCATCCTGTGACAAATAAGCAATGCGCGGCAAATTGATCGTAACAACGCCGACGGATCCCGTGCTCTCTCCGCTGCCGAAAAAGCCGCCGGACTTTTTGCGCAATTCCCGCAGATCCAACCGCAAACGGCAGCACATACTCCGCACATCGCTCGGTTCCATATCGCTGTTGACGTAGTTCGAGAAATACGGCGTACCGTACTTTGCCGTCATCTCAAAGAGCAGGCGGTTGTTTTCCGTCTCGCTCCAATCGAAATCCTTCGTGATCGAATAGGTCGGAATCGGATACTGAAAACCGCGTCCTTCCGCATCGCCTTCGATCATGACCTCGATGAAGGCCTTGTTGATCATGTCCATCTCTTTTTTGCAGTCTTTGTACTTAAAATCCTGCGTTTTTCCGCCGACGATGGCCGGTTGTTCCGCCAAATCCGGCGGTACGACCCAGTCCAGCGTGATATTGGAAAAAGGCGCCTGCGTGCCCCACCGGGACGGTGTATTTACGCCGTACACAAAACTTTCAATGCATTTTTTGACCTGATCGTAGCTCAGTTGATCCGTACGCACAAAGGGTGCCAGATAGGTATCAAACGAGGAAAATGCCTGCGCTCCGGCCCATTCATTTTGCATAATGCCGAGAAAGTTCACCATCTGGTTACACAGCGTCGCCAAGTGTTTTGCCGGCGAAGAAGTGATTTTTCCCGGAATGCCGCCCAATCCTTCCATAATGAGCTGGCGCAGACTCCACCCGGCGCAGTAACCCGTCAGCATGGAAAGATCATGGATGTGCAAGTCCGCATTGCGGTGCGCCTGCTCAATCTCGGAATCGTAAACTTCGCTGAGCCAATAGTTGGCAGTGATTGCCCCGGAGTTACTCAAAATTAAACCGCCGACGGAATACGTCACCGTGGAATTTTCTTTCACGCGCCAGTCATTGATTTTCAAGTAATCGTTGACCGTATCCTTGAAATCAAGAACCGTTGATTTCACGCGGCGCAGCTTTTCATGTTGTTTGCGGTAAAGGATGTAGGCTTTTGCCACGTCCACATATCCGCCTTGGATGAGCACGGTTTCTACGCTATCTTGAATGTCTTCCACATCAATCATCGCGTTCAAAACCTTCGGTTCAAAATCCGCCGTCACGCGAATCGCCAACAGATCAATGACGCTCGAATGAAATTCCCGTCCCTGTGATTGGAACGCTTTAATAATTGCCGTCTTGATTTTCTGGATATCGAAATCGACAACGCTGCCGTCGCGTTTTTTAACCTGATACATGATGCCCTCTCTTCCCCGGTTTACGGCGGATGCTTCCTCATTTCTAATAAAATCATTCCCGCCGGTGCTTTCTCATAGTATCACCGTGGGAAGGAATCGTCAAGAGAAAAATCAATATATAGTATGTTTATTTTTTAATATATACGATCGCTTGTGCTTTTGAAAGTTCTCGTCAACTTTGGAACGAAGGGAATCCTCAATCAAACACCACCGACCAATGGTCGTCCGCCGCTGCTTTCATGCACTGCAAAATCGAGCGCCGCGTGACGCGATCGGTAGCCAGTTCCGGCAATTCTTCCGGCGCAAAAAAGCCGATGGCATCCGTCTCCGTATTCGGAGAAAAAGCCTCCTGCAGTGCCGTCCAGGAAACGGAAGGATCCTTGCGTTCGCACAAAATGTAGCATTTTATCACTTCAAACCAATAGGGATCGTAATCATATTGCGAACGATTTTCAATGGCAATCAAACGCTTTTTTTGCACGACAATGCCTGCTTCTTCCAGGCATTCCTTCTCCGCCGTTTCTCCGATGCCCATGCCGCTGTCGCACCATCCGCCCGGCAAAGACCAACGATTCGCCATTCGTTCGTGGACGAGCAGAATTTTTCCCCGCTCCACAATCGCCGCCCGCACCTCGACTTTCGGGGTCGGATAGCCCTTTTCTTCCGATAGAAAACCCAACATGCGCCGCGCAGTCCTACCCGTTTTCTTCGCCAGAATCTGTGCGGCAATGTACTGTAATCGTTCAAAGCGATCGCGATCAAACGGATCTTTGGTATAAGCAAGCCCCTCCTGTGCCAAGTCGCAGAGCGCCTTGACCGGAACCGTCCAATCGTGTTGTGTCGCCGGATCCTCCGTCAGGCTGCGGAGATCGCGCCAGAACAGGAGAAAGCGGTCGCGCACCGACGGGATGATCAGCGGATCGTTCCAGGCCTGCGGATCCAATGAAATCCAACGAGCGTCCACGGTTTCCCCCGGCTGCAAATGCAAATCCTCGAGGGGAACGTCGCGCTGCACAAAAAAGAAACTCATCCAACCGTCCAGTTCCGGAATAAAGAAGCGATCTAGGTAGGTCAATGCCTCTTTTTCGCAGACAATGCCGGTTTCTTCCGCCAGTTCCCGTGCCGCCGCCGTCGCAAGCGCTTCTCCCGCTAATACCGAACCTGCCGTCAGTTCCCAATAGCCTGCGTAACTCTTTTCGGGGGCTCGTTTGGTCATCAGCACTTCCCGCCGGGAATTGACGACAAAAATGCAAACCATATGATGAAAACAACCTGCCGGAAGAGGTACGCCGCGTTGATGGCGACCGACAAAAACTCCCCTGCGATCGTATAAATCCCACCACTCTTTTTCCCGCATATTCTCCTCCCTGGTTACTTCTTCTTTGCGAGATCCGCCTCTGTGATGTGCAGCTCGTCTCGAAACTTCTGGATAATCTTCTTTTCAATCCGCGAAACAGTCATTTGTGAAATCGACAACTCCCGGGCAATCGCGGTCTGCGTTTTTTTATCGTAATACCGAAAATACAGGATCTTTTTTTCCAGTTCGTTAAAATCGGCAGAGGCACGTGCAATTAAATCCTCAAAATCAATCTGATCAAAATTTTCATCCATCGCGCCGACCAGATCGCCCAGATTCATGTCCCGCTCCTCCGTACCGGATTCAAAACTCTGATCCAGCGATTGCGGTGCATACACCTTGGACGCCTCCATGGATTCCAACACTTCTTCTTCGGAAATCCCCAGATATTCCGCAATATCTCCGATGGTCGGCTGGCGTTGCAGCTGTTGCGTTAACACGACGCGCGCTTGATTGGCTTTCTTCGATAATTCCTGAATGCGGCGCGGCACGCGAATCACCCAGCCCTTATCGCGAAAATGACGCTTTAATTCCCCTACAATGGTTGGCGTGGCAAAACTGGAAAATTCGTAGCCTTTGGAAACATCATAGCGGTCGACCGCATAAATCAGTGCCAGCGAGGCCACCTGATACAGATCGTCGTACTCAATGCCTCGGTTTACATATTTTTTCGCAAGAATTTCCGCAATATAAAGATATTCCGTGATCAACTGATCGCGAATGCGTTTATCTCCGGTTTCTTTCAGTTGTTGAAAAAGGACTCTGGTCCGTTCGCGGCGTTGTTTTTTTTCCGCCCTCGACATGTCCACCTCTTTCACGGCAACCGTTTCTTTTCCAAAATGATACAGTCACCTTCTTCGATATAGGAATCGAGCAGGCTGTCTAAAATCAAACGATGCAAATCCTTCTCCGGTACTTCCTCTGCCTCCTCGCTCAGCTGTTGGGCGCGAATTTCGATGCGCAGCGCTCCCGGCGAGAGAATAAAATCCACATCGAGCACCTCGTTTTTTGCAATCAACGGATTGACCGCTTCCGAAACACATACGCGCCAATCGTCCACCGCTTCCACGTCAAATCCCTGTGCATTGGCGAGGGAAGAGGTCACCAGGCGCAGCGTTGAAACATAGGCCGCCTTCGAAGGAATGCGCACACTGACTTTTTCCATGCTACGCCCCCATCACAAAGAGCTGATCCAACTCGGTAATGGCAAATAATTTTCGGATATGTTCCTTTGCATGGCAAATATGCAGACTGTGCCCTGCTTCCTGAATCAATTTATAGAGCGAGATCAGTACCCCGAGACCGGTGGAATCGAGATATTCCAACTCCTGCAAATCAAAATACAAATCGGCAGGTTTTTTTTGATAGGCTTCGGTGACGGACTTTTTCAATTCGGGTGAAGAAATAATATCCAAGTCCCCCTGAAGGGAAAAATTCAGACGGTTTTCCGACTCGCTGCAAGTACTGTGAAATTTCATAGTTCCCCCTTCTACAAAGAAAGTAGCGGTTACTCTTCGTCCATGTATTTTCCAACCGCGGCGATCTGATCCTCTTCGCGGCTGACCTCTTTTAATTTGACGCCCTGCGTGCCCCGTCCCTGTGTCGAGATGGTGGCGACATCTAAGCGGATAATATCACCCGACTGCGAAACCAACAAGACCTCATCGTCCTTCTTTACGAGCATACCGGCAATGAGTTTGCCCGTCTTTTTCGTCAGTTTATAGGTAATCAGACCCTTGCCGCCGCGATTCTGCAGCGTATAATGTTCGAGCAGCGTCTTTTTCCCATAGCCGCCTTCCGAGATAACCAATAGATAGTTATTCTCCATCACCAGGTCCATATCGACCAGGTGATCGTCCGGTGCCAAACGCATCCCGATCACGCCCTGTCCGGCGCGACCGATGGCGCGGACATTCTGTAAATTAAAGCGAATCGACATGCCGTTCTCTGTAACCATCATCGCTTCTTCGTCGTCTTTTCCGATGCGAACCGCTATGAGTTCGTCGCCTTCGACGATCGTGATAGCGCGAACACCATTCATGCGAATATTGCGGAAATTTTCCGTGGAGCATTTTTTAATAATGCCGTTGCGCGTCGCCATAATCAGATAGCGATCCTCATCCAGTGAGGTGAGCGGGAACATGGCAGCCACGTGCTCCTTCGGATCCAAAGGCAGCAAGTTGACGATCGCCTGCCCCTTTGCGGTGCGCTTTCCTTCCTGAAGTTCGTGCGCCATTAACGTGTACACGCGTCCGAAATTCGTAAAGAAGAGTAACCGGTCATGTGTGGAAACGACATACAAATTCGTAATATAGTCGTCATCCCGCGTCGTCATCCCGCGTATGCCCTTTCCGCCGCGATTTTGCACCTTATACGTATCCACCGGCGTGCGCTTGATGTACCCACGCTTCGTCAGCGTCACCAGAACGTCCTCTTCCTGAATGAGGTCTTCGATATTGATTTCATCTGCCGCCGGCATAATTTTTGTGCGCCGCTTATCGGCATACCGTTCCCGAATATCGCGCAATTCCTCTTCAATAACATGCAATAACACGCGCTCACTGCTGAGTATCTCCCGAAATGTGGCTATTTTTTTCAGCAGTTCTTCGTACTCTTCGTCTAATTTTTCGCGCTCCAAACCCGACAGGCGCTTGAGTTGCATATCGAGGATTGCCTGCGATTGAATCGCATCCAAGCCGAATCGCTCGTTGAAAATCTGCTTGATCTGCGCACTGTCGTAACTGGACCGGATAATTTTGATGATCTCATCAATATGGTCAATGGCCACGCGCAAGCCCTCGACGATATGCGCGCGCGCCTCCGCCTTGTCCAAATCATATTGTGTCCGGCGCGTTACCACGTCTTTTTGGTGTTCTACATAGTAGTGCAGCATTTCTTTGAGCGACAGAATCCGCGGCTGCCCATCCACCAATGCCAAATTGATAATGCCGAAAGTCGTCTCCATCTGCGTCTGCATATAAAGATTATTCAATACTACTTTCGGGATGGCATCGCGCCGCAAATCGATGATAATGCGCATGCCCGTGCGGTTCGTATCATCTCGAATGGCAGTAATCCCGTCGATCTTCTTATCTCGCGCCAAATCGGCAATTTTTTTAATCAGGGTCGCTTTGTTGACTTGGTAGGGGATTTCCGTGATGACAATGCGATTTTTCCCGCGGTGTTCTTCGATATTCGCCACAGCGCGCAGTTTGATTTTTCCGCGCCCCGTTTCATAAGCGCGCCGAATTTCACTCTTTCCCATGATGTGCGCCGCCGTTGGAAAATCCGGTCCCTTGATGTGTTTCATCAACTCTTTCAGAGAAATTTCCGGATTCTCCATATAGGCGATGCACCCATCGATGACTTCGCCCAGATTGTGCGGCGCCATATTCGTCGCCATACCGACCGCAATGCCCGCGGATCCGTTGACTAAGAGATTCGGAAATCGCGACGGCAACACCGTCGGTTCCAATTCCTCTTCATCGAAATTCGGTTGAAAGTCCACCGTATTTTTTCCGATATCGCGCAGCATCTCCTGCGCCAATTTCGTCATGCGCACTTCCGTATAACGCATCGCTGCAGCGCCGTCGCCGTCAACCGAACCGAAGTTTCCCTGCCCGTCCGCCAGCAAATAACGCGTATTGAACGGCTGCGCCAAGCGCACCACCGCATCGTAAATCGCAGAATCGCCATGTGGATGGAAACGACCCATGACATCACCGACCAGACGCGCCGATTTTCGATACGGTTTATCCGGCGTCAAACCCAGTAAATTCATACCGTAGAGAATGCGCCGATGGACCGGTTTTAATCCGTCTCGCACATCCGGCAGCGCGCGCGCCACGATAACCGACATCGAATAATCGAGGTACGAAGTGCGCATCTCTTTTTCTATATCAACCGGTAAAATACCGTCTTTCTGTATATCCGTCATGCTTTCCTCCGCTCCTATCAACCGATGGTATCAATATTTCGGGCAAATTTCGCATTTTCTTCAATGAATTCGCGCCGCGGCGCCACCTTATCCCCCATCAGCGTCGTAAACGTTTCATCGACACTCATCGATTCGGTATCGATGTGCACTTGCAACAGGATGCGATGATCCGGCGACATCGTCGTTTCCCACAATTGATCATCGTTCATTTCACCGAGACCTTTGTAACGATTCAGTTTGTAGGAGCCTTCTTCCACGCCATCCAACACGCGTTCCAGTTCTTTATCGTCATACACATAGCGCTCTTTTTTGCCCATCGTGACGCGATACAGCGGCGGCTGGGCGATATAGACGTGCCCCTGATCAATTAACGGCCGCAAATACCGGTAAAAGAACGTCAATAACAATGTGCGAATGTGTGCGCCGTCCACATCGGCATCGGTCATGATGATAATTTTTCCATAGCGCAATTTTGAAATATCAAATTCCGGACCGATTCCCGTGCCGAAAGCTGTGACCATCGACTTGATTTCCTCATAGCTGAGAATGTGATCCAGACGCGCTTTTTCGACATTCAAAATTTTACCGCGCA
The DNA here is from genome assembly GCF_900120375.1 of Ndongobacter massiliensis. Classification (GTDB taxonomy): domain Bacteria; phylum Bacillota; class Clostridia; order Tissierellales; family Peptoniphilaceae; genus Ndongobacter; species Ndongobacter massiliensis. Next base: position 1,606,847 of record NZ_LT635480.1, read on the forward strand.
GCGGAAGAATCGCCTGAATGCGGTTGTCACGTCCCGTCTTTGCCGAACCGCCGGCGGAATCGCCCTCGACTAGGAAAATTTCATTGACGGAAATATCACTTTCCTGACAATCCGCCAATTTTCCGGGCAATGTCGTATTGTCCAGAAGCGAACGCTTCCGCGTCAGATCTCTGGCTTTGCGTGCCGCATGGCGTGCCCTCTGGGAGGTTAATGCTTTTTCCAAAATCACTTTGGCAATGCGCGGATTCTCCTCGAGATATGCCTCCAGCGCCGTGGAAAAGAAGGTATCGACGATGCCACGTACTTCACTATTGCCTAATTTTGACTTTGTCTGTCCCTCAAATTGCGGATTCTGCACTTTCACACAGACAATCGCCGTCAACCCTTCGCGGGAATCTTCCCCGGACAAATTCTCATCTTTTTCTTTAATAATATTGTATTTTCTTCCGTACTCATTGAGTGACTTGGTCAATGCGGAACGAAACCCGGTGAGATGCGTACCGCCCTCCGGCGTTAAAATATTATTGGCAAATGCCAGCGTCACTTCGGAATACGCATCGGTGTACTGCAGAGAAATATCGACCAACGCCCCGTCTTGTTCGCCTGAAAAATGAAGAATCTCCTTGTGCAGCGGATTCTTGTTGCGATTCAGATGTTTGACAAATTCCCGTATGCCGCCTTCATAGTGGAAGCGTTCCTGCGTTCCGTCACGCTCATCAATAAAATGAAACTTCAAGCCGGCATTCAGAAACGCCATTTCGCGAAAGCGCTTCATTAAGATCTCTTTATGAAAATCGAGCACTTCAAAGATTTCCGCATCCGGAATAAAGCGAATGCGCGTTCCCGTTTTTTTCGCCTTTCCCGTAACTTCGAGCGGCCCTAGAGATTTGCCGCGGGAAAACGCCTGATGGTATTCTTGTCCATCGCGCCACACCCAGGCATCCAGCCGCTCGGAGAGCGCATTGACGACAGAAACGCCAACTCCGTGTAATCCTCCGGAATATTGATAGGCTTTGGAATCGAATTTTCCGCCGGCGTGCAGAATCGTCAGAACCGTTTCCAACGTGGAAAGTCCTGTCTGGTGATGTTTTTCTACGGGAATGCCGCTGCCGTCATCCGTAACCGTGCAGCTGCCATCTTTTCCCAATACAATTTCCACTTTACTACAGCGACCTGCCAATGCCTCGTCGACCGAGTTGTCCACCACTTCGTAGACGAGATGGTGCAAACCGCGTTCATCCGTGGAACCAATATACATACCCGGACGCACCCGAACGGCTTCTAACCCCTCCAGTACGCGAATATTACTTTCGCCGTAATTATCCTTTTTTGCCATGGTATTCCTTTCTATTTTTTCCATCGCCTGCTTTCGGTTTCCTCACTCAGGACCCCTTGGCAAATATGGAAGATACGCCCATTTTCGCCGGGCGTTTCTGTGAGCAGATTCCCCAATCGATTGGCGGTAATCATCGTCTGATAGGGACCAATCATCTGTAATAGCTGCTTGCTCCGGTTTGGATCCAATTCCGAAAATACATCGTCCAACAACAGCAGCGGCGCACTGGCATTGTGCGCTTCCAAAATGGAAACCTCCGCCCATTTTAATGCCAAGGCGGCCGTGCGGCTCTGTCCCTGCGAGGCGTACCGCCTTGCCGGCATTCCGTTGATGGTCAGCAGCAGATCGTCTTTATGTGGCCCGACATCGGTATTTTTCTGCATCAAATCACGATCTCGTGAATCGATGAGCGCCTGCAGCATTTGTTTTTCAAATGTATCCGACAGCGGTATGGCGGTTTCATACTGCACGCCAAATTTTTCGCGTCCACCGGACATTTTTTGATGAAATCCCTTCGCTTCTTCTTGAATTTCCTGCACCAACGCTTCGCGTTGTTGCACAATGCGGTATGCCGCTTGTACTAATTGCTGATCCAATGTTGAAAGCTGCGCTTCAAACCATCGATCTTTTCTTCCTTTCAGCAGCCGATTGCGTTGATACAGAATCCGTTCGTAGGCTCCCAACTCTTTATTATAATGGAGATTGATTCCCTGTAACAGACTGTCGAGATACCCTCTACGATACGCGGGACCCGCTTGCACCAATCGCAACTCCTGTGGAGAAAAAAGAACCACATCAAATTGATAGCTCAGTTCGCGCAGATTTTCTATTTCAATCTCATTGATGCGCACGCGTTTCCGATCGACCATGGACAATTTACACTCCACCGTTTTTTGTTGCCCATTTCGATCAATGACCGCCCTTACATAGGCACTGCGTTCCCCGAAACGAATGAGTTCGCGCTCGCGGATATTTTTAAATACCGTGCCACGTGCACTTAAATAGACACTCTCCAACAAATTCGTTTTGCCCTGCGCATTTTCCCCGATAAGCAGATTCAATCCGGGATGAAAAAGAACCTTCTGGTACCGATAGTTCCTGTAATTGATAAGAAGAAGTTCTTTCAAAAACACAAAGGATCCCTTTCCCGGACTCTGCCCCGCCTATGCCTCACCCTTGGAAGAAATGCATGCCGCCGCGTCACCAAAAGAAAAACAATCGCCATCGTACAGTTTTTTTCCACGCTGCATACAAACGGTACCGTTAACCGCAACCGCACCTTCCTGCACCAACGCCTTTGCCTCGGCGCCCGAAGCGACGAAAGATGCCAATTTCATCGCCTGATCCAACCGGATATATGGCGTGTGGATGACCAAATTTTCCATCAGGCACCCCCGACGCGCACCGGAAGTACCAGATAAAGATAATCCGCTTCTTCAGCCGGACGAATCACCATGGGATTGAGCGAACCGTTGACATGCAGACGCACTTCTTCACAATCCAACGCTTTTAATCCCTGTAGGAGATATGCGGCATTAAAGGCAATTCGCATGGCTTCCCCGTCACAACGGATGGGCAAAGACTCATTCACCGTTCCGATCTCCGAATTGGATTCCATGCGCAGCAAAGAACCGTCGACAAAGAGCTTTACCAGATTGGCGTGTTCCGCATTGGAAAGCAGCGTCGCACGCTCCAATGCATCGACAAAGTCTTGGCGATTTACATCTACTTTTGTACGGAATTCGGTAGAAATAATCTCCCGATAGTTGATATATTTCTTATCGATCAGACGCGCATAAAAACGTGTCGTTTCATCTTCAAAGACAACGGTACCCGGCAGCCTGCGAATCGTCGTCAATCCCATATCCGGGAAAATATGAAGCACATCATCCATCGCCCGTTTCGGAAGGATGAAGGATTCCATTTCCACATCAGTTCCCTGCGCAATCGGAACGCTTCGCACTGCCAAACGGTAGCCATCCAGCGCCACAAAGCGCAGATGATCGCCCTCTTTTTCTACAAATATGCCCGTTAACGCCAACTTATTTTCATCCAAGGAAGTGGCAAATCCCGTCTCAATAATCGCGCGGCGCAGAACATCATTATGCAGTGCCAAACAGGGTTGATTCGGTTCTTCCGGCAGCGTTGGAAAATCGGCTGCATTGCTCAGCTGCATCCGAAAATGTGCATTCCCGCAGTCAATTTCTGCCATATCCCCATTGGTCGACAGCACTGCTTCCTCCGCCGGTAATTTTCGAAAAATATTGCCGATAATGGTGGAAGGCAGAACGACGATACCGGCTTCTTCCACCATACAAGGCAGCGTTGTTTGAATGGAACGTTCCAAGTCTGTAGATGTCAATTGTAATTTTTGTTCCCCCGCTTCTAAACGGATATTCGTTAAAATACTCATGGTTGCCCGACCGGCAACCGCTCGTTGTGCGATTGCGATTGCTGCACTGAGCGCTTGGGGTTGAATTCGTATGCGCATGGCGCCTCCTTATAAGAATAATAAAGATAGTAGAAACAGCAGTAGGGGCTGTGGAATCCGTGGAAAAGTGCAATCTGACGCAGAAAAGAGCCTTTTCTTTCGTGGATAAGTCGATTTTTCCGGTGGATAAAAACGTGGAATCATGAGGTCCCCTTGAGTTTCTGTGTGAGTTCTTCAACGGTGTCTTTGTATTCGGGCTTCGGCCCGTTTTTTTCTTTCGTTTCGATTTTGGATAAACCGTGCAGCACGGTGGTGTGATCGCGATTGAAATGCTTTCCGATGGCGACCAACGATAAACTCGTTAAATGCCGTGCCAAATACATTGCAATTTGCCGCGGACGTGCGATGGCGTTTTGTTTGCTGACGGAAGACAATGCCCCGGTTTCCAAACCATACGTTTCTTCCACGATGCGTATAATATCTTCGATTTGAATGACCGTCTCTTTTTTTTCTTCCAGATTGAGCGCATTTCGCGTAATTTCCAACACTTTTTCGCGCGCTTGCGTCATGGGATCCATTTGTTTGAAGCGCAGGAATGCAATGACGCGAATAAAAGATCCCTCCAATTCCCGAATGTTGGACGTGATTTCATTGGCAATGAATTCCACCGCGTACGCAGGCAGCTCCATCCCTTCCTGCTTGGATTTATGATTGAGAATCGCTACACGCGTCTCAAAATCCGGCGGCTGAATGTCCGCCGTCATACCCCCTTCAAAACGGGTGACGAGACGTTCTTCCAGATTTTTCAATTCTTTCGGGGGTTTATCTGAGGACAAAACGATTTGTTTATTCGCTTCTTTCAGGTCGTTGAAAGTGTGAAAGACTTCTTCCATCGTGGCCTTTTTTCCGGCGATAAACTGTATATCGTCAATGAGAATGACATCGATCGAGCGGTATTTTTTGCGGAAATTTTCTTTTTCCACATTGGTCCCGTTTTCAATCATGGCGATCATTTCATTCATAAATTTTTCACTGGTCGTGTACAGAACCTTTTTTTGCGGGTCATTGCGCAGGATTTCATGCGCAATCGCCTGCATGAGGTGGGTTTTTCCCAAACCCGATCCGCCATAAATAAAGAAAGGATTGTACGCACTGCCCGGATTTTTCACTACGCCTTTCGCCACAGCAAAGGCAAATTCGTTGCTGGGACCGGAAACAAAGCTGTCCATGGTGTACTTGGGATTTAACGTTGCATAGCCATTTTGCGCCTGTTGTTCCGAATGGCGCGTTTTTTCCTCTCGAATGCGTTCGACAATGCGTGGTGTCTCCAGCGACAGATCATCGGAGATCACATCCTGCGCTGTTTTTTTTGCAGAAGAAACCGGAGGTTCTTCGGTAAGCTGTGCCTCTCGCATGACGCTTTGCCCGGCGGGTTCATATTTCAGCCGGTTAACCAGAACCATGTAGTTATCCAGACTGGGATCGGTTAATTCCACATGAATCGGTTTATTGCATAGGTAGGAAAGATATTCTTCAATATCTTTCATATATTTTTTTCGCACCATATTGGCAATGAAATTGCTGGTTGCGTCCAGAACTAAACAATCATTATTCAAAGAAATCGGCTTCAACGGATCAATCCAATTTTGAAGCTGCAAATTATTTAATTTCAGGCTCAACATCTCAACGACTTCCTGCCAGATGATGGAGAGGTCGCTCATGGCAACTCCTTTCTTTTCCGATAGGGAAAAGCAATGATCCCCCGTTACGAGTGGATAGATTCGTGGAAAAAAGAAAAAATCCCGGAAAGAGAAATATTCCACCGACGGTTTTCCACGATTCCACCGAAGAAAAGGTGGAGCATTCTGCAGAAAAGAAAGCAGAAAAAAAAGAAATCCACCAATTATGAACGGGTTATCCACAAGTTATCCACATTTGTGGATAACTTGTGTTTTTTTCCACCAAAAACACGCTTTTTGTTGTTTTCATTATATCATAAGGAGAAATTCGACTCCACTTTCCAATCGAGCGCATAACAGCGAGATTGCTTGACAGTCCCAAGGGATTTCAATACAATCAAGAAGATTCCGCAGCGTTTCGATACGGTGTCATTTGCGTGGGCAAGCCATCGAAACAAACGCGCAGCGAGCGCGCGGAGTACTAAGAGGCAAGGAGGGATAATATGAAGCGAACGTATCAACCGAATCGTCGTAAAAGGGCGAATGATCACGGTTTTCGCAAGAGAATGGCAACGACGGGCGGCCGTCGCGTACTGAAAGCGAGAAGACTGAAGGGAAGAAAAAGATTGTCTGCGTAGGTCTATGCTCGGTCATAGACCTTTTTTATTCGAGGGGAAATCATGGAACGTGCGCTTCGACTGCGAAAAAATTCAGATTTTCAACGATTGTATCGACGCGGGGAAGCCTACTATAATCGACAGTTCAAAGTTTTGTGTCGAAAAAATGGAAGAAAAACGAATCGATATGGTTTTTCCATCTCGAAAAAAATGGGAAAAGCGACCGCCAGAAACCGTTTGAAACGCAGACTGCGAGAAATTGTGCGACATCATGAAGCCGCGTTTCCGCAAGGCTACGATTTTGCTTTTGTTCCGCGCGAGGGGGTTCAGGAACTGTCTTATGCCGATTTGGAGAAGTCAGTCCTGCATCTTTTGACGCTGCGCGAGCGGCGCGCTTCTCTGCGAAAACCTCGCAACAGCGAAGGAAGCCGTAAATCATGAACCGTATCGCAGAGGGGTTGATTCGATTCTATCAGCGTTGGATTTCTCCTTTGTATGGGAGTGGGAAATGCAAGTACCAGCCGACTTGTTCCCAATACGCGTTGGAAGCCTTTCGCCGATATCGTTTTACAACGGCTTGTTGTCTCAGTCTATGGCGTATTTTACGCTGCAATCCGTTCAGTAAGGGCGGTAAGGATCCGTTGCGATAGCGATGGAGAGTAGGAGAAAAATAGTTTGTCGATTCTATATCAAATTTTTGGCGCAATCATGCGTCAAATATACGAGTTTATCATCACAATCGGACAGGAACCGAAAACGATCTCGTATTTTGCCATCACAATTTTATTGATGGCGGTGCTCAATAAATTGATTACCCTTCCCCTGACCCTGCGTCAGGCACGGGCATCCAAGAAGATGCAGGATATCAATCCGCAACTGGAGGCGCTGAAAAAGCGCTATGGGTATGACGAGCGTATTCTGCAGCAAAAAACGATGGAGTTTTACAAGGAGAACAAGGTTTCGCAAGTCGGTTGTTCCAGTTGTCTGCCGATGGTCATACAGTTGATTATCGTCCTCGCTCTGTTTGGAATTATGCGGAATCCGGAACAATACCTCTTTGACGACCCTGGGATGTTTGCGCATATACAAAAGAATTTTTTATGGATTCAGGATTTATCACTGGCCGATCCGTACTGGTTCGCCCTGCCCTTACTCAACTCGGCATCGCAGATTCTCGTTTCCCTGTTGAATCCGCAAATGCAGCAATCGCAGGCGGCCGGCGGATCCAGTGCGTCGTCGATGCGCATGATGACCTATATGATGCCGGTGGTTTTCTTCTTTGTCTTCGTCAATTTCCAAGCCGCCCTGCTTTTATACTGGGGCTTTGGCAATCTCTTGGAAGTATCGATTCGCCTGATTTCGCGTCTTTTTATGCGGAAAACAGAACCGGAACCGGATCGCCGATAGCGTTTCTCGGAGGAGAGCGGGAAATGTTCGAGTTGTTGCGCGATGCGAAAAGAGCAGGAGGGATAGCATGAAATCAGTCGTTAAAACGGCAAAAAGTGTGGATGAAGCGGTTCATCTTGCGCTGGTGGAATTGCAGCGGGAGTTGGACGAGGTCGATATTGAAATTTTGGAAGAATCGAAAGCGGGCTTTCTTGGTTTCGGTTCGCGAAATGCCGTCGTACGTGTAACGTTGCGGGAAGAAACCCCGAAAGAGATGACGAAGTCGGAACCGGAAGAAGCGGTTTCGGCGCCTACCTCTGAACCCTCCGACTTCACTTCGAAATCGGTGGTTTCGACAGCGGAGGAAGCGGCGGAGGGGAAAGACGATGTGGAAAAAGAGTTGACGTTGAAGGAAGAAGCTGCCGGCATCACATCATCCGAAGAAGAAGCGGATCGTACAGACATGTCGGAAGCGGAAGCATGCAGCGAAGCCTTTGATACGCCAACCTCGGAGACAGAAAGTGGGAACGCGCAAGAAGAACGCGTGGAAGAGTTTGCCGCCGATTGGTTGCTTTCCATTTTGGAACAGATGCACATCGACGCACAGGTGAGCGGCGACCGAAATGAGAATACCCTTTTTCTGGAAATCAGCGACTTGAGCGATGAAGATACAGGCATTGTCATCGGGCGGCGTGCGGAAACGCTCAATGCACTGCAATATCTGCTGGCGATTGCGATCAATCGGCACTGTGAAGAGCATTTACGCGTCCTGATTGATGTCGGCGGGTATCGCGGACGGCGCAAAGCCAGTATTGAGACCATGGCGCGGCGGACGGCGGAAAAGGTGCAACGTTTTCGACGTTCCATTGCGTTGGAGCCGATGAATGCTTATGAACGTCGCATCGTGCATTTCGCGCTACAGGATATGCCCAATGTGGAAACCGTATCGGAGGGACGCGATCCGTATCGCAAAGTCGTAATTCGATATACGAAGTAGCGGTCTCTCAAGAGACCGCTTTTTTATCGGGATCGTCGGAAGGAAAATGCTGTGAAAACGCAAGACGAAACGCGGGAAAAAAAGATGGCTGCCGCACCGGGCACCATGGAAGAGGATACGATCGCGGCGATTGCCACCGCCGTCGGAAAAGCAGGCATCGGCATTGTGCGCATCAGCGGTCCCGATGCGTTTTCCATTGCACAGGCGGTGTTTCGACCGACCGGAACTCCCTTATCAAGAACCGATGATCGAAAATTGCGATATGGACACATCATTTGTGGGGAAAAAATTATTGATGAAGTGTTGGTGAGCTTTATGCGCGGACCGCACACCTATACGGCGGAAGATGTCGTTGAAATCAATGCCCACGGCGGAGCGCTTTCCGTGCGTCGCATTCTCGCCTTGGTTTTGGAAAAGGGTGCGCGTTTTGCAGAACGCGGCGAATTTACGCGCCGCGCCTTCTTGAACGGGCGCATTGATCTCGCACAGGCGGAAGCCGTACGGGATGTTATCGATGCGCAGACGACGCGCGCGCACGAGCAAGCGGTAAAACAATTAGATGGAAAATTATCAAAAGAAATAAACAGAATAAAGGATTCCGTGTTGAAATTGCTTGCGGAGATGGAATACGGCATCAACTTTATGGAGGATGCCCAAGAGGAGTTGCCACAGGAACCGATGCAAAACGCAGCGCGCGCCATACTGACGTCGATGGATGCGCTGTTATCTTCCGCCGCGCGGGGACGGTTGTTGCGCGAGGGCATTGCAACGGCCATCGTCGGAAGTCCCAATGTGGGCAAATCCTCGCTGTTAAATGCGTTGCTGTGCGAATCGCGTGCGATTGTCACGGACATTCCGGGTACCACGCGCGACTCCATCGAGGAATCGTATGATTTGGACGGGATTTTGCTGCGCCTGATTGATACGGCGGGCATTCGCGAAACCGAGGATCGCGTGGAGGCGATCGGTGTGGAACGCAGTCGCGCTTTGATGCGGGAAGCCGATTTAATCTTGCTGGTGCTCGACACGGCGCGGGTTCCGCAAAAACAGGACGACGAACTTGTTGCCGAGGCGGCTGCCGGTACGGCACTCCTTCTTTTGAATAAAAGCGATCAACCGACCGCCGATGCATTTGCGCAAAAATTGGCGCAGTGGAAGGCACAATACCCTGCCCTTTCCTGGTTGGAAATTTCCGCCAAAACGGGAGCGGGACTTTCCCGGCTGGAAGAGACCATTCGCGATTTGTTTTTTGAAGGCGCGGTGGAAAATGCGCCGCCGGCGGCACTGACGAATCTCAGGCAAACCGAGCTCGTTCGGAAAAGCCGAAACGAAGTGCAACAGACGCTGGAAGATTTAGAACGCGGCGTCGTGTTGGATGCGGTGGAAGTCAGTCTGCGATCGGCGTATCGTTATTTGTGTGAAGTAACCGGCGAGTCGATGGATGAAAAAGTGCTGGATCGAATTTTTCAGTCGTTTTGTGTAGGAAAGTAGGAAGGGCACGGGAGATGAAGCAGGAAGAGCGCAGCGTACCGGAATATACAAGAGCAAAGGCGGATGTCATCGTCGTCGGTTCGGGTCATGCCGGCTGTGAAGCGGCGCTGGCGGCGGCACGCCTGGGCAAAAATACGCTGCTTTTGACCATCAGTTTAGAATCCATCGCGGATATGCCCTGTAATCCCAATGTCGGCGGAACCGGTAAAGGACACCTGGTCCGTGAAATTGACGCCTTAGGTGGAGAAATGGGGTTGGTTATCGATGCGACGTTTCTCCAATCGCGCATGTTGAATCGGTCCAAAGGACCTGCCATTCACTCGCTGCGGGTGCAGGCGGACAAACGCCGGTACCACGATGAGATGAAGCGTCGACTGGAACGCCAGCCGCGGCTGCAGCTGATCGAGGCGGAAGCCTGCCGCCTCTTGGTGGAAGAAGGCGTTGTGCGGGGAATTGTCACGCGCACGGGGGCACGTTATCTCGCCCCGGCGGTGATCCTATGCACCGGAACCTTTTTGAACGGAAGAATTTTGATGGGAGAATGTTCCTATTCGTCGGGACCGCATGGTCTGCAGCCGTCCTTGTCTTTTTCCGATTCGTTGCGCGCCTGCGGATTTGCGCTGCGGCGTTTCAAGACGGGGACGCCGGCGCGCGTCAATCGACGCTCGATCGATTTTTCACAGATGATTCTTCAGGAAGGCGACCAAACCGTTGTCCCCTTTTCTTTTCTCAATCAGGGAAAGTCGCTGGAGCGCAAACAACTCCCCTGCTATCTGACGTATACAACGGCGGAAACGAAACGCATCATTCTAGAAAATTTAGGGCGCAGTCCCATGTACAGCGGCGAGGTGCACGGCGTTGGACCGCGTTACTGCCCGTCTATTGAAGATAAAATGGTTCGTTTCCCGGATCGCGAGGAGCATCAGGTGTTTTTAGAGCCGGAAGGGGAAAGTACGGATGAGATTTATGTCCAGGGCGTCAGCTCGACGTTGCCGGAAGAGGTGCAGCTGGAACTGTATCGTTCGATTCGCGGATTGGAACACGTTGAAATTATGCGCTCCGCTTACGGCATCGAATACGACTGCATCGATGCACGTGTATTGCGGCGCAGTTTGGAAAGTTTTTCCGTCCATGGACTCTACTTCGCCGGACAGATCAACGGTTCCTCCGGCTATGAGGAGGCGGCAGCCCAGGGTTTGCTCGCCGGAATCAATGCGGCGCTACAATTGGACGGAAAGTCGCCGCTTATTTTAGATCGCAGCGAAGCGTATATCGGCGTTTTAATTGACGATCTGGTGACCAAGGGAACAAACGAACCCTATCGCATGATGACCTCGCGCTGTGAATACCGGTTGAGTTTGCGCCAGGACAATGCGGATGTCCGTCTGACCGAGCGCGGGTATCAAATCGGACTGGCCAGTGAGGAACGGTATCGGCGCATGCAGGCGAAGAAAGCGGCCATTGCGCAAGAACGGCAGCGCCTTTTGCAGGTGATGCTCTCCCCCAATGAAGAAACCAATGCAATTCTGGAATCGCTGGAGTCGGCTCCGTTGAAAACGGGTCTCTCCCTTTCGGAACTCCTTCGTCGTCCGGAAATGACCTATGAAAATGCAGCGCCACTGGACCCCACCCGCACGGTGTTGCCAGACGAAGTGATCAGCGAAGTGGAAACGGAAATCAAATACGAAGGGTACATTGAAAAACAGGCCCGGCAAATTCGCCAATTCCGTCGTCTGGAAAATCAGGCACTCACGATTGCCGATTACACCACTATCAATGGATTAAAAAAGGAAGCAGCCCAGAAATTAAACCAGATTTGTCCGGAGTCGGTCGGGCAGGCGTCGCGAATCAGCGGCGTGAGTCCGTCGGATATCAATGTATTGCTGATTGAACTGGAAGTACGGCGCAGAAAGAACAGTAGTCACCCAGACGAGAAGGAGCGTATTGATGAATGAGTTTTTGCAAAATGCCAAAGAGCCGCCTTTTTGTTTGAACGATGCGCAGATACAAAAATTCACGCAGTTTCGCACGCTTCTATTGGATTGGAATACGCGAATGGATCTTACGGCAATTACAGACCCGGATGAAATTGACGAAAAACATTTTTTGGACTCCTTAAGTGTTTTTCGCGTTATGGACCGCAACGCGGCGTTGCGTGTGATTGATGTTGGAACGGGTGCGGGCTTTCCGGGCATCCCGCTGAAAATTGCAAACCCGAAAATCGAGCTGACACTGCTCGACAGCCTGCAGAAGCGCGTGCGTTTTTTGGAGGAGGTTATAGCGCAATGTCAGCTGACAAAGACCATTGCCATCCATGGGCGCGCGGAAGAGTTCGGGTGCAAACCTGATTATCGTGCGGCGTATGATGTTGCGCTTTCCCGCGCTGTGGCGCCGCTGCCGACGCTGTTGGAGTACTGTCTCCCCTTTGTTCGCCTTGGTGGGTATTTTTACTGTATGAAGGGACCCAAGGCAGGAGAAGAGATTGCAAGTGCAAAAAATGCGCTGCAAATACTCGGTGGCGTGCTGCTGAAGGTCGATTCCTTTACCTTCGGAAAAGATGCGCTGCAGCGCAATCTGCTTGTCATAAAAAAAGTCCACTCCACACCGGAACTATATCCCCGTACACAGGGAAAGCCGCGCAAAAAACCTTTGTAAAGGTTATAGACGAGTCCGGGCGCAGCCCGGGCTTTTTCTATTGGGAAAAGGGATAGTCAAAATTGTTTCATATGAAACAATTTTAGGAAAAACTTAATGTTTCATATGAAACCAGGGATAGAAGAGCTCGAATGTTTCATATGAAACATCTACAGAAAACTACATTTTCCATTTCTGCATGGTAGAATAAATGTGGAGGCGACGATGAATATTGAAATCTTATCGGTGGGAACCGAATTACTTTTAGGCGACATTCTCAATACCAATGTTCAATATTTGTGCCGGGAATGTGCGGCGCTCGGGCATGATGTCTTTCGGACGAGCGTGGTCGGCGACAATGAAAAAAGGCTGTACACAGCTATTTCCGAAGTCATGCAGCGGGCGGATCTATTGATATTGACAGGAGGACTGGGGTCCACGCATGACGATGTGACAAAAAGGACCGTATTGCGCTATGTAGATCGTCCAATCATTTATGATGCGGAGAGCACGGAACGAATTGACCATTGGTTTACAAATAAAAAAGCGCAACAGGACAATCGGATCGTCACGGAGTTCCCAGAGGGGGCACAGATTTTTCAAAATCATCACGGAACGGCGGGCGGCGCATGGATTCCCGTCGGCGAGCGGGCCATTGTACTGTTGCCGGGGCCGCCGCGCGAGATGACGTTGATGTTTGAAGAATCCGTGCGGCCGCTCCTGCAAAATTCAACGATGATCACAAAATCGCTGCCGGTTCGCATTGGAATCTTAGGCGAATATGAGGTAAATCGTCGCTTTTCGGATGCGATTGCGCATGCAGTCAATCCCAGTTTTGCCCCCTATGTAAAAGACGATGGGACGCTTTTGCGTATTACGGCAAAAGGCAAAACGGAGGCGGAGGCGGACGCCCTGCTTGCTGCAGGCCTACAAAAAGTGCAGCAGTGTTTTGCCGGGTTGATTGTCACTGTCGGCGACGACACAAAATCGCAGGCGCTGGTGCGTATATTAAGGGAAAGAAAGGAATGGGTGGCAACCGCGGAAAGTTTGACGGGCGGCGCGCTGGCAGCGACGATCGTCGATGCGCCGGGTGCCTCACATTGTTTCGGACGCGGTTGGGTTACCTACTCGGATGGAGCGAAGATGGAGGAATTGGGTATTCCGCACGAAATTGTCAAAGGATGCGGCGCGGTCAGCCGCGAAGCGGCGTGCTGGATGGCGCAGCGAGCGGCCCTGCAGGCAAAGGCTGACTTGGGGCTTTCCACGACCGGGTATGCCGGACCGGAGGGCGCCTTGATTGGAAAGGTATTTGTCGGGATCGACTATCGCGGGAAAACGGAAGTGCATGAGTTGCATTTGCATGGAGATCGACAAAATATACGACAACGGGCGTGTCATATTGTGCTGGATTACGCCATATTGCGCTTGAGAAAAGAGGAAGCATGGGACGAGTGATTGCCGTCTACAATCAAAAAGGCGGTGTCGGAAAAACGACGACGGTGGTGAATTTAGCGGCGGCATTGGGGCTGTTGAAACAAAACGTATTGGTCATCGATATGGATCCGCAGGCGAATTCCACCTCCGGATTGGGCTTGGATAAGAACGAAGACGAACCGGATATTTACACGGTGTTGTCGGGCGAGGAGCCGGCAAGTCGTGCGATACGGGAAACGTCGGCGAAAAATGTGCGGATCCTGCCCTCTTCTTCGGCGCTGGCGGGACTCGAGGTGGAAGCGGTGGATCGATCGGACCGCGCCGCTTTGTTGTGCGCACAGACAGAAATCTTGCGCGACGCGTACGATTACCTGCTGATCGACTGCCCGCCTTCTCTCGGGCTTTTGAGTTTGAATGCACTGTGTGCGGCGGATTCCGTCATCATACCGATTCAAACGGAATATTACGCACTGGAAGGCGTCGGTCAGCTGAGCGAAACGATCGATCTTGTACGCGAGAGCTTGCATCCCGCGTTGGCGCTGGAAGGCGCACTTCTTACGATGTATGACGGACGGAACAATCTGTCAAAGGAAGTAGAAGACGAAGTGCGAAAGTATTTCGGAGAACAGGTATTCCGCACCGTCATTCCGCGCAATATCCGGTTGGCGGAAGCGCCCTCGTACGGCGAAAGCGTCTTTACCTACGACCGCCTTTCCAAAGGGGCGCGCACGTATATGAAATTGGGCAAAGAGTTATTGAAGAAGAATCGAGGGTAGCATGGCACGAAAAAAAGGTCTGGGACGCGGATTGAGCGCGCTGATTCCGTCGGCGAAAATTGAAAAAAAGCAGGTTGTCGATTCGGGTACTTCCGAAGAGCAGAGCATTGACGAGCGTATCGGAGAAAAAAAATCGGCAGCAAAATCGGCGGCGCAAAAAGCAGAAAAAAAAGTACAGAAAGAAACCGAAGCTACAGCAGTAGCGCCGAATCGGGCGACTTCTCAAAAAACGCGCAGCGCCGCTTCGAAAAAAAGCGAAAAAGTAGCGCCGCCGCGGGCGAACCAAAAGCGCATCGCATCCGGTGTTGCCAAGGAAGCAGCGGATCTTTTGCAAATGTTGCCCATTTCCGCAATTGAGCCGAATCCTGAACAACCGCGAAAGGAATTTGCGGAAGCAGCATTACAGGAATTGAGTGCATCGATTCAAAAATACGGTGTCTTACAACCCATTATTGTTAAAAAATATACAGCGCCGGGGCGCGCCCCATACGAAATTATCGCCGGAGAGCGGCGTTTTCGGGCGGCGAAAATGGCAGGTTTGGAGGAGATTCCGGCGGTGCTGCGTCAAGAGGATACGGCGTCGGCAAATCTTCTTTCCGTGATTGAAAATGTGCAGCGCGAAGACTTAAATCCGCTGGAAGAGGCCTTGGCGTACCGGCGCGTGCAGGAGGCGCAGGGACTGACACAGCAGGAATTGGCAGACGCCTTGGGAAAATCGCGTTCGTACATCGCCAACACCGTTCGACTTCTGAACCTTGATCCGGAGAGTTTGGAGGCGTTGCGGCAGGGACTGTTGACCGCATCACAGGGGCGCTCGCTACTCGGCGAGCCGGATTTGACCCAGCGAAAAAAATATCGCGAGATGATGATTCGAGGACTTACGAATGTCAATGCTGTAGAAAAGAAGACGGCAAAAAGACCTTCCAAAAAACGCGATCTATATCTGGAAGATTGGGAGGAAAGGCTGACGGAGATATTGGCGACAAAGGTCTCGATTGCCAAGCGCCGCAAAGGCTACGATCTGCGCGTGCAATGTGCGACGCGGGAGGCATTGGAAGATCTCCTTGCGCGTTTATCGGAGGAAGGCGTATGAGCGAGAAAAATTTTTCAGAACTGCGACTAGGCGAATTTTTTGAACGTACGGCAGGCCCGGAACCGAATCCCGGCGGAGGGGGCGTTATGGGTGTGGTGGGTGCGCTAGGCCTGGCACTCAATGCCATGGGGTTGTGTATCTCCGGCGAAGAAACGAAGCGGCAAAAAGAGGCGATGCAGCGACTCATGATACTGGCGCAGCAGGATGGAGACAGCTTTCAAGCGGTGTTGGACGCCTGGAAACTGCCCAAAGGGAGCGCGGCGCGCGAAGAGGCGGTGGAAGCGGGCTTTCAGGAGGCATTGCGCGTTCCAGAAGCGATGATTGCACTTTTATTGGAAGCACTGCAGGAACAAGTGGCGCTGGCGCAACAGGTGAAGCGGTGGCCCTTAGCGGATGTGGCGGCGGGAACGAAACTTTTCGTCGCAGCGGTGGAAGGGCTGGTTTATAATTGTTGGATGAACGGAAAAGGACTGCGAGATGCCGCCCATCAGGAGACGCACCGGACCTTTGCGCGCCGCGCGCTGCAGCAGGCGCACGAAGCGGAAGCGGCGGTTCACCGGGTTTTGGTTGCGCGTTGGCGGGGATTTGACGAGTGGTTGGGAAGGGAAAGCGAAGATGGATTGGATTTCGACGGGAATTAGCGTGGCGGGGGCTGTTTTAGCGTTGGCAGCATTGATACAGGTTTCGTCAGCGAATCAAAAATTGATTCGGCTGCGCAAGCGGTACGATTACTTGTTGCGCGGACGTGGGGAATTAAATTTGGAAGAACTGATTCTGCGCTTCGGCAATGACCTGGATGAGACGCGCGGCAAACAGCGCGCGGATGCGACGGCGCTGCAAGCGGCGCAGGAGCAGATCAATGGGGAGATGGCATCGCAGCGCGCGGATTTCACGGCGATGATCCGCGAACATGGGGCGCGCCTGAGTGAGGCGTTGCAAGAGGCGGATGGTCGCTTGACGGCGGGACACAATGAACTGGCACAAATGACGGAGCGCCGCTTCCGGAAATTGGAAGAGGACTGCTTTGTGCGCTTTGATGCAGTTAATAAAGCATTAACAAAAACCGAGGAGGATTGGCGGCAAGCGGTGACGGTGTTGGAGAACCGGACACAGGAGGATTTGAAACACGAAACGCTGCTTTTGCGCGAAAACTTGTCCCTTGCCGTGCAAAATGTTGCGCTGTACCATTATAATGCGTTCGAAGATATGGCGGGAGAGCAGAGCTTCAGCCTCGTCCTTTTGGATGAACACGGAAACGGAGTTTTGCTGACGAGCATTTATAGCCGGCGTGGGTCCTCAAGCTTTTCCAAGGACATTCGTGCAGGGCGTGCTGTGCAGGGTCTTTCTCCGGAGGAAGAAACCGCCTTGCAGCAGGCATTGAGCAAGGGGATGCAATGAGAATCTGTTTTCTCTAAAACCCGACCGCCAATAGCGGACGCTGCGCCGCATTGGCGGAACAAATTCGCGCCTGTCGCTTTCCCGAAGGGGTGAGGTGGACGCTGTGGGAAACGCGTGCACCGCGGGAAGCCGTCCAGCAAGCGCAAGAAGCCGCACAGACGAACGACATCGTCGTGGCGATTGGCGGGGATGGTACCATTCGCGAAGTGGCCGAAGGTTTGTGGCAGGCAAAAAAGGGAATTTTGGGTATCATACCCGCTGGAACGGGAAATGATCTCGTGCGCACACTGGGATGGGCGCCAGAGCTTGCGCCTTCCATGGACCGGCTCTTTTCCGAAAAGGTGCGTTTTCTGGACGCGGGACGCGCCGATGGGCAATTTTTCCTCAACGCGGCATCGATCGGTTTCGATGCGCAGGTATTGGCGCTTTTTGACCGCATTAAAAAGCGCGTGCGTTCGAAAGCGGCGTATTCGCTAGCTTTGGTGGAAGCGTTGGTGCGGTATCGAGACTTGTCGATTCGCGGAGCGGAGGCCAATGAGGAGAAGCTGTTTTTGCTAGCGATCGGAAATGGGCGCTATTATGGCGGCGGGTTTCAAATTTTACCGCAGGCGTGTATGGAGGACGGCGCGTTGGATGTTTGCCGCATTGCGAACATCCGTCGCAGTACCGTTTTGCGATTGTTGCCGTCGATTTTTTCCGCCAGTCACGGGAAATATGAGCGCTACGTGCACATGGCCCGGGTGACGCAGTGGACGGAAGAAATCACGCAACCGTTTGCGCTGAATTTGGACGGGGAACTGTTTCCCTATGCGCAGGGGAAACGCGTGCAATTTGAAGTGCTCCCGAAAGCGCTTCAAATTGTGGGATAGCGGACGAAAGTCTGGAAAAGAAAGAGGAGAAAAATGAGTATTATTTCATCACTGATTGATCGCATTCAAGGAAAAAATTTACGCATTGTATTTCCGGAAGGAACGGATGCCCGTATTCTGGGGGCGGCGATCCGCCATCAGAATGACGGGATCCTGCATCCCATTCTGCTGGGGAACCCGGATGAGATCGCAACATCGGCAAAATCCAACGGCTATACTCTGGGGGATCTGGAAATCATTGATTATTTGAATTGTCCCAAGATGGAGGAATATGTACAGAAATTTGTGGAGCGCCGCAATGGCAAGGCGACGGAAGAAAAAGCACGCGCGCAGCTGAAAGACGCGAACTATTTCGGCACGATGATGATTTATCTCGGCAAAGCGGACGGCATGGTCAGCGGTGCAGTCGGTACGACGGGCAATACGATTCGTCCGGCGCTGCAAATCTTGAAGACAAAGCCGGGAACGAAACTCGTCAGTGGCGCCATGGTCATGGTCGGACCGAACGAGGAACGCTACGTCTTTTCCGACAGCGCCGTCAATATCAGCCCGAGTGCCGAAGATCTGGCGGAGATCGCACATGCCTCCGCTGAGACGGCGAAAACGTTCGGCATTGATCCGCGGATTGCCTTGCTTTCCTTCTCGACGAAGGGTTCTGCCAAGTCGCCGGAGCAGGAAAAAGTAGCGGAAGCGACGCGCATCGCCAAGGAACGCTTCCCGGAATTGGAGCTGGACGGCGAATTGCAGTTTGACGCGGCCATTGTGCCCAGTGTGGGTGCGCGCAAAGCGCCGGGCTCCAAAGTCGCCGGGCGCGCCAATGTCTTTATCTTCCCGGATTTGCAGGGCGGAAATATTGGATATAAAATTGCCGAACGCTTGGGTGGCTATGAGGCGCTGGGTCCGATTTTGCAGGGCATTGCCAAACCGGTCAACGACCTTTCTCGCGGTTGCTCGGAAGAGGACGCGTATAAATTGGCAATTATCACGGCGGCCAGTGTGGAGTGAGCGTCATTTGACAGCACTTGGAAAAAAACATAAGATGAAAATCGTCTATTGTTCGCAGAAGTCTCTTTTCTGCGACGGAGAAAGGAGAGAATCATGAAAACAAAACGCATTGTAGGAAGTCTGCTTTTGGCAGCAGCGCTGACTCTTACCGCTTGCGGCGGAAATGCGGGCAACGCGTCCGAGAGTGCTGCGGAAGAGGAAAAAGTTCTGACGGGAGAATCGACGAAGGGCATGGGCGGGGAGGAAAAACCGCTGAAAGTCGAAGTGACCGTGAAGGGCGATACCATCACGAAAGTCGAAGTGAAGGAACACGGCGAGACCGCCGGCATTTCCGACTCCGCCATTTCTGATATCCCGGCGGCTATTGTCGAAAAGGGAACCACAGAAGGCGTGGAAGCCATTTCGGGCGCGACGATCACGAGCGATGCCATTATCGATGCGGTCAATAACGCCCTGGCGAGCAAGTAAGAGCGCGAAAATCGTTCCGCTGGTTGTCGGCGGAACCTTTGAAACCAAGGAATGCGAGCGAGCCGTCACAGGGGTGGCGGCTTCGTTCACGAGGGAGGTCGAGATGAACGAAACGTTGCAATCCCTTTTACAAATCGACCGGGATACGGAAAAATTGCGCGCCGATACGGAAATCTTAATCGAGCAGGAGCGGGCGCATGCCCAGGAGGTGCTCGCGCACTTTATGCAGGAAAGCGAAGCGCGGGCGAAGCGCGACGCAGAGGCGCGAACCCGGAACATACAAGAGCAGACCAAATCCACGATCAACGCCTTACAAGACGCATCGGACCAGGAAATTGCGCAGTTACGGGCGTTTTTTGATGCCAAAAAAGACGCGTTTGTCGAGCAGGCTTTCAGAAAGTTGAGGTCGTAAGTGGGCGCAAAAGATGCAGCGTTGGAAGCCAAGGTGCGGGGGCTGTACGGAGAACTGCGGTTTTCCGACGCGCGGGCGCGTCTGGCGACAGCGCCCAAAGCGGCGCCATGGGGACCGATCTTGGAAGCGGAGGGTATTTCCTCGGGAAAGAAAATCCGCAGTTTAGCGGATTTTGAGATGGCGCTGCGCGCACATGGACAAGAGCGTCTGCTGTCGCTTCGCTGCTTCATGGAGCGGGACGCGCGCGATTTTTATGATGCCTATCTGATGGAAGAAGAAATCGCCGCCCTGCGGATTTATTTGGGTTTATTGTTGCAGACGGATCGCAGCGATTTGCTGCGCTTTGTCGAGCAAAGCCCGTACCGCGAGGTGCTGCAATTTTCCACGGATTTGGATAGCGCAGTCGGTGCCTATCTGCAAAGTCTGTCGGCACGTCCCTATTTTCGGATTCTTTCCCCATATATTCAGGAAACGGATGAGGCGTTGCGCGGGCGGGAGTTTTATCTCTCGGTAAACCTGGAAAAGTGGTACTTTCAGAATTTGCAAAAGAAGCTTAAAAATAGGAAGAAAGAAGCCGAATTGGGACTGTTTTTGGCGGAACAGGTCGATTGGGCCAATGTGCAGTGGATTTACCGCGCGCGCTGCTATCGCGACTTGGATGCGTTGAGCATTCAGACATTGACGATGCCGGGCGGGCGCGTATTTTCGGAAGAAAGCCTGCGTCGCCTCAGTACACTGTCACCGGAGGCGATTGCGGCGGAATTTCGCGTGAGCCGCTATGGCGGGGGGCTTGTCGGCCAGGATCCGATGGCGTTTTTTGATATTGCCCGACAGCGTTACTTCACCGCGCGGGCGCGCCGGATGCTGTACGGAAACGGATCGGCGCTGAGCAAGGCCATCGCCTATACGGTGGTGTCGGAAGCGGAGCGCGTGGATCTGTGTCGCATGGCGGAAGCGGCGAGTTTACAAGTGCCCATCGCCGAGCGAAACCGCTATTTGATCGGAAAGCGGGATCTGATCGGTGGGGATGCGGCAGGTCGTTCCGGGGAAAGTGCGGAACGCGAAGAGAGTAGAGCGGTTCAAAGACCGGAAAGGAGGACGCATGGCCGTTGAAAAAATGAGCATGGTCCAAGTGGTTGGACGGCTCGATCGGTTGGATGAAATGGTGCGGGCGATGTTCGGCGCGGCGTCCATGGAATTGGTGGATGCACAGCGTGAAATTGAGCACTACAGTTTCACCATTGATACGGGAAAAGAAAATTTAACACGAACGCTGGATATGAATCATGTGACGACATTCGAGCGGGAAGATCTGTGGACGGATTTGTTAGCAAAATGGCCCGAAGTCATGGGAAGAGAGCCGGCAGAATCGGCAAAAGGCGCGCTGATGAATAAAGAAGAGGCACAGGCGTTGTTTTCTTCCTTTGAAGCGCTACATGAGGCGATGCAGAATCTGGACGACGAGGACGCAGCGTTGGAAGCGGAAGCGCGGAGTCTGCGCCTATTTTCGGCGAAGGAAGTGGAGTTAGCGGATTTATCGGATCTGGTGAATTTTTCCTACGCCTACGGAACGCTGACGGAAGCCGGGCGACGTACGATTCGCGGCAATTATGAAAACATTCCGGCGGCGGTGTTGCATTTGGGGCAAACCGAAGGTGAAGAAGCCTATTTCATGCTCTATCCGTTGCGGCTGGCGGAGGAAATTCAGCGCCTGAAAGACAGCTTGAATTGGAAAGAACTGCCCATGCCGCAGGTCACGCAAATGACGAATGAAAAGCGGCAGGCGGAGATTGAACGCGAGCGGGAAGCGCTGCGCACGCAAAAAGAGCAGGCGCGGCAGACATTTGAACAGAAGAAAGCGGAGAAAAAGACACTTTTAGCGACGCTTTACGCCACGTTGGTCGATGAAGAACGCATAGAGCAGGCGAAAGCCTATATGGCGCACGGTAGCGCATATTTTTATCTCGCCGGGTGGGTGCCGAATCGGCAGGTGGCGATGCTGCAGCGGGCGCTTCTGCCTTTCGAAGATCGGCTGGTCAAGGTGCTATCCGATGAAGAAACGGCGCTGATGCCGCCGACAAAACTGCACAACGGACCGCTGGTAAGGCCTTTTGAAGCGCTCATTCATATGTATGGGACGCCGAATTACCGGGAAATCGACCCGACGGCCTTTTTTGCCCTGACCTATCTCTTACTTTTCGGCGCCATGTTCGGCGATTTTGGACAGGGCGCGGTGTTTGCGCTTGCCGGGGGATTTCTTTTACGACATCGCCGACCGAATTTGGGCGGGGTCATTTTACGCGTGGGACTCAGTTCCATGGTGTTCGGTTTGCTGTACGGTTCGGTTTTCGGCAACGAGACGCTACTTCCGGCACTGCTCATCAAGCCGTTTCAAAACATCAATACGGTGTTGTTGGCGGCGATCGCCTTTGGGGTGGCGCTTTCGAGCGTCTCCTATGTCCTAGGGATTGTGAATCGTCTGCGCGCAGGCGATTTGGAGGAAGGACTGTTCGGCAAAGAAGGCGTGACCGGTTTTGTGCTCTATCTGTCGCTGATTCTCGCGGTATTGAGTGGACTCGGTTTCATCCCGCTGCCGACGGGCCTGTTTATCGGGCTCATTGGGTTGTGCCTAGCGCTGCTACTTTTCAAACAGCCACTTGCCAACCTTTTGCGCAAAAAACGTCATTTGTATGAAGGGGAAGTTGGCAGCTACTACGTCGAAAGCGGATTTTCTCTGATCGAAGCGCTGATCTCGATTTTCTCGGGGGTGGTGTCGTTCATTCGTGTCGGCGCCTTTGCCATCAACCACGTTGGACTCTTTATGGCCTTTGAAACCATGGGCGAGATGATGGGCGGCAGCGGGCAGGTGGCGATGTTGATTGTCGGAAACATTGTCATTCTCGGACTGGAAGGATTGATCGTCTTTATTCAGAGCTTGCGTCTGGAATACTACGAGATGTTCAGCAAGTATTATGTCGGGGACGGGCATCCCTTTACGCAAACCAATGCGTAAGGCGGCGGAAAACGTCGGAGGAAGCCGCTGCGGGCGGCAATAATAAGGAGGAAAGTATGACTACGATTTTGGTCTTGACCGCAATGATCGTGTTGCTCACGATTGCATCGGGCATTTATTTGGTTTATGAAAATACGGATCCCAGTAAAAAACGGCTGAAGCGGGCGCTTCGCTTAAACTTAACCGCGTTTGTGCCGGCGCTCGCCATGGCGATTGTGCTCTTTATTCCGGGCGCCGTACAGGCTGCCGGAACGGGGGCGGCGGATAACGGTCTTGCGTATGTCGGTGTGGCGCTGGCGACCGGACTTGCGACGATCGGAACGGGCTATGCCGTCGGTTCCTGTGGGGCAGCTGCCTTGGGTGCGGTTTCGGAAGATCCGAAAATTTTGGGAAAAACCCTGATTTTTGTCGGATTGGCGGAAGGCATTGCAATTTACGGATTGATTATTTCGATTATGATTTTGGGTCAGTTGGGATGAAAATCTGTTTATTGACTGACGATGAGCACGCTGCACTGGGGGCGCGCCTTTCCGGAATGGAGGCGCGTCGCAGCGTGGAAGCGACGCCGGAAGAGCATCGAAAAATGTGGGGAGATGCCGTCGAAGATCCGTCCATTGCCGTGCTGATACTGAGTGAAAGCGTCTATCAATCCGTAGCGGAGGCGGCGGAAGCCCACCGCAAGACCGGCAATGCACCGCTGCTCATTCGGTTACCGGCGTATGGTCAGTATTTTACGGATGCACCGTCGCCGCAGGAGGGTTTCCCCCAACACGCGGTCGGAACGCGGGAG
Organism: Ndongobacter massiliensis; assembly: GCF_900120375.1. GTDB lineage: Bacteria > Bacillota > Clostridia > Tissierellales > Peptoniphilaceae > Ndongobacter > Ndongobacter massiliensis. The sequence goes on from NZ_LT635480.1 coordinate 1,630,676, forward strand.
GTGTCGAATGGTTGAATTATCGAGCAAGGTGGAGTTGTTTCACCGGATGATCTGGGGAGAAGCCAAAAAAGCCTCCAATCAGGCGCTGTACGAGGCAACCGAAAGCACAACCTTGTTAATTGAAAAACGAAAACAGGAAGTGGAAGAAAAGAATCGACAGGCCGCAGAGCGGCGGGTACGATTGGCGGAAGAGCGCAGCAATCGGGAGATTGCGCTGCAAAAGGAAGCGAACCGGCAAAAGCGCCTGGCGATGCGGGAAACTTGTTTGGAAGAGGTCCTGGCGGCGCTCCAAGCGCGGTTGCGCGCCTACACGCAGACGTCGGAGTACCGGGAAGCGCTGCAAAGCGAGTTGCAAACCGCTTTAGCGACACATGTTGCTGCTCAGGTGCGGGTGTTGCCTCAGGATCAGGCGTTCGTGCAGGCACAAATCGGTGCGCAGATTCCGGTGTCCGCGCTTCCTGCAGAGGAACTGGGTGGATTTATCCTCGATTTGCAGGGCGGGCGTACGCGCCTGCGCTGTACGCTGCGTGCGCAGTTGGAAGAGAATGCCTATGAAATCGGAAAAGAGTTGACGGAATGGTTGGAGAAAAGGCAATGAAAGAACGGGAACAAAAACGCGCAGTCGGTACCGTCTTCGGCATTAACGGACCCGTTGTGACAGGCGTGGATATGTCGGGTTTTGCCGTACGCGAGATGGTGTTGGTCGGACAGGAACAGCGTTTGGGCGAAATCATCTCCTTGGATGGCACGCAGGCGACGATTCAGGTCTACGAAGAGACGGAAGGTCTCTTGCCTGGTGCGCCGATTTTCCCCACGGGGCATCCGCTTTCCGTGCGCCTAGGGCCGGGACTGTTGTCAAATATGTTTGACGGGATTCAACGCCCGTTGGAACGCATTCAGGCGGAGCATGGCCCGTTTTTGCCGACGGGAATCGGTCTGCAGAATCTGGATGAGGAAAAATTGTGGGAGGTTTCCTTCTGTGTACAGGTTGGCGATGCCGTGCACGGCGGACAGATTTTTGGAACGACGCAGGAAACAGAGCTCATTGAACACCGCCTGCTGATTCCGCCGGATATTTCCGGCACCGTGGTGCGCTGCGCGGAAAATGGCGCGTATCGTATCGATGATGTGCTTCTGGTGGTCGAAAAAGACGGCGTGCAGCACGAGGTGGGCATGGCCCAGGAGTGGCCGGTGCGCGTACCGCGACCGGTGGAATCGATGGAAGCGACGCATGAACTGTTAAAGACGGGACAGCGCGTCATGGATGTATTTTTCCCGATTGCCAAGGGCGGTACGGTCGCAATTCCGGGCGGCTTCGGGACCGGAAAGACGATGCTGCAGCACCAGATCGCGAAGTACTGCGATGCGCAGATCATCATCTATATCGGATGCGGCGAGCGCGGCAACGAGATGACCGATGTGTTGGATTCGTTTCCGAAACTGATTGACCCGAACAGCGGAAAAGATTTGATGAGCCGCACGGTACTCATTGCCAACACATCGAATATGCCGGTGGCGGCGCGCGAAGCCTCGATTTACACCGGTATTACCATGGCGGAATATTTCCGGGATATGGGTTATCACGTGGCGCTGATGGCGGATTCCACCTCGCGTTGGGCGGAGGCGCTGCGTGAGATTTCAGGGCGTTTGGAAGAAATGCCGGCGGAGGAAGGCTATCCGGCGTACCTGTCGAGCCGCATCGCACAATTTTATGAGCGCGCGGGGCTGGCCCATACGAAGAGCGGGCGCGACGGTTCTGTGACACTGATTGGCGCGGTTTCACCGGCTGGCGGCGATTTTTCCGAGCCGGTGACGGAAAACACGAAACGTTACGTCGATGTTTTTTTGGGGCTGGATAAAGAGCTCGCCTATTCGCGCCACTATCCCGCCATTCAATGGACGACGAGTTATTCCGGATATGTGGCATCCCTGTCCGACTATTATGAAGATGCCGTCGGAACGGATGTGGTCGCGCTGCGCGGAAAAATGCTGGATTTGCTTCTGCAGGAAACAAAATTGCAGGAAATTGTCTCGCTGGTCGGAGAAGACGTGTTGCCGGATGAGCAGCGCCTGATTTTGGAAATTGCAAAAATTTTGAAAGTCGGTTATCTGCAGCAAAATGCATTCCACAAAATTGATGCCTATGTGCCGCTGAAAAAACAGGTGCGCATGTTGGAAGCGATCGATCATCTGTATGAACGGGCAAAAGAGGTACTGACGCTGCATTGTCCCATTTCGCAGGCGAAGAATGAAGAGCTCTTTCATACGTTGACGATGATGAAGTACAACATTGCCAACGACGATGTAGCAGGCATTGCAAAAATTGAAGCGAAAATCGACGCCTTTTACGACGCGTTGACGCTGCGCTATGGGAAGGAGGACGCACAATGAGCAACGAGCAGGAAGAACGGACGATTTCACCGCGTGCGGAATTCGCTGTGCGCCCGGAGTATACGAAAACCGATCACTTAAAAAGCGCCATCGTCGAAATTGAAGGGGTAGAGGCGCCGCGGTACGGAGAAATTGTCGAAGTGCAAATGTCGGAACGCTCCCTTTTGGGGCAGGTCATGGGTATTGCCGGAAAACGCGTGACGGTGCAAGTCTACGGCGATACGACGGGACTGACGACGGCTAATGCGGTAGTGTCTTTTCGCGGACGTCCGTTGGAACTTTCCCTCAGCGAAGAGATTTTAGGCCGTACCTTTGATGGCGTCGGCCGTCCGATCGACGGAGGCGGGCCCGTTTATTCCTCGCATCGGTATAATATAAACGGACAGCCCATGAATCCTGTGGCGCGCGAATATCCCAAAAATTTCATCCAAACGGGCATTTCCGCAATCGACGGGCTGATGACCTTGATTCGCGGGCAGAAACTCCCGATTTTCTCGGGTTCGGGTTTGGATCACGATGCGCTGGCGGCACAAATTGTCCGTCAGGCGCAGATCCGCAATACCACAGATGATTTCTGCTTCGTATTCGGAGCGATCGGCGTGAAAAAAGAAGAGGCGGCATTCTTTCAGCAGACCTTCAAAAGTGCCGGTGTTTCGGAGAAAGTCGTCATGTATCTGAATTATGCGGACGATCCGATTATGGAGCGCATCATCACGCCGAAGTGTGCATTGACAGCGGCGGAATATCTGGCTTTTGAGACGGGGCGACATGTGCTCGTTCTGCTCACGGACATTACGAGTTATGCGGAAGCGCTGCGCGAAATTTCCAGTTTGCGCGAAGAAGTACCGAGTCGAAAGGGCTTTCCGGGTTATCTCTATTCCGACCTGGCTTCGCTCTATGAACGCGCCGGATTATTGCGGGAGCGCCCCGGCTCGGTGACGCTGCTGCCGATTTTAACGATGCCGAATGACGACATTACGCATCCGATTCCGGATTTAACGGGCTACATCACGGAGGGGCAAATCGTTCTTTCCCGCGAATTGCAGCAAAGGGGCATCTATCCGGGCATCAATATTCTGCCGAGCCTTTCCCGTCTAATGAAGGACGGTATCGGCGAAGGGTATACGCGCGAGGATCATGCGGATGTGATGAACCAGATTTATGCGTCGTATGCGCGCGTACAGGAAGTGCGCAGTCTGGCGCAAATTGTCGGCGAATCGGATCTTTCCAAACAGGATCGCCAGGTGCTCGCCTTTGGAGAGGCGTTTGAACAGGAATTTCTCGCCCAGCGCGCGAACGAAAATCGCTCGATCGAGGAGACGCTGGACATCGGTTGGCGTGTCCTCAGTCGATTGCCGGAAGAGGAACTTGGGCACATTGATCCGGCATTGCGCGCGAAATATCTGCCGCACGCGCAGCGAGACGTCGAGCGCGCATCTGCAACCGCGTCCAAGGAGGCGTAACATGGCGGTCTATCGGCTCAGTGCGACCAAGGCGAATTTGTTGCGCGCCAAGGAGACGCTCGCACGTATGCAGACCGGGTACGAGTTGTTGGATAAAAAGCGTGTCGTCTTGCAGCGGGAAACCGCCAGTCTTCTAGCGCGCAGCCGGGCGGTACAGCAGGAAATCAACGCGGTTTTAGCCGATTACTATCGGGCCATGCGCCACGCCTTTATTACGGTGGGTTCGGCGCGGGTGCGCGCTGTTGCCACCCGCGTGCCCGTCGATAATTCCCTGGATATCGTCGAGCGCTCATTGATGGGTGTACCTATTCCGGAAGTGCATAGCGCGAAGCGTCCGGTGGAAGTGGGGTATTTTGCGGGGGACATGGCGTTGGACCAAGCAGTCGCCGCGTTGCAGCGTTTTCGCGACCTGCTTCCCGAACTGGCTGCGCTGGAAAATTCGGTGACGCGCGTGGAGCGGGAAATCGACAAGACGCAGAAACGTGCCAATGCACTGGAAAAAGTGCAGATTCCACGATACGCGGGTATGGTTCGGGAAATGGAACAAGTCTTGGAAGAGAAAGAGCGCGAGGAGTTTTTCCGTCTGAAGCGGGTGAAAAAAGGCCGACAAAAAAAGCGTGAAAAAACCCCGGCGTAAGCGGCCGGGGGTTCGAAAAGGGAAACGCTTCTGCGGAAGAATCGGTACGAAAAACGGGCACAGCCCGTTTTTCATTGCGTTTTTTCCACCTCGTCATGCACGGCTTCCAGCAGCGAATTTTTCAAGTCCCATAGTTTTTGAGATAAGTCTACTTTGTAAATATGCGGATTATCAAAGCGCGTATATTCCTCCCACAGCGTCGCCACCTCTTTTTTGCAATAGTCGCGTTGTGCAGCGAGGCTGGGAATGGAATAGACCAATTTTCCGGTGTCGAAAATGCGCTCTAAGAGTTGACGTGCCGTAAAGTCGTAGACAGTTTTGCGCTTCCACGTATACGTCGGGTGGAAAATTTCATAATCCGCCGTATCATCGATCGTTTCGTCGTGCAGTGTGACGACGTCGGCAATCGCCTTGCCGGTGTCGCGCGCATACAGGCGGTACAGATTCTTGAAGCCCGGCGTGGTAATCTTTGTGACATTTTCTGAAATCTTGATCTTCGGGATGCGCTTGCCGCCCTTTTCATGCGCGACCAGTTTGTACACGCCGCCGAATACGGGATTGGTGCGCGAGGTAATCAGATTCTCCCCGACGCCGAAAGAATCAATTTTCGCCCCCTGATTGAGGATGTCTTCGATTTTGTATTCATCCAGCGCGTTGGATGCGACAATTTTTACATAGTCGAGTCCGGCTTCATCAAGCATCCGGCGCGCCTGCTTCGTCAGATACGCCAAGTCGCCCGAATCCAAGCGAATCCCGCCGGCGCGAATCCCCATCGGCTCCAGGATTTCATGGAAAATGCGGATGGCATTGGGAATGCCACTGTGCAGTGTATCGTAGGTGTCGACAAGCAGGACACAATTGCCGGGATACGTCTTCGCATAGGCGGCAAATGCCTCATATTCGGAATCAAAAAGCATCACCCAACTGTGCGCCATGGTCCCGAGTGCCGGTACGCCGTAGACGCGATCCGCTAGTGTATTCGCCGTTCCGACCGCACCGGCAAGGTAGGCCGCTTTTGCGCCGAGTGTCGCCGCATCGGCGCCCTGTGCACGCCGCGACCCGAATTCCATCACGGCGCGACCTTTCGCGGCGCGTACGATGCGGTTTGTCTTTGTAGCAATCAGGCTTTGATGATTCATCGTGAGCAGCACCATGGTTTCGATCAGCGTCGTTTGAATGATCGGTCCGCGTACAATGAGCACGGGTTCATTGGGAAAAATGACCGTTCCTTCCGGCACCGCCCACACATCGCATTGGAAAGAAAAATTTGCCAAATAGTCAAGGAAGCGCTCATCAAAGATGGCCCGACTGCGTAAATAATCAATATCTTCCGCATCAAAGTGCAGATGGCTGAGATATTCAATCAGCGTTTCCAAACCGGCGCTGATGGCAAAACTGCCCGTATCCGGTACGGTGCGAAAGTACATATCGAAATAGGCGATAGTGTCGTCCATTCCATGTTCCAGGTATCCATTGCTCATCGTCATTTCATAAAAGTCCGTGAGCATCGATAAATTTTCGGTAATGCGCATGTTTCCTCCTTACTTGTAAATGCCGCGACCGTTTTCTGTTGTCACTTATTCTACACCTTTTCAAGATTTTGTGCGTGTTTCGCTGGATGAGGCGCGGCTGGGCTTCGATTTTTATCCGGGAAGCGATTCTGCGCTTTGCGGGGACGAGGCGCGCGGCGTATGGTAGAATAAGCCGAGGAGGAAATAATGCGTTGGAAGCGGTATAAAAAAGGTTCTGAAGTTTCGTACGCGGTGGGCGCGTTTCCCACGCGGGAACTGTTGGAAAAGCAACCGGAGTTGATTGAAGAGATTTTGCTTGCACCCTCTTTTTCTGAGCGGGACGCGTGGGAAAAAGAATTGCAGGCGGCACAAATTCCGTATCGCGTGACGGAAAAGGAATTGCGGCGCCTGTACCCGAAGGGCAATGTATATGTCGTCGGCGTATTTCGCCTGTGCGAACGACCAGTGGAGGACGGCAATCACATTGTTCTGGATGCGATTTCCGATATGGGCAATGCCGGGACCATCATGCGTACGATGCTCGCCCGCGGCATTTTGGATCTCGTAACGATCGGTACGACCTGCGATCTGTCGCATCCGCGCACCGTGCGCGCTTCCATGGGGGCCTGTTTTGCATTGCGTCACAGCGCGTACCCGACGCTGGCGGCGTATCGCGAGGCTTTTCCGTTCGATTGCGCGAATGCCGTGCGCCGCAGTTTCTTCTTTTATCTGTCGGAAGAGGCGATCGCCTTGCCGGATATTCAACCGCCGGAGCGGTGGTCGCTGGTGTTCGGCAATGAGGGCAGCGGTTTGCCGCCGTCGTATGCGCAAGCGGGCAGTTGCGTTCATATTCCGCAGGCGCCCTGGGTGGATTCGCTCAACCTGCCCAGTGCCGTTGCCATGGGAATCTATGAGTTTACACGCACGCGGCGCGTATTTGGATAAGGAGGAAATCGGAGTGCGAAAAGAACGAACCGTCATTTTCGATTTGGACGGAACTTTAATCGATTCGCTCGACTCGATTCGTCGGAGCTTGAATCGAACGCTGACAGAGTGGAATTTTGCGCCGCTTTCCCGCGCGCAGGTGCAGGCTTTTGTTGGCAACAGTTCCCGTTTTTTGGTGCAGCAGGCATTGCGCGCACAAAAACAACCGTCCCGCATTCTAAGTGAAACGGAAGCGGAAGCCTTGTTGCAGGCATATAACGCGGATTACTACGCAGATCCTTTACCGGGAACGCGCATTTACGAGGGCATACCCGCATTGTTGCAGGAGTTGTCCGATGCCGGTCTTTTTCTAGCGGTGCTTTCGAATAAACCCGACGCAATTGCGCAGCGCGTGGTCGAGGGGCTCTTTCCCGGTCGCTTTGATGCAGTCGTCGGATTTCGCGAGTCCGTGGCGCGCAAACCGGCGCCGGACAGTTTGGATTTGCTATGTAAAGCGCAACAGCGGAATAAGGACAAACTGCTCTACGTGGGAGACACCGAAGTGGATGCGGAGTTGGGCGCACGCGCCGCTGTGCGAACCGTTCTTGTCAGCTACGGATTTCGCACGACCGAACAGTTGGCGGATTGTCCGTGCGCGGCGCTGTTGGACAGTGTGGCGGCGCTACGTAGTGAACTTGCGGAATGGAGGGGCGAATGAATTCGGATTTTTTTCATAATCTGGTTGTGGCATCCATTGAACCGATGGCGGCGATCATTGAATTATTTGCACTGCTGATTCTCTTCATTACGGTCCTGCACGCGCTGTACCAGTTAGTTGTATTGGACCGATTGGATTTTTCAAAATCTTTAGAGCGTGTGGGTATGGAGAGCGGCCTTTCCGTAGCCTTGGAGTTTTTGATGGTGGCGGAAATTCTCAAGACGATATCCGCAGTGAGTATTATGAAAATTGTAGAAGTTGCGCTTTTATGTGCGGTGCGCGTATTTTTGATGCTGGTGATCCACTATGAGCGCAGCGTGAAAGAACGGCGGCTGGAGGGAAAGTCCGAAAAAGCGGACGGGAAAAAGAATGCTCCGATGGAGCGAAGCGAGGAAGAAAGATGACAAGAAGAATCAATCACGAGGAATTTGAACGGGACGTGCTCGGCGGAAGCGGTGTTGTTTTGGTCGATTTTTTTGCGACGTGGTGCGGTCCATGCAAAATGCTTGCGCCGATGTTGGAAAAGTTGAGTGAGGAAATGAAGCAGGTGTCGATTGTCTCCGTGGATGTCGATGAGGAACAGGAACTGGCGATGAAGTACAGCATTTTTTCCGTTCCCACCATGCTGATTTTCAAAGATGGCGAAAAAGTGGATCAACTGGTTGGGTTGATGCCGAAATCCCAAATTCGCGATAAATTGGAGTACTTTGCCCAATGAGCGAGACCATTTTTACGGACACACCGCCGAAGGTCGCGGTGATCGGCGCCGGTCCGGCGGGACTTAGTGCCGCATTGACCTTGCTGCGCCGCAACTTTCGGGTTGTGGTGTACGGACCGTCCGTGAGTGAGAAACTGCGTCGTGCTGCGCATATTGAAAATTATCTGGGGTTCTCCCCCTTGTCGGGCGAGGCGCTTTCCCGACATTTTCATCAACAGGTGGAAGCGTCGGGCGCCTCTTTTGTGCCTGTACATGTGCAGGCGGTCTACGATATGGGCGGCTATTACGGTCTGCTACTTCCTTCCCAGGAAATCACCGAGGTATATGGTGTTGTGCTGGCCACAGGGGTCAATCTCGGCAAGACGGTTCCGGGGGAAGCGGAATTTCTCGGGAGCGGGGCGAGCAACTGCGCCACCTGTGATGCGCCGCTATACCGGAATAAAAAAGTTGTTGTCGTCGGCGCTAACCGTGCGTCGGTGGAAGAAGCGAATTATATTTCCGAATTGGCGGCGCAAACGACTTTTATCAATTTGCTGGGGGAAAGGGTTTCTCTGCGTCCGGGGATTGAGGAAATTTCGGATCCGCCGGTGGAGCTGTGCGGAGAAGATCGCGCCGAAACGCTCGTACTGCGCAGTGGGCAGCGACTGACGGCGGACGGTTTCTTTTTTATTCGCGATGCACAGGTACCGGAGCGTTTGGTGCCCGGTCTTGCAACGCAGAATGGGCATATTCTTGTCGATGCGCAGGGGCGCACGAATCTTCCCCGCGTGGTGGCGGCGGGCGATTGTACGGGAATGCCCTATCAAATTCAGATTGCCTGCGGGGAAGGGCAAAAAGCGGCGCTGACCTTAGCACAGGATTTGCAGAACGGTTGACAAAGAAAGAAAAAAATGGCACAATAGGCATGAAGTTAGCAAAAGCTAACAAGCTCGGGTTCGAGCTATCTTTTTTGGCCAAAAGTTAGTCATAACTAACGATGGAGGAAACGTGACGCTGGAACATTGTTTGATCACCCATGCGGCGCCAACGCTGGCGGGACTGAAAGTCGGGAATTTACTCTGCGTGTCGAAAGCGGTTGCGACGAAGGAAGCGCTTCGGCAATGTTGTCGATCGTTGTGGGACAAGGGCATTTCCATTACACCGCTTCGTTTGCGTCGAGGGCGTATTTTACTCTACGTTTTTCGTCCGAAACAGTTGCAGGAGATCCTCGAGCGCAAATCCGTCCGGGATTTTCTGCAAGCGGTTGGTTACGAAAAGCTGCAGGTGCCCGGTGTGCTGGGGCAGCTACGTCTTCATTTTCGCAGTGCCGATTTTCCGCACGAGATCGGAATTTTCCTAGGGTATCCGGTGGAAGATGTGCGGGGCTTTATCGAGCACTGCGGAGCAAACTGCAAGTATTGCGGCGAATGGAAGGTTTACGGCGATGTAGAATCGGCAAAGCGCACCTTTGAAAAATTTCGCAAATGCCGCGGGATCTATCGGCGTTGTTACCAGAGTGGATTCGCGCTTCCAAAGTTGGCGGTGGCAATGTAAAAATTTAGGAGGACACAATGGCAAAAGTAGCGGTGGTTTATTGGAGCGGTACAGGCAATACGGAAGCGATGGCGGAAGAAGTCGCTGTCGGCGCGAAGGAAAAAGGCGCGGAGGTTACGCTTTTCCAGGCTTCGGAATTCAGTGCAGACAAAATTGAAGAGTTTGACGCCATTGCCTTCGGATGTCCGGCGATGGGCGACGAGGAGTTGGAAGACGCCGAATTTGAACCGATGTTCTCGGATTGCGAACCGAAATTGGGTTCCAAGCCGATCGCGTTATTCGGTTCCTATTCTTGGGCGGATGGCGCTTGGATGGAAAATTGGAAGGATCGCTGTGCCGGTTCGGGATTGAACGTCGTTGACAGCGTGATTGCCTATGATGCGCCGGATGACGAGGCAAAAGAGGCTTGTCGCGCGTTGGGCGCCTCGTTGGCGTGATTTGTAGGAGTATGAAAAGAGGCTGTGTCGAAAGGATTCGCTGTTCGTACACAGCCTCTTTATTTTGAAAAATTTCCATTGCCGCGTGGTGGCAATTAACCGACAGTCCAATGCGTTCACTCGCCCGGATCTTCCTCCGGCGCGGTCTCGTCCGAGGTCGTCGGTTCCGAGTAGGAAATATCGCTTTCCGATGCGGAGGATTCGGATTCCTCAGAAGAACTCGAGCTCTCCGATGAGGACTCGCTCGAATCGCCGGGAACAATGACTTCCGGCGGTTTTTCTGAAGAGACGACTCCCGATGATTCGCTATGAGCAGAACTATGTCCGGAAGTCGATGTCTGCGAGGTACCAGTATGGGACGTCTCGTTCGTTTCCGTCGCTTCGTGCGGCAGTGTTTCCGTTGTTTCCGCCGGAGCGACTTCAATTTCCGTTCCCTGCGCGCGCCGTACTTTTTTTGTCCCGACGCGCACCCGCTCACTGACCGCAAGGGTCAGAATGCGCTCCCGCTGTGCAATGCGTTGCACTTCTTTTGTACCGCGGTACGTAATGAGGTATGTTACTTCACTTTTGCCGGGTTTTCCCGCTTGCTCGACAACGCGCTCCCCTTCCTCCAAGGTTGCATCGACAATTTCTACGGTTTCGTAGGGTTCTTTTTTTTCTTCCGTAACTAGCCGGGTGGTCAGATCCCCCTCTTCCGAAGAGGCAGCGGGCAATTCCGAGACATCTAAAAGTGCAAATTTTTCTTTTGATTTCGCGCCGCAACCGGTGCAAAGCAGCAGACAACCAAAGATAACACTTCTCCAAACCCGCCGGATTGTTTTTTGTGATTTCATAAGTAGCCTTTCTTCGCGTGATCCCGCGAAATGTAAAGGAATAAATGTGGTAAGTTCAGTTTCAACGGTAGTATAGCGGAAGTGGCGGGATGGGGCAACTGGTTACAAGAAAGAGATCGCCTAAACCCGTTCCAGCAACTGTAAAGTGGTAAATTTAGAGTGTTTAATCCAGGTAGCTTGAAACAGCTCAATTTAATGGGCGAGATGTTATTTTCAACTTAAATAAATTGCTTTTTTTTGAATTACTTTTAGAAACTTCGTATTTTGACACTATAAATTCAGTCCTTTAAATTGTAAGTAATAATAATTAACAATTGGAAGAGAATACGGAGGTATTTACTATGTCTATAAAAAAGGCACTTATGGACGGGAACGAAGCTGCGGCGTACATATCCTATGCATTTACGGAAGTGGCAGGAATTTATCCCATCACGCCATCCAGCCCGATGGCGGAGCATGTGGACGCTTGGGCAGCGCATGGGAAAAAGAACGTGTTTGGTCAGCGTGTGAAGGTTGTGGAAATGCAATCGGAAGGTGGCGCGGCAGGCGCCGTGCACGGTTCGCTACAAGCGGGAGCGTTGACAACGACATACACGGCGTCGCAAGGGCTGCTTCTCATGGTGCCGAATATGTACAAAATTGCAGGGGAAATGCTGCCGGGTGTCTTTCACGTTTCCGCGCGAACGCTTTCCGCGCATGCATTGAGTATTTTTGGTGACCATTCGGATGTTATGGGCGTTCGCTCCACAGGATTTGCTCTGTTGGCATCCAGTTCTCCGCAAGAAGTGATGGATCTGGGCGCCGTTTCGCATTTGGCTGCCATTGATTGCAGCATGCCGTTTTTACATTTTTTTGACGGTTTCCGCACTTCCCACGAAATTCAAAAGATCGATCTTCTGCAATATGAAGACTTGAAGCCACTGATCAATGAAAAAAGTTTAGATGCATTTCGGAAAAAGTCTTTGAATCCGGAACGCCCCGTGACGAGAGGAACCACCGTAAACCCGGATATATTCTTCCAATGCCGAGAAGCCTGCAATGAAGTTTATGAAGAAATCCCGGCCATTGTCGAAAACTATATGGAAAAAATCAATCAGTTGACCGGCCGTGATTACGGTCTGTTCAATTACTATGGAAACCATGAGGCAGAAAGCGTTGTTATTGCCATGGGTTCTGTTGCGCAGACGGCAAGAGAAGCGATTGACTATTTGTTGGAAAAGAAAGAAAAGGTTGGCTTGCTTGAAGTTCACCTCTATCGTCCGTTTTCGAACAAACACTTTTTGCGTGCACTGCCCAAATCCGTAAAGAAAATAGCGGTTTTGGATCGCACAAAAGAACCCGGCAGCACGGGTGAACCGCTCTATCAGGATGTTTGCACGGTGATGAAAACGACAAATCCGGAAGTTGCCATTTACGGTGGACGTTACGGATTAAGCTCGAAAGACACAACGCCCGGTCAAATCATTGCGGTTTTTGACAACTTAAAGAAGGACGCGCCCAAGAACAATTTCACCATTGGAATTGTAGACGATGTGACCCATACTTCGTTGGAGTTGCACGAGACGATGAACTTTAAGCCTGAGGGCCAAATGGAAGCTGTGTTTTGGGGCATGGGCTCGGATGGAACAGTCGGCGCCAATAAAAACAGCATCAAGATTATCGGGGAATCGACAGATTTGAAGTGCCAGGCTTATTTTGTCTATGACTCCAAGAAGTCGGGTGGATTGACGCAGTCTCACCTGCGCTTCGGGAGCAGCGATATTCGCTCACCGTATTTGGTTCAAGAGGCGGATTTTGTGGCATGCCACAATCCTTCGTACCTGACCAAGTACGATATGCTGCACAACCTTAAAAAAGGCGGCGTATTCCTGTTAAACTGCCCTTGGGAAACCGAAGAGATTGCCGCACACTTGCCGGAAGCATTTAAGCGGGAAATTCTGGAAAAAGAGATCGAGTTTTATGTCATTGATGCCACAAAACTGGCCCAAAAAATTGGTCTGGGACAGCGTACGAATACGATTTTGCAGTCGGCATTTTTCCGGCTTTGCCCGGTGATTCCTTTGGAAGACGCCATTCGCCAAATGAAAAAGGCAATTTATGACACATACTTCATTAAAAAGGGCGAAAAAGTGGTCAATATGAACTACCAGGCGGTCGAGGAAGGCTATAAAAACATTCAAAAAGTTGAGCTTGATCCGGCGCAGATTCAAGCAGACGATCTACAATTGCCGGACCAAGGAAAGCCGGAATTTATTACGGAAGTCGTAGATGTTATGAATCACCAGAAAGGCGATTCGCTTCCCGTCTCTGTCATGAAAAAGTACGGTTTGGAAGATGGAACCTGGCCCGCCGGAACTTCTCAATATGAAAAACGAGGTGCCGCAGTCATGGTGCCGACATGGATCAGCAAAAACTGCATTCAGTGCAACCAGTGTTCCTTACATTGTCCGCATGCGGCGATTCGTCCCTTCTTACTGAATGAAGAGGAAGCAAAGGGGCTTTCAGAAGGAACGGAGACCGTTGCAGCGCGCGTAAAATCCGAGGAAAGCTATCAGCTCCGGATTCAAGTATCGCCCTATGATTGCACAGGTTGTGGCGTGTGCGCCAATATATGCCCGGCGAAAACAAAAGCCTTGGTAATGAAGGATTTTGAGGAAACCATAGAGGAACATAAAAACTGGATGTATCTGACGCAGAACGTTTCTGAAAAACCGGAGATGGGTTCAGATAAAAATGTAAAAGAATCCCAGTTTTTAAGACCCTACTTTGAATTTTCGGGAGCTTGCGCGGGATGCGGCGAAACACCGTATATCAAACTGGTGTCTCAATTATTTGGCGATCACATGTATGTGGCCAATGCATCGGGCTGTTCATCGGCCTACAGTGCCTCGACACCTTCAACGCCGTACTGCAAAGATACCCGGGGATACGGTCCGTCTTGGGCGATGTCCCTTTTCGAAGACAATGCAGAGTATGCCTTCGGCATGTTAATGGGGCAAAAAGCGATTCGCGAACGGATTAAGGCTACGGTTGAAAAACTTGTAGAAAAGGGTGTGGCGGAAAAAGAAGGGAAAGCCTATCTGGAGTCTTTCGACGATAAAAAAGAATCCAGAAAAACGAGCGACGCATTGCTCGCCGCATTGGCAAATGTTGACGCACCGGAAGCGGAGTTCATCTTACAGAACAAGGAGTATGTGGCGAAAAAAAGCGTCTGGGCAATCGGAGGCGACGGTTGGGCCTATGACATCGGCTTTGGCGGTTTGGACCAAGTTTTAGCCTCCGGAGAGGATATCAACATTCTTGTATTAGACACGGAGGTTTATTCCAATACAGGAGGACAAACCTCGAAAGCGACGGGTACCGGTGCGGTGGCTAAGTTCTCGGCAGGCGGTAAAAGGACCAAGAAAAAGGATCTGGGCCGAATGATGTCAACATATGGGTATGTCTATGTTGCACAGGTGGCGATCGGCGCCAATCCGCAGCACACCTTGACCGCTATCCGTGAAGCGGAAGCATTTCCCGGACCGTCACTCATTATCTGCTATGCACCGTGCATTGAGCATGGCATGAAGTGCGGCATGGGACTGCAGCAGCAGGAGCAGAAGCGCGCGGTAGAAATTGGATATTGGCCGCTTTACCGGTACAATCCGTTAAGAAAAGAGCAAGGAGAGAATCCGTTTATTCTTGACTCGAAAGAACCGAAAGAAGGCTTTAGAGACTTCTTGACTTCTCAAAACCGGTATGCTTCTTTAGCACTGGCATTTCCGGAAGAGGCGGAAAAGCTCTATGCAAAGGCAGAACAAGAAGCTATGGAGCGGTACCGGGAATACAAAATATTGTCCGAGCAAGAGATTTGAAAGGGAGGTGGGCTCTATGATGACAGCAGCGGAATATATTGACAGTTTAAGAAAGATGAACACAAGAGTGTATATGTTTGGCGAGCGTGTTGAAAACTGGGTGGATAATCTGATTATTCGACCATCCATCAATTCCGTCGCCATGACCTATGCGCTGGCACAAGATCCGAAATATGCGGATATTATGACAACGAAATCAAGTTTGACGGGAAAGACGATCAATCGTTTTACGCATTTGCACCAATCCCCGGACGATTTGGTTGCAAAAGTAAAGATGCAGCGTTTGTTAGGACAAAAAACGGCAAGTTGTTTTCAGCGCTGTGTCGGAATGGATGGCTTTAATGCTGTTTATTCTACGACCTTCGACATCGATGAGAAGTTTGGAACGGACTATCATGAAAGATTTAAAAAATTCATGATAATGGTTCAGGATCAGGATTTGACCGTAGACGGAGCGATGACGGACCCGAAGGGGGACCGCTCATTAGCACCGCATGCGCAGCCGGACCCCGATATGTATGTGCACGTTGTCGAGCGCCGGTCGGACGGCATTGTCGTCTGCGGAGCCAAAGCGCATCAAACGGGAGCGCTGAACAGTCACTGGCATTTGTTCATGCCCACCATCTCGATGCGTGAAGCGGATAAAGATTGGGCACTCAGCTTCGCCTGCCCCAGTGACGCGGAAGGATTGTACATGATTTACGGGCGGCAATCCTGCGATACGCGCAAGTTGGAGGAGCCGCATGATATTGATGCTGGAAACTTCAAATTCGGTGGGCAGGAAGCGCTTGTTGTCTTGGACAATGTATTTATTCCGAACGAATATATCTTCATGGATGGAGAATGGGAATTCAGCGGTTCTCTAGTAGAGCGGTTTGCCGGCTATCATCGTCAAAGCTACGGCGGCTGTAAAACAGGCGTTGGCGATGTTATTATTGGTGCGGCGGCTTTGATGGCGGAATATAATGGTGTGGAATCGGCAAGTCATATTAAAGACAAGCTGATCGAGATGACACATTTGAACGAGACCATGTACGGATGCGGCATAGCCTGCTCTTGCCAAGGCTGTGCGACAAAGGCGGGAAACTTTGAGGTAGATCAAATGCTTGCCAATGTGTGCAAGCAGAATGTGACTCGCTTTCCGTATGAAATCGCTCGTTTAGCGGAAGATATTGCGGGTGGAGCTTTGGTGACCTTACCGTCACAGAAAGACTTTGCCAGCGATACGGTGGTACAGGCGGATGGAGAAACCTTAGGGGAAATCTGCAAGAAATATTTGTGCGGTGTAAATGGCGGAGCTTCCGAAGAGCGCCAGAAGGTTTTGCGCTTCCTGGAAAACATCTGTTTGGGAACCGCAGCTGTGGGTTACCGCACCGAATCATTACACGGAGCAGGCTCGCCCCAGGCACAGAGAATCATGATTGGACGCCAGGCAGACTTTGCATCGAAGAAGAAAATGGCAAAGAGCATTACGAATGTGAGCGACGAAAGCTGATCGCATAGAAAATTAAATAGCTTGTAGGAAAGAGGAGAGGATATGAGTGGCGAAAATGTATATGTCGAAGAATTGAAGCGGCGGCAACGGGAAAATCCTTTTGTACGGTTATCGGACGCGATCTATGATGTGTTGTTGGATGCCATTCTATCCTCTCATTTTCAACAGGGTGAAAAACTGAATATCTCAGATATCGCCGATGCCATGCAGGCAAGCAGGACACCTGTAATCAGCGCGGTTGAAAAATTAACAAAAGACGGTTTAATTTGTAAACACCGAGAAGTGGGCGGCTATCGATCCTACGAGGTATTCAAAATTGACAAGGAATCCCTAGCCAGTTTGTTTGTGGCGCGAAAAGCCATTGAAGTGACGGCTGCAGGGATTTGCGCTTCCCGACGTGCCGTGATTGATCTGAAGAGTATGAAAAGCTTGGCACTGGATTTTAAAGTTACATGGGATACGATTAGCAAAAGTGGACAGCATAATCAGACGAATTTGGAAAAATCACAATTGGATTATCGCTTTCATGAACTCATCATTTTATCGACAGAAAATGAGTATTTGATTGAAATGTTCAAGTCCATTGAGAAAAAGTTGAAGTTTTTTTCCTTGCGAACCTGTGATTTTGTTTCGGATGAAAAGAACAAAACCAATTTCAGCATCTTGTCGAGTCAGCATGAAAGTATATTTCTTGCGATTGAAACGGGAATTCCAAGTCTGGCAGAAAGGGCAATGGGAGATCATATCGACTTTTGCCATAGCAGATGTTTGAGTATTCGAAAAATTTAAGTCAATTTTAACGATGAGTTTTTAACAAAGTATCGTCTCAGCAACCGTTTCAAAAAGGGACGATGCTTTTTTGATGTTTTCCACAAAAACGCAAGCTGTTATCCGGAGAAAAAACAGAGCATCCTATTTTTAAGAAGGAAAGAGGTTTTCTAAATATTTACTTTTGCTATCCCTATCACGACATTGCACTCAAAAAGCTAAAAAAAAACGTTCGAACTAAAAATTTAAATTTAAAACAGTCATAGTTGAGATGAAAAATTAGTGAATGACCTTATTTAGACACGTACTCGGTCATACATATATATTTAAAACTGAGGTCTAATCAATTATTATTCTAAATCCTATTGAAGAGATGGAGGGGAAAATGTTTTTAATGCATACGAAGTTGCCGGAATTTTACAGAAAACTAAAAGAAGCGGCAGCACAAGAAGGTCCACGACCGAAGGATTGTACGATTACCGGCTTGGAGAATTACAAGTCAGCAAAAATGCAATCGTTAAGAACCGGTAAAATTGAACAATCCGTTGCAAAGATGGCACGTAAAGAGGATGTTGAAAGAATTGAAGTTACAGTCATGGATCGCGCTCCGGAAACGATGCACCAAGCGGTGATTCGCGGATTTGATAAAGATGGGAATGTCAATCATGCCATTTTAGAGACCATTAACATCCTTACCGGAACCGAGGAAATTTTGCTGGGGGACTGCCCGGATATTGAGGACAATCGTTCTCCTCTAGGTGGGCACTGATTATCATAACGCGGATTCTATAGCGTGAAGTTACTTTAGTTATCAAGGAGGAAATATGGAATTAAAATATCGTTTAATACCGGAAGGCGATTGGTGCGGAATCTATGTTCCGATTTCTGTTGCTCTGGTAGATTATGAAGACGTGCAAAAATTAGGCATTAGTACGTATGAAGCGTGTCAAGCAATTGCAAAGACGATTGACGGGCCCGCTGCGATTAACATTTGGGATTTAAAAACGGCTGTGACGACAACGAGCGATGGTGTCATGATCGACGGCTCCATTGTCGCGATGGCATCCAGTGACCGCGGGAAGATCAATAAAGAATTCGGCTATGCGGAAATGCTTGAAATCCCTTGGGGTTCGGAGACCTGCAAAACCCTGCTGGAAACGGAGCCACATCAGTTACAGTGGAAAGAAAACTATCCGGGACGCAGAATGTTAACGCATCCGAAAAACTTGAAAATCCCCGTTCATCAGGCAACGATCACCGGCAGGGCCGGAAATAACAACTCCGCGACGGAGATGATGCACTATATCAATATGGAAGAGTTGTTGATGCCTTTAATCGGTCAGCTTGAATTGTTGCGCGACGGAAACGTAGAAGTCGGAAAGACTGGTAAAGTGATTTCGGTAGGCATCGGTATGGTGACGGCGGAAGAGTACGGACGCATTGTGCCGCACGGCCAATTTCCTACAGGCAACAGCGCCCATAGCTCCGGAAAATATGCTCAAACATTGAAATCGCATATCCCCGTCATTGCTGCGGATAAGTCGGTGTTGGCAAAATACATCATTGACACCTTAAAATTGGGCCTGCAACCGGGCCGTGATTTTGGCGCGTCTCCGGCAGTGGTTTCGGTGGCAAGGCATATGAAAGATGCCGTTGTTGCGGGAGAATGCATAGGAAAAGAAGCCTATGAAGAAATGGAATCCGTAGGATTTTCAAAAGAGTGGATGCTTAGTAAGGGCGAGATCATGAGTGAAGAAGAGATTATTAAGCATGCGCATGAAATTATACCGGGCATTGAAAATTCCGTTCGTCACAAAGCTAGTGAAGTAACAAAACTTTGTTTTGCGCCCATTGAGAAGTAATTTGGAGAGACGGTTGCGAGAGGCTGTACTATGAACAAAAGTGCGGATATTTATGTCAATGTAGATAAAACCGTTGTAAGAATTACCGGCATTTCCGTGAAGGGATTAAACATTAACCAGCTGGAGGCCTTACTGCAGGAAAAGTTGAAGAGCATGGTCCGAATTATCGGCGTTACGGGAGATTCGTTGGAAATGGATTTGTACGGCGTTGAAGAGGAGTCCATTTTGCGTAATGCCGAGGGGCTTGTTCATGCCATCTCTCTCGCAGACGGGATCACCATTACCGATTTAACAGAGTTAAGTCACGTTGAGAAAATAAAAAGCGTCGATATTGACCATATCCCTGCGTATGAGCCGAATGGATGTCAGGGCATGCGGTGGCACAATGAAGTATAAAACCATCGATATTATCCCAACCGGGAATGAGTTAAGAAGCGGAACCGTATTAGATACTGATTCGCCTATGATCATGCAACAACTGCTCCAAATGGATCCGAATTGCCTGATTCGGCGGTGGCCTGTTGTTGATGATGAAGAGGAAACAATTTTGATGCAATTGCAGGAAGCCGTTAGCAAAGAGGCGGATATCATTATTGTCATAGGCGGATCGGGAAGCGGGCACTTGCACAGTAAAATTTTAGGCAAGGATTACACGCATTCGGTTATTGATGGGTTTTTAGATCAAGGCGCGTCCGCAGCCATATATGGGAAAAACGGGCATATGTGGAGTCGTTTAATCTGCGGAAAAAAAGACAAATGCTTCATTTTCAATCTTCCGGGCCCATACAGTGAAGCGGAAGCAACGATACAAGCCTTCTGTAAACTGTATCAAGAAGGCGCGTCCATGGAACAGATCAATGAAGGCATGGCAAAGGTATTGGTGCAACAGTATGGTATGGACGCAGCAATAGAGACTGTGGAATATCAACGAATCAAAAAATGATGATTTCGCAACTGATTAGGAGAGATGTATGAAAAAAATAGTAAGTTGGTTTTTTGTGGCAGGTTTGTGCTTATTGGGACTTATTGGCTGTAATAATTCGCAATCTGCCGACGGTGAGATGCAGCCGAAAATCATCCGCTTGACGCATTGCCAGGCAGATGGGCATCCCATTGATGAAGGCGCGGATTTATTTGCAGAATTGGTGCACGAGCGCACAAACGGCAGGCTGGAAGTCCAGGTTTTCCCGGCAAATATGTTGGGACCGGAGTCCGTTACGCGTGATATGGTCAAAGAGGGCAGTGTGGACATGGTGTTGCTCGGATCCGCCGCAAACAACTATAACGGTGCGCAAGACTTGGCATCCTGTTTCTATTTGATGCGTAGCATTGAAGAATGTGATTACATGTTTTTAGACAGTGCTTGGGCAAAAAAATATTTATACCCCGACTACTTAGAAAACAACCATGTGGTTTACCTGGACAGCTGGTCACAATCCCCTCGCCAAACCATGGCAACCAAAGAATTTACAACCCCGGAAGAATTGAGCTCCATCAAATTGAGAATGCCGGCAGGAATTCCGATGTGGGAGAGAGGTTACAGCCTCATGGGAGCCATGACGGTTACCTTGGGATTGGACGATGCGTTTTCAGGTCTTCAGCAGGGTGTCTGCGACGGTGTGGAAGGTCCCATTGATCAGCTCAGCTTCTATTCCTTCCAGGAAGTCGCGAAAAATTTGATTTTGACGAATCATAACTATTATTCTTATCAGGCACTTATGAATGAAAAGTCCTTTAATTCGCTCTCGGAAGAAGATCAACAAATCATTCGCGAAAGCATTGTTGAAGCGGGCAAACACGCCGGAGAGCTACGCGATCAGCTTACGGAGTCCATTGTCGAAGATATGAAGGCAGCGGGCGTGAACGTGATTACCCTTACCGATGAGCAGTTGGATGTATTTGCGGACAAAGCGCTTCAAGTCGTAGAAGAGAATATGGATCGCTGGGGACAGGAATGCTACGATGAGTTCATTGCGGAATTGAATGAATTTCGCGCCGCGCATAAGTAGCAAATACGTGATTAATGGAGAATACTATGTTGAAATTATTGCAAAAAATCGATAAGTTTTTTGTTAAAGTATGTAATGCATTTTTAGTGTTCACAGTTGTAACTATGGTGGGCATGGTCGTTTGGGGAGTTATTTGTCGATATTTGTTACACTCCTCCGCACCGTACGCCGAAGAATTTGCACGCTTGGCCATTGTGTGGTGTATTTTGATCGGTGGAGCCATGGCTGTTCGCGGGAATGAACACATTCGAGTAGAATCTCTGGTACATATTTTGCCGAGAGGTCTGCAGATTGCATTAGAGTTTGCTTCACATGTTTTAGTGCTGATTTTCAGCTTCGTTATCATGTGGTACGGATTTATTTACACCGGACAAACGATCAATGATATTACGACTTCTCTTGGATACAGCAGAAGTGTGTTTTTCCTGCCCACGGCATTGGCGGGCCTCATCATGCTCGTTTATTCCATCGCCAATATTTGCCTATTAGTTTATAACACGGCAAACCATAAACAGGTCACTTTAAAGTCTCAGGAATAGAGAGGGTAAATAATCATGGTTATCTTATTAATGTTTGTACTGGTCGCCCTAGGTGTACCTGTTACATTTTCTTTGGGCGTTGCAGCCTTAGGATTTTTTATCACGAACGACGTGTCTCTCGTGACCTTTTCTCAAAAGATCGCGGTGGCAACCAACTCCTTCAACTTACTCTGCCTTCCGTTTTTTATCTTAGCCGGAAACCTGATGAACACCGGTGGTGTCACACGCAGACTGTTTAACTTTTTTGACTCCATCTTCGGCCATATTCGTGGCGGATTGAGCTATGTGACGGTTATTTCCAGCGCGGTATTCTCCGCCATCTCCGGTTCCGCACTGGCAAACGCTGCCGGACTGGGCGGCATGCAGATCAAGGCGATGACGGATCGCGATTATCCCAAAGCATTCAGCACGAGTGTTGTTACGACAGCCTCGGTTCTGGGACCGATTATTCCGCCGAGCATTTTGATGGTAATCTACGGTGTTACTGCGGGTGTTTCGATCCAGAAGCAATTTATCGGCGGTATTTTACCGGGCTTGCTGTATGTCCTCATGTGTTCCGTTTTGTGCTTCTACTATGGAAGAAAATTTAATCTGCCCAAGGGCGATAAATTCAGCATTCGCCGGGTAGGTCGTGAATTTTTGGATGCCATTTGGGCACTGCTTGCGCCGGTTATCGTTCTCGGCGGAATTATGACCGGTATGTTTACGGCGACGGAGTCCGGTGCCATCGCCTGCGTCTACGTCATTATTGTAGGTTTGTTCATTTATAAAGAGCTGGATACCAAGCAACTTTATCACTGTCTCTTGGAATCCGCCAAGACAACCGGTCAGATTCTGCTGATCGCTGCAACCGCTGCCGTCTTAGGCTTTTGCCTCACCTACAATAGAATTCCGCAGCATCTTGCAGCTACATTGACAAGCTCGATTTCCAGCAAGGCTTTGATGATGGTCGTATTTACCGTGATTTACCTCTTCTTGGGAACCATCATGGAAGGTGCGGCAATTATTTTGACCACCGTTCCTATTTTCGTTGGAATCTGTAAAACCATGGGCATTGACCTGGTTTACTTCGGTATCTTCGTCAGTGTCTTAATGTCGGTTGCTACGATTACACCTCCGGTTGGAACCGTTATGTTTGTAATCTGTAAAATGAATAAAATGACCATCGGAGAGTACACAAAAAATATGTTGCCATGGTTTATGATGATCGTTGTTTTCTGCTTGTTGATCGCGATCTTCCCACAGATTTCGACATGGCTGCCTTCTGTACTTGCACAATAGCAGTATAAACTCTCCACTTTGTTTTTAACCATATGAAAAGCGGTGGCTTGACCACCGCTTTTTACGTGTTATTAAAAGAAGGATTATGCCGCTTTTTACGCGTTCCTACCGACTCTACTCCACCGCTTTCAACGCCTCTACCATATCCACTCGCTTCAAGCGGCGATGCACCAGCCTCATGATTACCAAGGAAAACCCGACAGTCAAAAGCGCAGACAGGACGTAGTTTTGCCAGGGAAGCGCCGGATCCAGCATGACCATGCTGGGAGAAAGCGCTAGGCAAATGATGTAGTGGATGGCTTTTCCGACGAAGCAGCCGAAAAAGATGCCGGTAAGGGTGAGCGCGAAGGTTTCGCGGTAAATGTACAGGGTCAGTTCAAAATCGCGGAAGCCGAGGACCTTAATAGTTGAGAGTTCGCGCATGCGTTCGGAGACATTGAGGTTCGTGAGATTGAAGAGAACGACGATGGCAAGGAGAGACGAGATCACAATGATCACCAGAACGATGGTGTGCAGCGACTGAATGAGCTCTTCCGCCGCATTTTCCGTATCATTCATACGAAAAACGGTTGCTACGGCGGGTAAATCGATCCAATCCTGTAAGAGTTCATCGGAAAGATCCTCTCCACCGGTTTCTAGTAGGAGTGTGTTCGGAACGGCTTCTTTTTTGAAGAAAGAGGCATAGGCACCCGGCGTCAGGACGATGCGATGATTGAAGTAGTTTTCCATTTCACCCGTAACGGGCAGTTCCACGGCATAGCCATCTCCATCTTTTACGGAAATGGTGTCCGACTTTTCCGCATGGAGGCCATGCGCCATCTTTTCACTGACCAATGCACCGTCGTCCGTGAGCGCCAGGCTTTGACGGGTGCGCCGCGTTTGCAGGCGAAAGAAGCGAGAAAATGCGTCCGGCTCCTGTGGCACAATAATCTGGAATTCCTCATCGATTCCCTTGGCGTTGCGAAAGGTGCCATGCGATTGGAAAAGGCGGATGGAATCTTTTGTGTACGGCAGAATGCGAGCCTCCATATCGGCTTTTTCTTCCTCCGTGGCATCCGGGTTATAGACGACTTGAAAATCGTAGTGTTGAATGTCGGAAAATTGCTTTTGGAAAATGCCGCTCACCGAAGACTGAATGCCGAAGCCCATGATGATGAGTGCAGAACAGCCCGTCACACCAAAAATGGTCATGAACATACGCCCCTTCTTCGCGGTGATATTGCGGAGGGTTACCTTTTTCATAAAACTCAGTCGCCGCCACAGGGGGCGAATGCGTTCCCAGAAAATGCGATTGCCATTTGCCGGCGGTTTCGGGCGCATGAGTTCAGCAGCGCGTTCCTTGAGTGTCTGTTGTACAGAAATCCACGCGGCAAAAGTCGTTACGCCGAGACAAAGCGCGAGAGCAATGCCTACATAGAGGGGATGAAAAACGAGTATCGGGTCGCCGAAATCATAGAGCTGGCTGGCATAGGCGCGAAAAATGGTCGGTGCAAGGAAGAAAAAGCCGATCAGAGAGCCGATGAGTGCGCCGGAAAGGGACGAAATTGCGCCATAGACAAGATATTTGCGGCGAATGGTACGCCGATGATAGCCCAATGCCTTGTACGTTCCAATTTGTGTACGTTCCTCATCCACCATGCGCATCATCGTCGTCAAGCTTACCAAAAGCGCTACCAAATAGAAAATAGTCGGAAACACATAGGAAAGAACATCCAGGCTGTCCGCCTGGTCAAAAAAGGTGTTGATCGAATAGTTGTTATGGCGTCCGGCAGCCGCATAGTCGGGGATGCGAATGCGGTCGAGTTTGGTTTGCGCTTCTGTGAGCGCCTTTTCACCGTCGGAAAGACGGGGCTCGGCTTCCGCGGCTTCGGAGGTAAAGGCGGCAAGTCCTTCGGCGTAAGCCGTCTCTCCCTCCTGTAATGTTTCCTGTGCCGCATCGAGCGAGGCCTTTCCTTCGTCGCGTTTGCTCGCAAAAGTTTCCTGCGCCTGTTGCAGCTGTTCGCGCCCGCTCTGCGCCGCGGCACGTCCTGCCGACAACTCGTCGTGCGAACGCGCAAGGCGTGCGTCGATCCCGGACAATTCCGCAACGGCTTTTTGGTACCTTGCTGCGCCGCTTTCATAGTCCTGCCGTTCTTCAGCAAGTTCTGCAGTTTTCTGTTGTAAGGTTTGTAACGCGGCAGAGGCCTCTTCCAAAGCCGCCGCCCGGGCATCTAATGTCGCTTTCTTTTCCTGTAAAGAGGAATCCGCTTCATCTAGGGCCGCATGTCCTGCGAGTGCTTGCTCCACCTCAGAAAGTGCCGTTTGAAGCGGTGCCATTGCGTCCTGCAACTGTGTAATTTCACTTTGGCAGTCCGCAACTTGGGCTTCCAGTGCCACAATCTGTGCGCGTAAAGTTGTCGCTTCCTCCGACGCCGGATCGAGTGCGGCAAGTTGGGTACGCAGATCTTGCAGTTGCGTCTGTAGCGAAGCAAGGGCTTGTTGGGCATCTTGCAGAGCAGCTGTCAGGCTTTCACGTTGTTCTTCCAATTGCTGTCGGCTTTGCTGCAGCGTGGTTCGATCGGGGAGCGCCGCGCGCCGCGCAACCAAGTCTTTCTGCGCATCTTCCAACATATTTTTTGCAGCGGCCAACTCGTTTCGTTTTTGCGGCAAGGTTTCTTCATTCAGCCCTTGCGAATCCAATTTTGCGCGTGCCTCCTGCAGCGCGGCATCGCCCGCATCGAGCGCCTGTTTGGCGGCATCCAGCGTCTCTTTCTGCGCGGCAAGCTCGGCCAGGCCGGCTTCATAGGCTTCTTGTCCGGCGGCGTATTCCGCCTCTCCCTGTGTCAATTGGTTTTCGGCTTGCGTTAGCGCTGCTTCCTGTTTTTCCAGTTCGTCGGAAGCCGCCGTTACCTGCTCTTGCCAAGTGGCAAGGCCCTGTTCATAGTCCGCGCGCCCGTCATCCAATTTTTGACGCGTTTCGTCCAGTTCGTTTTGTGCATCGCGCAGCTTTGTCCAACCCTCATCCAACTTTTGACGTGCCTGATCCAGACCTTTTTGCGCCTCAGCCTTGATTTGTTCCTGGAGCTGTGACGGGCGATTGGAGAAGCGCGCTTGCAAGGAGTCTAAACCGGCCCGTTCCGCCGTGCGATAGGCCTTGTCATATGTGGGCCGATTCGTATCGCCGGCAAGGGAAAGTGCCGCCTCATCCGGACGCGTTTTTTCAAAGAGATCTTTTTGTACGAAGGCGAAATAATCGACCGTACCGGTGCCGACATAGGAAGAACCTCGAAAGTGTGAGAGATAGTGGACATCGCGTGCAAAACCGACGACGGTAAACCGATCGCGTCGCAATGTGTTTTTCTCTACAGGATCGGCTGCGTTCTTTACATCGATGCCTTCCATGGCGTTGTTCGACGCATCCTTTGTGGAAGTCGCAGCATCTTCGTTTGGGGCATCTTGCGAAAAAAGATGCACGGTATCGCCCAAGTGATACGCACCGTCCCGCCGCGCCATGTCGTCCAATAGAATTTCATCGTCCTTTTGTGGCAGACGCCCCTCTACGGCGAGGGGCAGTCCGAAGTGTTCCGGCAGGGAGTGGACGCGCACGACCGACTCCGGGTTATCCAGAAAAAAGTCGCCGGCATAGCGATATTCTACCTGTTGCACGCCGGGCATCTGCTCGAGACGTTCGCAGTCCTCCGGGTAGAGCCCCAGCGGCGAAGAAAGTGTGAACGGCTCCATGGAGGCCTCGGAAATGCGGGATTCCAGACTGACCCGCATCATGGGCGGCGTTGATTTCAATCCGACATAGACGAGCGCGCCGAGTGCCGTCATGGCAAAAATCGCCAGAAAGCGGGCGAGCGAATGACGAATGGTGCGGCGCAGATCCGTTTTTTGTACCGGTGTTGCCAAGTCTTTTGCGGTTGTGGATCGTTTGCTCATGGCTACCACGCAATCGTATCGATATCTGCCGGGTTCGGATTCTTGTACATTTTTCGCACCTTGGCATCGGCAATTTCAATGACACGGTCCGCGATGGGGCGAATGGCCGAGTTGTGCGTTACGATGATGACGGTCGTTCCGGTTTGTCGACAGGTATTTTGCAATTGTTTCAAGATTTCTTTGCCCGTGTGATAATCCAAGGCACCCGTCGGCTCATCGCAGAGAAGAATGGCCGGATTTTTCGCCATCGCCCGGGCAATGGCGACGCGCTGCTGCTCACCGCCGGAAAGCTGGGCGGGAAAATTGTTCGACCGATGGGACAGACCGACAAGTGCCAGCGCATCGGATGCGTCCATGGCACCGGGCAGTAATTGGGTTGCCATTTCGACATTTTCCTGTGCGGTCAGATTCGGGATGAGGTTGTAGCCCTGGAAAATAAAACCGATGGTGTAGCGGCGGTAGTTGGTGAGTTGATGATCATTGTAGGCGGAGATGTTTTTACCATCAACAAGCACTTCGCCTTCTTCATTTTGATCAATGCCGCCGAGAATGTTCAAGGTGGTCGATTTTCCGGCGCCGGAAGGACCGACGATGACGACCAGTTCCCCTTTTTCAATCGCAAAACTCATCGCGTCATTGGCGCGGATCACTGTTTCTCCCATTTTATATAGTTTGGTTACATTGCAAAACTCAATGAAATGCATAGTGCCTCTTTCTTGCATTTGTTGCTTTTTCTTGATTCATATTATAATAACAAATACAGTTTTTCTTATTATATCGGAGTTACGGGTTTTCCGAAATCGGGAACCGGGGAGGGAGCGATGGAAACCATTTCGCTTTCGGTACGTCGTTTAATTGAGTTCGTCATGCGTTCCGGTGACATAGACAATTCCTATCGTTCGACACAGCGGATGTTGGAAGGGATTCGTGCGCACAAAAAAATTCAGGATGCGTATGAAGCGACTATCAGAGAGAGGTCACCTTCCGTGAAGATACGGAGATCGATGGGATTTGCTTTCATGTAGAAGGGCGCGCCGATGGATTGTACGAGGGGCCCGACGGACCGATGGTTGATGAAATCAAATCGACGACGCGTTCGCTCTCCGATTTGGATCCGACGGAGAATGTATTGCATTGGGCACAGGCGAAGTGTTATGCACATTTTTACTGTCGTCAAAACGAAGTATCGGATATGCGTGTCCAGCTGACCTATGTCAACTTGGACGAAGAACCGGCGGTAAAACGAAGTATTCAGCGCTTTTCTGCAGAAGAATTACAAAATTTCTACGAGGATTTATTGCACCGTTTTCTCGTTTTTTCACGGGCGATTTTGTCCGCGCGGGAAGCGCGTGGTGCGTCTCTTGCAACATTACAATTTCCCTATCCAAGCTATCGCCCCGGACAGCGCGTGCTGTCGGTTGGCATTTATCGGGCGATTGAAGGGGGAAAGCGCCTTTTTTTAGAGGCGCCGACGGGCATCGGAAAGACGATGAGCGCCTTAGTGCCTGCACTGGCTTCGATACGCACATGTGGAACGAAAAAGATCTTTTATACGACGGCGCGTACGACGACACAGCGCGAAGTCGGTCGGGCATTGGAGCGCCTTGCAGCGCAGGGGCTGGTGCTCAAAAGCATTCGTTTGACGGCAAAGGAGCGTTTGTGTCCGAATGATGAAATGGCGTGCAATCCCGTTGACTGCTCCTATGCCAAGGGGCACTTCGATCGTGTCAATGCGGCGATTCTGGATCTCTATGAAACACAGAATTTATGGACACGGGAACAGATCGATGCCTATGCGCAGGCACATCATGTTTGTCCTTTTGAACTCCAATTGGATATGAGCGATTATGCCGATCTGGTTGTCGGCGATTACAATTACGTCTTTGATCCGCAGGTTTATTTGCGCCGCGCCTTTGAAGAGCCGGATACGGCGCCGGTAGTCTTAGTGGATGAGGCGCATAACTTGGTGGACCGGGGGCGCGAAATGTATTCCGCGTCGCTGTATGCTTCGGCCTTTGTCGCTATGCAAAAAATCTTTCCGGCGAAAAGTCATCGCAAATTGCATGCGCTGTTGAAAAAAGCGGAGCAGATCTTTTGGGCGTATCACCGGCAATTGGGGGGAGCCGCCTTTTGTGTGGAGGAAAAAGCCAATGCGAGTTTGTATGAATGCATTGAAGAAATCAGTCGACGTCTGGATCCCTTTTTGACGAAACAGAAGACACATCCGCAATATGATGAAGTGCTGGACTTTCGCTTTCAACTGGCTAAGTATGCGCGTATTTTTGAGACTTGGCAGGACGGTTTTTTTACCTTTCTACGCGCGGAAGACGGAGATCTGTGCTGGCGTTTGCAATGCATTGATACGGAAGGCGTCATGAAAGCGCGGCTTTCTTTCTGCAAAGCCGCAGTATTCTTTTCAGCGACGCTTTCGCCCATGCGCTTCTATCAGGAATTGCTCGGCGGCGGAGAGGCAGCACTGGGGCTGCGCCTCCCTTCTCCCTTTCCTCCGGAAAATCTCGCCGTTTTTCAGGCGGATGTTTCCGCACGTTACCGCGACCGGGCACGGACGGTGCCGGAAGTTGCCGCATATCTGCAAGCACTTTTCTCTGCGAAAGAGGGCAATTACATGGTGTTTTTTCCGTCTTATACCTATTTGCAACAGGTGGCAGAGGCGATGCATGACGAAGCGTTGCTCGTGCAGGAACCGCAGTGGACGCAGGAGGAGCGTCACGCCGTCTTCACGCGCTACGAAGAGGAACCGAATGTAAAAGGCTTTTTCGTACTCGGCGGACTTTTTGCCGAGGGCATTGATCTTGTGGGCCGGAGGCTAATCGGTGTGGCAGTAATTTCGCCGGGGCTTCCGGGGCTGTCCGAGGAGCGCAATGTGGTAAAATCGTATTTCGATCGAAAGAAACAGAGAGGCTTCGATTATGCCTACATTTTTCCGGGCATGAATAAAGTTTTACAGGCGGGAGGCCGTGTCATTCGAAGTGCTTCGGATCGCGGAGTGATCCTACTTTTGGACGACCGTTTCAGGCGTGATCCCTATCTGGCCTTACTGCCGGCGCATTGGTCCGTTCAGTCGGCGGGCACGCCGTTACAGCTGACCGAACGAGTACAGAAATTTTGGCGGGTTTCGCACGACGAAACGTAAAAAGAAGAATTGGGAGAATTATGAAAAAAAAGAATCAATGCTGCGATGTCCTCCTTCAGGAGCGCGCTTTTCCAAATCGTTCGCGCGGGGTAGAGCTCTTGCCGACGCCCCGAGATGCGGTGGACATCGCGTTGGAAATTTTTGAAGAAAAAAACCATCGGAAACGGGCGCATGGCCGTACGATCGTGACGAAGGGCGGCTTACCGGGCCAAGTTTATCGAGCAAAAATCGGGCGGACGCGCGGTGATGCCAAAGAAGTCAAGTTGCTGGAGCTGCTGGAGCGCTCCCCGCTTGAAAAACCGGCAAAATGTCCCGTTGATGATCGCTGCGGCGGTTGTTGCTATCAGACACTTTCCTACGAGACGGAATTGATGTTGAA
Source organism: Ndongobacter massiliensis (assembly GCF_900120375.1). Lineage (GTDB taxonomy): Bacteria > Bacillota > Clostridia > Tissierellales > Peptoniphilaceae > Ndongobacter > Ndongobacter massiliensis. The sequence continues at coordinate 1,661,106 of NZ_LT635480.1, forward strand.
AGGGCGTCAGCTCAAGGATCTCTTCGCGACGGCGGGGTTTTCGCTGCCGGTGCCGATTCAGCGAAGCCCCTTGGCGGAAGGGTATCGTAACAAGATGGAATACACGTTCGGAGATGCGGTAAAAGACGGTCCGCTGGTACTGGGACTGCACTGTCCGGGTCATTTTCACGAGATCGTGGATACCGTGGGCTGCAATATTGTTCCGGACGATTTCAATCGTCTGCGTGCATTTACGCAGCATTTTTTCCGCGTTCGTCAAGTGCCTTATTATCACAGAAGAGAGAAAAAGGGCTATTTGCGCCATTTAGTCCTGCGTGCGTCCCTGTCGGAAAAAGAGCTCATGGTCAATTTAGTGACCAGTTCACAGCGCGATCCGGATGAGGGATTGCTGCGGGAATATGTAGGCGCATTGCGTCGATTGGCGCTGTCCTTTTCGCTGGTATCCATTTTTCATACGGTGAATGATTCGCCGGCGGATGCGGTAGTGCCCGAAAAGGTCGATCTGCTGTACGGGCGCCCCTATTTGCGGGAGCGTCTTTGTGACCTCTCTTTTCAGGTCGGTCCTTTTTCATTTTTCCAGCCGAATACGCCGGGTGCGGAGCACCTCTACCAACAGGCCTTGCACTTTGCGGGCGATCTATCCGGAAAAACCGTTTATGATCTGTACAGCGGCACCGGTACCATTACGCAGATCCTGGCGCAAAAAGCGCAGCGCGCCGTCGGCGTCGAGATTGTGGAAGAGGCGGTCGCCTTTGCCGGAAGAAGTGCGGAGCAAAACGGCATTGCAAAAGCCAAATTTCTCTGTCGCGACGTTTTGGACGCCTTGGATGCGTTAGCAGAGGGGCATGATCATGCGGAAGTCATCGTCATTGATCCGCCGCGTGCCGGCATTCACCCCAAGGCGCTTCCGAAAATCGCCGCCGCCGGGGCGGAGCGCATCGTCTACATCTCCTGCAACCCAACCACACAAGTGCGAGATTTGCAGGCTTTTTTCGAGTACGGATATCGTCCGGTGCGAGCGCAGGCCTTTGATCAGTTTCCACGTACAAAAAATGTGGAGTGCATAGCCTTGATGTCCAAAGTGTGCCGCTAAGACAGTTTATTATAATAGAATAAAAATAAAGGAACGGAGTTTACGGATATGATTAATAACGCTTGCGAATTCGAAAAAAAGTATCCATTTTTAAAAGTGTATAAGCCCGAACATGAGGAGCACTATGAGGTGACGAAAGAGGCTATGAGCTTTCTCCATGAATACTATGATTATTACAAACAAAATTATAAGGGACCAGAGAAGCGGTCACAATTAACTTCGAAAGGCTGGTCGATATCAAGGAAAGCGCCGTATAAGGATAAGGAAAAGCGGTGCATTAACGTTGTCGGTGATATATTAACAAGTTTGAGTGCTTTTCCAAAAGAAAAAAAAGATGCCGATGCCATGGCTATATTCGAAGACATTTATCATACCGTCGGCAATTTTATTCCGATTCCTGGAGGAGCAAATTTTCGACCTGGGCGACAAGGCAAAGCAGGAAATAGTGATCATTTTGATTATAAATTAAATATAATCAAAGGTTTTTTTGATAAAGAGGATATGATTACAGACAATGAAATCTACCAAATTTCAAAAAGAATTGAAATAGGACTTTCACTTGGTAGTAACGTACGGCAAAAAAAATTAATAGATATAAATAAAACGCTTAAAATAGAACCAAAGCTAGAGGTGTTAAAAGATAATGTTCAGTTGCGTTATTGGATACAGTTGGAGTGGAAAGACGAAGGAAAAAAATGGGGAGATTTTGTTGAAGAAAATTACTTGCAAGATTTTGTAGATGAATCAGATGACCTAAAGCCGGTGAGGTTTAATTCAGAAGATCCTTTAGATGTATGTAAACGAATAATAAAAAGAGGGTATCGAATTACTCATAAAGGTAAGTTGGATAAGGCAGAAATCAATAAAATTTTCGATCACCTGGGGGTTTCGAATATATCTAATAGGTAAAATGCTTGACCGATTCTTTGAAAATATGATGGGAATGTCTGAGAAACAGGAGCGTGTCATAGAATAACCTCCAGTTCGCAGTGGATTTAGACACTTATCAAGCGACGACATTCTTTTTGCCACTTTCTACTCTGCAGCGAGCGTTAAGACCTAATGCCTAATGTAGAGTTATCATTAGGGGAGCCTTAATACATGTGAAGGCTAGGCAACCATGAAAGTCATACTCTCTTTGTCCATGCAGGTATTGATGAATATCTAGGAGAAAATTGGGAGTATACCGATGATTATACTTACACCCATAAATATCCTGCTGTCATTGGAGCTATAGATGGATTAGATTTACAAATTGTTGTAGGTCATGTATATACTTCAGAAATAGCGAAAGATTTATCTTTATAAGTCAGCCCTACGCCTAAGAATGAAAAAAGCTTAGCTTTACAGACTATACCATGTATTTTTGCTTTAATATCTTAATTTTCTCAATTACCATTTCTCTGACAAAATCTGGTCCTAGTACTTCAACTCGATCACTATATTGCATAGCAAAATTGCTCATAGCAAAGGGGCTGCAAATCACTCTAATGATATCAAAATCAGGATTCGAACGATCCTTAGCGATATAGCGGAATGTGTTGCCAAAGCGGTCCTGCAAAAAAGTGTAGTCCGGGCGTAGATTTTCACCGTCAGCGGTTTTCGAACTTTTTACCTTGAGTCGAATAGAAACGGGTTTGTCAAATGCCATATCGAGATGCTGATAGTGAAAGTCTTCACGCCAGCTTTGTGGAAGGTTATGAACCTGATCTTTTGGTAAAGCAGGTTCACCAGTAGAACCTGCTTCCCTATTCTTTTTGGGTATTTCGATTTCCGACATTAAGTCTACCCGCCATATTGACATGTTTTTCTCCTGCTCTTTATTTCCTTCTCGACAAGCAAGCAAATAGTAGCGGCCACCGTTTGCCACGATATAATAGGGGCTTACACAATCTTTATCGCCACGCACGGGCAAGAGATGATGATACTTATTAAAACCATTGAACTTAAAACTGATTTTTACTTTGGCATTGATAGCTTCCCGTATTGTTTGAAGATTATCTTTTAATACTTCGATGTCTCCATAAGCTTGTTCATGAATGCGGCAAATTTGTTGAAAGCTATTTTGGTAAAATTGTGTTGTTAGATTCTTTAGAATTTTGTTGATAATTATATCTGCTGTTTTTGTATCAAGTGTTTTAGAAAACAAAACACTTTCAATCAGCCGATGGATTTCCTCGTAAGTAAAAATATGCTGATAATGTAAATTGCGAATGCGCATTTTTTGATTGAAAAAATCATCATCATCTGTTTCGGGCTGATCAAGAGCTTCATTTCCGTAACGCTTTTTGAAGTCATCGAAGATTAGCCTCCATTCGTTTTCCTGTTTTAAGGTCCCATCCGGATTAGAGTTTAATGCATCGGCGAGTTTTACAATTGTGTCATTGTATGTTTCCTTATCACCGAGATATGGTTCCATTGTTTGATCTTCTCTTAGAGACTTTTGTGTGACAATATGTTCACTGTCTGAATTTTGACGCAAATATTCTAAGATGCGATGGGCTCTTTCAATTTTAGAATAGTGGGGTCTTGCCATTATTTAATTTCCTCACTTTCATAGTATCTACAATAATATGCTTCCTTTCTCTTTCTCATTATAAATAATAAAAAAATTATACAAAATTTATTTTAAGGCGGAAAAAGTCGAGATAGGATTTTGTATACTAGGGATAGTGCACTCGACAGAACATTGACAATTCAATAAAGAAAGGAGACGTCCGGACTTCTTCTGACAAAGAAATCGCAATTGGGTAGGTGAATAATAAAAATGCATGTCTGAGAGGAGCAAAAAATGATTACAGATGCACAAAGAATGGAGGGAATGAGAAGACTTGGGGATATATATGCGTATCTTGGCATAATGTCCGGACATCCGATTCTCGGGCTTCTACATGATTATCGGTTTATAACGATAGGTAATGCTGGGACAACTGCAGCGAATGAAGAACTTTGGGAATCAATAGAGACATTATTTTATTCAAAAAAAACGGATTTGGAACGGAATTGTGCGGTTGAAAAATGCAATAGGTATCAGTATTTGATTGATGTTTTTGAACGAGCTACAGGATGTTATGTATATTATGCAGTGGAGACAAAGAGTGTATATGGTTTGATGCTAGCCTTGCTTTATGTATCGCCGGAATCAGAGAATGAAGATGACGAAGAGGAGGAAGAGGACAACTGGGAATATGAACGACCCGAGCCTTATCTTCATGACGGGCAGATGATGGTCAGTGCTTTTGTCTATAACTTGGGCGATTCCAAAATAGTGGCTGAGCGAGAGATTTGGAAACTCCCGGAAAAACCGGAGGACTATAAAGGTCTGTTGTATGAAGACGGTGAGTTTGGAGATATTTTTCTGGCAAGAAGCCGAGATGACGAATCAGTTTTGACGAGAGTGGGTTAGAGATTGCATTGATTTTAGCAAAATAATAGAATTAATCTAACATGAAAAAGAAAGAAGAATTTTTATGAAAATTGATATTCAATCTTATATGAACAGTCGTGAATACATTGCACCTCGAGGCAGAGCTGCCTCGGTGCGTTATTCCGATAAACGCTTAATGAAGGCAGAAGGCGAAGCACAAAAAACGCCGGTTCCTCGTGAAGAAATTATTCGTTTAAGCAAAGATTTTCTATCGGCCATACCGGTTCCGACCCATTTTGATCCAGTTTTACAGATTGAGGATCCTGACAGAATTGATTATGTTAAAATTAAAAGTCAATTTCATTTGGCGAATCAGAAAGATTTGATTTGGATGAAGTTTACGCAAGACGGATACTTAGGCGTTGTAGCTCAGGGAGATGATATCAATTTTGATATCCCGGAGGATGAGACACTTCTTAATATCAATTTATTGATTCAAAAAGAAAACGAGACCAGAAGGCGTTACACCAGCTCAGGAATCCTAATCCATCAGCTGCATAAAACTTGGGATGAAAGTTTTGTTTTGCTTTTTCCTTTGGCAGATATACCGGAGGAAATAGATCGCTTAAAAATAGAGACAGGCTTGGGGAACTCTTTACTTTCAAAGGGTGTGCCGATTTTAGATTATTACTCCCATATTTATTAGTACGATAGACAGCATTGCAAGATTCAAAATAGGTGCGGCTACTCCTTATCAAGTAGTCGCACTTATTATAAGGAATAAAATAAATAACCGTTCGGAAGGAGAGTCATATGGATAATCGGTCAAGAGAAAAACTAATAGAATTGATTCAGAAAAATGTCAAATTATTCAATATGAGCATGATAGAAAGAAAAGATAAGCCCTTTATTTTACAGGAGGACTTTCATATCTCGACACCAATTCAAAATAATCTTTTTTCCTGGAACTTACAGTTCACGATTAGTTTTACAGAAAATAGACTCATCCATTTGATGATGTTCCTCGACCCGATTATTATCAATACACAAAATCGTCTTTCTTTTATTAGATTTGCAAATGCTGCCAATATGTGGCTTGGCTCAGCACTGGGTAAGTTCTGGGTCAATGATGATAATGATTTTTGTTATGAAATGTACCTGCCGGAATTTTTCCTGGAGCATCTGGGCGAATTGGAGAGGCAACTTTTTGATAACCCTTTTTCTCATTTTCAAGACTGCCTGACCCCCTTACTTATGCTTAAGCAAGGAAGATGGAATGTGGAAAAAGCAATAGCATATATAGATGAATTAAGGGAAGAGAGAGTTGTGGATAACGATAAATACGACCTGTGAAATTATGACTTTGGGCAAGCTCGTCCAGATTGTCCAGTGAAGTGTACAGAAATGGGCTCTTTGTAGTCTGGAATCCGATTTAAGGAACGTGGTATTTTATCAGCACAGTCATCTCCATCCACGTGGAGACAGTCTACTTGATGTAAAGAATTAAGTAATTGAATGTTCATTAGAAGTGCAACGATCTAGGTGCTTCATAAAAGAGTAGTGGTCCGCATTATCTGGTACTATGTATCTATGCAGTAAGAGAAGATATCGAAAGGGGAGTCTTGGTACATGACGAAACGACTTCCCCGTGTTCTATGCTTAATGCATATATGTAGCGTTGGAGGATTCACACATGTATACACCTAAGGGTTCAAATTTGCACCCAGCTTTTCATTTTGCACCCCAATGCCCCCGAGCGATATTTCCGAGTGGATGGTATTTATTTTTCTGTACGATGCCATAAAAGGACGATAAAACGGATACAATTCGGAGTCGTCTTTTTTGCCTTGAGAGGTTATTGTTTTATGAAAAAAAGAATTTTCATAACGCTGGCCGTTTTCTGCTTTTTGGCTTTCGGCTATGTTATTCATGAGTATATAAAGCCATCGGAATATATACCGACTCAAGATGAAATTGCCTTAAAAATCCAATTTAATGTAAAAGAGGACATCGGGTTACTCGTTTTTGATTATGTGGTCAATGGCCACGAGTTTAGTTCAGGTATAGCAAATACCGATCGTTCTTTGATCAAGCATGATGAGCAAATCATTCATGTCTGGAACAAAGAAGAGTTGCAGGCAGGTTCAGGTCCTCTGGATTTATCCATCAAATTTCGCATTATCACTGAGTATATGGATCCCAATTTCGAGAATTCTTATCCTGAAGAATTGACCAAAGTTCTGGAACCCATTTTCTGGAAAGCGGAGTTTGGCAAAATGTATGAAATTATTATTTCGGGGGATAAAATTAATGGCTATACAGCGGGGCTAAAGTATAAGTTGCACAAAGATTAGCGATCACGATTTTTGCTTCTCATGGTTCCCCAGATGGAAGAAGAGCTTGCTTTTTATACTTTCACAAAAGTAAAGATGCACCATGCCCACCGCGCCCTTGCGGATACCCACAGCACAGATGAGAACCAGCAGAGCCCTCAGATCTAGGCCTTCCAAAATCGTTTGAATAATCATCCTATTTCCTCCAATCCTACCCCAGCGCCACATCCAGTGTCATCATGATGCTAAAGCCGACCGCAAAGAAAATTGTCCCGATGTTGGAGTGCTTTCCCTGTGACATTTCCGGTATCAGTTCCTCTACAACCACATAGAGCATTGCGCCTGCGGCAAAGCTCAAAAGAAACGGTAGCGCCGGAATCACGAGCTGTGCCGCAAGAAGCGTCAGCACTGCTCCGATTGGTTCTACCATGCCGGAAAGGACGCCACCGAGAAACGCCTTGCCTTCGCTCTCGCCCTCAGCTCGGAGAGGCATGGAAATGATTGCACCCTCGGGGAAATTCTGAATGGCAATGCCTATTGATAAGGCGAGCGCACTCGCCGCCGTAACCTGCGTGTTTCCCGCAAAAAAGCCCGCATACATAACGCCCACCGCTATTCCTTCGGGAATGTTATGCAGCGTCACCGCCAACACCATCATAGTAGTGCGGCCGAGCTTGCTTTTCGGCCCCTCAGCCTGGTCGCTCCCTACATGAAGGTGCGGGATAAGCCTGTCAAGCATGAGCAAAAACAGCACTCCGACCCAAAATCCGATAAAGGCGGGGAGGAAGGACAGCTTGCCCATGTTTTCCGATTGCTCTATCGCCGGAATCAGCAGGCTCCAAATAGATGCTGCCACCATAACCCCCGCGGCAAAGCCGGCAAGCGCACGATGCACCAAATCGCCGAGTGATCTTTTCATAAAGAACACACACGCAGAGCCGAGCGTCGTCCCGAGAAAGGGGATTAGTATTCCGAAAAAAGTTTCCATTTGCTTCACCTACCTTTGCATTGCGTTTTTATTTGTTTCTTCTGAATCCCGTCTCATCTCGGTATTCGGGATGCTCCTTTAAATATATGTCTTTATCACCGCAGATGGTATAGTCACATCGGCAGCCGCCTGCGCCGTTGTGGAAGTTCTTTTTGCCGCCCAAATCGGTGCGTCAATCGGACAGAAAGTCGATGTACTGCCGCTGCACCTTTTCCCATACCGCCTCCTGCTCTTCCGCAGGATAGTGCAGGGCGATTTTTGCCGGTATCTCTTTCTTGCAGGGCTTTGAATACAGCACGCCGATGCCGCCGCTGAAGAAATAAAGAGTAGCGCGCTCGGACGGCCGTTTACCGTTATTGTTTCATAATACGCTAGCGGTCGGTAGGTATAAATACGCCGCGATGGCGGTTTTGCTTCTCGATTTCCTTTCACAGTGCGTCTCCGGCAAGGCGCATTTCTTTTTCGCGCCGGAGAATTTGTATACGCTGTGCAGGATAGATGCAAAGATGCTAATTCTTTACTCCCTTATTTCCGTGCTGTGACGCACAACCAGCTTTTCTTTTTATGAATTTGAATATCGTGAAAGTCCGCTTGCTCCAGATACGCCTTGAGCTCGGCGTCCTTGTAGATGGTCATGCCGCCAATGATCTCCGTCCACTTTTCGTCCTTGTCTGTTTCGCCGCTGCTCTTGTTGCAGGTGAGAAAGGTTCCGCCAGGTTTCATCACCGCCAAACCTCTTGGAAGCATTGCGGCAAGTCATGCCAGAAATAGACCGTTTCAAAGGTCGTGACCGCATCAAAGTGCTCCGATTCAAACGGTAGCTCCGTTACGCTCGCACGCAACACGGCGCAGCGTTCTTCTGTAACGGCGGCTTTGTCGACTTTTTTTTTGATTTTTCAACGTTGACGGACGAATAATCGATGCCCTTTACAACACCCTGCGGGTATTTTCGAAAAAGGATATATCACACCTCCGATTTCACACATTCAGCATAAGTTAATGGGAATGACGCTTTCACAACAACGCTTTTCCGAACCGTCCATCCGTTTTGCCGCAGAAAAGCCAAATATTCCTCGCTCGTCCACTTGCTGTAAAGGGGAAAACCTGCGAGCTTCATAAAAAATGCCCTGACCTTGCCGGAAAACGAATTTTCAGAGTGGGTGAAGGTCGGCGCAATCAGCACGCCGTCATTTTTCAGCACTCTTTTAATCTCTTGCAGAGCTTTCTCCGGCTGCGGCACGATGTGCAGAGCATTGGAAACGATCACCACATCGAAAGACTTTTCCGCATAGGGCAGACAGAACATATCCTGCACGGAAAAATGCAGCTTCGCCGAGCGGTTATCCCGCTTTGCCTCGGCAATCATTTCGGAAGAGGCATCCGTCGCCTCAATATGGTTTGTGGCGTTCACGATATTTTTTGCAATCAGTCCGGTGCCCGTTGCGAGCTCAAGCACCGTCTTAGCTTTCACAATCGGTAGGATAAGCTCATACATCTTTTCATATGCCGCCCGATCCTTCCGCATGAAGCAGTTGTACAGACCGGCATTTCTATCCCAAAAATTCTTGTGTTCTTGCATCGTTGTCATTCCTTTTTTCGTCAGATTTGTCGAACAGATACATACACATTATGCGGTTAGACGCGGCTAACTCATGCATCTTTGAAACGCCGCATCTCTGCGGCGTTTCGCTTATTCAAATAATTCCCTGCAAGCGCCGTGTACCAGCGTTTCCAGCAGCTGCGGATACAGCTCTCCTATTTGCTCCTTACGGGAGACGGTCAGAATCAGTTCGCGTACAGTCGCGGCGGCAAGTGAAGTCTCTCGTTTTAGAACAAGGTCATATTTCTCCAGAAGCTGACGAATGTGCGTTTCGTCGTCGTGGTAGTGCACATTTTTGACATCCTCCGGAAGCCTCTGCAAAAGCAACTTCGCATCGTTTTCGATAAAAATCATATCGCCGGTATCGGAAAGCCGTTTGCATACTGCAAGAACCGCCTGCGCCGCACGCTCTGCGGCCGGCAAGCCGACATTTTTGTTCAGCGCAAGATCGGCAACCCCGTAAAGCTCGGTGTGGATACCCTCCAAAACTGCGAAGAACAGCATTTCCTTTGATTCATAGAATTTATAGAATGAGCCTTTTGCTATACCTACAGCCCGTGTCAGCTGATCCACAGAGGTTTTCTTCATCCCCAGCGTAACCGCACAGCACCGCGTTTCCTTCAGCAGTGCCTTGCGAAGCTGTTCTTTTTCGTATTCGGTAAAAGCCAAGATTGAACTTCCTTAAAATATGACTGTTTTGGACTTTTGGTCAGATTATACCGTGCTTCTTTCTGGTTTGCAAGAGGAGACGGTGGTATCGTTGGCAAGAATCGAAGGAAAATAGGCGAGAAACTCCGGAAATCCTGTGATGTTTCGACAATCCGGAAAATTTGGTATCGAGCAGACGAACACTTTGCGGGGACTTATCCAAGGACACAAAGGAGAGGCAAGTGTGAAAGTTGAGTTGCTGGATGAGATATTGGGGAGTCGTGGCTGTTACATAGATGTCGGAGAGGAAAGTTAGAATCTATCGGAGGAGAAAATTATGAGAAATCGAAGCGTATGCAATATTGGGTTGATATTAGGAGTTTTTGGCTTAATTCTTATATTACTATTAATTCTTTCCGGCGCAGCCTATCCGAGCCTATTGTTTAAGGTATTGGCACCAATTGGTATATTCCTAATGCTTGCCGGTTTTATAACAAGCTTTATAGGATGGATTTTGATGACCGGAGAAGCGATAGAAAAAAGATCCTATTCGGATATTAAAGTCTTATTTGTTACAGGGATCATTATTTTTTTGATACCGCTGCTCAGAATATTTTTTTCAAGATAGAGGATCAATCCTCTTCATCTCCGAGATGGCGCAGTTGTTCCACCTGTTCCTCTCTTCCCAGCACAATGAGGACATCGCCAAGTTGTAAGGCGTAATCGGAGGGCGGATTGAAGAGCATTCTGCCGTCTTCTTTCTTTTTGATTGCTAGGACCATGAGACCGGTTTTGTTCGGAATTTGCGCATCCCGCAAGGTCTTCTTTTCAAGGTAAGAACCGCTTTTGACGGCGACTTCTTCCAAGTCCAGCTCCACGTTGCCGACGCGGGTGACGATATCCAAAAACGAGATGATATTGGGCTTGATCATGAGGGAGGCCATTCTCTTGCCGCTGATTTCCACAGCGGACAAGGTCTTGTTTGCGCCAACTTTGAGCAATTTTTCCCTTCCGGATTTCGTCATGGAATTGGCGATAATATAGATATCTTTATTCAAATTCCTTGCCGTCAGGACGGTGACAATGTTATCAACTTCATTGTCGAGGGTAGAAATGAGTCCCTTGGCCCGCTCAATGCCGGCTTGTTCCAACACGCATTCTTCGGTGGAGTGGCCTTCGACCACTAAAATGTTATGGTGACTGTAGTCGTCCAAATCATCCCGCTTATCGGTGACGACAACAAAAGGCAAATTTTCCGCGACGAAACTCTCTATAATGACTTCGGCCAGCTCACCGGATCCGCATAAAATGTAATGATCCTGAAGAGCAGAAATTTTTTTATCCATTTTGCTTCCCTTCCATAAATCTGCAAGTTGTCCTTCCACAATCATCGCCACCAGGGTAGTGAAGGCGTAGCCGACGGTGCCGACGCCTAAAAAAATCATCAAAACGGAGAAGATTTCGGATTGATCGCTGGTGATGCCGACTTCCCCGAATCCGACAGTGGAGATGGTGATTACGGTCATGTAAAGCGCATCGACAAAGTCGATCTTCAACAAGTACATATATCCGATCACACCGATGACGAGAAGAAGGGTAAAGGCATATAAAATAAATTTGAGCTTTCGTTTTACTTCCATAATGTCCTCCCTGCTGCTCCGATCATAATCGAAAGGGCAAGAGAAAGCTATATGGGAAGAGAAATTAAGACTGAAAAATCCTATAATACAGTCTATAATTGAGGCGAAGACATGAGGCTTATAATGAAGGTAAATACAAAAACCGATGCCTATTGCGGAAACCAATCCGAATTTTCCGAAGGCGGCTCGACGGGGCAGACGCATAAAACCCCCTTTGTCGATGCGAATCTGTCCGATGTAGTTTTTAGTAAAAATAAAGCGCCCTCAGCTTAACTTTAATACAAACGCGTTGTCAGTGCAGGAGAAGGAGGAAGAAGAGCGAATGAAATATAAAGTACAGGTGCAGATTCCGGTCGAGAAGCGTGGTCTTTTCCGAAAGAAAATTGTGATGGAGACGCGCACGATTGAGGTGGACAGAAAAACGTATAAGAAGATGCAGAAGGAATGGGAAAACCGTCCGTACAGCATTGAAGAGATGATGCTGTATGATGAAATTTTCGGCGACTGAGAGTGATTGCATGTTTGGATTTGGCAAAAAGAAATAAGAATTTCTTGTAGAGTAAGGAGGCAATATGAACTGGATCAATAGTTTTGAACTGCTATGCTATTTGATGGTTCTCCTCTTGCTTTTCGATCTATTAAAAAATAAAAACTACAGGGAATTCGGTCTATTAATTTCCGGGGCATTGGCCGGATTTGCTTTAGAGCTGTTAGCGGTTCGACTTACAGACATTTACCATTACAGCAATGATTTTTATATTAGCATTGGCTTTGCTCCCTATCAATTTCCGTTTTTCGGAGGACTTATGTGGGGCGGTATCACGGTATGTGCCTTGCGGATAGCGAAAAAGTTCTCTCTAAGCACGATTTGGACCGCATTGTTGTGCGGATGGCTTATCGTCAGTTTTGACTTGCTTCTGGATGTGGTAGCGATTCGACTCGATGGGGGATTCTGGGTGTGGGACGGCCGTCCCATAAATTTAGAAATCAACCATCATATGTTTATGAGTGTTATTTGGGTAAATTTTTTGGGCTATATGTTTGAGGTGCCTTCCATTATCTATATGACTTTAAAAAGCTGGGAAAAAGATGATGGAAAGGCAAAGGTAAATATCATAAGATCCCTATGTATCGGACTTGTAGGAGTCGTGTTTGTCGGGATTTGTAGCTTTATTTCCTTATATTTGAATAAAATTAGCAATGAATGGTTTTCCTTTATTGCCTTTCTTGCGATATGGATTTTTGTTTTCATCAAATTGCTATCGACCCTCATCGATCAAAGAAAAAACATAATCCTTGGTCATCAAAAAGATTGGCTCGTTTTTATATTTTGGCTGAGTATGTACGGCTATTGTATCGGCGGGCTTTTTACGCTCGGCATTCTAAAGGCTCTTCCGGTATATGGGATCTTTGCCTTTCTTCTCTTTCTGTTAACACTGGCTCTCTCTTTGGTCGATGTAAAGGAATCGTTGCAAACATAGTGAAGTAGAAAACTGTGCTTCCGGTGGGAATCGTCCCTATAAAAGGAATCGAAAAATAAAAAGGAGGTAAGCGCTATGAAAAAATCCAAAATCAAGATCCTCTTACTGATCCTCGTAATCCTGTCCCTGGTTTGTCTTTTGGCATATCGACAATATGTAAATAGTACAGAAGATCTGAATAGTACAGAAGATCTGAAACCGATGATCTACCTCTACCCGGAAAAAGAGCAAAAAGTGACGGTCTCCATAGACTATAATGGTCACTTTACATGTGTCTATCCGGAATTTTCGGAGGAAAGTACATGGCAAGTTTTGGCAAAGCCGGATGGCAGCATTCGATGCAATAACCGTGAATATTATGCGCTGTTCTGGGAAGGCGTAAAAGAAACAGCGTATCAGATCGAGGATGGTTTTTGTGTAAGGGGCGAAGATACGGAAAAATTTCTTGAAGAAAAGTTAGAGTTGTTGGGGTTGAACCGGAAGGAAATGAATGAATTTATCGTCTACTGGTTGCCTCAAATGGCAAGCAATCCATACAACATCATTAAATTTCAAGATTTAGCTTACACCAATGATGCAAAACTCACCATTGTTCCCAAAGAAGATACGATGATACGGGTTTTTATGACCTGGTATCCCTCCGACAAGCCCATAGATATTCCGGAACAAAAGCTTGTTCCTATGCAGCGCCAAGGCTTTACGGTTGTCGAATGGGGCGGGGCGAAAATAAAGTAAACACGATTGAGCGAGAGATCTCTTAAAACTTTGTTTCGGTCATGATGGTTTAGCTTTTCATCTCAGATCTTTCTATATAGGGGCGATCTTTTTGGATAAAAGCAAGCAGATCATACGAGCTCAAAATCTTTTTACCCTGCTCCCGAAACCGAATATAGGTATCAAACATCAAATTGCCTTGAATAATCACGGCCTTTGTTTTCATGGACATCGTCTTGTAAACTTTGGCATTTCGCCAATTTAGCCAATCGGTGATTGCTTTTTTATCCTGAATGACTTTTGGATTGTCTGCTGCCAGAAAGTAGGGATAGATGTACACATGCATCAAATCTTCCTCGGTCACCGGATCGAAATAGGGTTCTCTAAAATCAGAAAGATAGTGCGCATAGAAAGGGTCTTTCACCAAAGCCGGCATTTTCCCATCCTGTTTCTCTGCGCCATACCAACCTTCCGGAAGTTTATCTTCCGGAATGCCCTCTACATTCAAGAGCACCTCTCCCTCATCCAACATTTTCAATTTCATGCATTGTTTATAAAGGAATGCTTCAAATTCTGTGAGATGGTCTAATAAAATTTCGCAGGCGATACCGGTTTGACTTTCGATCATGGCATATCTTTTCCAACGAATATTTTCGGCACCTTTTCGGCTTTTTGCGATCTCTTGTTTAATGTGGCGATAGTGGTTTCCTGTCCCCTTCCCAACATAGAAGTATTTTCTGGGATTCGTGTCTGCATACCAGGCGTAGACATAGTATCTCTTATCCGTTATATCATGCTCCGGAAGATCCGAAAGATAGTCCTTACATTCATTTTTATATTCGTAGTAAAGTTTTTTAACAGGGAGGGCAACATCTTTATCGGCAATAAGATCATGCTCTTGAACCCGATCACCGGTTATTTTTTTTGTAAAAACATTGAGAATATTCATTGTTGGCCTCCATGAAAACTGTGTAGGATAAGTTGGCGTAAAAGTGAGGAGTTATTTCGAACTTTCCGTATAATGTTGTTAAACTCAGCAAAAGCGGATAAGAGAACGAAATAATTTCGATCTATTTTACACCGGAACCGGAATTGCTAAAAGCGCTTTTCATGAACGATAGCGAAATATTGTGCAAATACGTATGATAGATCGAGCGAGTCGCTTAGCTTTTAGTTAGATCATGGATCCTGTTACAAACGAATAAATTGTATAAATGTGTTGAAATCAAAGAATTTCGCAGAGGAAGCCTAATGGAGACTAAATGTCGGGATTCCTTTTTCAAGTTTCCGGACACGAGAAATGTTATTATTCGTGCAAATTCGTTGCCATAACAACGTACATATATTTGACTTCTCGGTATAATGAAAAAAGAAAGGAGTATTCCTATGGTAAAGAAACTTGATTTGGCGAAAACGGGCTTGAATCCTAGCGGGGAACTATCAGAAGGGGATTTCGCGTCACAGCCAATGGTGGAGGAAATGAAAATGAGCAATATGTCCGGAAGTCGTACGGAGCAGATCAAAGCCTATTTGAAACGGCTGGGCGAAGGTGAAGAACTGGCGAATGTCCGGGCGGATTTTGTCCGCGAATTTCAAGAAGTGGAAGCCTCCGAGATCATGCAAGCGGAGCAGGAACTTTTGAAGGAAGGCACGCCACTTTCAGAGGTTCAGCGTCTCTGCGACGTCCACTCCGCACTCTTTCATGGCGCGACCAAAGGAGAAAGAATTGCGAATGCGGAAAAGGAAGTGCAAGCCTCCCTATTCAGGCAAAAGGAACAGGGGCGGAAAGGTTCCCTTTCTCAAAAGAAGAGCGCAGATGAAATGGCTCGTGTCGCCACGATGGAGGAAATGATCGGGCATCCATTGTACACGCTGACGAAAGAAAACAAAGCGCTTTCGAAGCTGCTTGCAAGATTTAAGGAGAAGCGGGAGGCATCTCTCCTTCCGGACATTCGCGAGCTTTCCATCCATTATGCAAAGAAGGGAGATCTTCTGTATCCTCTGCTCAAGGTGAAATATGGAATATCCGGTCCCTCCGATGTGATGTGGACAGTAGACGATGAAATCCGAGATGAACTTGGTAAACTTGCCGAAGAGAAGAAACAGGATGAAGAATGGCAGAGCAGGCTTGGTGCAGTGCTTACTCGTGCCGAGGAGATGATTTATAAAGAGCAGAATATTTTGTTCCCAATCTGCGCTGCCAATTTTACGGAGGAGGAATGGTATGGTATTTACCGGGACTCCAAGGACTATGAAATCTGTTTTGGCATAGCACAGGAAGTATGGGAAGATGCGGAGAATGCGGTGACTGCCGGAGAGCACGACATGGATGGCGAGATTGTCATGCCCGGCGGGCATCTGACGCTGGAGCAGCTTACCGCACTCCTTAATACGATTCCAATGGAAATCACCTTTGTCGATGCAAATAATATCAATCGCTATTTCAATGAAGGATCAAAGGTATTTAAGCGACCTGCAATGGCTCTTGATCGCGAGGTGTTCTCCTGCCACCCGCCAAAGATTGAGACGATGGTACGACAGATCATCGAGGACTTTCGTAAGAATCGTCGTGACTATGTTACGGTTTGGATGGAAAAGGGCGGGCGAACGATGCTCGTAAAATATATGGCAGTCAGGGATAAAACCGGCAAATATATCGGTACGGTAGAATTGGTGCAGGACATGGAATTTGCGAAGGAGCATTTTCTGGGAAGCAGAGCATAAACCGGACTCGTGAAAAAGCTCTCTGCGGATCATTGCAGAGAGCTTTTTTACAGGAGATGTTTTGTTCGGCAGCGTTACAGGTTTTCCACAAGCTCGACCGCATTGCGCACACAGTCATCACAGCTGCAGGTAGCAACGCCGGTGTCCCTGCCCTTCAGATCCTTGCAGATCGTGGCACCGCACTTCTCGGCAAATGTCTGATGTAGCTTTTTTGCAGTTTCACGCATCGGCTTACCCTGACACTCTTTCAAACCCATCAGGATCCCTGCGCCGATCAGCGCGCCGCAGGTGGCTTCCATAGAGCCCATGCCGGATCCGAATCCGGCGCCCATGCGTTTCAGGAGTTCCTCGGATAAACCGGTTTCGCTTTGAAAGGCGCAAAGCACTGCCTGTGCACAGTTGTATCCGTTGTGCTTGAGGATTACAGCTTGTTCTTTCTTATCCATGTCTTTGTTCCTCCAACCATTTTTTTAAAACAGCGGCGTGATTGTATTTCTCGTTTTTTGCAGCATACAGAAGCGTCACGCTATGATCTTGTTTTTTCTGTATGCACAAATTTCTAAACTTCTGTGCTATCGAGTTGCTTTCCAATTCCAGCCGATAACGTCTTTCAAATTCTTCATATTTTTCTGGAATATGAGAAAACCATTTTCGCAGTTCGTTTGATGGAGCGATTTCCTTTGCCCATAAATCAATTTTTGCACTTTCTTTATTTATGCCCCGCGGCCACAATCGGTCCACAAGAATACGAAAACCATCCGCTTCTGCGGGTGGCTCATAGATTCGCCTGCATCGTAATTCATTCATAGCCCATGGTCTCCTTCAACGTGAATTCACTTTTATGATACGTAATTAGCCCTTCTTTTTGCATTCTGGACAGTTCCTTTGACAGGGCGCTACGGTTTACAGAAAGATAGTCAGCAAGCTGTTGACGGTTAAAAGGGATGGTGAAATGAGAGCTTCTGTGTTCCAAGGCTTGCTCGGAAAAGTACGAGAGCAGCCTTTCTCGCAGAGATTTGGAGGCCGTGTGCATCATGCGGGAAGATAGATTCAGGTTTTTCTGAGCGGAAATCCGAAGCATATTCTTAATGAGGCGGGTATGAAAAGCGCATGCCCGCCGGCAAGTTGTCAGCACGTTCTGCATATTTAGAAAGAGCACTTCGGTCTCTTCGCAGGCAACGACATCGCAGACCAGCTCTCTTCCGGGAATGGCCGCGTAATTTTCCGCAAAGACCTGTCCCTTTCCGACGTGGCCGAAAATAATGCTGTTTCCCCAATAGAGGTTCACTACGATATTGACGCTTCCGGACGCCACAAGTCCGATCT
The DNA here is from genome assembly GCF_900120375.1 of Ndongobacter massiliensis. GTDB lineage: Bacteria > Bacillota > Clostridia > Tissierellales > Peptoniphilaceae > Ndongobacter > Ndongobacter massiliensis. The sequence continues at coordinate 1,679,020 of NZ_LT635480.1, forward strand.
CGTTGACCGGCGAGCCTGCTCGGAAGATCACTTCGTCCTTTTGGAATTTGCGCTCCTTTGCATCCAGACAGGGGAGCAGTTCTGCGATTTCGCTTTCCGTAATGCCATGAAAAAGCTGCGTATTTATCAGAAAAAAAGTATTCATAAAATCTCCGCTTGGTTGCTAAAGCAACATAACTGTGGTCTTAATTTTAGTATAATCAATACAGAAAATCAAGAAGCGGAAAACTTATGCCTTGCTTCTGCTTTTTGCAGATAGAGGTGCTCATAATTTGGCAGTGATTCTTGGAAAGGATGCAATTGCTTATGAAGAGGGGAGAAAACAAAGGCATACAAGAAATCAAGCAAGATTTAAGAAAGAAAATGTTGTTGAAATCCCTTGCACTTCCCGAAAGTTACAGAAAGGATGCGGACAATCGCATTATTAAATTCTTACTTGGACTTTCGGAGTATAAAAAAGCAGACACGGTTTTCTGTTTTGTCGGAGTGAAGCACGAGATCAACACAAGACCGTTTCTGAAGCACGTACTTGCGGACGGGAAGAGATTGGCGGTACCACTATGTACGGGGAAAGGAATTATGGAAGCAAGAAGAGTGTTTTCTCTTGACGAGCTAAAGCAAGGGTACTATGGGCTCTATCAGCCGGATCAATCTTCCGAACTTATTTGTATGGATGAGGTTGGGTTTGCTGTGATTCCCTGCCTAACAGCCGATCATAAAGGGAATCGACTGGGGCACGGGGGAGGGTATTATGACATTCTTTTTAACAAGTATAAGGATGTACCGGCTGCAGTGATATGCAGAGAACGTATGTGTAGTGAAGTGATACCAATAGAGCCATGGGATCATTGTTTCCCGATAACAGTTACAGAAAATGTTGTATTCCGAAATAGAAATGAAAAAAAGGAGGTCCTATAAATGATTCGTGGGAAAAGACCAAAAATAAAACGGACCATTACGGACAGAAGAGGAAAGATGGGATGAAAGAAAAAATAGGTGAAGTCTTTTCCATAGGAAAAGAGAATCAGCCGGTGCCGGGGTGCACTATATCAAAAGAAATCTATGGCGGAGAAAACTCGATCACGTATTTTTCGTTGGCGAAGAATACCGATATCAGCGCGGAGATTTATCCCTACCATAAACTCATGATTGTTGCCGAGGGAAACTTGGAGGTTTACGGCAAAGATGGATTTTTGCAAACATTGCAGGTTGGAGACAGCATCTTAACATTGACGAATACCCCTATGGGAATGAGAACGGCAGAAGGCAGTGTATATACAGAAGTATCTGTAAGCAAGGAGAGTATGATGAACGAAGCAATCAAAGCAGGAGAAGTTTTTAAGTTGGAAGACCTTGTTCCTTATGCGGAAGGCAGGATCGTAAATAGGGACGTGGTGCATAATGACAAGATGAAGCTTGTCGTTATGGCCTTTGATGAAGGCACGGGGCTTTCCGAACACGCCGCTCCCGGCGAGGCAATCATCTTCGCTTTGGACGGCGAGGCTGTAATTGGATATGAAGGCAAAGACCATGTAATCCGTGCCGGTGAAAATTTTCACTTTGCGAAGGGTGGCCTGCACGCAATAAAAGCGACAAAGAAGTTTAAGATGGCGCTTCTTCTTACCTTGGAATAAAAAAGAGGATGATAATTATGAAGTATAGAGTAAATGAGTGATGCATCGGATGCGGACTTTGCGAGGAGACATGCCCAGAAGTGTTTTCGATGACAGAGGAAGGCGTGGCAAAGGCCATTGAAACAGAAGTACCTACGGAATTTGAAGCGGCAGCAGCGGCGGCAAAGGACGGCTGCCCGGTTGGTGCTATCGAAGAAGGATAAGGAGGGCACGATGCCATGAGAAAACATGTAAAGGGAAATGTGAGTTGGGTAGGCTATATTGACTGGGAATTGGAAAGCTTTCATGGAGATGATTATTCCATCAAGAACGGATCCAGTCAGAACGCTTACTTGATTGAAGAAGAGAAGACTGTTCTAATTGATACGATCTGGACGCCGCACCGCTTTGATTTTGTGGAGAACCTGAAGAAAGAGATTGATCTGAAGAAGATTGACTTTATCGTTGCCAATCATGGCGAATGCGATCACTCAGGTTCATTGACTGCTCTTATGGAAGAAATCCCAGATACTCCGATCTACTGCACTGCGAACGCAGTCAAGAGCATGGAGGGCCAGTACGGAAAGCGTGGTTGGAATTTCCATGTAGTGAAAACCGGTGACAGTGTGGATATTGGTCATGGCAAGAAACTGGTATTCGTAGAGATGCGTATGCTCCATTGGCCAGATTCCATGGCAACATATCTGACAGGAGATAACATTCTTTTCTCAAATGATGCCTTCGGCCAGCACTATGCAGTAGAGGAACTCTTTAATGATAAGGCAGATCAGTGCTTGCTTCAGAAAGAAGCAATGAAGTACTTCGCCAATATCCTGAACCCTTTTGCGTCGATTTTAACGAAGAAACTGACCGAGATTACCGGATTGAATCTACAGCTTGCTATGATTGCGCCATCTCACGGAGCCATCTGGAGAGAAAATCCTCTGCAGATCGTGCAGAAGTACGCCGAGTGGGCAGATGCTTATCAGGAAGATCAGGTGACCATTGCCTACGATACCATGTGGGAAGGCACCAAAAAGATTGCACATAAGATAGCAGAAGAAATCTATCGCCAGAGTCCTGAAACTGTGGTAAAGGTCTTTAATATCGCAAAAGCGGATAAGAATGAGATCATGACGGAAGTCTTCAAGTCCCGTGCGATCGCCGTCGGTTCTCCGACAGTATCGAACAGTATTCTTTCCAGTGTAGCGGGATGGATGGAGTTCTTGAAACAGCTGAAGTTCAAGAATAAGAAGGCGGCTGCTTTTGGATGTTATGGCTGGAGCGGTGAATCTGTAAAGAAGTTGCAGGAACAACTTAAAGAAGCCGGATTTGATGTGATTGAAGAAAATATCAGATCCATCTGGAATCCGGAGGAAAAGGATCTTGCAGGAATACCGGCACTGGTAACAAGTCTGATCGGCTCTTTAGATGAAGAGGTGGATGAAGAAGACGCAGCTTTTGCTAAACCGGAAAAATATCAGTGCGGTCCGTGTGGATACGTTTATGATCCTGAGAAGGGGGATCCGGATAGCGGTATTGCACCGGGAACTGCTTTTGAGGATCTGCCGGAAGACTGGTGCTGTCCGGTTTGTGGTGTGAGTAAAGATATGTTTAAGGCGATAAAGTAAAACATTAGTAGGAGGGATATCCTATGGCAGAGAATAAAATGTTCTGTTTCCAGTGTCAGGAAACAGCAGGATGTAAAGGATGTACGATTTCCGGTGTTTGTGGAAAGAAGCCGGAAGTCGCGGCGATGCAGGATCTTCTAATTTACGCAACGAAGGGATTGTCTGCAGTAACAACTGCACTTCGAAAGGAGGGGAAGGGAATCCCAAAAGAGATCAACCATCTTATCACGATGAATCTCTTTATTACGATCACGAACGCGAATTTTGATCGTGAGGCGATCCTTGCCGCCATTAAAAACACGCTGATGGCAAAGGAAGAACAGCTTGCCCGCCTTGATGAAAAGGATGGACTGACCGAGGCAGCGCTTTGGAATGGCGATGAAGAAGAGTTTGATGATAAAGCTGCCAACGTGGGCGTTCTATCGACAAAAGATGAAGATGTCCGCAGCCTGCGGGAGCTTATCACGTATGGATTGAAGGGGCTTGCAGCATATTCCAAACACGCGAACGCATTGCTGCAGGACAATGAAGAAGTAGATGCATTTATGCAGGAAGCCTTGACAAAGACACAGGATGATTCTCTGTCGGCCGATGATCTTGTGGCTCTGACACTGGAGACCGGAAAGTTCGGCGTGGAGGGGATGGCACTTCTGGACAAAGCAAATACCGAGGCTTATGGCAATCCTGAGATTACTAATGTGGATATTGGTACAAGAAAGAATCCCGGTATTTTGATTTCCGGTCATGATCTCCGTGATCTGGAGATGCTTCTGGAACAGACGGAGGGCACCGGCGTAGATGTGTATACGCACTCTGAGATGCTGCCTGCCCAATACTATCCGGCATTTAAGAAGTACCCTCATTTTGCCGGCAATTACGGCAATGCATGGTGGAAACAGAGAGAGGAATTTGAATCCTTTCATGGCCCGATCCTGATGACCTCTAACTGCATTGTCCCGCCCAAGGACAGCTACAAGGACCGTTTATGGACTACGGGTTCAGCGGGCTATCCGGGATGTGGGCATGTCCCGGGTGAATACGGTCAAAAGAAAGATTTTTCTGCTATTATCGACCAGGCGAAAGGGTGTCCGGCACCAAAGGAAATAGAGACCGGAACCATCACCGGCGGTTTCGCCCATGAACAGGTATTTGCTCTGGCGGAGTCGATTGTAAATGCGGTAAAGTCGGGGGCAATTCGCAAGTTCGTTGTTATGGCGGGGTGCGACGGAAGACAGAAGAGACGGAATTATTACACGGAGTTTGCCAAGGCTCTCCCGAAGGATGTGGTTATCCTTACAGCCGGATGCGCAAAGTATCGGTACAATAAGTTGGATCTTGGTGATATCAATGGGATTCCAAGAGTGTTGGATGCAGGACAGTGCAATGATTCTTACTCACTGGCCTTCATCGCCCTGAAACTGAAAGAAATTTTTCAGCTGGAAGATGTCAATGAGTTGCCGCTGTCGTTTAACATCGCATGGTATGAGCAGAAGGCCGTTATCGTGTTGCTCGCACTTCTGTATCTCGGCGTAAAGAATATCCATCTTGGGCCAACGCTTCCGGCATTTCTGTCTCCCAATGTGGCGAAGGTTCTGGTGGAGAATTTCGGCATAGCCGGGGTCAGAACGGTTGATGAAGATGTAGAGATTTTGATTGGATAATAATCTGTGTGTATTTGTAGAAAATGGAAACAAGATTGCCTTGCGGAGCAGAAAATTTTCAATCAAGGCTTCCTTTCCTTCAAAAACAGGCGCCTCCGGAATTGATCCGGTGCGTCTGTTTTCGCGCCGCTTCGTATTCTTCCTCAGTATAGTAATTCGTTCCGTCTTCTTTCCATTCCACATAAATAAGGTCGCCGTCCCCATTCTCGAGATGGGTTCCTGCTCTCTCAGGTTCTTCAAAAGCGCATAGTACGCATGCAGACGAGCCTGCTATTGGTCCGACGATGCGTCTGGGCTCTTCTCCGGCGGTTCAATTTCACCCTCGCGGTACAGGCATATGCCGTTGCATAGAATTCGATCCTTTTTTACATCCGAACCCGCTCGCTTGATGCCGCGTGGAATAAATTCAAACGTCGTTAGACTGGACAAATTGACAAATTGCAGGCTGCCCGTGATGATGCCGCCCGACGGCTCTCCCAGCGAAAAGGCTTCCCCCTTCGCCCCCGCCGCGTCCGGCAATAAAAAGCATGCTTCCGATGAGTCGGGGATCGTGCTTACCTTTTCCACGGGACAATCGTCGAAGCGAGTCAGCCCGGCTTTTGCGTCGAATTCCAACGAAAGACCTTCCTTAGCGAGCCATTTGCCCTGTACTGAGCTGAAGTCGTTTTTTTTGATTGCGTTGATATCCATGCCGATATACTGCTGAACATCTAAGGGCGTCCAATCCATATTTTTTGTAAGGTCAGCATCCGGCTGCAACTCCAGCACAGTAAGACCCTCCTTCGAAATGGTGTACACCTGCAAGGGGGTCAGCTTTTCAGAAGCATCGTCGTAGGCGATAATCAAATCATCCGTCCCGTTGTGATCCAGATCCGCGATCGCATACGAAGGTTTCCTGCTCGGCTGTGCTATGATCTGCATTGCGAGATCCGATTTTTCTTCGGACTTCGAATCTATTTCCGACTGCAGCTTCTCGACCTCGATAAGCGGCAGATCCTCAGAGGAGAGGGGCCTTTTTTTACCGTCTTCAATAACCATGGTATCCTTGGAATATAGCAGATCACATGATTTCCATGCGCCAACCATATCCTCAGCAGACGTCAGTTTACCGGCATTTCCGCAAGCGCTGAGCAGGACAAGCACCGCCAGAGCGCCTATTTTCATCAGAATGCGAAATCGTTTTTTCATTTCTCTTTTCCCTCCCGATCGTTTGCCGGCGAATCTGCACCGCACCCAGAACCTATGCTAGGACCTTCTCTGCTTTCTTAATTATTAAGAGTATAGCAGATGTCCGGACGCTTTTTCCCAGTCGCTTGATAAAGGACAAATGCTCAGTGCAGTGAACGCATGCGCCCGCCCGCTTTCTTACGGGCACCTGCGGTTTGCGGGCTGCCGACAGACTAAAATGGAGGGCGACTCCGGTTTTTGCTCGGCGAAGCAAACATATCGCGCTGCCGACAGGCTAAAATGGAATAATTGCAAAAAGCTCGGCATCGTTGTGCGGATTAAAAGGCAAAAAAGCCAAAAACATCGGCTGTCCTGCCTTCGAAATGAATAAAATGGACGGTCCAAATGCGCAAAAAAGCGAAAAGGTCAGCAGTCCTCCAAAGAATGCCGAAAAAGTTGACCGTGTAAAATCGAAAAATGAGAAAAATGTATGTCAAAAACGCGCAAATTGGAAACTTGGGGTCTATTTCATAAATCGAAATAAATTTTTATGTAAAAAATAAAGTTTATATTCACTTTGTGCGACAAATCTTGTCCACACGACTTGACGCATCTATAGTGAGGGGCGGTAAAATTAGGAGGAGACAAACGAAGCGATGAAGGCGTAGAACGCTTGTTGAAATTAGCTGATAGAATTGATACAAAACGAGGAAGAAACCTGCATTGAGGAAAAATCCCTGGCGCGCACCCAGTTGGTGTGAATTTTTCCGCACTTGTGGAGTCGACGTGCGAATATTTGTTAGAAATGAGGGAGATGTCTAAAATATTTAATTCCTTCGGATGTAGAGGATGCATTCATCGTGAAAAAGGCACTGCGCTATGATATCAAAGGCGCGATATCGCGAGATCAAGAAGATTATGGAGAAGCATGAAGTAAAGCCAACGAAAAATAAAAATATTTCACTGAAAGTGAAAGACAAAAATTTAGATACACCGGAAGGAAAAGCGACCATACAAAGATTGGTTTCAAAAATCTTGGACGAATCTTGTTGAAACAGTACGATGATAAATGTTAACGTCATGCGACATTCACCTTTTCGGGGGACTGTTAATTCACGTTGCTTGTGGCAACGACCGGCGACTCCTACAATGAGGATAACAACGAAAGAAAGGAGATTATCCTCGATGCTTCATGAGAATATACAGTCCATAAGAAAATCGAAAGGACTATCACAAGAGGAACTTGCCATTAAGCTGCATGTAGTAAGACAGACCGTGTCCAAATGGGAGAGGGGGTTATCGGTTCCGGATTCCGAAATGCTGATCCGTATTTCAGAGATTCTCGAAACACCGGTTAGTGTTTTGCTCGGTGAAACGAATCCGGAGACCGAGGTGCCGGTTGATGATTTAAAAGTAATTTCTGAAAAACTGGAGCTCATCAATCTGCAATTGGCACGAAGCAAAGCGGCGAAACGAAAAGTTGTACACGGGTTGTTTATCGCATTGTGTGCACTCATTGTGGTAATCGCTGCGGTTCTGATTTTACAAAGTAGTCCCTATTTGCACTGGGATTTCAATGATCCGGAAACAGCCGTAGCAGGTACATTCTTTCACGCGTTTGAATGGCTCTTTTTCAGAGTGGCACCGATTGCTTTCATCGGGGCTGTTGTTGGGGTGGTTTTAACAAGACAAAGGGAGTAGGATAAAAAGCTCTTCGCTGCGGATTCGATAGTGGCGGGGAGCCTTTTTATGCTTTGCTTGCAATTGTTATTTCGGATTTGCATTCTACTCTTATCGTAGTTTTTTTATTAGCAGTACCAATCCCTTCGTTTTCTACAATCCTTACTTTATATATGTTGGACAATTTTCTACAGTTTTATTCAATCTGAATTACAGACTCAAGTGTACTTTATCGTTATACATGAAATGCTCTTACTCCCCTCTATTCTTGGCGGTGTCATTTTTTCCAAAAAGTGGTGATAATCGATCATGGATCCATCGATTCACTAGAAAACTAATCCTATAAAACTGCCATGAATTTATTAATTAAAAATATTAAAAAAAAGCAAAAATATCACATTTTTTAGTTGATTTTATTTTTCAAAGTGATAACCTATTGATAAAGTAAGGAATAGAGGGGATTACATATTAGATATCGATAGGGTATCGGTTTTTGAGAGGAAGGGATCGTTTATGAAAGGGAGAAGGTTTCTGGCTCTTACCTTGGCAATGACCATGTTGCTGCAAATTGTAACCGGGTTGGTCCCGAGTCGCAGCGATGCGGCTGCGATGCGTGCTGTGCGCGTTATGGAAGCGCAAAGTCAGGAGCGGTCGGCGCCGGAATCCATTCCCGATGGAGGAAGCGAAATCTCCGGACGGGAAGCACCGCTTGTCATAGATTCCGCGGGTTCCGAAGAACAAGCAGCGTCCGAAGAACAAGCAACGACGGAGAAGGAATCTTCTTCATCCGAGCAGCCATCGAACGTCGAACAAACGGCGTCGGAGTTGGCACCGGAAGCGGGACAAAACAGTGAAGCCGCACTTCCGCAAAAAGAAAACTCGCCGGAAACGCCGAAGACGGGACCGGAAACCATGCCGGAAATTCTCAATCCGACCCTACAACCCCTTCAATACATAGAATATAAAGATGGAAGTTTTTCATATGAAACGGCGCTGGCGCTGACTTGGAAATTGAGCAAGGACGTCAAGGCGGGCAGCGAAGCGTCGGTGGTACTGCCGGAAGAGCTCGCGCTTAGCGGCACGACAGACTTGGCACAGGAAAAGCAGGAACTCGGTAGTATCAAAGATTCTGCAGGGCATGTTCTGTTTCGCGTTTTCAGCAAATACAATGCCTCCCAATGCACCCTCATTTTTCAGGTGACGGAAGAAGGCGCCGCTCTCGCTCAAAAGGAAGAGACGGGACTGGAAGGACAAAGCCTAATCGGGCAGACGATTGCACTGAAAGATGTTGCAAAAGCCGATGATAGCAACGTTTCCGAGGGAGGGTGGAATCGCCCACTGTATAGAGGGCTTTCCTACAAGGCGGAAACCCACAAGGCACAAGCGGAAGACCGCGAGAACCAAAAAGTCGTAGTCTTTCAAATTCTTGCGCGGGGCGAGAAAAAAGCGGTGTCCGTTTCTCTGCCCGTGCATCAAAGTCAGAGTAAAAATGAGCGCAATCAGATCGCGTCTCTGTATTCATGCATGCATGTTTTGGATGCTGCGGGACAACTTTCCCAAGAGTTGACCGGTCTTCTTGCGATTCCACAAAAAGCGGATGTGAAATCCGCCGAAGAATCGACGGAAGAAGCCGGCGCCGCAAGCTTTGCACCGAAACGATTGCATATCGCCTTTCCGGGCGTTCAAGAAGCCCCATCGCTTTCGCTTTACACCGTTCAAAACGGACAAAAAACCAAAATCTATCCGGCAGAGGGTGCGGATTTCATCACGACGGAGCCCGGCGGCTTTGTGCTGGATGTGAAAACGTTGCATGCGTATCTCACGGAAACACAGAATTCGCAGGCAAGTGAAGCAGAGAAGCATCTCTATTTTGAATGCGGAGTACGTCAAGCGCAGGAAAGTCGGGAACTTCTCCTGCAGGCGGCGCTGATCGGCCCTGCAGAAAAAGAGGAAGGGAAGGCGACATCCGCGGCGGAGGAGCCCCTCGTCGGCATCGGGGAAACCTATCGTGTTTCACAGGGCACCGCGTCCACGCGCAGTGCGGAAGATTCCCCTTACATCACAGAACAAAAAACGATTCAAATCGATGCAGCGACCGTGGCGGAAAAAGATGTGCCGCTTCTTTTCCCTGCAGATTTTGTCGTGGAAAAGAAAGAAGATCCGGAAAATCTGCAGCTGGCCCCGGAAAAACAGCCACAGGCACAGAAAGCTCCGACCGGCATTCCGTCCGGAAATGATCCGCTAAAACCGGGCAGCCACGGGTCGACCCGCGAACAATTCCCCATCGAAATTGAATACCATACGCACCAGTATATTGCAAAGCAATCCGGCAATCAGTGGTCCATTGATTATGCCAATGACCGCGTGGTCTGGGATATTGAATTGGAAACCGGCGCACTGCGGTCAGACTCCATCAATTTTAACAGCCTTTCATACAGCCTCTATGCCTCAAAAAATCAGGGGCTGAAGGACTTTACAATCAGCACGGCAGATACGAAAGAAGGGCTTTTGCCAGCGGGACAGGGCACGGCGTTTTCGGGGGATGCGAACATGGCGCTTTATTCCGAGACGCAGAATAAAGCGAATATCGGGGATCGACGTTGGATTCGAGTCAGCGCAAAATTCGACCCGGAGACCAAGACCATGCCGGCGGCACGAAATAAGACGAAAGAAGTCTACGCCAATCCGCAGAGCGGACGATACACGCTCGGACTGCGTGTGACGCCGGATGTGAATTACGTTTGGGCAATGCGACAGGCATTTATTGAAGCCTATGAAAAACTTTCGAAGATTCCGCTGGTCATTACTTGGTTGCAGGGCGCAGACGCCACGCAGATTTTTGAAAAGGGATTCAATCTGGTCGACGCACGCTTTACTTCGGAAGTGACTGTCGCGGATTTTGAGTATGAAAGCCGATTCTATTTCGATAAAACTCGGACCATCACCGGGAAATTCCAACAAACGAGTGCTAACAACAATCAAACGAATTGGGAAGTGATTGAACTCCTGCGCATGAAGGATGAAGCAGATCCGAGCATTCAGGAAGCTGCGTTTACGAAGGCCGGCGGACTCACACCGGACAAGAACGCGGGGCGTTTGCAATCTGTCACGGCATATATTCCGAAGACGGCGGGCGGGTACGATGCTGTTCCCGCACCGACGGATGCGCAGCAACTGCGCACTTGGCTTTCCACGCACCAGATTCCCGGAACAATTCTCGTGTACCGATTTGTCGCCGATTCGGATACGCCGTATGAAGAAAACACCATTACCATCAACTTTCAGGAGAAATGGGATGATGAGATGGGAACCACCGGCGGGCGGCAGCAAGCCGGATTGCGCGAGTATACGGATGCGGAAAAACAGGGCGAGTATTATGTCCTCCCCGCGACGATAAGCGATCGGGCGGAATCCCACCCGAACGCCTCCTATCAGGCAACGACGATGCAAATCGATAAGACCGGGGAGCTCGCTTACTGCTTCAATCTGGCAAAGACCCTTCATCAGAGCCAGCTCGGTCGGTTGGGACTGACGCAAAATGAAGTGCACAGTGACGAGATTTTGATCAATGCGGCCGACGGCGGGCAGGAAAAAGCGCCCGGCGTGTTGACGCTTATGAAAAAGATTTTCTTCTATACAGATCGCCTGCAAAAAGAGTATCAGGCGCAGTACGGCAAGAAGATGAATACGACGTTCTACTACTCGTTGGTGCAGGATTTGATCTGGTATTATTCCCAGACGCCGAATTCCCTGGCCGATCTGTATAGCCGGAAGAACTATTCGTATAGCAAAAACGGTCAAGGAAAAAATCATATTGCACCCTGGTTTGAAGCACCCTACGATGCGCGCGTGGAAGATTCCGCGGTAACGACCGCCGGTCATTATACGGAGAAATATGTTACGGAAAATCAGCGGACGGCGATCGATATTTATGATGCCACGTATTGGCTGGAAGATTCTCTAATCAAGCAAATCAATAACGGAACAGATTGGACACAGGATAAGGAAGACAGCGTTCGCGTCCGTCTCTATACGCATAAAGAAATGGCGACGTCACAGACACTGATCACCGGGGATGTACCGGTGCCGGTCGACTTTGCCAAAGTCGATCAGGACGGAAAAGGGCTTGCCGGCGCCAAGTTTGCCATCTACGACGACACAGGCGCACTGCGGAAGGCGTGGACAAGTCGCGGCGCCGATGCTAACGACAATGTGCTTAAAGACGCCATTTATTTGCGCCCCGGGAAGTATGTGTTGAAAGAGCAGAAGGCGCCGGACGGGCGTCAATCCATTGGAGAAATGCCTTTTGAAATCGACTTTAATCAGCAATTTCACTGGGTGACGGCACAGCCGGATTTCGGTCTACTTGTCGACCGCAAAGTCATCGACGGCGAGACGTATTCGTTGCGCATCAACGGCGCGGACATTCCCTACGCAAAAGATGGCTCCGCCCCCCTAGTGACGTATCAGGACATGGGGCTTACCGTCAAGAATCTGTTTGACAACACGGCGGAATTGCAGTTTGCGAAAACCGGCATCGACGGGCGCGTCATCGACGGCGCGGTGTTCCGGCTCGTTTCTAACGACGGAAACGCCGGGCAGGAGCCGACATACGATAAACGCAGCGAGGGAGAAAAGGGCGTTTTCAAATTTGTCGGATTGACTGAGCAGGCGGGCGGCTACACGCTGACGGAAATTACCGCACCCGCGGGCTATGAGATGCCCACGCCGAACACATGGCAAGTACAAGTGACGAAGGGAACCGACCCCAATGCGAAATTACAGGCAAAGATTGTCGGCATAGCGTCTTCCGCGGGCCAGATGCAGGAAATTCCAAACGAGCCGAAAAAAACGGAAATGAAATTCCGTAAAGTGGATGAGCAAGATCCGAGCAAGGGGCTCGAAGGCGCCGTCTTTGAATTGGTGCAGACGAAGGGCGGCAACTATTCACGGCAGGCGACATCGGCAAAGTATATCGATGTGCAGGACAATGATAAATTAGGCTATTTCACATTCTCCGACTTAACCATCGGTGAATACACCTTACAGGAACTTTCCGCGCCGAACGGTTATCACCAGAATCCGACGACATGGCGCGTGGTTGTCAGCGAGGAAGCTGGCGTACTGGTGACGAAAATTTATCGAAAAGAAGCTACGGGTGAGTCGGAAGTCACCCTCGATGCTGTTACAAAGTCGTATCAGATCGGGAATACCGTCGAAACGACGTCGATTAAACTACGCAAATATAAGGGAGAAAAAAATCCGCTGGAACTCTTTACAAAGGCGGATCTGGAAAACGGCAAGGGCGGGAAGCCCGTTCAATTCAAGCTGTACGAAACAAATTACTATGGCAATAAATTGCCGAATGCGCAAGAACGCATTTTAGCGTTGAAGGAAGACGCGCAGGGACCGTATTTCGAACTTGATAATCTGCGTTCGGGCGGCTACTACACATTGGAAGAAATCAATTCGCCGCAGAATTACGGCGTCGATCCAGGCGCCAATCCAAGCGATCCCAATGCGCCGAATTTGCCGAAGCTGGTATGGAACATCAAGGTCATTACGGATGCGCAGACCGGTCAATTAAAGGTTTTGGTTTCCCACCCGGATAATGCCGTGGTATTGGACCCGGACAATCAGCTCAATGGTATTAAAAACTTTCCGGACAATGAGAAAAAGGGACGGCTGGTCGCCCGGAAGATCGGCAATAGCATTCCAAAAGATGGCGAAACGCAGCATACGATCGGCATCCGCCGCGCACATATCCGTCTGTATGAGTTGGATGAGGTGGGTGTAAAGAAATATAAACGCAGGGTAAATGCGGGCGGATTCCCAATTTATCAGGAGCGACTTTCGGCGGACGGCACGGCGGATCAACTCGGCTGGGCGGTTTTTGAAAACCTGGATCCGGGCACGTACGAGTTGGTGGAACATATGTCACCGGCGGGCTATAAAAAATCGGAGAATTCCTGGCTCGTGACGGTGGAAGCGGGCGGCTTGACGAGCTGGCAACAAATTACCGGCGGCATGAAATACGATGAAACGTCGAAGATCTGCGACTTGTCCGCGGGGGCGCCGAATCTCGGTCCTCAAGATGTGGAACTGATTGACCCTGCTGACACTCCGCTTGGAGGAAAAGTGCAGAATCACAAAACGACGCACCAAAAGGTGCCCGGCACTACCGAGGAAAAGTATACGATTACCGCGACGATGACGGGGAATACGGATACGGCGCATGAGCCGAAAACCTACCGGATTATCGTCGGTTTGGATCGGCAGTCCACCTTTGGAAATATTGCCCAAAATAATGCGCTTTTGGACGCGCGCATCAAACAGTTTTTACAAGACCTGAAAACAGAAGCTGCAAAATCAAAGGACAACATCGAATTAGCCCTACTAAACTACGGGTTTTCCGATTCGGAAAACGGGGCGCACGTTTCTCCTGCTTTGCAGGCGACCCAGGCGTTGACATTTACGCGTCTCGATGCGAATACGGACATGAACACGCTTTACAATGCTATGGCTCCGCGCCGAACCACACTGGGCGGAACAAATTGGAGGAAAATGGGCGGACCGGAGCTGGTGGATAATCTGCGTGTCGCAAACTTCGGCACGGTGAGCGGAGTACAGAAGAACATCTTCGTGCACATTGATAACAGCATATTGAAATTTCCAGACCCCGATAAAGATTCGGATTATGTTGGAATAAAGGGCTTTAATACTAGTTTGTGTGGTTTACAAAATCAAGGGGTTGATGTTTGGTATTTGCATTTTGAGGCAGACACCGTCAAAATCTGTAAAGATTTAGATCCTTACATCGCACCGGGTGGTAACATTACGCCACTCCAGCAGGATCAGGTGTTGCGGCAGGTGTATAATTCGAAAACCTCGGATCCCTCGAAATTCTTCCAAACGTCGGATGATGTGGATGCGTTTTTACAGCGCATTATCGACCTCATCCCCGATGCTCCAAACCAGAACAAGCAGGTGGAAAACGGCACCTACACGGTACAGGTCAAGGACGGCTTTGTGCTTGACGGCACACCGAAACTGGATCCGGCCACCTATGCGACAAAGCTGACGGTATCGCCCGATCACAAGAGCTTTACGGTGGAAGGATTGACGCTGCCCGCGGAGGAGACTTTCCAAATTCAATATACGCTGCAACGGGACGCGACGGTTCTGGGTGACGGGTACCACGAAATGTATGCAGCTTCCCTGGCGCCGAAGCCCGGGGATTCGGCAATTTCCATTAAGGGCGTACAGTATCATCCGGCGCCGACAACGGGCAACGGCGCGATCGATATCTTTAATACGGATGAGGATTTGTCACGCATTCCGCTGCGCGTGACGAAGGTGGATAAGTACGGGCGCGTGAAGAGCCAAGCGCAGTTCCGTCTTCGCAAGGATATGACGAAACTTCAGGCGTATGCAGGCTACAAGGACTACAAAGTGCCGTACGACGCCATCGCGGCGGCAACCGGCGAACCCGGGGACTACTACTTCCGCGAGCTGACACCGGGTGAATACATATTGGAGGAGACGAAAACGCCAGACGGTTTTGTCCCGCCAGTCGATGAAAACGGCAATCCCATGCACTGGATCATCAAGGTCACGCAATTTACGGATCCGAAAGATGGAAAGGTAAAACTTCAGGTGCATTTGCCGGGCGACGGCTCACAATTTCAACCGCCGACAGGCATTGCCTCGATTCCTGCCGCCAAGTATCTGGTTGCGGTGGAAGATGACGGGCGTACGCCGCCGGCGCGACCGGATGCACCGTACCAGACCATTCGTGAAGCACAGATTACGAATTACACCAAGACGACGGACATTGCCTTCCAGAAGCGCGATGCCGAGGGGACGAAGACCCTGGCGGGTGCCGTATTTGAATTGAGCGGCACCGTGGTCAAGCGCAATGAGCAAGATCCTAGCACGGGAGTTATTCCTCAGGAACCTTATAAGGATGAAAATGGGAATACGACGGTCACTGTGACGAGTGATGAAGACGGTGTAATTTTCCGCAATCTGCCCGAAGGCTCCTATGTGATCAAAGAAGTCAAGGCACCGGATGGCTATCAGCTGCCGCCGGGGAACAAGAATCAGTGGCATGTCAAAGTGGAATGGGATCCGGCGACCGGGGAACTCGTTCCGAAGTGGGAGCAGGATCCGAATTACGGCGCCTACACCGTAACCCTGGAGGGGAAGATCCGCATTACCAATGAAAGGGCGAAAATCAACTTCAAACTGGAAAAAGTTCGAGCCACGGACAATGCTCCGTTGTACACCTCCGGCTTCCTGCTTGAGAAGATTGACGAACAGGGAAATCCGCTCGGTGATTCGGTAGAACAGCGCAAGACGACGAGTAATGTTTATGTGTTTACCGATCTGAGTGAGGGACGATATCGCTTGACCGAAACCGTGGTGCCGACGGGTTATCTCAAACCCGAACCTTGGATTTTCAAAGTGGTAGCCGATCCGAACACGGGTGCGCTGCACTTTGAAACGGAGTTGACGCCCGGACGAAATGATTATGAGATTGTCTTTGGGAACGGCTCGCCGTCGCAATCGGCGGGGACGATCACGCACGGCGAAGTGGATACGGTTCGGATTAAGAATTATCAATCGACCGAATTTGAATTTCAGAAGGTCAATCAGGGGTCAAAACCGCTTATCGGTGCGGAATTTCGATTGATTAAGACGGAAACCAGCAGGCATGACAAGCTGGGGTATGATGCGACGACGCGCGCGACCTTCCGTTATAAGGACGGAAATCCGGAAAATAACGCGGCGGCCAATCAGGAAGCGTACGCTGGAAATGGCTACTACCGAGAACTGAAAGGGGATCGCTATACCTTCCGCTTCGATCAACTCAGCGAAGGGACGTATGAACTGGTAGAGTTCACATTGCCGCAGGGGGCGAAGAAACCCAATCTGCAGCCGGGGACGGGCGATTTTCCGAAATGGACATTGAAGGTTGAACGTGGAAAAACGGGATTGATCGTCAAAAAGATCGGCTCGAACATCGCCCCGACGCAAGAGAAACCGTATGATGTGGTGAGCGGGGATAACTTTGTGATTGACCCACAAGGTGGTGCCGGTTCGACGGTGATTAAACCGGGGGCACTCCTCTACAACCGGATCATAACGACGACTTTCCGCTTCAGCAAGGCGAGTGAGGATGATACACAGAATTATATTGCCGGTGCGGAATTTACGATGCAGAAGTACGACAAGAGTCCGTTAGGCACGCAAGGGGGGTCCGCACAATTGACAGGACCGGTACTTCATCCGCAAGGATACTTCAAGGAAGACGGCGTTACGCCTTCGAACCAGCCGATGCTCCAATTTACTTTTACCGGGCTGGAAACCGGATGGTATCGCCTGACGGAGGAAAAGGCACCAAAGGGGTATTTGCAGCCGAAGCGCGAGGGAACGGATGAAAACTGGTGGACGCTGGTCTACGTCGACGGGGAGCTGAACATTACTTTACCGGAATTAAAAAAATTCCATCAACAACCCGGAAACGCAAGGAAATTTCACCCCTATATCCGCTTTGAACTGCCGGGCGACGAAACAGGTCCGATGCGCATTGTCAATTACCTCGATATGAAGTTGTGCATCAAGAAGCTGGACGGCGACGGCAATCGCATCAACAAGGATTGGACGGAAGCGGAGAACGTGAACAAGAACCGGATCCTGTCGTTGGCGCTCAAGCCCGCGGAAGGAAATACGAATGCCGTACCGCAGGCATTGACGGATCAATTGAAGCGCATTGATTTGGCTACGCAAACCGATAAGGGATTTACCTTCGATCTGCCCTATCCGATGGACGGCGAATACATTCTGACGGAGGAAAAAGCACCGGAAGGCTATCTTAAGAGCTATGACCGCTATATTCTTTCGATCAATCGTGTCGAGGGGACGGTCCAGCTCCGGGCAATTCAAACGACGGCGGGCGTGGACGTGCTCTACAAGACGCAGGATCTGACGAAAGAACCTTTCGTCCTTTGGGAGAAAAAGCCCAATGCAGAGCCGACAAGCCAATCGCTGGAATTGGTCAACAGGAAGTCGGAATATCCGAGCTCCGGTGGAATCGGAAGCAGACCCTTTATTCTTGCCGGGACGGCGATGAGTCTTGCCGCCCTGTTGGGATGGGAATACAAACGAAGAAGAAGGAAGAAAGAAGGGGGGCTCCTATGCTGATGATTTATGGAGCGGTCCCGTAGGGGTACCCCGCAAGGATGGAAATGAACGTCTTCGCAATATGTAAATACATAGCGGAGAACGGCAAGAAGGTTGGCAACCGCTCCCCACAGGGAGCAAGAAAAGAAAGGAAATCATTATGAAGAAGATGAACAAGTTTGCAGCGCTCTTGCTGGCATTCATTATGATGCTGGCACTGGGCGCTCCCTCGACGGCATTCGCCGGGGGGACGGCGCATGAGACGAAGGTTAAGATTCACAAAATCTACATGCCGCAGGAAACGTACAAGAATTTTACGGAAAAAACGCACGACGGGTCGGAGATTCCCAACCTGACCGACTACTTCGGCGCCGGTGCAAAGGCGATCGACGGTGTCGCGTTCCGCGTGTATCAAATGTTTGACCAAGCGGAAACGGGCGCTGTGAAGGGCGACGCTGATTCGCTGAAACCGTACGGTCCGTTCGATGCCAGCAAATACTATAAATTGGTGCAGGTAGCCAGCAAAGATTTTGTGCTGACGGCAAACGGCGGTGTGGCGGAAGTGACGCTGCCGGATGGCACATACTATGTCATTGAAGATAAAGCGAACTCGACGTACAACGACACGAACCTCACAGGCATGAAAGCGGTTCCGTTTGTGCTGGAGTTGCCGGCCGGCTTGCCGGACGGCTCGGGCAACTATGATGTGAATAAGCCGCTGCATGTATATCCGAAAAACACGGATGACAAAGTCAAATTCGATAAGAACTTTGCGCGTACACATGGTCTGGAAGCCATTAAAGATCCAGAAAAGCTGAAGGATGTCGGTGCCGTGGTGGAGAACTACCAGAAGCAGAAGGCAACCCTGTCCGCACGCATCGGACAAAAAGTTCCTTATGAGTCGGTGGCGGAGATGCCGCTCGGAACGATTTTCCGTCAGATGCACCTGAGCGATATTTTTGAAAAGGGCATGAAGTACGACAAAGGCAGCATGGTCGTAACATGGAATGACAAGGCTGGAACGCCAAAAGCGAATGCATTGGCCTCTGGCACAGACTACACCATTACGGAATCCGAAGTCGGTTTTGACATCAGCTTTACTGAAGCGGGTCTGAAAAAGCTCAACGAAGCTGCAAAAGCTGCGAATATTCAGGTGTGGTTCAACTACAACGGCGAAGTGACGGAAGACGCACTTATCGACAAGCCGATCGACAACAATATTACGTTGGACTTCAACCATGACAAGCCGGTACCCAAGCCGGTGAAACCGTCCAACGGGGAAATCAAAGTTGAGAAAACCTGGGCGGAAGGACAGGCTCCGTCGAGTGTGAAGGTCAAATACGTATTGAAAGAGGGCGCAGACAAGAAAGAGGGCGCAGACAAGGTCGTGGGCGCCGTGACGCTTCCGGCAGGAAAGACGGATCCGATCGATCTGGGCAACAAGATTACCTTTGTCCCGAGCAGCGCAAACAGCCTGAGCGGTTCTTTCAAGGGATTGGACGATGCCAAAGAATACACGGTGGTCGAGTTTGTCGACGGGTACAGCCCGGAATACACACCGGCAGCCGGACAGGTGACGGTCAAGAATACCAAGACGCCGACCTCGATTACCCCGACGCCGCCGTCTGTGGAAACTCACGGAAAGCGCTTTGTCAAGACGAATGACAAAGCCGACAATGAGATGAAGCGTCTGAACAATGCCCAGTTTGTCATTAAAAAGCAGGGATTGGATGCCAGCAATCAAGCGGTGACGCAGTATCTGACACTCAAAAAAGATGCAACAACCAAAGCGAACAAAGATGCATACGATGCGGCAGAAAAAGCGTACCAGGATGCAATTGATCGTCTGAACGTTCTTCTCGGCAAAGCAACGCTGACGCCAGAAGAAGAGGCGGAGAAAACGAAACTGAACGGTGAAGAGTCCGTTTCAGGCTCAATCAAGGCTCTGAAAAAAGTGCGCGATGCGGCGTATGCGAATGTCCATGAGGTCTGGGATTGGACGACGGATAAGGCTAGCGCGTACAAGTTTACTTCAGACAGAGACGGACAGTTTGAGGTCAAGGGTCTGCGGATGTTGCCGGTAAATGAAAAGTACACCGTGGAAGAAGTGAAGGCACCGAATGGCTATGTGCTCCCGTCCAATGCCGCAGAGATTGCGAAATTTACGGTGGGGGAAGGTTCCTATAATGAGCAGCCGGACGGCATAGAGTACAAGCTGGATATGACAGGTGTAACAAATCCAACGGCGTTACGGATTGAAAATACCTTGGTGACGATTCCCAAGACCGGTGGCATGGGCACGACGCTCTTTATCGTAGCGGGAATTGGATTGATGGCGGCGGCTGTTGTATTCTTTATCAAGAACCGCAAGGAAGAAATGGCCGCGTAGTTCGGTCGAAAGAAAGCAAGAACGGGTCCTCGGGAGCTCGCTCCCGGGGCCTGACAAGGAGGCAAGTGTGCACGATTTCAAAAAGATGAAAAAAATCCGGGCAATCTTCACATGGGCTGTGATTGTAGCCCTGCTCTTACCTCTTTGTCAGGCTTATGCAGCAGGGCAAAACACCCTGACCCTCTATCGCTATACACAGGGGGCGGCATTGCACGCAATCAATGAAAAACCGGAAGGCGGGACGCCTGTCGCGGGTTCCGTGTTTACCCTTTGGAAAGTATCGGCGGATTCCCGCGAGCTTTCTGCAGAGGAATATTCGGAAAAAATTGACGCCTTGCAAGAAAAGACCTCTGCGGAGCTCACGGCGCTCTACGGAACGCCCATTACTTCGGAGGCGACGGATGCCAACGGACAAACCAAAGTTTCCGCTCTAGAAGACGGGCTTTATTATGTGCGGGAAGTGGACGCGGGCAAAGGAACGATCGTTCCCCTTTTGGTGCCGCTGCCGCTTTGGACGGAGCAGGGAGCGGAGGCAGATGTGACGGTCTATCCAAAAATTCTGCAGCCGGCGGAAGAACCCGGTGAACTGCTGCTGCGAAAGGTCGATCCGGCGGGAAAACCGCTCTCCGATGCGGAGTTTCGCCTGTATCGTGAAACGACGGCGGGTTTGGAAGAAGTCCCTCTGACAAAGGGCACAGAGGGGTATCAATATGATGGCAACGGCAGGGGACTTTTGTTGGTGTCCGGGGAAGACGGTCAGATTCGCGTGACGGATTTGCCAAAAGGCTCGTATACCGTTCGGGAAATCAAAGCACCGGCGGGCTACATCGCCGACGGGCAATCGGTGTCGGTGCATGTGGAAAGCGGCCAGATTGCGACGTGTACGATTACGAATACGCCGCGCAAGACGGGCGGTTTTCGCTTCCAGAAAATTTCTGCGGACGGCAAAAAAACGCCGCTGCAGGGTGCAGTTTTTGCTGTGTACCGAAAAACACAATAGGGTTGGGAATTATTGAAGAAAGACGAAAAAACGGTGGAATTGACCTCCGGGGCGGACGGATTTTTTGAAATTACGGGACTGCCTTTCGGGGTCTACGCACTCTATGAGATCCGGCGACCGGAGGGCTATGAATTTTCGGATCGTCCGATTTATTTCACCGTGGATGAAAAATCCTATGATGAGGGAAAATTTATTCCCATCGAGAACCGAGAAACGCCGCCGAATACGCCACCGGACAACCCGCCTTCACGTCCGCCGCAGGCACCACCGCAAACGGGAGATGCCGGAATTACACCTTATGTGATTGGCGGCGGGATTGCTCTTGTGGGAATTCTGGTGTTGGCGTTTTTCGGACGCAGGAAACGAGATCAAAAATAAGGCATGAGGAAGCAGGAAAAGAAAAAAAGAAAACGCAGTAAGTTTCGAGCCGGTTTACCCATTCTTTTGTTTTTAATGGGGCTGGCTCTTTTTTCCTATCCCTATATTTCGGATCTGTACTATCGTGTGGAGCAACACGATCAGGTGGCGGACTTTGATCGCGGGAAGGAGGAGCTGATGCCGGAGGAGATTGCCGAACGCATGCGGCTGGCGCTGGGCTATAATGATTCGCTGCGCAATACGCCGACGGAGGATCCCTATTTGGAGAAGAACCGAAAGGAAGGTCGCGCGCATTATGCGAAGATGCTGGAGATCGAGGAGAAGATCGGGGTCATCCAATATCCGGCGCTCAATATTGAGTTACCGATTTATGCGGGCACGGGTGAAGATATTCTGCAGCGGGCGGCGGGACATCTGGAAGGCACATCGCTGCCAATTGGGGGAAACAGCACACACGCGGTGATTACGGCGCATTCGGGACTGCCGGAAGTGCGCCTGTTTACGGATTTGCACGACGCAAAAATCGGGGATAAATTCTACGTGCACAATTTTAAGGAAATTTTAGCGTACCAGGTGGACGATATCAGCAAAATTTCACCGGAAGATTTTTCGCACCTTTTGATTGCTCCGGGACATGATTATGTGACCCTCCTTACGTGTACGCCGGTGGGTATCAATTCGCATCGCCTGCTTGTGCGCGGGCACCGGGTTCCCTATGTGCCGGCGGCGGAGGAACAGATTATTGCGGAAAATGCGACAAATTTCCGTTACCGCTATCTCTTCTACGGAGCAATTGCGCTGATTCTCTTTCTTTTGTTGCTCCTCTTTGTTCTGCATGCCCGGCAGAAGCGTCTGGAGCGCCGCATGAAGATGCTGGAAGCACAAAAAGAGCAAGGAGGTGCCGCGGATGAAAAAGAAAAGGTGGAGTAAATCCAATCTCTTCCTGTTGAGCCTTTTTATCCTGGGACTGCTTTTGGCGGCGTATCCTTTCATCTCGGATTATTACTACCGTGTGGAGTTTGATCAAAAGATCCAGACTTTTGATACGGATGCCGACGGATTGGACCCGGAGGAGCTTGCACGGCGTATGAATTTGGCGCGGGCTTACAATCGTACGCTGGACCCCGGTCGTTTAGCCGACCCCTATACAAAGGAGGAGAAAGAAGGTCGCGCAGAATACGCGAAGATGCTAGAAATGCACGCCATTATGGGGCATATTGCCATTCCTTGCATTGACGTATCGCTTCCGGTATATGCGGGAACGGCGGATTCGGTATTGAGTTATGCGGCGGGACACTTGGAAGGCACTTCGCTTCCGGTCGGCGGTATGAGCACGCATGCGGTGATTACGGCACACCGCGGTCTGCCGCAGGCAAAACTCTTTCGCGATCTCGATAAATTGCAGATCGGAGATGTCTTTTATTTCAAAAACATTGAGGGGACCTTGGCGTACAAGGTGGATCGCATTTTAACGGTCGAGCCGGATAACTTTGAGCCGGTTCTCGTCGTCGAGGGGAAGGATTACATGACCCTATTGACCTGTACGCCTTATATGATCAACAGCCATCGACTTTTGGTTCGCGGCGTGCGGACGGAGTATGTGGAGGCGGTCAAAGAGGAGGAACTGACGATGCCGGCAAACTTACGTATTTACAAACTTGCTTTCTATGTAGCCTTGGGACTGATTATTCTGTTGATTCTGATCATCGCGAATCTCAGTCGCAAGTATAAAAAACTTCGCCATCGTTTGGAAGCGTTGGAAGAGAAAAGCACAACCAAAGAGACAACCAAAGAGGTGTGACGGCGGAAGCGCGATGTGATGAGGTGCATCGGAGCGGTGGTGAGCACCGGAGCTATCGAGACGGTGGACCTTTCGAGTATTTGCGCTGCCGGGAGGGACTGTGAATCGGGTTCAAACACCGGGGGGCAGGGTCACTCACAACGAAAGTGCCTCTTTCCGTGCTATCTTCAATGAAAAAGATAGCACGGAAAAAGGCAAATTGGGTGCGACACACTTATCGGGATGCTTTCGGGAGAAATCCTTATCAATGTCCCTCCGATGGTCTTCCGTACGCGCGGGTGGCATATCCGGAGTCTCTGCAAAGTTGGGACGCCCTTTTCTTTCTTTCATGTGCTTCCTTGCGTACAATGAGACATGAGGAGACGCAAAACCATGAATCCATATGAAAAGACGAGGCGATTGTTCCAAAAGAATCGAGGCATTTTAACAACGAGAGAAGCCAAAAGGCACGGCATTGATTCGGATTGTCTGCGGCAAATGGTACGCTTTGGAGAGATTCAGCGCCTTGCGCGCGGCATCTATTTCAATGCACTTTTCGGCGATTATGAACGCCGTTATGTCTTTCAACTGCAGAATCCGACCTGTATTTACTCTCATGAAAGTGCGCTCTATCTGCACCAACTGGTCGACTTCCCTCCGGAGTGGGAAGAAGTGACAGTGCCTCAGGGTTATAATGCGTGGCGCATTAAAGAAAAAGTGCATGTACACTGGACGGAAAAGAAATATTATCCGCTGGAAATTGTAACGGTTATGACGCCGCAGGGAAATCGGGTGCGCGCCTATGGCTCGGAAAGAACACTCTGTGATGTAGCGCGGGCGTGGCGGTCGTATGCGCCGAGCTTTTTAGCGGATGTTTTTTGGGCCTATGAGCAAAAGGCGGGAGGGTCGTTTTCGCAGTTCTTTCAATCGGTGGAGACCTTCGGCTGCGAAAAAGCGATGGAGATGTTATTGCGGGATTCTTTCCCGAATGCTTGAATTTTTTGCAGGCGGGTATGTATAAAATGATTCAAAAATCAAGAAAGAAGGGGAAAAATGTTGGACACGAATGTAAAAGACTTGATTAATGCACAGATCAATGAAGAACTCTATTCAGCATATCTGTATCTGGACTTTGCGGACTATTATCACGAACGCGGGCTGGACGGTTTTGCCAACTGGTTTGATATTCAGGCGCAGGAAGAACGCGATCATGCGATGTTGATGCGGACCTATCTGCACAACAATGGGGCAAAGATCACGTTGGAAGCCATTGCGAAGCCGGATAAGAGTTATGAGAGTGTAGAGAGCCCGTTGCAGTACTCTTTGGAGCATGAACGGCATATCACCGCGTGCATTAACAAAATCTACAAGGCGGCAAGTGATATTCATGATTACCGAACCATGCAATTTTTCGACTGGTTTGTCAAGGAGCAAGGCGAAGAAGAGAAGAATGCGGAAGATTTGATTCAAAAGTATGAGCTCTTCGGTTCGGATGCGCAGGGGCTGTATGCATTGAATCAGGAATTGCTGGCGCGCGTGTATGTGGCACCGTCACTGACCATCTGACGCGCGGGGGTACAACGGGTCGCTGGCGGGATGATTGCAGCAGTGCGGTCGACGCATGTGCTGTCGGGACGATCGGGCATAAGGCTTGCCATGAAAACGGTAGAATCCTCTTTGAATCAGCAAAGAGGCGATCATACAACAAAGAAAGGAAAACAATATGTTATTTTACAAATGCGATGAATGCGGAAACTTTATTACATTTTTGGGAGAAAAGGCGGCGACGCCGGCTTGCTGCGGACAGCCGATGAAAGAAGTCGTGGCGAACACGACCGATGCGGCAAAAGAGAAGCATGTGCCGGTTGCAAAAGTGGAAGGCAATAAAGTCACCGTGCGTGTCGGTTCAGTGGATCACCCGATGGAGGAGAAGCATTACATTACCTTCATTATTCTGGAAACCAACCAGGGCTACCAGAAAAAAGATCTGCATCCCGGAGAGGAACCCTGTGCCGTCTTTGCACTTGCGGAAGGTGAAAAACCCGTCGCAGTTTATGAATATTGCAATTTGCACGGGCTTTGGAAAGCGGAGTGCTAACGTTCTTGCAGCGCTGGGAATAAATTCCCAGTCGCAGAATTTTGCCCCTGTCGCGTTTCGGTTTTAACCGAAGCGCGACAGGTTTTTTTATTATCGGGACGTTTTGCGAAGGCGGGGTTTAACACGGGAACAAAGATGGGGCTAATACGGGAATAAAAAGTCATACAAACGCGTGCAGAAATTCCTGAATCGCCAGATAGACGGCACCCAGAAGCACCGAACGGTGATGAAAAATGGAAGGGATAATTTCGATGTTCTGTTTGTAGGTGGTGGTGGTCATGTCTGTGAGCATCTGCGTGTAGGTGGCGATATGGTAGGCTAGGTCGCTGTTGATGATGATCTGCTCTGGGGCCATGGTTTTCATAATATGATTCATTAACAGCGCCATATATTTGAGATCGCGTTGGATCGTTTGCACGGCGCAAGCATTGCCCTGCTCATATTCATGGATGAGATCCGAAATAGTGGCGATGGGAACGGGTGCGATGCTGTTGTAGTAGGCGAGGAGGGCCCCGTCGGAGCAATACTGTTCAAAGCAGCCGCGATTGCCGCAGTTGCAGAGTTTGCCGCCGGGGACGATCACGGCATGTCCGATTTCGCCAGCGTACCCGTTGACGCCCTGCAGGAGTCGCCCGTCGATAATAATGCCTGCGCCGAGGCCGCTGCCGATGTTTACCGCAACGAGGTTGCGCACATGCGAATTGTACGCTTCACACAGCGCGGAGGCATTCGATTCATTAAGCAGATGAACCGGAAGGGAAGGATAACGCGTCGATACGGCGCGGTAAAGATCGAATTTGTAAATATCGTAATTCGGCGTAAAGCGAATCATTTTTTTGTCAACAATTCCGTGAATGGCAAAGGCGACGCCCAGCAGACCGCCTTTATACGCCTTTGCGGGGCGCAGCTGCGTGTCGATAATTTTCGAGACGTATTGCATGGCATTGTCTTGGGTCACATCGACGATCTCTTCTCCATAATCTATGATATTTAATTGCAAGTCACATAGGGCATAGGAAATTTTATGCGGTGCCAGATCAATGCCCAAACAGAGTCCGTATTGGTAATTGATTTCCAGGCAGATCGGTTTGCGTCCCCCCCTAGTCGTCGAATCACCGGTTCCATTTTCGCGGACGATCTCACATTCCAGCAAGCGATTCGTGTATTCCGAGATCGACGATTTGTTCAGCCGCAGTTTTTGCGACAGCTCGGAACGAGAGATATGGGGGTGTTTGTATAATGTGGTTAAAATCTGCACTTCATTAGATACGCGTTCAGACATCGATTCCTCCAACCGGGTTCTTCGGGTAGTAGTTGGTATTTCTTGACAAGAGAAGAAGCGCGGTTTATTATCAAGTTAGTTCGGAAACCGGAATAACTAAAAAACAAACCTATTTATAGACTAATCCGTTCGAAAGCGGTCGTCAAGATGCACCGAGAAAGAGGTTACCATGCAATCCTATGTTCTTGAGAATGAAAAAATGCGAATCGCCGTATTGGATTATGGCGCACGCATCACAGAAATCTACCACAAAGCGTTGGGCAGAAACTTGGTGCTTTCCTATGCGATACCGGAAGCGTATCGGAGTGATCGCTGCTATCTCTGTGCGACGATTGGACCCAATGCCAACCGTCTGGCGCAGGGCGTGTTTTTTCTGGAGGGAAAAAAGTACCGGTGGGAAACGAACAACGGAAAAAACAATCTGCACAGCGGCAGGTACGGGTTGGATCATGTCACATGGAACGGCGCCGTGCAGGAAAATCGTCTGCGCCTTTGCGTGACGCAGGAAGTACCTTTTTCCTGTTCCTATGAGGTGGTTTTTACCTTGGAGGATGAAAGCCTGTCGGTGGAATACTTTGCCAAACCCGAGGAACCGGCGCTGTTGAATTTAACGAATCATACCTATTTCCATCTGGATGCGAATGAAACCGTATTGGATTATTCGCTGCAGCTGTACGCGGATTTTTATACGCCTTTCGATGAAACGGGCATTCCGACCGGCGAGGTTCGACCGGTACAAGACAGTTGTTTTGATTTTCGCAAGGCGCGTACGCTGCGCGCCGCGCTGTCGGAAAGTCCGAAGGACCACGGGGGTTATGATCACAACTTCGTGTGCGCGGCGTCCGGCCTTTGTCCGATGGCCGTCATTCGCACAGAAGATCTTGCACTCCGTGTTTCATCCACCGCCCCTGCCTTCCAACTCTATACTGCGGGAAATTTTATGTGGCAGGGAAAACGCAGTCCTTTTGCGGCGATTTGCATTGAACCGCAATACATACCCAACAGTATTAATATTCCTTATTTTGCGCAGCCGATGCACACCAAAGCGTACCCCTTTTACCAGAAAAATGTATACGCCTTTGCTCAAGAGGCGAAATAATCAAGGAGGAAGCCGATGTTTCAAAATCCGGTCGATCGCAGGCACACCGATTGTGCCAAGTGGGACGAATTGATTGAAAATACGGGGGAAGAAGAGATCCTTTCTTTAACCGTCGCCGATATGGATTTCCGGGTTGCGCCGGAGATTGCGCAAGCGATTATCGATGCGGCCAATCATGGCATTTACGGCTATACGAATGTCAGCAGCCGCTACATTGACCTCACCCAACAGTGGATCCGGAAGCACTATCACTGGATGCCGGAGCGCGAATGGATTGTCTATTGTCCTCGCATTATCAATGCGCTGTGTCAGATTATTCAAAATTATACGAACCACGGCGATTCGATTCTCATTACGACGCCGCTGTATGATCCGATCCAGAGTGCCATTCGCTTGAATGACCGGAAGATCATTGCATCTTCCCTTGTGCGGGAAGCAGACCGCTATGTCATTGATTTTGAAGACTTTGAGAAAAAACTGCAGAGCGGAGTCAAAGTATTTATCGCCGTTTCCCCGCACAATCCAACCGGGCGCGTCTGGACGGAGGAAGAAGTGCAGAAAATGGTCCGGTTGTGCAAAGAAAATGATGTGTTGATCGTTTCTGATGAAGTACATGCCGATTTTATCTGGGAGGGTGTGTTCACCAGTTTCGGACAGTTTTTTGAGGAATATGACCAGATGATCATCGGCACATCCGCTTCCAAAACATTTAATATTCCGGGCATTGAAGCGGCGAGCATGGTCATTAAGAATCCAGCGTTGCGCGAGAAATTTGTCCGCTGCCTGCGCAGTGCGGGTTTTCATAATCCGAATTATTTCTGCAATCCCGCTGTGGAAGCCGCCTATGGCAAAGGGGAAGAGTGGCTTGCCCTTGTCAAGCAGGTGATATTGGAAAATCGAAAGTTTGCGATTTCTTTTATTGATCGGGAATGCGCCCCCTGCAAAGTGCTTCCGGGGGAAGGAACTTTCCTTTTGTGGGTGGATTATTCCGCACTCGAAATTTCCGAAGAGGACTGGAATCAAAAATTATTGCACGAAGGAAAGGTCGCCTGTTCGATGGGCGGCGATTACGGGAACGAGGGACGCGGATTTTTCCGCATTAACTTGGCACAGCCGCCTGTGATGTTCAAAGAGGCGTTGGCACGAATTAAAAAATGTATGGAGGATGTACGAAAATGAAGGCAAGAACAAAAAGAAAGCCGACCGTTGGGCAGGCGCTGGTCCCCATTGCGGGGATGCTCGTCATACTCGGCATCGGTATCGGACTGTTGGGGCTGCCGGCGGAGCCGCTGATCGTTTTGGCGGCGGTCGTTTCGGGGGCTATGGCGATTTATCTCGGCTACAGTTATGATGAAATTATGGAAGAAATTTCCGAGAAAATCGCAAAAGTATGGGGTGCATTGCTCATTTTAGTCATTGTCGGCTTTATGATCGGATCGTGGATGCTTGGCGGGACCATTCCGATGCTCATTTATTACGGTCTGAAGCTCATTAGCCCGCAGTTTTTGGCATTGACCGCCTTTGTGGTCTCCGCTATCGTTTCGGTGATGACCGGAACCTCTTGGGGATCGGCAGGAACGATCGGTGTGGCTTTTATGGGCGTTGCCATCGGTATGAACGCCAATCTGCCCTTGGTTGCCGGTGCGGTGGTGTCGGGCGCGTATTTCGGTGATAAACTTTCCCCGTTGTCGGACACGACGAATCTGGCTTCTGCCGTTTGCGGCGTTGATTTGTATCAACATGTATACAATCAATTATGGACGACAGGTGCTGCTGCTGTTTTATCCTGCATTGTTTATACGATTTTAGGGCATGTCGGAACAACGGCGAATGTGGGCGTTCCGGAAACCGTCCATATCCTCACCGGAACATTGGAATCCATGTATTCCTGGAATCTATTTTTCCTTGTTCCCCTGTTGATCGTGTTGATCGGATCGGCGACGCGCAAACCGACCATTCCCGTGATGCTTGCGGCGTCGGCCGTCGCTTTAATCAATGCGGCGATTTTCCAAGGGGCGAGCCTGCAAAGCATTGTGGAAACGACGCTGAATGGATTTAATGTTTCCATGCTTGGCTTTAATGAAGCGGAGGTTCCTTCAGACTTGATCCG
Source organism: Ndongobacter massiliensis (assembly GCF_900120375.1). GTDB lineage: Bacteria > Bacillota > Clostridia > Tissierellales > Peptoniphilaceae > Ndongobacter > Ndongobacter massiliensis. The sequence goes on from NZ_LT635480.1 coordinate 1,709,093, forward strand.
GCTATTGCATCGTGGCGGCATGATGGCGATGATGAATACGTTGCTGATTGCTGTTTGCGCCATTTCTTTTGCAGGGACGATGACCGTCACCGGTGCACTGGATGTTTTGATATCGAAGTTGCTGACGAAGATTCATAATACCTTCCAGTTGGTCGGGGCAACCATCGTCACTTGTCTTGTGACGACAGGCGTGACCAGCAATGGTCAGGTGTCCATCCTGATGCCGGGCGAGGCATTCCGCTCCGCCTATATTCAGCGGGGGCTGCATCCCAAAGTACTCTCCCGAACCCTCGAGGATTCCGTGACCTGCACGGAGTGCTTGATTCCGTGGACGGCTGCCGGCGCCTATATGGCGACGACGCTGGGCGTACCAACCTTGAGTTATCTGCCCTTCGCGATTCTGAATTACAGCGGCATGATCTTTGCCTTGATCTGGGCGGCGACGGGTATCGGTATTACGAAAATTGACCCGAAGACGTTTGAAGCGGAAGAGACGAAATAGAAGACCGGTATTGAAAGCTCGGAGCTAAGCAGTTCCGAGCTTTTCTAGTGCAGGAAGTCATTCATAAGGTCGACAGGAATGTGAAGAAAGTGATGATTGACAAGGATTTCCGATCGTGCTACTCTGTTTGTAAGAAAACCTTACAAACTAGTAAGGAGTTGTTTCAGAAATCTCGCGGCGGAGAGAATGAGCAACGAGATTCGGAATCAGGAGGTGAATCGAAAGCGATAGCAAGGATGGCAGGTTACGAAGATTTTTCGATGAATTTTTTAAGAAAAAGGGAGAGAAGTATGAAATTTGGAAAACGTTTAGCTAGTTTTTTACTCGCGGGACTGATGGTTTTGACGATGGGCGCCTGCTCAGGCGGCGAGGAAAAGAAGCCGGAAGAATCAAAAGAAGAAAGTAAAGTGGAAAGCCAGGCCGAGGGAAAGCAGGAGCCGGCCGCTCCAGCGGAAATCAAGAAAGTCGGAATTGCCATGCCGACGAAAGATCTGCAGCGTTGGAGCCAAGACGGTGAAAACCTGAAGACGAAGTTGGAAGAAAAAGGGATTGAAACCGAATTACAGTTTGCCAATAATGACATCGGAACGCAGGTTTCGCAGTTGGAAAATATGATCACAAATGGCTGCAATTTACTGATTGTCGCTTCCATTGACGGCAGCGCACTGACGAATGTGCTCGATACGGCAAAAGCATCCGGCGTGACCGTGATTGCGTACGACCGATTGATTATGAATTCGGATGCTGTCAGCTACTATGCGACCTTTGACAATAACAAAGTCGGTAAAATGCAGGGGCAGTACATCGCGGATGCGCTCGATCTGGAACATAAGGACGGTCCGTTTAACTTGGAGATCGTCACGGGTCCGACGGATGATAACAATGTTGTCTTCTTCTATGGCGGAGCGATGGAAGTATTGCAGCCCTATATCGATGCCGGCAAACTGGTGGTTCCCTCCGGCCAGATCAGTCGCCAGGAATGTGCGACCCCAGAATGGTCCAATCAGAAGGCGCAGGAACGCATGGAGAATATTCTTTCTTCCTTCTATAACGACGGCAAGAACTTGGATGTAGTGCTCTGTTCCAATGACGCCACTGCCCATGGTGTGGCTTCCGCTTTGGCCGAAAATTATAACGGGGCATCATGGCCCGTCATCACCGGACAGGACTGCGAAATTACGAATGTGAAGAGCATTATTGAAGGAAAACAGGCGATGTCCGTATTTAAGGACACGCGTGCGTTGGCGTCCGCCGTCGTCGATATGGTGATGGCACTTTCCGAAGGGAAGGAAGTACCGGTGAACGACACCAAGACTTATGACAACGGCACGGGCATCATTCCGTCCTTCTTAGTCGAGCCGGTGGCGGCAACGAAAGAGAATTACAAAGAGCTTTTGGTGGACTCGGGCTACTACACGGAAGATGATTTGAAGTAAACAATCGACAGAATTTAACCGAAGGAGGTTGTTTTGACAGATCTTGTCTTAGAAATGACCAATATTACAAAAGAATTTCCGGGGGTGAAGGCACTGGATCAAGTCAACCTCCAGGTTAAACGCGGAGAAATCCACGCCATTTGTGGGGAGAATGGTGCCGGAAAGTCGACGTTGATGAATGTACTGACCGGCACCTATCCCTATGGCAGCTATTCCGGGGAAATCTATTACAATGGCGAACTCTGTCAATTCAATAAGATTGAGGACAGCGAGTCGCGCGGCATTGTCATCATTCATCAGGAGTTGGCGCTGATTCCGCATATGGACATTGCCGAGAATATGTTTTTGGGCAATGAACAGGGATCCAAGTACAACATCGATTGGCGAAAGACGCATCGCCGCGCCGTGGAGCAGATGAAATTGGTGGATTTGAACGAATCGCCGTATGCACTGGTCAAAAATTTAGGCGTTGGCAAGCAGCAGTTGGTAGAAATTGCGAAAGCTTTATCCAAAAATGTCAAGCTGTTGGTTTTGGATGAACCGACGGCGTCCCTGAATGAAAATGATTCCCAGAAGTTGCTTGATTTGCTGTTGTCACTCAAGGCGCAGGGACTTACGTCGATCATTATTTCGCATAAATTGAATGAAATTGCCTATGTGGCGGACAGCATTACGGTGATTCGTGATGGCAAGACCATTGAAACCCTGCCGAATGCGGATCACAATATCGATGAAAATCGCATTATACGCGGCATGGTTGGTCGGGAACTGTCCGATCGTTATCCGAAGCGAAAGCATATGTTGGGCGAAGTGGGCTTTGAGATCAAAGACTGGACGGTGTATCATCCCAATCGCGTGAACAAAAAGGTTGTGGACGGCGTCAATCTGCAGATTCGCAAGGGTGAAATTGTGGGCATTGCCGGGTTGATCGGGGCAGGTCGAACGGAACTGGCCATGAGCATATTCGGAAGAAGTTACGGTCGAAATATCAGCGGGCAACTGTACATTGACGGGCAGGAGAAAGAATTGAAAAATGTTCGTGCCGCCATTGATGCAGGATTGGCCTATGTCACAGAAGATCGAAAAGGCAACGGATTAATTCTGAGCAATCCCATTTACACCAATCACAGCCTGGCGAATTTGGATCGCGTCAGTAAGCGCGGGGTGATCAATCGACACCAGGAGCGCAGTGTGGCGAAGGAGATGGTCGATCGTCTGCGCGTAAAATGTCGATTTATCTACCAAAAGGTGGGCAATCTCAGCGGGGGCAATCAGCAGAAAATCTTGCTGGGAAAATGGATCTTTACCGAGCCGGATATTTTGATCTTGGATGAACCGACGCGCGGCATTGATGTCGGAGCGAAATATGAGATCTATGAGATTGCGAATGAATTGGTTGCTGAAGGAAAATGCGTGTTGATGATCTCTTCCGAGATGTCGGAGTTGTTAGGAATGTGTGACCGCATTTACGTGATGAATGCGGGAAAAATCAAGGCAGAGCTTCCCATTGAAGAAGCGTCACAGGAGAAAATCATGTCCTATATTGTGAAAGACGTGCGAAAGGAGGAAGCATGAATTCCGGCATTGTGGATAAAATGAAGAAAAACAGTATGGTTGTTATTTTGCTGGCAGTCATTATTATTTTCACGATTCTCACCGGTGGGAATGTGCTTCTGCCGCAAAATATCAATAATATTATTTCGCAAAACGCCTATGTCATCGTTTTAACCGTCGGAATGTTATTTTGTATTTTAACGGGCGGAAATATCGATTTGTCGGTGGGCTCCATCGTTGCATTGGTGGGGTCTTTGGCAGGTGTTATGGTTGTCAAGCAGCACATGAATATTTATCTGTCCATAGCCATTTGTCTCGCGGTGGGGTTGGTCATTGGTGCGATTCAGGGCTACCTGATTGCGTATATCAAGGCGCCTTCTTTTATCGTGACCTTAGCGGGCATGATGGTGTGGCGTGGTCTTTCGCTAGTTATTTTGCAGGGTTTCACGATTGCACCGTTTCCGGAGAACTATTCACGGTTGTTCAACAGCTACATTCCTTCGCCGGAAGTGGGCGGACTCGACGGCGTGTGTATGGCGGTCGGGGTTGTGATGATTGTGGCGTATGTTTTGAACGCCCTCAAAAATCATAAGGCGGAGAAAAAAATCAGCATGACGGAGACTTCGACTCCGGTGTTTATTGCGGAAACGCTTCTCGTTGCGGCAGGCCTGTTTTTTGTCACCTACAGTCTTGCAAAATTCCGCGGTTTTCCCGTGATTTTGATTTTACTGGGCGTCATCGTTTTTATCTATAACTACTATGCTTCACGAACCGTCAACGGCAGGCACTATTACGCCGTCGGCGGCAATGAAAATGCGGCTACGCTCAGCGGTATTGACGCCCGATGGGTGTACTTCAAAGCCTATGTGAATTCCGGATTTTTATCGGCGGTTGCCGGTTTGATGGTGGTTGCGCGTTTCAATTCGGCAACACCGACGTTGGGCGACGGCTACGAAATGGACGCAATTGCGGCGGCATATATCGGTGGCGCTTCCGCTTATGGCGGCGTGGGTACGGTATGGCAGGTCGTTATTGGCGCCATATTTATGGGGGTATTAAATAACGGAATGTCCATTATGGGTATTGATGCCGATTTTCAGCGCATTGTCAAAGGGGTTGTATTGGCGATCGCCGTCGTATTCGACATTGTTTCCAAGCGACGCAATGCGGCCGAATAAAGGAGAAAGAGGAAATCTATGAAATTTTTTGAAAACGTACCGAAAATTCAGTATGAAGGCAGTAAATCTACCAATCCGTTTGCTTTCAAATACTACGATGCGGACCGCGTCATTGCGGGCAAGAAGATGAAAGAGCATTTGAAATTTGCCCTTTCCTGGTGGCACACCATGGTTGCGGGCGGGCAGGATCCGTTCGGCATCAACACGATGGATCGCAGCTACGGCGGAATCACCGATCCGATGGCATTGGCGAAGGCAAGGGCGGATGCCGCCTTTGATTTCATGGACAAGTTGGGCATTGAATACTTTTGTTTTCATGATGCGGATCTGGCACCGGAAGGCAACAGTCTGCAAGAGCGCAACGAGAATCTGAAAGAAATGGTTGCCTATGTGAAGGAAAAGATGCAGGGAACGTCGGTAAAACTGCTCTGGGGAACCTCCAATTGTTTCACCAATCCCCGGTTTATGCACGGCGGTGCGACTTCCTGTGAGGCGGATGTCTTTGCCTGGGCAGCGGCGCAGGTTAAAAATGCAATCGACGCGACGATTGCATTGGGTGGCAAGGGATACGTCTTCTGGGGCGGCCGCGAGGGTTATGAAACGTTGTTGAATACGGATGTGGAACTGGAGCTTGATAATTATGCGCGGATGCTCAAAATGGCGGTCCGCTATGCGCGCAGCAAAGGCTACGAGGGGGATTTTTACATCGAGCCCAAGCCGAAGGAACCGACGAAGCATCAGTACGATTTTGATGTGGCTTCCTGTGTCGCTTTTCTTCAAAAATATGATCTGATGCAGGATTTTCGCATCAATATTGAGGCGAATCACGCGACCTTGGCGGGACACACATTCCAGCATGAGTTGCGGATGGCGCGCACCTTCGGTGTTTTCGGTTCCGTCGATGCGAATCAGGGCGATTTGCTGTTGGGCTGGGACACGGATCAATTCCCGTCCAATGTGTATGACACCACACTTGCCATGTATGAAATTTTGAAGGCGGGCGGATTCACGAACGGCGGATTGAATTTTGATGCGAAGGTGCGTCGTCCGTCCTTTACACCGGAAGACATTGCCTATGCGTATATCTTGGGCATGGATTCGTTTGCCTTCGGTCTGATCAAGGCACAGCAGCTGATTGAGGACGGGCGTGTCGAGGCATTTGTAGCAAAGAAATACGCCAGTTATCAAGAGGGCATCGGCGAAAAAATTCGGAAGAATGAAACGAATTTTGAGGAATTGGAAAGCTACGCGTTGAAGAATGGCGAACCGACACTTTCCAGCGGGCGCCAGGAGTATTTGGAAGGCCTCGTCAATAATATTTTGTTGGACGGGAAAACAGAACAATAATTCCCTCTTTTTCAGCGGCGAGCCCCTTTTCCCTTCGGTTCGCCGCTGCGTATTTTAAGGGGCGTGTAAAAGAGAGGTTTTTATGGGATATGTAGGCATTGATCTCGGTACATCGGCAGTAAAAATCAGCTATATTGATGAAGGAGCAAGGATTCGCAAGTCCGTTACCAAGGATTACCCGATCTGCTATCCGGAAGAAGGTTGGGCGGAACAGAATCCGGAGGATTGGTGGGACGCCATCCGCGCGGGGATGCAGGAGATTGTGGATGCAGAGGTGTTTACGGGACTGGATGCCATCGGGGTTGGCGGACAGATGCACGGATTGGTGGCGTTGGACGCTCGCGGGGCGGTGATTCGCCCGGCTATTTTGTGGAATGATACGCGCACCGCAAAGGAAACGGCGATCTTGAATACCGGGTTGGGAAAAGAGGTGCTCTTAAAAGAGACGGGGAATATTGCGTATGCCGGCTTTACCGCGTCCAAGCTGCTGTGGATGCGCGCACACGAGCCCGAACTGTTTGAAAAAATCGCGCACATCCTGCTGCCGAAGGATTACATCCTCTATCGCTTGTCGGGCGAATTTTCCACGGATTATTCGGACGCGTCGGGAACGCTTCTTTTGGACGTCGCGCATCGAAAATGGTCGAAAAAACTGTGCGATTTTTGCTGCGTGAAGCCGGCCCAGCTGCCTGCGTTGCATGAAAGCGGCGATTTTGCAGGAACACTGCGGGAAGAGTGGTGTGCACTGTGGCGTTTGGAATCGGCGCCGGATATCGTGGCGGGCGCGGGAGACAACGCGGCGGCGGCGGTATCGGTCGGGGTCGTCGAAGAAGGAGATTGCAATATTTCGCTGGGCACGAGCGGAACGATTTTTATGCCGACGAACCGTTTTTTGCAGGATGAACACGCAAGTCTGCACGCCTTTGCGGATGCTGCCGGGAAGTTTCATTTGATGGGCTGTACGCTTTCCGCCGCGTCCTGTTATAAATGGTGGATGGGCAATGTGTTACAGCGCCCCGAAAATACCCCTTTGTCCACGGAAGAATCGGTGCGGCATCATCCGCTTTATTTTATGCCCTACTTGATGGGCGAGCGGTCGCCGCTCAATGACGAGGACGTGCGGGCCGGTTTTCTCGGGCTGTCGTCGCGTTCCAATTGGCAACAGATGATCTACGCCATCTATGAGGGCGTTGCCTTTTCCCTTCGCGATTGCATGGCGGTTGCAAAGAATATGGGCGTTACCGTCACAAAAGCCTCCATCGTCGGCGGCGGTGCGCAGAGTCGCATTTGGTGCCAGATGATTGCCGATGTGCTGCAGCTACCGATTGCAAAACCCGCGGGAGAATGCGGACCCGGCTATGGCGCCGCTTTACTGGCGATGGCGCATAAGAAAGGGCGCCCTGTGCGGGAAATCGCCAAACAATACGCTGCTTTTGAAGAAGTATTTACACCACAGCCGGAGGAAATTCCCTATTACGAGAAAAAATATCGGAAGTTCTCGCAATTGTATCCGTTGCTTAAGGATTTTTATAAAGAGACGTAGCTGGACGAAGAAATTGGATCTTCAATAAATTGTGTTCACATAAAAATTGCATAAGACTTTTCACTAGGAGGAGGCAGCGCTGCTACTTTCTCCTTTTACTTTGGAGGTGCAGTTTGGAATTGATGAAAATCCCATGCCTAAAATGTCGGAAACTGTTTGTATTGCAACACACTACATATTTGTTACATCGCTTTATGACTACTTTTTCGTTTATGGGACACTGTAGGATTTTTTGAATGGCGTTTCAGTGAGTCATTCGTATTTTATCAGTACTGTAGGGATTAGGTATAAACCTGACGGGTTAAATCCAGCAATAATCGCATCCATTCGTTCAGTATAAAACTTTTCCGATAAACGGCTGCGAATGAGAACAATTCTTTTGAATGGGAAATGGAGAAGTATTCCAAGTTTCGAGGCAAGAATTTTACTTTGGCGCCGGCTTCCGGCATAAAGGTAAAGGACATTGTATTTGATACCATATTTAGCGCGGTAGCCATGTTTTCCGTTCGCCAAACACTTTTTGGCGTTAGATTATTGGTAGAAAATATTCGCTCCGTGGCCAGCGTCATGTTTTGTCCCGGCATCAAGGATATGAAATCTTCATTTTTCAGAAAATGAATGTCAATATTTCGGTATCCATCTATCGAGATAGGAGTGGTTTGAAGAATCTCTTGCACAATAGGATGCTCTCGATTGCCGACCAGTAAACATTTTTCATTCCACAAAATTTCTTGGTTTGTTTGAAGCGGGAAATGTGATGGAAGATTCATCAAACAAAGATCTACACGCCCTTGGATAAGCGCCGTTTCAATTTGCATAGCCCGTCCTTCAATAATATTGATTTCAACGTGTGGATATGTTTCATGAAAACGTGGAATGATTGTTGGTAAAAGAACAGAACCACGCCACTGTGCAATACCCATCCTGATTTCACCGGAATCATCGTTCCGAATATTATTTAACTCTTTTTCAAATTGATGATCCATTGCTTCCAGGCGCTTAATAAATTCGTAATATCTGCGCCCCGCATAAGTTAATTTGAGTGGAGATGAATTGCGGTCAAAAAGTTCAATGCCAAGATTTTGTTCCAAACGACTCAGATATTTACTCATTGCAGGCTGCGATAGAAACAGAGCTTCAGCAGCTCGAGTTATGCCACCATATTCTACAATTGTTAAAAAATATTTGTAGTTATTAAAGTACATTCTAGTCCTCCGCATTCCTAACATGAAAGATTGGTTATATTAAGAATATAATAATTGATATTTTACAAAAAAACAAGGAAACGTTATCTTAAAAGTGAACCTGACGGACAGGAAGAAAATGTGATGCAAGGAAAAGGATTGTTTATTTGAATATCACAAGGATATGCATTCATCCGCTAAAAAAACGAGTCATTTTGAAAGAGTCTCTGTCATTAAGGTAACGGCGTTAAGGAAGGTGCAGAGAAATAACAATTTGTCATGGCGCGAATTGTTAGATGAAAAAGTGTGCAAGTTCTGAAAGGCGCATGAGGAGGTGGTGCTCGAATTCCAATGTTGAAGCACAAGTCATCATTTTACTAGTAAGTTAGAAAGGAAGGAGTTAGAAAATATGAGACGATTCATTTCGACAGTGTTGATATTGGTTATGGTGTTTGGTTTGGCAGCTTGTGGTGGGAAAGAAACGCAAGAGAATCCTCCTGCAGAGTCTTCAGAGAATACCCAGTCTGAAGAGGCTAATGCGGAAAAAACAGATTATCCGACAAAAACGATCACTCTTTATTGTGGATATTCAGCTGGGGGTGGTTCCGATGTTATATGTCGCGTTTTATCAGAAAAGCTCACAAAATATTTAGGGCAGACCGTTATCGTAGAAAATGTTACCGGTTCCGGTGGATGGGTTCTGTGGTCTCAGATGTTTGCAGAAAAAAATCCTGATGGATACAGTATTTATCTGGTAAATACGCCAAACTATAATCTTGGCGCCTATGACTTAGCAAATCCGCGTGAATATACCTATGAGGATGCAGATTTACTTTGTAACTGGGTTTCGGACTATAACGCCATTGGTATCCGCAAAGATGAAACGCGGTATACGGATTGGGATAGCTTTGTTGCGTATTGGAAAGAAAATCCTCTTGTAAGCTCTGCATCTGCTGTTGGAGTCATGAGTGATGATGCGACCTTAGTGGATCGTTTGTGTAATTATTATAAGACTGAAGTTTCTATGTTACAGACCAATGGCGCCAGTGATAATCAAGCCATGCTGTTGAGTGGTAGTACTGATTTTATGGTGGGAAATGTGTCTGAAATGGCGAATGCTCATCTGAATGGTGAGTACAAACTCATCTGTGTCTTTGCGCCGGAACGGGATAAGTTTGTTAGTGATGTCCCGACTTTCAAAGAACTTACAGGGGAAGAAATGATTGGCGATTCTTCTCGCGGTTTTGCATTGCCGAAGGGTGTGGATCCTGCTATTCGCGAGATTATTATGGAGGCTTTGCGGGAGACAATCAATGATCCGGAAACCATGAAACAAATGGATTCCATATATACACCTGTCAATTATGTGGAAGGAGATGCTTATTACGAGCTCATGCAGAATCGTTTAGAGGCGGCTTTGAAAGCTTATGGTAGAGAGGGCGAGTTAAAGAAATAATTTTCTATGTAACGGGACGCCCGGTGATATAGGCCGCCGCTTACCGCAATAGGCGGCGGCTTTTAAACTTACACTTAGAAATCTGGCGAAGGAAGGAGGTTTTCAAATGAGTGCCAAAGCAAAGCAAGATCTTATTATTACGGTTGTTATTTATCTTGGGTCTGGTTTTTTGCTTGCATTAACAGGGAGTATGTTGCCTGATGCAGCGCTATTTCCTCGAATGATTTTAATTCTTGTATTATTCTTAAATACGTTAAATGCAGCTATAACGATCAAAAAAGATATGGGGTTGAGAAGGAAAAACACCTTTGAGCCAAGTATGCTCACTTTTGAGACTGCGAAATTTCCGCTACTTGTTTTTTTGGCAACGGTTGCTTATGTAGTAGTGTTTTCTTTTACCAACTACTTTATTTCTACCGCCATTATGCTGGTAGCTTTTATGTTGGTGGAGAAAGTCAAAATAAAGTGGATCGCACTAATTACAGTCGTTTATCTAGCATTTATTTACTATCTGTTTGTTGTTCAATTATCGGTACAACTTATACGTTGAGAAAGGAGGGTTAAAAGAATGTTCGCTTCTGCCTTACAAACTTTATTAACACCGGAAGTCCTAATTGCTCTTTTTATAGGTGTAGTAGGCGGCATGATCATTGGCGCGATGCCGGGCCTCAGCGCCAGCATGGCTGTGGCTCTGTTGATTCCGGTAACATACAGCATGGGCGCAGCCGCGGGCTTAGTGATGCTTACAGCCGTATATACTTCAGCGATTTATGGGGGATCAATTACGGCCTGTCTATTACATACACCGGGCACTCCTTCATCGGCTGCAACAGCTATGGATGGATATGCACTTACTAAGCAAGGCAAAGGATTGAAGGCAATTGGTGTTGCTACACTTTGTTCTATGATCGGCGGAACGATCAGCGCTTTTTGCTTATTATTTATTGCTCCACCACTTTCCAAGGTAGTTCTCAGCTTCAGCTCGTTGGAGTATTTTCTTCTCGCTGTTTTTGGGCTTACAATTATTGGCAGTGTAGCCAGTGATAATATGGTAAAAGGATTATTGAGTGGCTGCCTAGGTATTTTAGTAGGGATCATCGGCATTGATATTTTTAGCGGAACCCCACGCTTCACTTTTGGAAGTATTAATTTGGAATCGGGCATACAACTGGTGCCGGCTATGATAGGGTTATTTTCTCTCTCACAAGTAATGATATCTATCGAAGATATTGTCAAAGGAAACAACCGTATTCTTGACAAAAATGCCACACATCTTAGCGGGGAAATGCTCCCCAATCGACGTGAGTTAAAAAGTTTAATGCCGACGATTCTTCAATCCTCTATTATTGGCGTTTTAGTGGGAATTCTGCCGGGTGCCGGCGGTGATATTGGAAGTTGGATTTCTTATAATACGGCAAAGAAGACCTCCAAGCACCCCGAAAAATTTGGGCATGGTTCTATAGAGGGGGTTGCCGCCTCAGAAGCTGCGAATAATGCGGTAACGGGTGGTGCTCTCATTCCCATGTTGACGTTGGGGATTCCAGGCTCTGGAGTGACTGCGATTATGTTGGGTGGCTTAATGATTAAAGGGCTGAATCCTGGCTACAAACTATTTGCGGAATCGGGATCAATAACATATTGCATAATCTTTGGATTTTTACTGGCAAATATCCTGATGGGGCTTATCGGTATATTGATTGCAAAGCAAGTTGTTAAAATTAGTGTTGTTCCTATGACAATCCTTTGTCCCGTCATTTTAGCATTATCATTGATTGGGGCCTATGCAATTCGCCTGAATATATTTGATGTATACGTCATGTTGGCGTTTGGTCTTCTGGGGTACTTTATGCGCAAATTTGATTTTGCAACGGCTCCGGTTGTCCTTGGTATGATCTTAGGACCGATGGCTGAGAAAAACTGGCGGCAAGCTATTGTACTTTTTCGCGGAGATGCATTAGGTTACTTCTTCTCTCGTCCTATTTCAATCGTGTTGGCAATTTTAACTATAGGAGCACTTTTCTTCCCGATCATTGTCAGAATTATCAAAAAGAAAGCGAGTCCGTCTGCTGACACATTAGAAAACACTGCAAGGGAAGACTGAAGGTTGAGGATTAATCTAAAGGAAGAGTGAAATGAAAGCTATTGTTTTAGACAAAGATTATGGAAGTGTCTCTAAAAAAGAACTTGAGCAAGTCCGAACAGCATACGCTAAGGCGGGCATTGAAATGATGCTATTGAGCTACGAAGTTACTACGGCTCAACAAAAAGAACCTACCGAAGAGGAGATTATTTCTGGATGTAAGGGGTTTGAGATTCTTTTAGCTACAGGAAATCCACCATTGACGCGTCGGGTATTAGAAGCATTGCCGGAAGTAAGATTTATACAGCGCTTCGGAGCGGGTGTAAACAGTATAGACTTGAAGGCGGCTACGGACTTGGGCATCATTGTTTTAAATTTACCCGGCTTTTGTGCGAAAGAGTTAGCAGATGTAGCTACCGCTATGATTATGAGTTTAATTCGGAATGTCAGTTACTATGATCGGGAGGTTCGTAAAGGAAATTGGCCGAAGTGTCAATATTTTCTTCCTCCGGATGTGCGAGAGCTCACGCTTGGTCTGTACGGATTTGGACAGGGCGGGCGCTATCTGCACGATATATTTTTTAATGGTTTTGGAACGAAAATTATTGCTTGTGACCCCTATGTCTCTTCAGAGGTAAAGGCGTGTTATCCGGATGTTGAATTTGTTTCCTTTGAGGAGCTAGCTGTGAAGAGTGACATTATTTCGATTCACGTGGTTTTGACGCCTGAAACTACCCATGTATTCAATCGATCCGTGTTTGAAAAAATGAAAAATAGTGCCATGATCATTAACACAAGCCGCGGCGCTGTGATTGATACCGATGATCTCATTTGGGCTTTAGAGAACGGTGAGATTCGTTATGCAGGCTTAGATACGGTGGAGCATGAACCATTGCCACAGAATGATCCACTGAAGAGTATGGATAATGTCATTATAAATCCGCACTGTGGGAGTTACGGCATAGGCAGTAAAAAAACACAAATTTCAATGGTCTGTGAGTTAATTCCCAAGGCGGTTGCCGAAGGAAAACTGTCCGGTCGCTGTGTCGCGAATCGAGAAGTTGTTAGCAAAAATCTTGAATATACCATTATTTGAGAAATCTTAAAATTTAAAAGTGAAAAGGAGAGTATTATGTCAGTCGGATGCAAAATTATCAAGGATTTCAAACGTCCGGAACCGGAATTGGTAGCACGCTTTAAAGGGATGCCCGTTGCCAATATCGACGACAATATGGGGAGAATTGCGGCAGTCAGTTCTACAATTGAACCGATTGGTTATAAAGGACAGATGCTGGGGACTGCGTTTACGGTCCGTGTTCCACAAGGGGACAACCTTATGTTTCATGTCGCGATGGATCTGGCTAAGCCCGGTGATGTCATTGTTATTGATGCGGGTGGATTTACCGAACGTGCTATTTTGGGTGAGTTGATGTCTGCATATTGTCGTTCTCGGGGAATTGTGGGCATTGTATGTGATGGTGCGATTCGTGACCGAAATAGCATTGCAAAGATGGAGAATTTTCATGTTTACGCATGTGCTGCAACCCCCAATGGGCCCTATAAAAATGGTCCCGGAGAGATTAATGTTCCAATTGTCGTAGGAGGCAAGTTAGTCAGACCTGGAGATATTATCGTCGGCGACGATGACGGCGTGGTTATTATTAACCCGGTTGACGCTGTACAATTGGCTATCGCCACTGAAGCTGTTGAGAAAAAAGAGGCGACGATCTTGGAGAACATTATCAATGAGGGTACTTATATACGCCCATGGGTAAATGAAAAACTTAAGGAAATAGGTTGTGAGATTCTTTGAAGAGAAACGGCCATTTTTTAATGGCTTTCTATAAAGTAATGTTTTTTCATGACTGAGCGGGGAATATCAATAGAAAAAAGGTTTAGGCGATGCGATATAATTACAAAAAATTACAGACGTTTGGCACGCAGGTAATGGTTCAAGCAGGTTTAGAACCAAGTGAGGCTGCTCTTTTAACAGAAAGCCTTTTGTATGCGGATAGTCGAGGCATCAGTTCGCATGGAATTTCTCGTTTAATTAATTATTCCAAGCGCGTTCAATGCCATGTGATTACTCCGGGTGCAAACGTTGAGGTTGTTAAAGAAGCCCCTTCTATCCTTGTTCTTGATGGACACAATGGAATTGGCGCAAAAATTGCTCGTCAAGCTATCGATTTATGCATAGAGCGGGCTCAAAAGACAGGGTGTTGCGCGGCTACCGTTCGCAATGGGAATCATTTTGGTGCAGGCGCTTTTTATACAAAGTATGCCGCAGAGAAAGGAATGATTGCCTTCATCGTTGGAAATAGCGAGGCTGCTGTGGCTCCCATTGGGGGCGCAAGGGCCATGCTCGGAACAAACCCTCTCGGAGTGGCGGTTCCAGCAAAGCGGAATGATCCCTTTGATTTGGATATGGCAACCAGTGTAGTGGCGCGAGGCAAGGTAGTTCTCGCGAAAAAAGAAGGCCGAAAAATCCCTAGGGGGTGGGCGGTAGATAAAAACGGGGTAAATACAACAGACCCGGATGAGGTATTAAATGGCGGTTGTATGTTGCCGTTTGGTGGGGCAAAGGGCTATGCGATTAGCTTATTTATTGATCTTATGTGCTCGTGTTTAGGGGGCGCACTGAATTGTCGCACAACGCCTCATTTCTGGACAGATTACGAACACCCGCAAAATATTGGATATTTTATGATCGTGATTGATCCCAGTAAATTTTTGCCGCTCGATGAGTTTCAGAACCGCGTAGACGATGTTTTGGAAGAGTTTAAAGCTTGCCCGCCAGCTGCTGATGCGGAACGCGTGTATATTCCCGGTGAAAAAGAAGCAGAAAATCAACGAATGAGTCAAGAAAATGGCATTGAGATTTCGGATGCTGTGGTGACGGAGCTTCGTGCAGTTGGGAAGATGTATGGTGTTGCTGTCGATTTTTAACGTACAGCATGAAAGACAATATTTTATCGTTGTAGACTGTAGACAAAGTCCGAGGCATAACCTTGGACTTTGTCTGCGTTCTGGAGCACCGAATAAGCGTTTTTTGTTTTCTCACACAAGCGCGTTTTCCTTTGTGAACCGTAAACGCCCCTTCACTCGGGGCTCATTGTTATCCGGAATACTATGTTATACTGATTTACAGTAAGGTGTAACTTGCACATGAAATAGAGAAGTGTAAGATGGCTTCATAGAACTGCAGGAGAAACCATGCGGATCCAATCAAGAAAAATAAATCTTGTCGGCACTTTGATTTTTATCATTGTGGCGGGAATCTATACATTTTGGCCTTCCTCCGAAAAAAAGGTGGAGAATTTTGCATTTGGGCAGGGAATGATTTATACGGGTGTTTTGGAAGAGAATCTGTTTGAGGGAGAAGGCGAGCTCGTCACGGGGCTGGGCACCTACCGCGGAGGATTTGTACAGGGAAGATTTTCCGGAAGCGGCGTTTTTGATTCCATTGATGGCTGGATCTATTCTGCTACTTTTGTACCTCAAAAAAGCAGCGAGCAGGTGATGATTACCCTGCCGAACGACGAACAATGGGGAAAGCGCGAAGACGAATGGATGGAACGTCCGTGAGCGGGGGCGGGCAAGCGCTCCGCAGCGAAGTGCCGGATGAGCGGAAACACAGGATTTTGGAATCGGCACGTAAAATTTATGGACTGGATACCCTGCGCATTTTCGCTCTGGGCATTATAGTGCTTTATCATTTTTTTCCAACACGACTTCCGGCAGGATTTTTGGGCGTCAATCTTTTTTTCGTGCTCTCCGGGTTTTTGGCAACCCATCACGCTTTGAATGAGATTGCGGAGACCGGAGCTTTCTCCAAGCGACGTTTCTATGAAAAAAGGCTTCGACGCATTTTTCCGAGTCTATTCCTGCTGCTTTTGATGGGCATTGTGTTGGTGAATTTTGCACCGCCTGATTATCGCGTAGCCATCGACAAGCAGACCGCAGCTGCATTTTCCTTTTCCACAAATTGGTATGAAATTCTCAGTGGGGGAAGCTATGAGGCGCAATTTATTCCGCATATTTTCGTACACACCTGGTTTCTCGCCATCGAGATACATTTTTATCTAGCATTTCCCCTTTTGCTCAGCTTGTTGTTGCAGTTTGGACGAAAAAAAGGCGGAGAAACAATAACACGAAATATTTTAATGCTTTCCGTTTTTTTCTATTTGACTTCACTGGTGCTTTCTTTTATAGGGCAGGCCAACTTCACTCGGAATTTGTCGTGGCTGTATTTTTCCGATTTTACACGTTTTTCTTCCTTTTTTGTGGGGATGTTTCTTGCGGCCTATCGAAGAAGGATGAAAAAGCGGTATTGCTATTTGCCGTCCTTTACCCTCCTGTGCTATGCGCTTCTTGCCATTTTGGCGATTATTTTTCGCTATGAGAGTCGTTGGACCTATCTCGTGGGGTTTCCGCTCACAGATTTTTTAGCGGCTTTTCTCATCTGGAATTATGCCAATGAAAACGAAAAGAAAGAGTCGAATCAGATACAGGCAGTCGCCACGTCCAGTTATGGCATTTATTTATTCCATTGGCCACTGTTGGTGATGGTGCCGACATTTGTGCGCGGCGCGTCGGGTTATTTCCTCGTGGTCGTTGCAACGGCGGCAATGCTTTTGCTCGACCAGATGCTTTGGGAGCCGCTGCTTCTGGGGAAAAAGAATCTTTTCCGGAAAAGCCGTGAAAAAAGAAGAAATATACATGGCTGGCCCTATAGCTTGGTTCTAACCTGTGCGGCGCTTTTTATTCTTACAGCGGGTACCAATCGCAGGGCCCCGGCCATGCTGTCCTTACAAAAATCGATCTGGGAAAAATCGGTGCAGCAAGATGTCGAAAAGATTCAAATGGATTTTCAACAGTTGTCCGAACAAAGAGCGGATTTCATTGCCGCTCAACAAGTGGAAGACAATGGTGACGGTCTGGTCATTAACGATGTCGTCGCGGACGGAATCACGGTCATCGGCGACAGCGTACTCCTTGGACCGCGGGATTATATCATGGCACATTTACTCAAGACTTTTGTCGATGCGGAAGGGTATCGGCTGGCGGAGATGGGGGCAGAAGTCATTGAACGCCTGAAGAAGGAAGGGAAATTGGGCAGCTATGTGGTAATTGCGCTGGGCACCAATGCCGTCGAAGATCGAAAAGAAGCACTGCGTGCTATGGCACGGGCGGTGCCGGACGAAACCCGCTTGATTTTTGTCACACCGTACGATGAAAATGTCGGGATGCACGAGGGGAGTGCCGCGATGAAAGCGGTCGCGCAGGAATTTGACTATATTACCGTTATGGATTGGGAAGCGTATGTCCAAGACAATCCGGAATTATACGAGGGTACCGACGGGATTCATTTTTATGGGAGAGAAGGCACGTACGCGGCCTATGTTACGCAGCTGAAAAGGGCAATTTTGGAGGCGGCACAAGCGCCGGCAAAGGAGTCCGACAGTGCGGAAACGCCGTAGGAAGGTGGAAGCAGAAAGTGGTATCTTTTTTTTTCGAGGCCTGCTGTGCTACAATGGAGGAGTCCTCTAGAAGGGAAATCGATTCCGAATAAACGGAAGAGAAGACAAGCGCGGGGGTTTTCCCTGCAGGGAAGCAAAGAAAAAGGAGGCATGTGTGACAGTTACGGAACAAGATCGACAGGCGTCGTCCTGCCATCTGTCGGAAGACGGAGCGGCTGTTATAATTTTGGATCAGCGTCAACTCCCGAATCGGACGGAATATCTGCGTTTGCAGACGGCACAGGAACTTTACGACGCGATCAAGACGCTTGCCGTGCGCGGGGCGCCCGCCATCGGGATTTGCGCAGGCTACGGCATGGCGATTTTGGCAAAAGCGAAAACGGACCTCGAGAAGGAAGAGTTTCTTGCCGCAATGAAAAAAGAGGGAGAATACCTCATTTCTTCCCGGCCGACCGCGGTCAACCTTTCTTGGGCGGTGCGGCGGATGCTTGCAGTCATGGAAGAAAACCGGGAGAAGTCGCCGAAAGAAATTGCCGCGCGTATGCAAGAAGAAAGTATCGCCATACATGACGAAGATATCGAGATGTGCACGCGAATTTCCGAGTACGGACTTTCATTGCTTCAACCGGGAGACGGTGTGCTGACACATTGCAATGCGGGACCGCTTGCGACATCGAAGTATGGAACGGCGATCGGCCCCATGCTTTTGGGCAAAGAAAAGGGCATCGATTTTCACGTCTATGCGGATGAAACGCGTCCTCTTTTACAAGGGGCGCGGCTGACTTCCTATGAATTACAAAAAGCCGGCGTTGATGTCACATTGATCTGTGACAATATGGCGTCCATCGTGATGAAACAGGGACGCGTGCAGGCGTGTTTTGTCGGATGTGACCGCATTGCTGCAAATGGCGATTTTGCGAATAAAATCGGGACCTCGGGTGTGGCCATTTTGGCGAAATACTACGGCATTCCCTTCTATACGCTGGGACCCACCTCGACCATCGATATGAATTGTCCCACAGGTGACGATATTAAAATCGAAGAGCGGGATCCGAATGAAATCAAAACGAAGTGGTATAGCGAACCCATGGCCCTGAAAGAGGTGCCCTGCTACAATCCGGCTTTTGACGTCACGGATCACACGCTGCTTACCGCGATTGTAACGGACCGCGGCATTGTGTATCCGCCCTTTGCTGAAAATTTGAAGAAGCTCTTTTCTGAAAAGGAGGCGAACGAATGACAAAATCATCCCCTTCTGCAAGTATCGAGTTGAAAGAAGGAACCCATGTTGCCAAAGTGGTGCTCATGCCGGGCGACCCCTTGCGCGCAAAATTTATTGCGGGAAATTATTTAGAAAACCCCGTGCTCTTTAATGATGTGCGCAATATGCTCGGTTACACGGGAACCTATGCCGGAAAAGAAGTCTCCGTTATGGGCTCGGGTATGGGCATGCCTTCTTTTGTGTTGTATGCGACGGAATTGTTCGACTATTTCGGCGTAGAAGCCATTCTGCGCGTCGGATCGACCGGATCCATCCAGGACGATGTACATGTGCGCGACGTCGTTGTTGCGATGTCCGCATCGACCAATTCGGCGATGGGCAGCGCTTATCCGCTGCCGGGGACGATGGCGCCGACGGCGAACTTTGAATTGCTGGAAGCCGCGGTGGCCGCCGGACGCGAACAGGGCGTTCGGGTGCACGTGGGACCGGTGTACACGTCGGATTTCTTCTATCACCCGGATCCGGAATTGGGGAAAAAGGCGTCCAACAGCGGTCATCTGTGCTTGGAGATGGAAACGGCGGGATTGTACCTTTTGGCGATGAATCGGCATAAAAAAGCGCTATCCCTGTTAACTGTTTCGGATCATATTTTTACCGGGGAAGCACTCAGTGCGCAAGAGCGGCAGGAGAGCTTCCGGGACATGATGGAAATCGCCCTGAAAACGGCAACGAAAGTGGAATGATAATCGCTTCGGGACGAAGGGAAGTGGCCGGGGTGACCGGCAAATCAAGGAGGATATCATGAAAAAAAGATGGTGGATGGGGCTTCTTGCCCTGGTAATGGCGTTCAGTCTCTGTGCCTGCGGCGGAAAACCCGACAAGGGAAGCAGCGCGCCGGAAGAATCGGCGAAGGAGCCGGCATCGGAAAGTGCTGCGTCGGATTCACAAGAAGCATCGAAAGAGGGCGGAAAAGGGCTCAAGGTCTGCATCGTAACCAGTTCCGGCATCGACGACGGTTCCTTTAACCAGAATTGCTACGAAGGGATTCAGGCTTTCGTGAAAAGCCATCCGGATTGCACCGTAAACGACGTCAAGGAACCAGATCTGTCAAAATTGATTCCGTTGGTCAGCTCTCTGGTCGGCGATTATGACGCTTTTGTCCTGCCGGGGTATAACTTTGCCGGCATCGGCAATATTGCCAAGGATAACCCGGACAAGACATTTATTGTCGTCGATTCGACCATTACGGATCCGGAGGGCAACCCCGTTACAGGGCTCAAAAATGTATACACGATGATGTTCCGCGAGGAGGAATCCGGTTTCTTTGCCGGCATTGCGGCGGCCTTGACGACGAAAACCAATAAGGTTGCCGTGGTCAACGGCATCGCTTTCCCGTCGAATGTCAACTACCAGTTCGGCTTCATGGCCGGTGTGAATTATGCCAATGCCAAGTATGGCACTTCTGCAGAGTGCGTGGAGCTTCCGTCTTACGCCGGCAGCGCTGCGGTGGAAGTCAAAGGCATGGGCAAGAATGTCGGCGGGAACTACGTCGGCGATTTCGCGGATGAAGCGACCGGCAAGGAAGTCGGTAAGGCACTGTTGGATCAGGGTTGCGATGTCCTTCTCGTTGCGGCGGGCGCCTCCGGAAACGGCGTATTTACGGCGGTCAAAGAAGCCGGAAATGCGTACTGCATCGGCTGTGATGTCGACCAGTACGACGATGGTGTAAACGGAGACAAGAATATGATCCTGACCTCGGCACTGAAGATCATGAACACGAATGTTGAAAAACAGCTGACTGCCCTTTATGAGGGAACTTTTGAAGGGCGCGATGATGTTTTGGGTGCCGATACGGATTCGACCGGCTACGTCAAGGAAGCGGGACGTCAGCAGCTGTCCGAGGATGCATTGGCAAAGATGGCGGATGCGTATGAAAGTTTGAAAAAAGGCGAGATCGTTCCGCCGTCCAATTTCAACGGATATCTTCCGGACGACTTTCCTGGATTGAAGTAAGTGTGCGGGCATGCTCCGTCGTAGGATGGGGCATGCCTTCCTTTTTCCGGAAAGGAGGAGGCATGAAGGAGAAAGCGAGTCCTTATATTGTCGAGATGCGCCATATTACCAAGCGTTTCCCGGGAATCGTGGCAAATGACGATATCACCATTCAGATTAAAAAAGGGGAGATTTATGCGCTTCTCGGTGAAAACGGAGCGGGCAAGTCGACGCTGATGAGTCAGCTTTACGGCATGGATCAGCCGGATCGTGGAGAAATTATTCTGCGCGGCGAAGAGGTTCGCTTTCATTCGCCGGCAGAAGCGGCGGCCAGCAATATCGGCATGGTCCATCAACATTTCAAATTGGTGGAGCCGTACACCGTGGCGCAGAATATTGTCTTGGGTGTAGAACCGATGGAAAAGGCGCTTGGTATTTTCCCCTATGTGCGCATGAAAGAAGCGAATCAGAAAATTCGACAGCTTTCGCAAGATTACGGGCTGGAAGTCAATCCGACGGATCGCGTGGAAGATTTGAATGTCTCCATTCGGCAGCGCGTGGAAATTTTGAAGATGCTCTACCGGGATGCGGAGATTCTCATCTTTGACGAACCGACGTCCATTTTGACGCCGCAGGAAGTGGAGTATCTGCTGGAAATCATGCAGCAGCTGCGCCGGGGCGGGAAGACGATTATTCTCATTACCCACAAAATTGAGGAGATTCGAAAAATTGCCGACCGGTGTGCCATTCTGCGCCGCGGGAAGCTGATTGACGTTTTAGATGTAAAAAGCACGTCTGCGCAGGAGATGGCTAACCTTATGGTTGGACACAATGTGGAGATGCGATTGGAAAAAACGCCGCCGCATTTCGGGGAGACTGTGTTGGAAGTACAGGATCTCTGCGTCGTCAACGAAGAGCGGGTGCAGGTCGTCGATCATGTATCTTTTTCGGTGCGCGCCGGGGAAATTTTTGCGGTAGCGGGGGTTTCCGGGAACGGACAGATTGAATTGGCCGATGCCATTGCGGGTTTGATGCCCATACAAAGCGGGAAAATCATGCTTGCCGGAAAGGACATGACAGAGGAGTCGATTCGCACACGCACCGAGGCGGGGATTTCCTATATTCCGGAAGATCGACAAGGCGTGGGTGTTTTTATGGATTTCTCTTTGCGTACCAATCTGGCGCTGCGCAAGTATTACAAGGAACCCTTTGCGCATCGTGGCATTGCCGATGTTGGGCAGGCGGCGCGCTATGCGGATCGCTTGATCTCCAATTACGACATCCGCAGCGCACGCGGAGGCGACACGGTACTGCGTTCCATGAGCGGCGGGAATCAACAGAAGGCGATTGTCGCGCGCGAAATCGAGGAACATGCCCCCTGCATTATTTTTGTACAGCCGACGCGCGGTCTGGATATCGGCGCCATTGAAAACATTCACCGCCAAATTTTAGCGGAGCGGGACCGCGGCGTGGCGATCCTGCTGATTTCTCTGGAATTGGATGAAGTCATGGAGTTGGCGGATACGATCGGCGTTATTTACAACGGGAAAATGTTGAAGGTGGAAGAAGCCGCGTCCCTGTCGGTGCAGGATGTGGGTCGGGCGATGATGGGGGTGAGTGAAGCGTGAAACGCAAAGCACAAAAACAAAACGGCTTTCGCGCCGCATTGGCACGCGCCTTGGCGAATGAACGGTGGACCCAATTCACGGTGCCGCTTTTTTGTATTCTTCTGACGCTTTTGGTCTCGTCACTCTTTCTGCTCTTTTTGGGAAAAAATCCGCTGCAGGCGTTTCTCAGCTTTTTTGCGGGGAACGGTTTTGCGCAAAAGGCAAACTACGGCACCGGCGCCGGCATGCTTTCGGATTTTTTTGATTTTTTGAATTTGATGGCGCCGATGCTCTTTGCTGCGCTTTCCTTTATTTTCGCCTTTCGATGTGGCCTGTTCAATATCGGCATCTCGGGGCAAATGTTGCTTTCCGGATTTATTGCTTCCGTGACCGTGGGTTACGCCGGCAGCTTGCCTGCGTGGGTTGCCAAACCGCTCGTATTGTTGATTGCCGTTGCGGTGGGCGGCGCCCTGGGTGCGCTGGTCGGTTTTCTGAAAGTCCGGTTCAACATCCATGAGGTCGTTTCCACGATAATGATTAACTACATTATTTCCTATCTCACGGGCTTTTTTATCAACGCCTATTATGTGGATCCGATCTCTCGAGCCAGCCGGGCGATTACGACACAGGCAAGGTTGACTTATGCTCGTGTGCCTCTTTTCGGCTATTACTGTAATATTCCGCTGGGAATCCTTTTCGCTATTTTGACAGCGATTCTTGTTACGTACGTTTTGAACCGCACGGTATTCGGCTTTGAATTGCAGGCGGTCGGTTCCAATCGCGCCTGCTCCCGCTACAGTGGCATTAACGTGGGAAAGCGCATGGTGACGTCTCTTGCCATTTCCGGCATGCTGGCGGGCCTCGCCGGCGTGACGTATTACATGGGCTATCTCAACTTCATCATTCCGAAATCTTTGCCGAGCATGGGCTATGATGCGATTGCTACGGCACTTTTAGGAAATTCTTCGCCCATTGGGGCAATCTTTGCTTCCGCATTGATTACGATTTTCCAAAATGGCGCCAGCTACATGAGTTCCGTGCTTGGTGTGGCAAAAGAAATCGCTTCTGTGATTACGGGCATTCTGCTGCTCTTTGCCGGTATCGGCGCCTACTATCGCTACCGTGCGCAGCGGTATCTGGAGCACCTGAAGGATGCGGAGGCGGAAGCGGCCGCGTCGAGTGAGACTTCCGGGGTTGCGCCTCAAAAGGCGACAGGCGAAGCAGAGAATGTTGCCGCGCCGAATGCGATGTCCGCTTTGCAAAAAAAGTCATCAGGAAAACAAGCAAAAGAGGAATCGGAAGCGTCACAGAAAGGAGCGCCCCGCGTATGAATTTTCTGGAACATATTATTACGGACGGCATGGCCTTCGGGTTGCCGCTCTTCATCATGGCGGTGGGCGGCATCTATTCGGAGAAAAGCGGCATTACGAATCTGGCGGTGGAAGGCTTTCAGGGGTTCGGCGCTTTTTGCGGTGCAGTGCTGGCGACTCTGCTAGGTCTTACAGGCAATTTTTCCGAATCGACCATTCTCTACCTGGCGCTGGTAGCGGCGTTTCTGGGCGGAATGCTCTTTGCGACAATCCATGCGCTGTTGAGCATTCGCTTTCGCGCGGATCAGGTCATTTCCGGCGTGGTGGTAAATATTTTAGCCGTTGCGCTGACGACATTCCTGACGTCACAGATCAACGGCAGTTTGTTCGGGAATGCTTCGAACAAGTTTATGTTGGGTGTTTCCCCGCGCTTTTCCGTCCCGGGTTTAAGCAACATCCCTGTTTTGGGCGCTTTTTTCACCGATCTGTATCCCTTTGAAATCATCATTCTCGTCGTCGCCGTGTTTGCGTGGTACCTGATGAATAAAACCCGCTACGGTATGCGTATGCAGGCATGTGGAGAAAATCCGCAGGCCGTGGATGCGGCGGGCGGCAATGTCGTAAAGATTCGCTTTTGCTCCGTTCTGCTTTCCGGCGGCTTATCCGGCATCGGCGGCATCTGCTTCGCGTATTCAATTCTCTCCATGTTTTCCCCGTCGATTTACCTCGGCTATGGCTATCTTGCCATTGCGGCGATGATTTTCGGCAACTGGGACATCGTGAAGACCTTTTGGGTGTGCCTCTTCTTCGGCATGGCCCGGTCAGGCGGTTACCAGCTGTGCTTGGGGATGGGACTGGCGTCCGTGTACACGGATCTTTTTATGATTCTTCCTTATATGTTGACGCTGCTTCTCTTGCTCTTTTTCTCCAAACGCAATCATCCGCCGAAAGCGGCCGGGGTGGTCTATGAAAAGAACGAGCGGTAGGGGATCCCCTACCGCTTTGTTGGAGTTGGAAAGGAAACCATATATTGATAGAAATTCAGCCTATGGGTGCAAATGCAAGGTCATGGGTGCAAATTCATATCCGTGGGTGCAATTCAAGGGGTATGGGTGCAGCCCAATTTTCTACATTACTTTCGGCATCTTTGATAAAATTATCAATTTTGCATCTGATTGTTTCAGTTGGATATTTAATTGAAAGATCCTTATACGCCTTTATAAAATCCATAGATGGTTTCTTGGATGCTATTTCATCAGATATTTCAGAAAGTGTACCGTACTCATTTCCCGTCATTTCGCACTTCATATAGTTCAAAAAAGATTCAAAGCTTATATGCTTTTCGACATCAAGTTTGGACAAAAGCGCCACCGTCTCCAGTCACTATCCACAGACACCCCACCTTCCTTTACAAACTTTCTATAATCAAAATATGTTTTCTTATATATTTTAAGTTTAACGACTTTGGTAGGTGCTTGGCAGCAACATAGGAATCTCACATCCGCCCCTATTCCAGATGAGCCGGCTTAAACTATTGAAGTATCATTATCACTACTTGTTTCATCGAACAAGTTTCCACATCTGTTTTTATGTATTCTTATTTATCGCTCGCTTTCTTGTTTCCTTGATTTCTCAGTACTCATAAAACCAAAATTTTTTTCAGCAGAAAGGTCATGGCGTAAGTCATAATCCTCCACAAGTAGATAAAGTCCTACCTTTGGTCTATTCAGTTGTCAAGGAACAATTGTTTGAAATGGACTTTTCTTTGTATTCTTTTCATTTGCAATAAGCAATCTTCACTATCATCAATAAAATACAGGAGGTCAAATTCCCCTTCACTTTACATAAGGACAGATTGACCCCTTGGTTACCGAATTTTTTAATTTATTTGATAAAATTTTTCGGTTTTCCATTAATTTTGTTTTTTATAATTTAAAAATCACGATATAAAAGCGACTAAGTTATTTTATTCTTAATCGCTTCAAAAATTGTCTATATGTGCTTTACAAAGCTTTTTAATTCTTAAATATCGCTTGCTTTGAATCGTTTATTTTTTTTATAATCTCCAGCTTGCAGCTCGCTCTCTTGCCTTGATAAATGCTGAATAAATTCCTTTTCTATTTATCAAATCGTTATGTTTGCCTTCTTGAACCAATTTACCATCATCAATCACTAGTATCTGATCGGCTTTTCTCACAGTTGAAAGTCTGTGAGCTATCGAAACTACAGTGTGTCCTTTGGACAATTCCTCAATCGCTGCCAAAATCTCATATTCATTTTCAGGATCAACGGAGCTGGTCGCTTCATCCAAGAGAATAATAGGTGCATTTTTAAGTAATGCTCTAGCAATAGAAATTCGTTGTTTTTCACCACCGGAAAGAGAATTGCCACCCTCACCTACCATGGTGTTATAGCCATCAGGAAGTTCCATAATAAAATTATGGCAACGAGCCTTTTTAGCAGCTTCCACTACTTCTTCATGACTTGCCTTAGGATTTGCAAAGCGAATATTATTCTCTATAGTATCTTGAAAAAGATAAACATTTTGGAAAACAAGTGAAAGATTTTTCAGTAAACTTTCTACTTTATAATCTCGTATATCCTTATTTCCTAATCTTATTTCACCACTGTCAACATCATAAAAACGAGAGATCAAATTGATTATTGTCGTTTTTCCGGATCCTGACGGTCCTACGATAGCTGTCTTTGACCTTTGTGGAATAGTAAATGAAAGGTCTTTTAAAACAGGATTACCTTTGTCGTAACTAAAGCTCACCTTATCAAAGACGATATCTTGATTTTCCATCACTTCCAAAGTCCCGTCACTTATTTCAGGAATATCTAAAACTTCATCCAAATATTGCATATTGGCAGGATTCTTAACCATGAGGATGGCTGCATTTTCAAGTTGTTTTAAACCGCCGAAAATCATAAAGCCGGCAGCTGAAACAGTAAGCGCTTGTGGTAATAAAACTTCCCCTTTCGTATAAAGATAACAAGAAAATAATGTAACAAGTAGACTCGAAAGATTAATAACAGTAGAAAAAATTCTTGCATAAATAACAAAGACGATTTCAAAATGTACTTGAGAGAGTCTAAGCTCTTCAGAAGAATTTTTCAATTTAGAATGAATTTCTTCAACAACACCTTCATCTGCAAACGGAAA
Organism: Ndongobacter massiliensis; assembly: GCF_900120375.1. GTDB lineage: Bacteria > Bacillota > Clostridia > Tissierellales > Peptoniphilaceae > Ndongobacter > Ndongobacter massiliensis. The sequence goes on from NZ_LT635480.1 coordinate 1,736,150, forward strand.
ACTGCGAAGCACAGGAATCCCGCTAATGCTATCAACTAACGCATCACCCACCTTTGTAATAGCTGCATGCTCACGTGCAACCTCTTTTTTTGCTTGATTAATCATAAGAGACATGCATAGCCAAATAAGAATTAAACAAATTAAAGTTAAAAATCCAATTTTAGTATTTACACCGAACATCCCAACCAACAGGAAAAAGGATATTGAAATGCCTGAAACAGCAAAGTCGATACTCATTGCAGAGTAATTTTCAAGACTCTTCATAACATTGGTAAATGCCGCCATAATTCTTGATAGGCTTTGTTCTGCAAAATATCCCATAGGCGCCTTTTTAAGTTTTTCGCCAACTGCAAGTCTGTAGTCCTTGAAAATGCCAAAGAAAACACCGTCACTAAGACCGCTTTTCGCCCACCCTGTCAAAAAATTAAAAAGAAAGGAAGCAAAAAGCACTCCGAAAATTGTCCAAATATGCTCCCCTGTGGTTTCATTCATCCAACCGAATGCAAGAAAGAGAGCGAAAAATCCAAACAGCATTGAAGCATTTTGCAGAAAAATAAGAAACATTCCCGCCTTAAGACGATTTTTATACTGTCCTGCCAGTTTGAATGATAATCTTATAAACTTCATGTCTTACTCCTCCCCTAAATATTGTTTCCACAGGCTTGCATAAAGTGGCTTTTCCATCAGTTCTTCATGTTTACCCTTGGCTATAATTTGACCTTTATCAATTAGAATTATTTGGTGTGCCTGCTTGATTGTATTTAACCTATGAGCAACCATCACAAGATTTTTTCCCTTTACGAGATTCGATATTGCTTCTTGGATTAGAGCTTCGTTTTCCGGATCGGCATAAGCTGTTGCCTCATCCAAAATAATGGTTGATGCAGGTTTCAAAATTGCTCTGGCAAGAGTTATTCTCTGTCTTTCACCGCCCGACATTGCTCCTCCTGCTTCTCCTGCTTTTGTATCATACCCTTTAGGAAGTGCCATAATAAAGTCATGGCAATGAGCAGCTTTTGCCGCTGAAATAATTTCATCTTCGGTTGCATTAGGCTTGCCAAGACGAATATTATCTCTAATACTTACATCGAAAAGAAAGTTATCTTGTGAAACAAAAGAAATTTCTTCAGCAAGCTGCTTAAATGAAATATTCTTTGTATCCACATTACCAATGGAAATTTTACCCGATGACTGATCCCAAAAGCCTGCCAAAAGCCTTGCAATTGTAGATTTTCCGCCACCTGAAGGTCCGACAAGTGCGGTCACTTCTCCGGGGCTTGTTTCAAAAGAAATATTATGCAATACCTCAGTTCCGTCATGATAAGAAAAACTTACATTATCAAATTTTATTCCCTTGCCTCTATCTATAGTAACTTTATTTTCTACATCAGGACGTTTTTGGGCAGGCATATCAAGCAATTCTTGTATGGATACCCAAGTATTGGAAGCCATCTGAAAAAGTTCAAAGCTCATCATGATTGCAAAAGCCTGTGGAAGGATAGCAATTGGCAGAATAAGTGATAAAAGCAACGTTTCAATGCCTATTTGCCCGTTCCCATATAAATAGAAAGCTAAAGGTAAGCTCACTATCTGTGGTGTCATCATTGCAGCCGTCATCAGTGCTTTGCCAAACCAACTTTGCTTCCACCACTTCATCGTTGAAAAATGATAGAATTTTACCGCATCTGCAAACTTTCCATACGAAACTTTGTCTTGTGCAAATGCTTTGATTACAGGGATTCCTCGAACATACTCCGCACTTTTGTCGGCAACATTAGCATAACTTGATAGCCACACCGCCATTCTACTACGGTATTTATACATCATTGTAATCATCGCTAAAAAAACAATTGGTAGCGGCATAAATATTGATAATCCTATACGCCAATCTAAATAAAACAAAATAACTGTGCAGAGTATCGGATGCAAAAGCCTACTAGGTAGTTCAGGCATCAAATGGGCTACCCAGTCTTCCATATCCGCTACTCGATCCATGATTATTACCTTTATTTTACCTACGGGATTATCCACCAAGTACCCCATTGGAATTACATTTAATTTTTCAAACAAAGTCTGTCTGAGTTTTGCAAGTATGGAAAAAGAGGTTTTATGTGAAATGGTTGTGCTGAATCCTGAAAATATAAAGTAAAGGAGCAGTGATCCTATTGCAAAAAAAGCATATTTCATTAACGCATGAAAGCCGACCGGATTACCCCCGGCATTTTTTATAAGCCATCCTGCTGCATAAGCACTAAAGAAATAGGTAGAAAAACTAAAAAGCTCTCCAATGCAGGCAAAAATAACAGAAATTCGCATCCTACCCTTATACTCAGGTGCTACACTCATAAGGGCTTTATTTAAACCACCCATACTGATTTTAGGTTTTTTTTCGCTTTGCTCTACATCACTTTCGATTCGCTGCATAATCTCATCAGGAACATCCAAGTTTAGATTCTCTACCTCTTTTATTAGATTTTTATTTTGCTTGAGTTTCTTGCTGTCCGAAGCAGAGCAAATTAACTCATCATTATTTTTTTTCTTCATTAACTCATCTCCTTTTCAGTTAGCTTAGACTAACTATTGGTTTAAAAAAAATTACCTTATTTTACCTTTTTCATAGCTATCAATAAACAGCTTTATTGTTTCTACAAAAAACCCTCTATTATTTATAAAGCTATCCCTTGCCCCATCTAAGATTTCACAACCTAGTATAACCGTATTCATAAAAAATATTAAAAAGTCATTTGTGAGATATTCACACTCACCTTTCTTTGTAACTTTAACTCCTATATATGTAGCCTTTAAGGATTCTTCGACCAAGATTGGGAACAAATTCTTTAGGTCATCATTGTTTTTCATAGCCTGAAGATATATGGCATATACGCTCATGAGTTCACTTTCATCAAGTACTTTATCGACAATCATATGTGCTACAGCATTAGCATCTAACTCTCCCGAATACTTTGCCAGAGCTTCATTAATCTTATCGACTCGATAAGCCATACCTTCTCGCATTAAATCATGTAATATTTCAACTTTATTTTTGTAATGGTAATACACGCCTCCTCGAGAAAGCGAGGTTTCAGTAATAATATCTTCCATTACCGTGTCAGCAAAACCCTTCCTTAAAAAAACCTTTTTAGCTGCATCTAATATTTCTTTTTTTCTGATTTGACTGACTTTCTGTTTTTTTCCTTCCAAAATATATACCTCTCTTTGTAAACAAAACTGACAAAACTGTCGGTTTTATTGTAGCATCATTTTAGGTTAGCGTCAACTAACTTTTTCGGAATACACTTTATCCTCTGTGCTTTCTGCCATCAATCGTTGCATTCGAGAAAAGGTGACCTTTTTTACGGAACTGGACGATCATATTACCCGCGTGATTGACCCCCATGCCTCGGTAGACATGAAAACGATAGAGCAAAGACTTGAGGATCTACAGCAAACGCTCATGGATCGTATTTCGAATGGAGAATCTTATGAAGACATTGCAAACGAGATCGAAGTTGTGAAAGAAGAAAAACTTCAGGCCGAGCTTGCCCGAGCAAAGACGGATAACAGTGTCCTGCGCATCCAAGCGATGCACGACTTTTTACAGGCCCAAACCGGCACACTCACGGCTCTGGATGATGCACTGGTGCACAGAATGGTCAAGACCATCACGGTTTATGATACAAAGATTGATGTAACGTTCACTTCCGGGGTAAGCGTGTCCATCAAGCAGTAGTGTTTTGACAACCATTCTGCCGTTCCAACCCTTTGACCAAAAAAGCACCTGACAACCTTCTTGCCCACTCATACGGTAGAAATTTACCGACATTCAACTTGCCTTTACAACTGTGTGACCAAAACACGTTCTTTCCCGAAAAAATCCCGCTTCAAAACCGAAGCGGGATTTTTTCGTCGTCAATCGCAGTCTTGCATCAAATTGGTCATTCTCTGACCAAGTTTAAAACCAGCTAAACACTAGCTAAATCAAGGCTTTTCGGCGATGAAAAAGGAAGCACATTTTTCTATCAAAATATGCTCCCTTATTTTGGTGGAGAATAGGGGGATCGAACCCCTGACCTCTTGAATGCCATTCAAGCGCTCTCCCAGCTGAGCTAATTCCCCTGGTGGAGAATACAGGACTCGAACCTGTGACCCCCTCGATGTGAACGAGGTGCTCTAACCAACTGAGCCAATTCTCCAAAACAGTGATATGATTATATAAAAGACGAAAGAAAAAGGCAAGGGGCACATGGACTATATTGCATGGCTGAAAAAACTCGATGAGCAGGCGTTGGAAGGTATTTATTTTTGCAAGGTGGAGGAGCCGTACCTGTGGGATCGCATGGACGAGTTGTTGCGCGGTGCCGTAGGCGATGCCTTTCTGCCCTTTAATTACGAGCGTCTGAATTTTCGAGAAACTACCGATGAAACGCTGGACAATGCCCTGGAAACACTGCCAATGTTTTCGGAAAAGCGCTATGTCATTTTGGAAGATATCGATTTAGCGCGGGATCGTTTGAAAAATTACGAATCCCTTTTTTCCGTTTTAACGACTTATTTTGCGGCACCGAATCCGCAAACGGTCCTTTTCATTGTGTTCTACGGTGCCGCGCCGTTTCGCGGAAAATTCGTAAAATCTATGGAAAAGGTTGCGCAGGAAGTGGTCTTGGACCGCCTCAATCGCAGTCAACTGCGTGGCTTTATTCAAAAACAGTTGGCACAAGCCGGTGTGCGCACGGAGGAGGGGGCACTTTCTCTGCTGCTTGGGGCCGGCGGATATCTCGAGGCGGGTGCGAAAAAAAAAGAAAAACGGGAAGAATCGCTTCCGACCTTGTATGATGTCGAAAATGAAGTAAAAAAGGCACAGGCGGCGGCTCGGAAAGGAAAATTATGCGCGGCGGATTTAGAGGGGCTGCTCCTTGTTTCCATAGAAGATAATATTTTTCAATTGACGGATGCGCTGTCGGCGCGCGATGTCGGGCGTGCGCTGCGTTTATATCAGGGTTTCCAGGCACTACAGGAGGATCCGTACCGCAGCTTTTATATGATTGTGCGCCACATCCGCAATTTACTGGGGGTAAAATTATGCCAACAAGGCGGCGTACCGGCGCCGGAGGGGCAGCGTCGCTTGAAACTCTCGCGTTTTGAATATCAAAAATTACAACAGGCGGAACGTGCATTCAGCCTTTCCGAATTGGAAGATTTCCATGAAAAGCTCTGGGAAATCGAACGAAATATGAAGACGCAGCCGGTCGATCTGTCTTTTGCGATGGAGCGCTTTTTTGCCCGCTTTCAAAAAAACAATATTTGTTGAATGGCGAGTCGTACAGAGTCGAGCCAGCAAGGTTGTATCGCGGAGGGATGATAGAAACTTTTGCAGGCTTGCTTTTTTTTTGGAAGTAGAGTATTATTAGAAAGAAGTTGTTAGCACTCAATATAAATGAGTGCCAAATCAAACAGGAGGTAAAAAATGAGATTAAGTCCGCTTGGAGAACGCATTGTTATTCGCAAATTAGAGAAGGAAGAAAAGACTTCCTCAGGAATCGTATTGCCGACCTCGGCACAGGAGCAGCCGCAATACGCCGAAGTTGTTGCCATCAGTGACAAAGTTGAAAAAGATGAAGAACTGAAGGGCAGCGTCAAAGTTGGCGATCGCGTCATTTATTCAAAATACGCCGGAACGGAAGTTAAACTGGACGGAGAAGAGTTTATTGTCATTAAACTGGAAGACGTCCTTGCCGTTGTGGCAGAATAGATCATTGACATAGGAAGCGAAAGAAAGGAAGAGAAACATGGCGAAAGAAATTGAATTTCGTGATCAGGCAAGAAAAAAAATTGAAGCGGGTGTGAACAAGCTCGCAGATACGGTCAAAGTGACCTTGGGACCAAAGGGACGCAATGTAGTATTGGAAAAGAGCTTCGGTTCGCCACTCATCACCAACGACGGCGTGACGATTGCCAAAGAAATTGAATTGGAAGACCGCTTTGAGAACATGGGCGCTCAGTTGGTAAAGGAAGTCGCGACCAAGACGAACGACGTGGCGGGCGACGGCACTACGACGGCGACAGTTTTTGCACAGGCGTTGGTACGTGAAGGACTGCGCAACTTGGCGGCGGGTGCCAATCCGACGGTGCTCAACAAGGGCATGCAGAAGGCAAGCGAAAAAGCAGTTGACGTGATTAAGTCCAATGCACGTTCGGTGGAAACCATGAAGGCGATCGCCTCCGTTGGCGCAATCTCCTCGGGCGATCAGGGGATTGGCGAGATGATTGCGGAAGCGATGGAAAAAGTCGGCAAGGACGGCGTCATCACCGTCGAAGATTCCAACACCATGGCCAATACCTTGGAAGTGGTGGAAGGGATGCAGTTTGATCGCGGTTATCTGTCGCCCTATATGGCCACGGATACGGAAAAGATGGTCGCGGAGCTGGAAGAACCCTATATTCTCATCACCGATAAGAAGATCTCCAACATTCAGGATCTCCTGCCTCTCTTAGAGAAGATTGTTCAGAGTGGCAAGGCCATGCTGATTATTGCCGAGGACGTCGAAGGGGAAGCGCTGGCAACCCTGATTCTCAATAAGATTCGCGGAACATTCAATTGTGTCGCGATTAAAGCGCCGGGATATGGCGATCGTCGCAAGGAAATGCTGCAGGACATTGCCATTCTGACCGGCGGCACGGTGATCACCGAAGAATTGGGCTTGGACATCAAAGAAGCGGACGTCGATATGCTTGGACGCGCTACGAAAGTCAAAATCGACAAAGATAACACGGTCATTGTCGGCGGCGAAGGGGATGCGGCGAAGTTGGAAGATCGCGTGAACCAGATCAAAGCGCAGATCGAAAATACCGAATCCACCTATGATGAAGAAAAGCTCAAAGAGCGTCTGGCGAAGTTGTCGGGCGGCGTAGCCGTGATTCGCGTCGGTGCGGCGACAGAGACGGAAATGAAAGAAAAGAAGCTGCGCATTGAAGATGCGCTGTCGGCGACACGTGCGGCGGTTGAAGAAGGCATCGTGCCGGGCGGCGGCGTGGCCTTTATTGATGCCATTCATGCAGTTTCCGAGCTGGCGGAAACGCTCGAAGGCGACGAGAAGGTCGGTGCGCGCATTGTGGAGCGCGCGTTGGAAGAACCGGTGCGTCAGATTGTTGCGAATGCCGGTTTGGAAGCGTCCGTTGTTACGGAGAAGGTCAAGCACAGTGCGATTGGCGAAGGCTTTGATGCCTACAAGGGCGAATATGTCAACATGTTCGATGCCGGCATTGTCGATCCGACGAAGGTTTCCCGTTCGGCATTGCAGAACGCCGTTTCTATCGCGGCAATGATTTTGACGACCGAGGCGGCTGTCGTCGATATTCCGAAAGAGACGAATGATGCGCCGAATCCGGCAGCGGGCGGCTACGGATATTGATCTTTTGAAAAGAGAATGTAAAGGGGCTGTGTCAGAACGAGCAAATCGTTCGATACAGCCCCTTTTTTGATGAAGATAAGTATTTGTACTTCTAAACTCTTCTAGAAAGTTTTCATTTTTTCTACCATGCAAATCCTGTCAAAAAGCGATGCGGTTTGGAATGGAGATGACATGGTCTACCGGAAAAGCTCCGCCCTCCTGTTCATGGCTGACAAATACGACCGTCTTCCCATGAAGAAACCGCTGCGTCTGTTCCATCACCAATTTTTTACAATCGGGATCGAGATGGGCAAAGGGCTCATCGAGCAGCAGCAGATCCCAGTCGCTGAGCAGGGCACGCAACAGAGCGACGCGGCGTTTCATGCCACCCGACAATGTGGAAACGGGGGTGTCGGAAAGGCCGGAAAGGCCGAAAGAGGCCAAGGCAATTTCCGAATCAGCGGCGGAAATCGGGGCAACAAGGCGAAAATTATCAATGACGCGCAGCTCCTCTACCAGCCGGTTTTCCTGAAAAACAAAGGCAATTTTACGCGTGGAAAGGGCGCTTTGCGGCGAGCTCCGGGGGAAACGGTCATCGTAAATTTTGCCGGAATCCATACATTCCAGCCCGGCGATCAAGCGTAAAAGGGTGGTCTTCCCACAGCCGGAGGGACCGAACAATTGCGTAGTTTTTCCTTCAGGAATTTCAGCGGAAAAGCGATGGAGCACCGTATGTGCGCCGTATTTTTTCGTAACTTGTGCAATGTGAATCATGAAAACCTCTGCAGTCGACTTTTCAAGTGGGACAGAAGGAGTCGGTTCAGTGTTCCCCATACGTAGGCGCTGACAAGAATCCAGAGCGTCCATGCGCACAGATCGGTAAGTTCCAGATAAATTTTGCTTTGATACAGCTGTGCACCGATGGATCCGCGAATCTGTCCAATGACTTCGGCGGCGGTGCCGACCTTCCAGGATAAGCCCATGGCAATTTGTGCCGCCGCCTGATAGTAGGGGAAAATCTGCGGCACATAAATGCCGCGAATCAGGTGGGTCTTGCGCACGCGAAAGACATGACCCATTTCTAAAAGCGCAGGATCCACCGCACGCAATCCCTCGAGCAGGGTGTTGTAGAAAATCGGCAAAACCATCGCCAGAACGAGCAACACCCCCAGCGCACGACCGGAAACCCAGAAGAGTGCAAATAGGACGAGCGAAGCAACCGGAGCAGAACGGAGGAGCAAAAGCGGAGGGGTCAGAAGGTGCTCCAACCAAGAAAAGTGCGCCGCGGGAATGGCAAGCCCGACACCCAGCGCCTGTCCGAGAAGAAACCCGAGCAAGATACGCATCGTACTCGCACAGAGAATGGAAGAAAACGAAGGCTCGCCAAGGAGTGAAAAAAAGCGGCGAAAAACGGCAATGGGACCGGGAAAGAAAACCGGGTTATTCATCGCGCGCGCGGCAATCGCCCAGAGCAGAATCCAGCCGAGCCCTCCAAAGAACGGGGGTAAAGAACGACGGCTTTTTTGTACCGTCGTTTGAGCCTTCGCAGACTTTAAGGCAGCATCCTTACGGTTCATAGTAAAAAGCGTCGTCCGGTTCGCTTCCGCCCACGGCTTTCGGGTTCTGTTCAAAAAGGACATGCAGATAGGCCGCGAGACCTTCCTTCATGGGTGTGCCGTCGATGTATGTGATATTGCAGAGCGGCAGCGCTTTCTCAGCGACGGTCTGCGGAACGATGTCGTAGGCGTCGATGAGCGCGGCGGCATCTGCCGGATGTGCGTTGACATAGTCGATCGAAGCATGGTAGGTCTGCAGAAAATTTTGAACGGCATGGGGATTTTTTTCAATATATTCGCGCTGCCCGATCAGTACGCCCGTGATCAGCGTCGAAGGCGCAGTGGTTTTCGCTTGCAGTGCATTCCAAGCTTCATTCAGATCCACCGCGATGCGCAAATTTTCCGCTTTCTCTTGCGCCGCGGTGACAAAGGGCTGCGGCAGCAGCGCAACGGCGGTTTCATCTTGTAAAAGCGCCTGCAGCGCAGCGCTGTGTTCCGATTGCCAGGAAATCGTGACATCCGTATCGGGATCCAGCCCGTTCTCCGATAGCAGATAACGCAGCACATATTCTGGCGTTGCACCCTGTCCCGAAGCGTAGATCGTTTTTCCGCGCAGGTCGGCAAAAGAATGGACGGTATCGCCATTTTCCGTCAAGTAGAGGACGCCGAGCGTGTTGACCGCTAAAACTTGGATCTTTCCCTCGGTTTTGTTATACAGCACTGCGGCTAGATTGGCCGGCACACAGGCAAGATCGACTTCTTTTTTTATAACTTTCGGAATTATTTCATCCGGGGCGCTCACAATCTCTGCGTTGGGTGCAATCACAGCGGTTGTCGGGGCAGCTGCCGCGTCGGACTCGGCAGCGGATGCTTCGTCCTTTGTCGGCGCGCCGCTTTCCGCGTCATGGAGCAGTTTGACCAATCCCATGGCCGTCGGCCCCTTGAGTGCGGCAATGCGCGGCGGGACTTCTTCCGCCGGCAATGCGCGGAGTGAATTTTCCGCGACGGATTTGGTTGTGGAAGCGGGATCCGTCTCCACAGAGGATGCCGCGGACGACGCAGAGGACGAGGCGGAAGATTCCGACGACGCCGGCGCAGCCTGCCCGCAGGCGCTGAAAAGCAAAAGACCGGCGAGAAGCCACGCGGTCGGTTTGGACATAAAAGTTTTATATTGCATGAATGCCTCTTTCTAAATCACGAATCATGGGAATAGGGTTATTTTATCACAACAAGGTTGGTGAAAAGCGGGATGGATTGACTTCTTTCAGCTTTGGAATTACCATAAGCTAACAAAATTATATCAAAATCTTAAAGTGATGACAAAACGCGTATCAAAATTTTTAGGCAAGGAGTGACGGGGGCGTGCCATGATAAAAATTCAGAAGCTGCAGAAAGTGTATATGCAAGGCGATCAGCGTGTTGAGGTTTTGAAAGGACTGGATCTTACGATCCCGGACGGCGAATTGGTTTGCTTGCTCGGTCCCTCCGGCTCGGGCAAGTCCACGCTGTTGAATATCCTGGGCGGTATTGAATCGTTGGATGCGGGGACGGTGGAAGTGGGCGGCGCTTCCCTTGGGACATTGAATAAAAAGGCGCTGAGCCTGTATCGGCGAAAAAATGTCGGCTTTGTCTTTCAATTCTATAATTTAATCAGCAATCTCAATGTACAGGAAAATATTGAGGTGGGGGCGTATTTGTCGAATGCACCATTAGACGTAGAAGAAATGATGGATGCATTGGGACTCCAGGAACAAAAGAAAAAATATCCAAATCAAATTTCCGGCGGACAGGCGCAGCGCACGTCGATTGCCAGGGCTATGGTGAAAAATCCGTCGCTATTGATTTGTGATGAGCCTACGGGAGCATTGGATTATGAAAGCGCTAAAAATGTTTTAGTTCGGATCGAAAAGTTGAAAGAGACCTATCATCCCATCATTATTATTGCGACACATAATGCACAAATTGCCAAAATGTGCACGACAATTATTCGCTTGCACAATGGGACGATTCAGTGCGTCGAACACACGGAACACCCGCTTGCCGCGGAGGAGATTGTATGGTGATGAGAAATCCGATTCATAAGCGTATACCGCGCTTGCTCCTTAAGGAACCCACACGCTATCTACCGCTTTTTGTATTGTTATTGGTGACCATCGTTTGCTTGTCGTCTTTTTATATTGTGCAAGGCGCCGTTGAGCAAATCTATTACGATCATCTTGAAACAGGACGCGTCGAGGATGGACAATTTACAACGATTACTGAACTCAGCGAAGCAACTTGGGAAAAAATTGAGAAAAAAGGCGTCCGCTTATATAAAAATTTCTATGTGGAGGCGGAGGATGGGGAGGCCACGCTCAATCTTTACGCCGTGCGCAAAGCGGTCAATTTGCCCACGGTGATTGCAGGGCGATTACCGGAAGCGGCGGATGAGATTGCCCTCGATGAAAATTATACAAGCGCCCATGGATACCACGTAGGTGATTCCATAACTGTAGGAGATCAGCGGTTTCAACTTGTCGGGACCGTTGTTTTGCCGGATTATATCGCCATGATGAAGAACCGCAATGACCTAGTGATGGATACAATGAATTTCGGTGTGGGACTTGTCAGCGATGCCGGCTTTCAGCGTTTTTCCGACAAGGGAATTCAATACAATTACGCCTACCTCGAAGAGAAAAAATCGGCCGATAAAAAAGAAGCCAATGACAAGCTCAAGGAGCTTACCAAACTCGTTTATGAGGACAATATCTTAACCGACGCTATGACCCGCGCACAAAACAATCGGATTGCCTACTTGCTAGACGATATGAGCGGGGATGTTCCGATGATGCACATGGTATTACTTTTGGCTATGGTGTCGATAGCCTTTGTTTTTACGATGCAGACGCGGAATTTGATCGAATCCGAATCCGGTGTGATCGGGACGTTGATGGCCTCGGGGTACAGCAAGTGGGAATTGTTGCGCCATTATATGCTCTTGCCTTTGCTGGCGGTTCTGCTGGCATCACTCATCGGCAATATTCTTGCCTACACAAAATTGTATAAAATGTATGAGGGAATGTATTATAGTTCTTTTTCCTTGCCGCCCTTTACACCATTTTTTCATCTGCGCGCCTTTTTATTAACGACATTGATCCCTGCCGTCGTGATACTGCTGATCAATTTGTTTATGCTGTTAAAAATGTTGACAATTTCTCCCCTGCGCTTTTTGCGCAAGGATTGGGGAAAGAAGATGCATACAATGGCGATTGATTTGCCGAAACTGCCTTTTTTAACCCGCTATCGTTTGAAAGTTTTGCGCAACAATAAAGGAAACGTATTTGTTCTACTTTTTGGGGTCACGCTTGCCAGCATCTTTCTCTGCTTCGGATTGGGAATGCGTCCGATTTTTGAAGCGCATACGAAAAGTATAATGGAGGAGTTGCCGGCGAATGTGCAAACCTATGTGCGGGAATCTGACGAAGCCGTTGACGGAGAAAAATTTGGTGCAGCGTCTTTTGAGCTTGTTATCGATGGAACGACTCACTCATTTGTACTACAGGGTATTTCCGAGCATAGTCGCTATTTTCCGGAGCATTTGCTGACGGGTTTGAAAGAAAATGAAATCGCCGCTTCCGAGGGTTTATTGGAAAAATTTCAACTCAATGTCGGCGACGGGATTGAAGTCGTCAACCCCTACACGGCGGAGCGATACGAATTTACGATTCGAACGGTCCGGAGCGGCGCGGTAAGTTTGTCCGCATATATGCCGTTAAAAGCGTTCAATACGGTCATGGGTTATGCCCCGGAGTATTTCTCGGGCTACTATTCCGATCAGAAATTAAACTTGGATGAAAAAAATGTCGTCACCCGCGTCGATCGTGAGACAATCGGACAAGTAGCAAAGCATTTTTTGGATAATTTCGGTGCAATTAGTGGACCGATTGTATTCATTTCGATCCTCTTCTATTTTGTTTTTATCTATTTGTTGGCGAAAGCGATTGTCGAAAAATCCAAGACGGACATCTCTTATTTGAAAATATTCGGTTTTACAGATCGGGAAAGCACCCGTATTTATCTACATGCGACAGGAATTATTTTAGGTTTTTATCTATTGTTACTGCCGATACTGCTTCAAAAACTTATGGTCATTCTACTCCGTGTTGCCTTGCAAAAATTCGACGCCTATATGGCGCCGGTTTTGCCGTCCTACGTGTATCTCATTGCGATGGGCACAGGATTTATTTTATTTATCCTTGTGCAATATTTACAGATGCGAAAGATTGCAAAGATCAACATGGCGGAAGTGTTAAAAGAAGTCTGCGGATGACCAAATAGCGGCCTATGCACGAACAAGGGATTTTCGGCGGCATTGATGCGGGCGGCGGTGCCATCACGCACAGAAACAACCCGAGGGAAGCGACCGTCTCTTACTTCGGGTTGTTCTGGACGCAGTTAATTTGAAGTGGCCGATAAGCTTCCAACGCATTGTAGCGTTTAAGGGGCAATGGACTCCAATTGCGTGGTCCACGGCGTGTCGTGGACACGTTCAAAATATTGTCCGACGCCGTCCTGCACGACGGTGACGCCGTCGTCTTCTACGAAAGCGTACGAATCTTTCCCGTTAATCGTGATTTTCCACAAATTTTTTCGCAGCAGTTCGGCCGGAAGCACCTCATAGGTTAAGTCGCCGCGGATGCGAATTAAAGTGGGTTTGTTGTCCTCTTCCGAAAAAGAGAGGTAGGGGAACTCCACATCGTCGAAGGGCGAGGCGTCTTCCAACTGATAAAATCCCGAAAAACCATGGACTTTCGGCGGATGCTTGATTTGCGTTCCGACAAGGGCAATCAGAAGAACGACATTTAGAACGAGGGACGTCCAAAAGAGGAGACGTCCGCGCTTCATCAATCCATGTTGATCCATGTGAAACTCCTTTTTATTTCTGTCCGACTGGATATTCCGCGGCTATAGACAAGCCAAGGAGATGTTTTTGTTTGACGGTGGTAAGTAATACTGGCAACAATTTCCTCCACTTCCATTATTTTTTCTTAAGTTTGTTTCGATAGAAACCTTCTCATTGCATGGATATATTACCCAGCTTGCACAAAACTTCAAACAGCGTTTGTGCCTGCCATAGGGTGGAATATGGTAGAATGAAGCTAACTGGAGTCAGATAGGAGGAGATATGAAAGTTTCCGTATGCACCGGATCGAAGTGTTCCTTTTACGGTTCGGATCACATCATTTTTTGTCTGGAAGATCTAAAGGAATATCTACATAATTTGGACGGCATCCCGGAAGAGGCGGAACTGGATATCGAGCTGCTCCCCTGCCAGGGCTTTTGCAAAAAGGGCAATCACGGGGTTGCCCCGGTGGTGTATGTGGAAGGGGAACTGGTCGAGCGGGCGCAGAGTCAGCAGATTATGGAGATGGTGCTGAATCGCTTTGAAGAGGGGGCTTTATGAAGGGATCGTATGTCGATGTAATCAACATCCGGCGTATGGTTTTCTCGAATATCGCACGCATGGCCTATGAAAATGCCCCATTGTCGAAATTGCACGAGGAAACCTTTCGTCTGTTGCCCGGAGAAGTCTCCACGTATCGGGAGAATATTTTTCGTGAACGCGCGGTCGTGGGAGAACGGATGCGCATGGCCCTTGGGTTGGATGCGCGCACGGCGGCGGAAACCGGACCGATTACAGAGGGAATCGAAGAAATTGATGTACATACGCGCATTTTCAAGCCGCCCCTCGTTTCGGTAATTAAAATTGCCTGCGAAGCCTGTCCGGAACGCTTCATTTCGATTACGGATAATTGTCGAAAGTGCCTGGCGCATCCGTGCATGAACGTATGCCCGAAAAATGCGATTACGATCGGGAAGGATCGGTTGCACATTGATCAGGACAAGTGCATCAAGTGCCGCAAGTGCGTGAGCGAGTGCCCCTACCATTCGATTGTCGAGACGGGGCGTCCGTGTGCGGAAGTGTGCGGGGTGCGCGCGGTCGGTTCGGATTATCTCGGACGTGCGGAAATTGATCCGGACAAATGCGTCGCGTGCGGGGCGTGTATTACGGCGTGTCCGTTCGGCGCAGTAGCCGATAAATCGCAGATTTATCAGCTGGTCATGTCCATCCAGAAGACGCATGACGTGTATGCCATTGTAGCGCCTTCCTTTGTGGGGCAATTCGGTCCCCTGACGACACCGGAGCAGATTTTTGAAGCCATTCGCCGTCTGGGCATCAAAGACGTTATTGAAGTCGGACTGGGCGCGGACCTGACAACGATGAATGAGGCGAAGGAATTTTTGGAGACGGTGCCGGGCGAACGGCCCTACATGGGGACCTCGTGCTGCTATTCGTGGAAACTCATGGTCTCCAAATTGTTTCCGGAACAGAATGAGCTGATTTCGGAGAGCTCGACGCCGATGATTTACACGGCGCTGCAGCTGAAAAAAGCCCACCCGGGCTGCAAGGTCGTATTCATCGGACCCTGTATCTCGAAAAAGCTCGAAGCCCTACAGGAATCCGTGTCGGAATACGTCGATTTCGTCATTACCTATGAGGAACTCATGGGGATGTTTATTGCCCGCGATATTGAACCGGGCGCTTTGAAGGTGCCGGACGAAGTGCAGGATGCCTCGGCGACGGGGCGCGGGTATGCCGTGGGCGGCGGTGTGGCGCAGGCGGTGGTTGCCCGTGCGAAAGAACTGGACCCGCGGTGCGAAATCATTGTCGAAGGTGCCGAAGGATTGGCGGACTGTGTCGCGTTGATGCGTCTGGCAAAGGCGGGCAAAAAAGACGGGCACTTGCTGGAGGGCATGGCGTGTGAAGGCGGCTGTGTGGGCGGGCCGGGAACCATTATGGCGGCGTCCCGCACAAAACGCGAGGTTTCAAAGTTCGCCGCGCGCTCCCCGTTTGCCTCGCCGGCGGACAATACGAATATTCCGGAAGAAGATAAGCCCTGAGCGATTCGACTGTGATGGACATGTGGTAACCGCCGGTTTTGTGACGGTCAGTTCCCAATCGTTCGGGTGACCACGTTCGGTATGTATACAGAAGGAAAGGAAACCTATGGAAACGAAGTATCTTATTATCGGTTCGGGCATTGCCGCCCTCCAGGCGGCGAAGGGCATCCGCAAAAAGGATCCGGAGGCAACCCTTACGCTCGTTTCAAAAGAGGAGCACGTACCTTACTATCGCTTCCGCCTCACGGAGGCCATCGCAAGCGATGCCTCATTGGAGGAGTTGCTTGTGGAAAAGCCCTCTTTTTATGAGGAGAATCGGATTCGTATTCTTCTGCGCACGACGGTGACGCATGTGGATTACGAGAAAAAAGAGGCACAGCTGGCGGGCGGGGACAGCATTTTCTATGAAAAATTATTGCTTGCTGTCGGCTCGCAACCCTTTATTCCGAAGTACGAGGGACGGCACAAGGAAAATCTGTTTTCCGTGCGCACCTATCGGGACATTGAACGCCTGCGGGAAAAAATGGATTCGTTGCCGTGTATTTTAGTCGTCGGCGGCGGCTTATTGGGGCTGGAAGCGGCGCATTCCCTGTTGCAAAAGGGATTGGAAGTGCATATTTGCGAATTTGGGCCGCGCCTGCTGGCCAAACAGGTCAATGAAAAGATCAGTGCGCAATTGCAAGCGGATTTGGAAAAAGAAGGTTTTTTGATTCATACAGGGGCGACTCTGCAGGAAGCGAGCGGCTTCAACCGCGTGGAACAGGTCACCTTGACCGACGGACAGACATTTCCCTGTGATGCCGTGTTGTTTTCCGTTGGCGTGCGCGCACAAACGGATTTGGCGAAAGGACTTGACGTCAACCGCGGTATCTGTACCAATGAAAAGTTGGAGACGAGCCGGCCCAACGTGTGGGCGGCGGGGGATTGTGCCGAAGTGAACGGCGCTTCTTACGGGTTGTGGACGGCGTCCATGCAGATGGGAAAAATCGCCGGGGAAAATATGACGGGCGGTTCCGAAACTTATAAGAATCCGCAACTGTTCACCAAGCTGCAAATCGGCGAGGTGCAGGTTTTCTCCGCCGGATCCTACGAGGGCGACGAAGTTTGGGAAAAGACCGTCGACGGGACGCAGGTGCAGATCTTTTATAAGGAAGGCACGATCATCGGGGGTATTTTGTATGGCTCCACGGCCAAGATGGGCAAGGTGCGCAAGTTGATCGGGACGCAAACGCCACAGAACGAGCTGGCAGAGGTTTTTCGCTGAGAACGGAAGCCGAGGCAGAGTCGGTAATAAAAAGACGAAAAACACGGATGCGCACTCGTGTCCGTGTTTTTTATACATTGGCAAAGTGGGAAAAAATAGCGTAAAATAGGGAGCGAGTAGGATTCTGTCGAGAAAAATGAATTGGGACTATGCCGATTCGGAGGAGTTATGAAGCTGACAAAAAAACAAAAAGTCCTTTTTCTGTTTGGTATTGGGCTTCTTTTGGTTTACGTAGGAGGCGTGATTATTTTTTCCATGAACACGCTGCCGAATACGTATGTGAACGGAAAAAATCGGAGTTTCCAATCCAAAGATGAAATTTTTGAATATCGAGAACCGGATCGTTCCATTCATTTTCAGGGGTTGGCGGGAGAGGATTTCCATATGCGGGAATCCGACATTGACTTTACGCGCCATGTACAGGGCAGTCCGGTGCTGAAACAAAATGGCTGGGCGTGGCCGATTGCTTTTTTTCAGCGAGATGAGTACACCATTGCATATGACGTGACTTATGACGAGCAAAAGCTCCGTTTTGCGATCTTGGATTCGCCGCTGAATGAAGAGGGGACGCTGCCGACGGATGCCCGCATTGAGGTCGGGGACAAAGGAGCGGAGATTGTTCCGGAAGTGCGGGGTACCCGCATCGTACCGGAAAAAGCGGCACAGCATATTGTGCAGGCGTTTACCGACGGCGCGACGGATGTGACGCTCGACGACATCTATATCGAACCGAAGCTCAAAAAGGATGATCCGCAGATTTTGGCGGAAAAGGAACAGATTGATTCGATTTTGCGTTCGCGCATACACTTTGATTTTGTCGATCGCAAATACGACTTAGCTGGCAAAACCTTGCTGGGTCTGTACGATCGGACGGAAGACGGCAAGTACGTGTTTAATGATGACCGGCTGGCGACTTGGGTGGCGGATATGGCCCGGGAGACCGATACGCTGGGTGAATATCGCAATTTTGAGGCGACGGGCATCGGCACCATCCAGGTTCCGCCGGGGATTTATGGCTGGCAGTTGGATGTGGCGACAACCGTGGAAGAGATTAAAAAGAAACTCGCCAAAGAGGGAGATTTTGAAATGATTCCCGCTTACAATGCCTACGGCGGCGTGCGCGCGAGCAATGACATCGGCAATACGTATATTGAAATTGATCTGTCGCGACAGCATTTGTGGGCATATATCGACGGTGAACTATATCTGGAGTCGGATGTGGTGAGCGGCGTTGTGGACGGCAAACACGAAACGCCGGTCGGCGTAAACTGCATCTGGTCGATGGAGCGGGATCAGACGTTGACCGGGACAAAGACCGGCGATCAACCGGAATACGAAACGCCGGTCAAGTACTGGATGCCCATCGATTATCGAGGCGTGGGCATGCACGACGCGCCGTGGCGCGGAGCCTTTGGCGGCGACATTTATTTGAGCGCCGGAAGTCACGGGTGTATCAATTTGCCACCTTCGGTGGCGGAAGCAATTTTTAAGGCGTATGAGACGATGACACCGGTTGTCGTATATGAGAGTTCAACGTCCTATTCAAAAACGGAATGACAGGGGCAGAGGTGTGAAAAACGAAGAAAATAATCGGCGCGATCCGCTGCGATCGGACGGCTTGCCGCAGCGAGCGGAGCCGCAAATCGTGGTGGATCACGTCGTGTATGAGTATCCCGCCGTGACCGCAGACGATGCACCGCTGCGCGCGCTCGACGGGATTTCCTTGGAAATTGCATCTGGCGAGTTTTTAGCGGTGCTGGGACACAACGGGTCGGGCAAATCCACATTGGCAAAATTGCTCAACGCACAGATGACACCGACGCAAGGGCGCATTACCATCCTCGGCATGGACACCGCCGAAGAGGAAAAACTGTGGGACATCCGTTCGCACTGCGGCATTGTATTTCAAAATCCGGACAACCAGATGGTCGCGTCTGTTATCGAGGAAGATGTGGCGTTCGGACCGGAGAACTTGGGCATTCCCAATCCGGAATTGCGCGACCGCGTCGACGAAGCGCTGCGCGCCGTTGGCATGTACGAGCATCGTCGTCGCGCGCCGCACGAGTTGTCCGGCGGGCAGAAACAACGCGTGGCGATCGCCGGGGTGCTGGCGATGCGACCCGACTGCATTATTATGGACGAACCCACGGCCATGTTGGATCCGATCGGGCGGCGGGAAATTCTCAATGCCATTCATTATCTGCATGAAAAAGAACACAAGACGATTCTGTTGATTACCCATAATATGGAAGAGGCGGCGTGCGCGGATCGCGTCGTGGTACTGCATCGCGGGCATATCGCACTGGAAGGCACGCCGCGCAAAGTCTTTTCCCGCGTTGCGGAAATGCGTCGCTTGGCGCTGGATGTTCCGCAGGTGACGGAATTGGGCTTCTTATTGCACCAAGCGGGGCTTGCCGTGCCGCCGGATGTGTTGAGCGTCGAAGAATTGTTGGAGGCGCTGGCATGAGTATTCGCTTTGAAAATGTTACATTTTATTATGGGCGCGACAATAAACACCCCCTCAAGGCATTAGATGGCGTCAATCTGGAAATTCAGGCGCATGAATACATCGGTCTGATCGGGCACACCGGCTCAGGCAAATCGACGCTCGTGCAGCATATGAACGGGCTGAATCTGCCGCACGAGGGTCATGTCATCGTCGACGGCATCGACACTACGGCGGAAAAGGCGGATCTGCGCACCTTGCGCCAAAAAGTCGGCTTGGTATTTCAATATCCCGAAGATCAATTGTTTGAAGAAACGGTGGCGCAGGATATTGCCTTCGGACCGAAGAACCTCGGATTGTCCCCGGAAGAAGTCGAGGAGCGAGTGCGCTCCAGTATGGAAGCCGTGGGGCTTTCGTACGAGCGCTTCAAAGACACCTCTCCTTTCGACCTTTCAGGTGGGCAAAAACGTCGCGTTGCCATCGCCGGTGTGCTGGCGCTGCAACCGTCCTACCTCGTACTCGATGAGCCGACGGCGGGACTCGATCCGCGGGGGCGCGAAGAGATTCTCGGCGAACTGCGGGCTCTGTATGAAGCGCGCCCGGAAATGACCATCGTGTTGGTCACCCACTCCATGGAAGATATTGCAGCGCATGCCACGCGCATTTTTGTCGTCGATCACGGAAAAATCGTCATGGACGGTGCACCTCGTGAAATCTTTGCGCGCGAAGAGGAATTGGAGCGCATTGGGCTCTCCGTCCCCGAAGTGACGCGCTTTCTGCGCGCTTATCGGCGCGCCGGGCACGAGGTCGACGACCGCGCGTTGACGGTGGAAGAGGCGTTCAACACCCTCTACGCGTATCTGACGTCGCGGGAAGGAAAGGAGCCGTCATGTCCGAACGCATAACCATCGGTCAGTATCTGACCGGAGACAGTTTCCTTCACCGGCTGGATCCCCGCGTCAAGATTTTTCTGACCATCGTATTTATGGTCTGTATCTTTCTCGTGTCAAGCTATTGGGGCTATGCCGTATTTCTCGGCTTTGTATTGTTGTGCATGATCGTGGGGGAGGTGCCACCCAAACAGCTGTTCAAAGGGCTGCGCCCGATTTTTCTGATCCTCCTGTTTACCTTTGCCATCAACCTGTTGACGACGCCGGGCGAACTGCTTTTTGAAGTCTGGGTGCTGCGTGTGACCCAAGAGGGGTTGCATAAGGCGGTGTTCATCGCCATACGCATCGTATTGTTGGTTTTGGGCACATCGCTTTTGACACTGACCACCAGTCCGCTTTCGTTGACGGACGGCATGGAGGCGCTGATGAAGCCACTCACGCTGGTACGTTTTCCGGCGCATGAACTCGCCATGATGATTTCCATTGCGCTGCGCTTTATTCCAACGCTGTTTGATGAATCGGATAAAATTATGCGAGCGCAAAAGGCGCGAGGGGCGGATTTTGAGTCCGGCAACCTATTTCAGCGCGCCCGGGCGATGATTCCCCTTATGGTGCCGCTCTTTTTGAACGCGTTTCGCCGCGCTGAAGAATTGGGGACGGCGATGGAAGCGCGGTGTTATCGGGGTGGCGCGGGGCGGACGCGGTTAAACCCGCTGCGCATGGCCCTTGCGGATTGGATGACGTTCGGGCTGACCTCTGCGTCGCTCCTTGCGACGGCGTGGATCTTCTGATGAAAAATGTACGGCTCGTGCTTGCCTATGACGGCACGGATTTCTGCGGTTTTCAGCGGCAAAAAGAGGTGCGTACGGTGCAGGCGGTTGTGGAAGAAGCGCTCTCGCGCCTGCTGCGACGAAAAACGCGGATCATCGCCGCCGGTCGCACCGATGCCGGCGTGCATGCCGAAGGACAAGTGGTCAATTTTCTGACCGACGGACGCTTGGCGCCGCGTGGCATTGCCTTCCAATTGGCGCCGTATTTGCCGGAAGATGTGCAGGCGCTTTTTTCCGAAGCAGTTCCGCTTTCGTTTCATGCGCGCTTTTCCGCACATAACAAGACCTATCGCTATGAATTGGCAACGACCCAGCGCTTCTATCCGACGCAGCGCCATTACCATGGCCATTGTACATACCCGTTGGACATTGAACGCATGCGCGCCGCGTTGCCGCTCTTTTTAGGGGAACACGATTTTTCTGCTTTTTCGCGGCAGGACCCCCTGCGTTCGCCGCGGCGCCTGTTGAAAGCGGCGCAAATGGAAGCGTACAACAGCGAACTGCGGTTCCGTTTTACGGCGGAAAGTTTTTTGCAGCGCCAGGTGCGCTGTCTCGTCGGTGCGTTGATTGAGGTGGGGCGCGGACGCTTGTTGAAAAAAGAGATAGAAGCCTTATTGGTGCAGGGAGCGACGTCGCCCGCCGTTCCGGTTGCTCCGGCATGCGGGCTATATTTGGAATCCGTCACCTATCCGGAACCATAACCGGGGCGGGGACTCGTCGGTCGAAGGCGTTCGGCTGTCGGTACGCCTTCGAAAATCGAGGTTGTCGAATAGGGAGTGAAAATGAAATGCTTTGGGGGATGGAATGGCAATACTTTTTCAACAATTGCTTGCTATGGCGCTATTGGTAGGATTGGGTTATGTTTTGGGCAAGAAAGACATGCTGCATGAAAAAACGGGACAGGACCTCAGCAGCTTTCTGATGAAGGTCATTTTGCCCTGCATGATCTTTCTCGCCTTTGATCGCGATTTCTCCGGCAGCGAGGCGGTGGAACTGGGCGAGATTTTTATCCTGAATTTCCTGTGCATGGGGCTGAATATCCTCGTCGCAGGATTGCTGTTTTCCGAGCATGAAGGGATTGAGCGCTACGCCTGCGTTTTTAATAATAAAGCATTTATGGGCATTCCGGTCGTTACGGCGCTCTTCGGCGCAGAAGCGGTCTTTTATGTCACGCCGAGCATCGTGGTGAATCATCTGTTTATCTGGACGTATGGGGCAGCAATTTTGGGCAGGGATCGGCAGGCGCTCACCCTGCACCGCATCTTTTGGAATCCCAGTACAATTTCCTTTTTGCTCGGATTGCTTTACTATGTGTCACCGTTTCGCCTGCCGGAGCCGGTGGGAAATGCGCTGCATTTGCTGCGCGGCGTCAATACGCCCCTTGCCATGGTATTGCTCGGCTACTTCCTTTGTGCAGAATCGCTGCCCAGTATTTTTCAAAATCGCAAGGCGTGGAAAGTATCCTTTGTTCGCCTGCTCTTACTGCCGCTTCTGACCGTCCTGGGGCTGTGGCTGTTACCCGGCTCGTCCGATTTTAAGTACGTCATGACCATTGTATGGGCGACGCCGACGGCGATCAATCTGTCCATGCAGGCGGCAATGATTGGACAGGACACCGGTTATGCTGCGCAAGTGACCAGCTTGACCACGCTGCTTTCGCTGTTTACCATACCTTTGGTGCTGCAGGCGGCACAGTGGCTGATCGGGTAGCGTTCTAAAATTCTGTCCGACTTTCCAGCGGAGAGCGGGGCAGAGAAGACTTTCAAAATTGAATCAGTATGATATAATATATACGAGGAATTCGTTTTACCTCGCGATAAAGGAAAACGATTCGTAAAAAGGAGGGATTCATGGTAAAAAAACTTGCAGCACTGTTGTTGGCCGGGGGCGATGTCCCTGTCGCTTGTCGCCTGCGGCGGCGGAAAAGAGGACGCAAAATCCGGGAACGAAGGTGGAAAGGATATGCCCGCGGAAGGACTGAAGGGGTCCATCAGCGTGCAGGCGGAGACGGCGTGGATGCCGTACTACGAGGCGGCAATCGCGCGGCTCAAGGAAAAGAATCCGGATGCGGAAGTCAAGATTATTGAAAAAGGCGCGTTTGATCACCTTGATGCCTTGGATCAGACGAGCCCGGAAAATGAAGATATTGCAGATGTTTTTTCGATTCCGGCGGATCGTCTGTACGGCCTTGTGGACAATGAGAATTTGGCTGCCATTGATGCCGAATCCATCGTCAAGACCGTGGGCGGATGGGCGGACTTTGCGGCGTTCAATAAAGGATTGGGCGGCAATTTCAAGATCGGCGAGGAGTATTTCGCCTTCCCGATGAACATTGAGTGCCTGATTGCTTTCAAACAGAAGGCCAATGCCGAAGCCCAGGGCATCGATTTGACTAAGCCCATTGCAATCGGTGCGGAGACTGCGAAATCCGTACTCGTGCCGGCGCATGACGCATGGTACGGCGTTGCTCTTTTGAATGCGGGCGGCATTGAACTCCTGGCGAAAAAAGACGACGGTTCTCTTTACAGCGATTTGACCGCAGAATGGGCGGAATTGCCGGCAGAAAAGCAGGCGGTGATTCAGGCACTGTATGACTACTGGAAGGCGAATGCAGACGCCAACACTTCGCTGTTTGAAGATAAGGCGGGGTATGCTTATACGGACTCTGCATTCAAGACCGGCGAAAGCGGCGTTGTGCGTTTGGGTGGTCCGTGGGACTATGACACGATTGCAAAAATGGCCGGGGAAGAGAATCTGGAGTTGGGTTCCCTCGAAGATATTACGATTGCAGGAAAGCCGCTCGTTCACTGGAAAGGTGGATGGGGCTATGCGATTAACGTCCGCGATGAGGGAAATGAGGATAAGATGGCTCTGGCGCAGGCATTGATTGCCGAGTTGGCAAACCCGGAATACTTTGAAGATTTCTTCAAGGCGACAGGTAAGATTATGGAGCAAGTGCCGGCGGACAAGTATGAAGCGTCCGGATTGACTGATGTGGAAAAATCCACCATTGTCAATGTGATTGCTTCGTACCAGAATGCGGTCAGCCGCCCACTGTTCACCGAATATGGAAAAGTTTGGGACAGTTGGAAAAATGCGGTGCTTTCGTGGAACTCGGTGAAACCGGGCTCGGCGGAGGAGGCGTACAAGGAGTTGAAGTCATCCTTTGATTCCATGATGAGCAATTTCAATAAATAAAAAACGGATGAAGGTCGTTGGCTGCGGAGGATTGTCGGTGCAATCCTCCGTTGCCATCAATGTTCGCCGGAGGAGTTTTCATGTTTCAACAAAAGCGTTTATCCCGAAAAATGGTCTATGCGGTTTTGGGCGTAGTTGCCGTGCTGGTTTTGGTGTTATGCCTGGAGGCGCTGTTTCTGACGAAAGACCGGACGCTTTTTGAGACTTGGCGTGCGCAGGTTGCTACGGAGTTGACCGTTTCGGATTATGCGGCGGTGCAAGTTATGACATTGCTGCAGACGGTATTGATTCCGGCGGGCTACGCGCTGCATCTTTTTTTTGCCGTGCATAAAGCGGGATTGCTGAAAATCGCCTACTGGGTGTGGGGATTGCTTTTATTTTATGTGTTATTTATGCAGATTCTTCAATTTCAAACGGGCAATCTTTTCTGGTGGGTGCGATGCCTCTTGTTTTTCGCACTCTTTCTTTTACATTGCAATCTCAGCTACGGCGTGCGTGTACCGCAGGAGAGAATGCGATCGCGCAAGGAGACATTTTAGGGGCGACGAAAGCGACCTACTGAGGATCGCATCGCGTCGCCGGTCGGATGGAAAGGAGTTGTTATGAAGTACCCCGTTGTCCTACAGGACCGCGTGGGACGGGAGTATCCACGCAAGAACCGCTACCTTGCGGAGTTGGCGTTGGCACAGCAACAGGGCGATACGGAAAAAGAGCAGACTCTTTTACGGGGCAAGGAGAGTCATCCGTACATCATAGAGCTGCGTGCGTACGAGACTGCGGAAAAAACGTTTCTGGAAAAATTAAAAGTCGAGGAGGCGGATGCGGAAAAGCAGATCGACGACACCGATAAGAAGCTGCGCGGGTACATGATGGAACTGTTTCGCGCGGAAAAGCAGGCGGCATTTTATAAAGACTACGTCGATTTGTCTTATGACGCGGAGATGGCCTATCGGACAGCGCAAAAAAAAGTCGACTACCTGCCTGCTATGATTGTCGATTATCGTCTGCTGCAATTGGATTTGGCGTATGCGCATGAAGAAGCCCCGAATCCTGAAGAAGAGGCGCGCTACCAAAAGGAACTCGCTGCCTATAAGGAAACGCGCAAGCAAGCGTATGAGGCGCGCATCGCGCAGCTGCGGCAGTCCTACAAAGAAGGGAATATTTCGCGCACCGCTTTTGAAAACGAGCGCAAGATTACACGCAGCGAATACAAAGAAGAACTGGATCTCAAAGCGTATCGCTCGCCGGTGCGCTACCAAAGGGATCTGATTCGCAATCTCAAACACCACTTAAAAAATGACAATAAGCAGCAAGAAGCGGTGCTGGGGGAAGAAATTTCTGCTGTGCGCCGCAGCACGCCCTCGGAAAAGGAAAAACTTTCCCTTTGGCGTTGCTATTTGTCGATTCCCTTTCCCGGGGTCGGGCAGATTCTCAACGGGCAATTGGTAAAAGGGCTCCTTTGCCTCCTCGGGGTGCTCTTTATTTACCTGGTCGCCATTCCCTACGCACTGGGCTACGGCAATTACCAGGGCGACGGCATTGCAGGATTGATTACACTGGCGGAAGGCGGCAGGCGCGTCGATCGTTCCCTGATCTTCCTGATTGAAGGGCTGATCTCCATACTCTTTCTCTTCCTGTCGGCCGTGATTATCATTTTGTCCTACCGCGACGCCCGGCAGGTCGAAAAAGATGAACGCATCGGCATTCGCCCGAATTTGTGGTTTGAGACGAAGCGGGAGATTAGTGAAAACGGCTTTCCGTACTTCGTAAACATTCCCGCCATTCTGCTGATTTTATTCATTACTTTAGTGCCGATTTTTACGGCGGTGCTCCTGTCCTTTACGGGCATGGACCCCAATCATCAGTCGAAATTCAGTTGGATCGGGCTGGAAAACTACATGACCATCTTCCGCGCACAAGGCCTGCAAGGGTCTCTGTTCTGGCGTATTTTGGGTTGGACAGTCATCTGGACGATTGGCGCGACCACGCTTGCCATCGCCATCGGCATGGGGCTTGCCATTCTGGTCAACGGCGAGCACATACGCGGAAAGCGCTTTTTCCGTACCGTTTACATTCTTCCGTGGGCAGTTCCGGCATTCATTACGATTATGTTTTTCTCCGTCATGTTGGCGCCCAACGGCTATTTGAGCGATCTGATCACAAGTCTTGTCGGAAAAACGGTCAATGTTAAAAATGATACGAATTTGACGCGCACGGCTTTGATTCTGATTCAAGGGTGGTGCGGCAATGCCTATGTATTCTTACTGGCGACCGGTGTGCTGCAGTCCATTCCCAATGACCTTTACGAAGCCGCAGAGATGGACGGCGCGAACGGGCGGCAGAAGCTATTGAACATCACATTGCCGATGCTGCTTTTCCAGACGGCGCCCATTCTCGTCGGACAATATACCTTCAACTTCAACAACTACACCATCATCGATTTGTTCAATCAAGGCGGTCCTTTCAATCCGAGCCGCTATGGCAACCTTGCCGGTTCCAGCGACCTCCTGATTTCTTACATTTTCAAATTGACGATGGATAACCAATACCAGGCGTTCGGCGCGGCGATTTCGATTCTCATTTCATTGGCGCTCATTGTCATTGCCTTTATGGGCTATCGTCGGACGGCAGCTTTTAAGGAGGACTGACATGAAGAAGAAGAAAAAGACCTCCGGACTTTATCTCAAGGATCAACAGCCTTTAACACCGGCGGGGAAAGTCGGCGTGGGCATTACCTATGCGATTTTAATTCTATGGAGTTTCATCGTTCTGTGGCCGGTGCTGCAAATTCTACTTGCTTCCTTTAACGGTGCGCAGGGGAAATATTTGATCCTGAACGGAGCCTATGAATTTTCACTGGATAATTTTCGCGAATTGTTCAGCGACACCTACTTCCTTTTGTGGCTGAAAAACACGATCTTTATTGGCATCGCTTCCGCCGTGATTCAGACGCTGGTCGTCGCCTTCACCGGATACGCCTATTCGCGCTTCCGCTTTAAGTACAAGAAAGGGTCGCTCCTGGCAATCCTGTTGATCCAGGTGGTGCCGACCTTTGCCGGAATTACGGCGTACTTCACCCTCCATCAGATCATTTCCGGGGTCATTCCGGCATTTTCGCGACAGATGCTTCTGGTTTTGATTTATTCGGCAGGCGGCATTGCGAACAACACGCTGATACTCAAAGGCTACATCGACTCGATTTCTTCGGAGCTGGATGAAGCGGCGCGCATCGACGGATGTTCCAATTTTCAGGTCTTTCGCATGATCATCACGCCCATTGTTCGGCCAATGCTGGCGATTATTGCCCTATGGGCGTTCATCGCTCCCTTTACGGATTATATGCTGCCGAAGGTGTTGCTCACGAGTCCCCAGGAATATACGCTGGCGACGGGGTTGCAGACGTTGATTGCGGATACGCGCACCATGCGTCAGCCGCTCTTTGCGGCGGGCGGTCTGTTGACGGCGCTGCCCATCGTCGCGCTCTTTATCGCATTGCAGAAACAATTGGTGTCGGGTCTGTCTTCGGGCTCTGTGAAAGGATAATACGATGCAAGTCAAATTAGAAAATATTGGAAAAAAATACGAGGGACGCGAAGAATTCACCTTACGTCACATCAATTTGGACATCAAGAGCCAAGACTTCTGCGTCATCCTCGGCCCCTCCGGATGTGGAAAAAGCACGCTTTTGCGCATGATTGCCGGGCTCAACTCCATCACCGAAGGCGAACTCATCTTCGGCGACCGTCTGGTCAACAACGTTCCGCCGAAAGATCGCGACATCGCCATGGTATTTCAAAGTTATGCCCTGTATCCGCATATGACAGTGTACGACAACATGGCGTTTTCTTTGAAGATGCGCAAAGAGCGTAAAGGCATTATCGACAAGCGCGTGAAGGACGCCGCAAAATTGCTGCAAATTGAAAACTATCTCTATTCCCGTCCTTCGGACATTTCCGGCGGACAGCGCCAACGCGTCGCCCTCGGACGCGCCATTGTCCGCAAGCCGAACATTTTCCTCATGGATGAGCCGCTCTCGAACCTGGATGCGAAGCTGCGCGAACATATGAGGATTGAATTGGTGCGGATTCATCAACAGATGAAAACGACGACGATCTACGTCACGCATGACCAAACGGAAGCCATGACGATGGCGACAAAAATTGTCTTGTTGGATAAGGGCAAGATTCAGCAGGCGGGGGCACCGGATGAATTTTACAACACGCCGTCCAACACTTTTGTCGCGCAGTTTATCGGCTCGCCAACCATGAACCTTTTGGAAGGAAAGATGGTCAACGGCGTCTTTGTGACGGAAAATGACGAGGTGCGCATTGAACCCGGTGCGGAAGATGCGGCACGGCTGCGCGCCTACGAAGGCAAAAAAGTGATCGCGGGAATCCGCTCGGAGCGCTTTTTACGCAAGGAAAGCA
Organism: Ndongobacter massiliensis; assembly: GCF_900120375.1. Lineage (GTDB taxonomy): Bacteria > Bacillota > Clostridia > Tissierellales > Peptoniphilaceae > Ndongobacter > Ndongobacter massiliensis. Next base: position 1,765,091 of record NZ_LT635480.1, read on the forward strand.
CGGATAAAAACCACTTTATATCGCATGTGGATGTCATTGAAAACTTCGGCAAGGAGCAGTCGCTCTTTGTGAAATTGCCCAGTGGAAAAGATTTGGTTCTGACTATGCCGGGCCATTACCGTTTTGCGCAGGGGCAGGAAGAGGAATTTGCCTTTGACAGCGCGGCGATGCATTATTTCGACGGAGAAACGAAGACACGCATTTAGTACGAGCAGGGATGAGGAAACGAATGAACGATTGGAATTACAATTCGCAACCGGAAGAAATGTATGCGGCGGGTGCGCCGTTCGGGCACGACGCTTTGGAAGCACATGTATGCTGGCACGAGGCACCGCAGGCACGTCCGCCGCATACGGTGCTTCCTGCGGAGTTGGAGTTGGTAAAATACCCGCGCGGACTCGGTGTGATTCTGCCGATTTTTTCGCTGCCATCGCCTTACGGCATCGGTACCTTCGGCGAAGCGGCGTATCGGTTTTGCGATTTTCTAGCAAAATCTGGAGTCCGGTATTGGCAAGTGCTGCCGCTCGGACCGACGAGTTATGGTGACTCCCCTTATCAGAGCTTTTCCGGGCTGGCGGGCAACCCCTATTTTATTGACCTGGATTTTCTGTGTGCGGAAGGCTTGTTGGAATCGGAAGAACTGGCGGCCATTCACTTCGGGGATGAAATCGATCGGGTCGACTATTCACTTCTCTACAATCAACGCTATCGCCTGCTTTGGCGCGCTTTTGAGCGCGCCGTGGGGCAAACGGAACGTGCACCGTTGACCCCGTCGGAAGCGTTTCAGCAAGCTGGGCTTTCCGGCGATTGTGGAACGCGGGAGGCGTTGGCACAATTTCGCGAACAAAACGCAGACTGGATTGAAGACTACGCGCTCTTCCAGGCGCTGAAAGCGGAGCACTTCGATGTCGAATGGACGCAGTGGGCGGATGTGTACCGAGACCACCATGCGGAAGCTTTAGACGCATTTCGCGCCTCCCATGAGGTGGAAATCCTCTTCCAGATTTTCATGCAGTATCACTTTTTCCGCCAGTGGGAGGCGCTGCGTGCGTATGCTCATGACAAGGGGCTCTTGTTTATTGGCGATATACCCATTTACGTGGCGCACGATTCGGCGGATGTCTGGGCGGCACGGGATCAATTTCTGCTCGACGAAAAGGGCAACCCGCGCGTCGTCGCAGGGGCGCCGCCGGACGTTTTTACGGCGGACGGGCAAAGATGGGGCAACCCCATCTATAATTGGGCGGTCATGCGCGATCGCAACTACGATTTTTGGGTGCGGCGATTTCGTGCCAATTTCCGCCTATATGACATTTTGCGACTGGATCACTTCATCGGTTTTGAACATTACTGGTCCGTGCCGGCGGAAGAGGAAACGGCGCGCAACGGGCGCTGGGAAGCCGGCCCCGGGTTTGCCTTTTTCCAAAAAATGCAGGAGGCGCTGGGACCGCTGCCCATCTTAGTGGAAGATCTCGGCGTGCTCACGCCGGAGGTCATTGCGCTGCGCGAGCGGACGGGCTTTCCCGGCATGAAGCCGTTGCAGTTCGCTTTCGGCGGGGGACCGGATTCTGACTATCTGCCGCACAATTTTGAGCGGCGCACCAGCGTTTACACAGGCACTCACGACAGTGATCCGCTGCGCACCTGGTGGGAAAATCTGGATCCGCAGACGCGTTATCTCGTGGGGGCTTACTTTGCCATTTCGAAAGAGGAAGAGGTGCGCTGGGCGCTGTTGCGCGGTGCGGCAGCCTCGGTTGCCGATCTCTGCATTTTCCAGATGCAGGACATCTTGTGGACAGATGCCTCCAGTCGCACCAATTTGCCGGGGGCCTTGGGTGGAAATTGGCAGTGGCGCCTGCGTCCCGATTATGCGGATCCGGGGTTGGCAAAGAAGCTCCGGGAATTGATCGGTTTGTACGGGCGGTAAATGGAAAGCTATCGGGAGTTTCTATGATTCTTTACTTTTCTGGAACCGGAAATAGCGCCTATCTAGCGAAGAAGTTGGCACAGGAAACGAGGGATACCCTTTTTTCTCTGAATGACGCCTTGAAGTACGGGGCGGATCCGCAACTTACGGAAGTGGATCGCCTGATTTTCGTTACGCCCACGTATTCCTGGCGCCTTCCGCGCGTCGTTGCCGCTTGGATTCGCCGCGTCGATTTTCCATCTGGTTTGCCGGTCTGGTTTGTCATGAACTGCGGCAGTGAAATCGGCAATGCCGATCGCTACAACCGCCGGCTATGTGCGGAAAAAGGGCTGCAATATCGGGGGACGGCGGAAATTCAAATGCCGGAAAACTATGTAGCACTTTTTCCGGTTCCGGATGAAACGGAGGCCCGAGCTATTATTGCCCGGGCGGAACCAGCTCTGGAGGAGATTGCCCGGTCTTTAGAGAAAGAACGTCCTTTTCCACCGCGGCGGATTCGACTTCTCGACCGCTTGTACAGCCGCATGGTGAATCCGATTTTCTATGCGTTGTTTGTAAAAGCGCGTGCCTTTCGTGTCGATGCGCGCTGTATTGGCTGCGGAAAGTGTGAAATACGTTGTCCTCTGAACAATGTGCGCCTGGTAGAGGGAAAGCCGGTTTGGGGCAATGCTTGTACGCACTGCATGGCCTGTATTTGCGGCTGTCCGACCCGGGCCATTGAATATGGAAAAAAGACGGTCGGAAAACCGCGTTATTGGTGTATGGGCGAGAACGATTTTCGCGAAATATGAGGTGCGATTTGCTTCTTCCGACATCCTGTGGTAGCATAAATCGAACATTTTATTCCCGGGGTGTAGCGCAGTTCGGTAGCGCACTTGTCTGGGGGACAAGGGGTCGCAGGTTCAAATCCTGTCACTCCGACCAAAAGAAAAACCGCTTGAAATCAATGGTTTCAGGCGGTTTTCTCATTTGTACATTTGTTCGATTTTTTGCGTTTGTCCCCAGTTTTGTCCCCAGTTCAAAAATGAATACTTGGTAACTTTTTGGTAATTATAAAAAAGAGAATGTTGAAAGTTCAACATTCTCTAAGTGAATGGCGGAGCGGGTGGGATTCGAACCCACGTGCCCGTGAAGACAAACTGATTTCGAGTCAGCCCCGTTATGACCACTTCGATACCGCTCCATAGGATTGCTTTTCTTTTGCGAAGTGACTGCTGTATTCTATCGCAATACCCCCAAAAATGCAAATAAAGGCGCGCAATAGCGAGCGGAAAAATCTCGCTATTGCGCGATAAAAAGCACCGAGCCTGCAAAAAAGCAAACTCGGTGCTTGGGAAGGAATTTTACTCGTCCGCGTGTAGTTTCGTTCCGCATTCTGGACAGAATTTCAGATTGCCTTCCGGCAAGGGCGTGTGACAATTCGGGCATTCTTTTTTTACCGGAACGGGCTTTTTCGCGCCGCATTCCGTGCAAAATTTCCCGCTGTTTTCCGTCCCGCATTCCGGGCATTTCCATGTCGCCGCATTGGCGTAACCGGCAACCGCTGCACCGGAATTTTCGGCAGGTGCTTGCGGAGCTGTTGCGCCAGATTGTGCAGGATTCGGCTGCGCGGGAGCGGGTTGTGCAGCGCCTTGTTGCGCCTCCAGTCCAAGCGCCCCCAGTGTTGCCGAGCTCATATTCAGTCCCATGCCGACGCCCATAAAAGCTTGTCCTGCGCCGCCTTCGTTGGAGCCGGCCGCTTCCATACCGCGAGCGATGGAGCCGCTCATATACCCGCGGCGAATGGCCTCATCCGAGAGCATGGCGCCCTGTGAGCGGATATTGATGAGCTTTTGCGTCTCTTCCGTAAAGGAAACGGATTCTATTGCGACGGATTCGATTTGGAAGCCACGCAATTCGGTCCACTTGGCATCCAATGCATCCTGCAGATATTCCGCTAACTTCATCGTTTGTGCGCCGACGTGAGAAGCTTGTATACCGTCCACGCTCATTTGCGTCAGTGAGGTTTGCAAAGCGGTGAGAAATTCACCCCGATATTGCTCGTTAATGCCCTTCATTGCAATGGGGGCTTCCATCGTGCGATCCCCGACCTCGACATAGAATTTAATCGGATCGACAATGCGAATCGAGTAGGCGCCGTGGGCGCGCAGATAGAGTTCCGCGTTGTAGAAGTGATCAAAGTAATTGAGCGGACTCGGCGTGCCGAATTTCAAATCGCGAATTTCCTGTGTGTTGATAAAGACGACTTTTTGCTGGAAAGGCGTGGAACCGGAAAAACGGAAACGGTTGAAAGTTTCTTTAATCGCCGGCCCCCATTGTCCGTTCAGCATCGAGGGACTGGCGGTGTTGTCCACCTTGAAATAACCGGGCTCCGCCGTATAGTCAATGACTTTTCCGCCGTCAATGAGCATCATAAACTGCCCGTCATATACGTGAATGATCGATCCGTTCGAAATAACGCCTGCGGTGCGCTTCGTATTGCTGTTTCGCGGGTCATTCGGACGTACAAAGACCCCCGGGGCCATGGCAATTTCCGGTCCCATGTGATCCGCTTCAATGACCTCCAACCACTGATCCGCTAATCCGCCGCCAATGGCGTTGACGGTCGCTCTGATTAAACCCATACACGCCTCCTTGTACGATGTTGATATGCTTTCAAGCATACTATACCCAAAAGCGTCTCTCCATTGTAAAAAAATGGTAAACTTCGTCGGATACGGAAGGTACATTTCCTTCGAGAAATTTGTAGATTGATGGACATCAAAAATTTTTATTCACATTTTACTCACAATTTTTGACTATACTTGACCAAACAGGAAAATCGTGCAAAACTGTTCATACAGGACGGAGGGAATATGGCAAATATAAATAAAAAAACGAATGGCCCCAAACGGCCGCGTCCGATTCTTTTTTACTACGCGGGCGTGTTAATTCTCGTATTGCTTTTTCAATTTTTCTTTGGACCGGCGATGCACGAAGCGGGCGTTGAGGAAGTCAGTTATGATCAATTCACGGCGATGATTTCCGAAGGGCGCGTCACCAAGGTGACCAACGACGGGACGATGTACCGCATTGAGGGAAAAGATAAGGAAGGTAACGAAAAAGAGTACAAGACGGGGCTGTGGAACGATCAGGAAAATCTGACAAAATTGTTGGACGAGCATGAAGTGGAATACAGTTCAGAAATTCCGCCGAAGCCCAATGTATTTTTGTCGTATCTGTTCACACTCGTCATTCCATTGGCAATTTTCTGGCTCGCCGGGCGGTATTTGATGCGCAATATGACCGGCGGCAATGCGATGAGTTTCGGCAAGTCCAAGGCGAAAATCTATGTGAAAGCGCAGAGCGGCAAAACATTCCGCGATGTGGCGGGACAGGAAGAAGCCAAGGAAAGTCTCAATGAGATCGTCGACTATTTGGATCATCCGAAGCGGTATAACGACATCGGTGCCGTATGCCCGAAAGGTGTGCTGCTGGTCGGCCCGCCGGGCACCGGAAAGACGCTGTTGGCAAAAGCCGTTGCCGGGGAAGCGAATGTACCGTTTTTCATTATCTCCGGCTCGGAATTTGTGGAGATGTTTGTCGGGCTGGGCGCTTCCAAAGTCCGCGATTTGTTTAAGCAGGCAAAAGAAAAGGCGCCATGCATTGTCTTTATTGATGAGATTGACACCATCGGAAAGCGACGCGACGGCGCCGGTTTCGGCGGCAATGACGAACGCGAGCAGACGCTGAACCAGTTGCTGAACGAAATGGACGGTTTTGAAGGAAACACCGGCGTGGTCATTCTCGCGGCGACGAATCGTCCGGAAATTTTGGATCCGGCGTTGACCCGTCCGGGGCGTTTTGACCGACAGATTCGCGTCGAACTGCCCGACATCAAAGGGCGCGAGGACATCCTGCGCGTGCACGCGAAAGATGTGCAGATGGAAAGCGGCGTCGATTTGAAACTTATCGCCCGCATGACGGCGGGGGCATCCGGGGCAGATCTTGCGAATATCATCAATGAGGGCGCGCTGCGCGCCGTGCGGGAAGGGCGTCGACTGGTAACGGAAGATGATTTAGTCGAGTCGGTCGAGGTGGTCATTGCCGGACAGCAGAAGAAGAATGCCGTTATCACCGATCGCGACAAGAGGATGATTGCGTATCACGAGGTGGGGCATGCCCTCGTCGCGGCGATGCAGAAACATACGGCGCCGGTGACAAAAATTACAATTATTCCGCGCACTTCCGGGGCGCTTGGTTACACGATGCAGGTCGATGAGGAAGAAAAAGTGCTGATGACGCGCGAAGATCTGTTCCAACAGATCGTGACGCTGACGGGCGGACGTTCCGCCGAAGAATTGGTCTTTGATACCAAAACAACCGGCGCATCCAACGACATTGAACGTGCGACGAAGATGGCAAGGGCGATGGTCACGCGCTTCGGCATGACCGATGAATTTGATTTTATTGCGTTGGAGACGGTCACCAATCAGTATCTCGGCGGCGATACGCAGTTACAGGCGTCGATGGGAACGGCGGACCAAATCGATGATATGGTGCGAAAGATTATTTCCGCCGCTCATAAAAAGGCCTTGGAGATTTTGCGCGAATATGAGCAACAGCTCCACGACATCGCAGACTTTTTGATCAAGAAAGAAACGGTCACGGGTGAGGAATTCATGGACATTTTGGATCGCAGTCTGGAATTCTACGGCAAGAAAACCGTGGCGGAGATGAAAAAGGAAGACGAGGAGAAAGAGCGGGAAGCGACAAGCATAGCGAACGAGGAGAGCGAAGCTGCAATGCAAGCGCCCTCGGAAACGACGTCTTCTCCACCGGAAAATGAAGAGTAAAAAAACGGGGCGACGCCCCGTTTTTTTAACCGAAAGTCATAAGAGAAGGTAAGAGAGAAAATTAGTTTTTGGAAATGTCGGCGCTCTTTTTACCGATCTTCGCCCAGAGCAACAATCCCAAAAAAGCAAGCGTCCCCGGCAGCAGCCAGCCCATACCTTCTGTAAACAGTGGCAGATATGTTTTTACCTTATCGAGCAGCGCGATAGCAAAGGGCTGCTTGGAAAGGAAGGGGGGCGCCGCCTTGATAAAGTCGAAGAGGGCGGCAATGCCGATGACAAAGAGCGTGCCGGAAAAGACCCGTTGCGGCAGCGGATGAACCGCGTGAATAATCCATAAAAGCATTAAGCCGATGGACAGCGGATACAGGAACATAAGCACCGGAATGGAGAGGGAAATGATGGTATTCAGTCCGAAATTCGCGATGCCGAAGGACAGAAGCGTGAACAGTACCATCCACTGGTTGTAACTTGGTCCCTTGGGGAAAAGACGGGAGAAAGTGCCAGAAATGGCGACAATCAATCCGACAGCGGTTTTCAGGCAGGCGACAAAGACGATGAGCGCCAGCAGGAGCTGACCGAAGAGTGCAAAGTAGTGATTGGCGGTCAAACCGAGTATGGTTGCCCCATTCGATTGCAGTTCCATGACCCCGAGGCTGGAGGCGCCCAGATAGGAAAGTGCTCCGTAAATCGTCGCCATCAGAACTAAAGTTACAAGACCGGCCTTAAAGACCTCCACCGCCATACGCTTCGCGTCGGAGACACCCATGGCGCGGATATTCGTGATGATGATAATGGCAAAGGCGAGCGAGGCGAGCGCATCCATCGTGTTGTAACCGTCCAGAATGCCCTGCACAAAAGCGCGTGTATCATAGGGCGGTTGTGCGGGAAAGTCTGCCGGTGCGCCCATCGGGCGAAGAATGACAAAAATGAGCAAAATGCTGAGGAGAACGAGAAAAATCGGCGCCATCCAACGTCCGATGATGTCCATGATCCGTGTCGGGTATTTTGCAAAAAAGTAGGCAAGGGCAAAAAAGACGACGGAATAGAGGAAAAGCGGCAGGCGGACGCTGTCGGGAAAGAAGGTCCGCAGTCCGGTTTCAAAGGCCGTCGTTGCCGTACGGGGAATGGCAAAGAGCGGGCAGATCGTCAGGTAAAGAGCGACGGTGAAAAACAGACCGAAGTGCGGACCGGCAATGGAGGCAAAACCGTTTAAGTCGTGCTTCTGTGATAAGGCATAGGAAATCACGCCAAGGACGGGCAATCCAATGCCGGCGACCCAAAAGCCGAGCGTGGCGGGAAGGACATTTTTTCCGGCAAGTTGTCCCATAAAAACGGGGAAAATGAGATTTCCGGCTCCAAAAAACAGACCAAAGAGCAGGAGTCCGACGAGAACGGTTTGGCGAAATGCTAATTTTTTCAATTTGTGGCTTCCTTTCTACTGAACCGGCGATGAGGGGAGATTGCCCGTTTATTTTTCCCATTATACTTTAGGGAAAGAATTTTTTCAGATTTTTTTACAAACATATTACATAGAAAAAGCGAGGGCGTACTACCCCCCCCCATCAAAAATGGTATACTTAAAAATATGACCGGTGAAAAAGCCGGCGTTGAAAAAAGGGAGGCTCTATGATTGCGATTGAAGGAGTGACCAAAAAATTTGGAAAAAAGACTGCAGTAGATAATTTATCTCTGCAATTGCAGGAAGGCACGATTACCGGTTTTATCGGACCGAACGGCGCAGGAAAGACGACGACCATACGCATGCTTTGCGGAATCTTAAAGCCGGATGCCGGAACGATTACGCTGAACGGCAAAGATATCCAGAAAGAACCGCTGGCGGCGAAAGAGGAATTCGGTTTTATTCCGGACAGTCCGGATGTATTTTTGACCTTGAAAGGCACGGAATACATCAATTTTATTTGCAATATCTACAATGTGCCCAAAGAAGTGCGCCCCGCGCGCATGGAAGAATTACTGCGCGATTTTGAGATGACCAGCGTGGTCGGGGATCGCCTGGAGACCTATTCGCACGGAATGCGTCAAAAAATTCATATCATCGCTGCATTGATGCACGATCCGAATATCTGGATTTTGGATGAGCCGATGACCGGCTTGGATCCGCAGTCGTCGTACCTGTTGAAGCAGCGGATGAAACGACATGCCCAGGCGGGCAATATTGTCCTTTTTTCTACGCATGTACTGGAAGTGGCGGAAAAACTTTGCGACCAGATTGCAATTATCGACAAGGGCGAACTCGTGTACACGGGTACGCTGGAAGCGCTGCAGGAACGCTACCCGAGTCGTTCGCTGGAAGAAATCTTCCTGGCGGTGACGAAAAGTCGGGTTCTGGCGGAGGAGACGGAGGAAGGAGCCGTTCAATGAACGAAGGTTTTCAGATTCGTCGCCTGCTGAGTTTGATTCGCGTGAACGTCAAGGAAAGTCTTTCCCAGGTCTTTTCACAGGCAGGCGGCAAGCGCGGCGGCAGTCAGCGCGCGGCGCGCTTTCGAGGGGTGCTGCTTCTGGCGGTGATCGTCCTTGCCTGTATCCCGCTGGCCTTTCTCTTGGCAAGCGGGGTCTCCGAGACAACGCGGCTTCTGCTGCCAGCGCAGCTGGAACCGATTATCGTATCGGTAATTCTGGTGATCGGCATGTTGATCATCTTTGTTCCGAGTTTCGTTTTGGTGCCGACCTCCTACTATTTTTCTGAGGACCTAGAGCTGTACATGGCAATGCCGGTACGTCCCTCGGAAATTTTAGCGGCGAAATTTTTAAGCGTTACCGTTCAGCAGTATGCGATTGCTCTGCTCTTTGTGATCCCGTTGACTGTGGGATATCTGCAGGTCGCTTTCAGCGTGCGCGCCCTTTTCGGCTGGCTGATCAGCATCCTTTTTCTGCCGATTTTTCCGGTTTTATTTGTAAGTCTGCTCACCTGGCTTTTGATGCTCATCGCGCCCGTTTTGCGCAATAAAAACCGCATGGCCCTGGTGACGGGCGTGTTCAGTATTGCGGTCGCCATTGGGATCAATATGGTCTTACAGTCCGGCGATCCGTCGGTCCTATTGCAGAATGTCGTTTTTAACGGGGAGGGCATTTTCCAAACTGCCGCCATGGTGTTTCCGCCGCTGCGAGGAGCCCAGCTCATGATTGCCGGAAACGGGGTGGGGTCGTTTGCTCTGGGATTGGTTTTTGTCGTCGGGGTCAATGTGCTGCTCTTTCTCGTCTACCTTTTCCTGATGGAAAAATCCTATTTCCGGGTGATTTTGTCCATGAATGTCGGAGGTGCGAAGCGCGTGGAGCTGAATGCCGGGGCGCGTGCCGGCGCGGTGAGTCGCAGTGGTTCCACCTTTGGAAGTCTGGTGCAGCGCGAATGGCATGTGCTTTTCCGCACACCGGCGTATTTTCTCAATTCCGTATTGGGCGCCTTCATCCTTCCGATTATGCTTATTGTCGGTATATTTATTGGCATTTCCCGTGCCGAGGTTTCACCGGATGAGGTCCTTCAACTTTTGCGCAGCGGATATCCCCAACTGCTCGAGATTATGGGCGGCGCGATTCCGCTGGGCCTGGCTGCGGGCTGGCTACTGGGCATATTTTCCGGCGCAATCAGCGGGACGTCGATTACAGCGTATTCGCGCGATGCGAAACACCTGGGCGTTTTGGCGGCGATGCCGATTTCTCCGCTGCAGCTTGCGCTGGCAAAGATGGTGCCGGGGTTGGTGTTGGGACTTCTCTGTCCTGCTTTGTTGATGATCGGCGCAGGCGTGTTGTTGGGCGGACAACCGATATTGCTGGTTTCGATTCTCATCGGCGGCATTCTTTCCACGTATTTAACGAATTGCCTCGACTTAATTTTAGATGCGATGCGCCCGCGGCTGCAGTGGAGCAATGAGCAGCAGGCGATTAAGGGGAATGTGAACGTCTTTTTCGGTCAAATTATCCACTTTGCACTTTTCGGTGCCATTCTGTTTTTGGGCATTCAATTGCCGGACTACTTTGTGACGTACACCTATATCGTGATGGGCGTCACCCTGCTTCTCAGCCTTTTGGCAACACTGTTTTTAGCGCGCCGGGCGGGGCGGCTTCTGTTGCGCATGAACGCATAGCCTTATTCCGCAGGACGCATGGTATTGATCCATCGGAGTTGAAAAGCCACCTCTCTGTAGCGAGGTGGCTGCAGGGGCAGGGTGGAGATGGTCTGTTTGATGTCAAAAACAAAGGACGAAAAGTCGTAATTTGTTCATAATTTCCACTTTGAGAATTCAGGACTTATCGTCCGGCGGCTCGATAAATCGTCCAAAATATATTATAATTGGACAAAAGGAATCCTCGTTGGACGGAAGGGACTCTTATGAGATCGTTTCTTGATTCCTGCTTTTATCTGTGACTTCCTTTGCATTCATCCTTTTAATGATGGGAATGGAAGGATGAGCAGACTTCTCACACTTCTTCTTTTGTATAAGAACGGCTATAAAATAGGAAAATACATCAGTATTGAAAGACAGATAGAGAAAACAAAAGACAGATATTATGACACCCTTGAAGAAGCCGACGCAGGATGGCACGAAGAAAAAAACGATCCGACTCCTTTTATCAGGTACATGTTGCAGGTGATCTTAGCTTGCTACATAGAATTTGAAGAAAGAGTCGGATTGATGGCAGAACATGGGGGTGGAAGTACCGCATACGATATCGTCAAGCATTATGTAGAGGCCAAAATCGGCAAGTTTACCGGGGCAGAAGTTATGGCAAACTGTCCGAGTATCGGAAGGTCCTCTGTACTTGCCTCATTAAAGCAACTTACGGAAGAAGGACTTATTCTTCGCGAAGGAGCAGGAAGAAGTACATTTTATGTTCGTGCGGACTATAAATAAATATCATCGAAAATAGAAATAAATCGGATGGAAACTGGTGTTTTCGGATGAAGGGCGGCATTGTCCTTTATGATTCATGAGCCTTCGTATAGGCATGACTCTGAGAATAGCCTAACAGGTATTTCAAATTCACTTCGATCGGCGGGGAGTTTGGTTTCTTCAAAGAGCGAAGCAAAGGAGATCGCGTGCTTTCCAAAGCGCTCACGCAGCGCATAGAGGGCGGCATCGAGATCTTCTTTTTTTTGCCTCTGCGAAAAGGCGGACAGAAAACCGAGCTGGCGGTACGTTCGCAGGGGGCGCAGGTGAATGGCGCGAATGGTAAGGGCACGTACTGGTTTTTGCCAATCGTATCGCTCGGTAAACAGCGCCATTCCCGCTTCGCGAAGAAGGAGGGAGCTTTGCGTCGGCAGGGCAAGTAAGGTTTGAAATTGACGTGTGTAAAGATCACAATCGCGCACGGAAAGCTGAACACCGCTGGCTTCGAGCCCGTGTTCCCGCAGGCGTTGGGACACCGAGAAACACAGCACCTGCAGAACGCGCAGGACTTCGGCATTGTCGACGAGATCCGCGCGGCAGGTTACGCCGCGTCCGACGGACCGGATGGGTGCGCGGTATTGCACATTGTGTACGGGATCGGCGTCCCGGCCGTTCGCGTGATGCCAGAGCAAAATACCCGACACGCCCAAGATTTTTCGAAGAAAATGCGGATCGCTTCCGGCAAGATCGCCCAGTGTACAAATGCCGCAGGCGCACAGCTTGCGGCGCGTAGATCCGCCGACGCCCAGCATGTTTTCCACGGGAAGCGGATCGAGGATTTGTCGGAATCGATCGCGTGGAATTTCCGTCACCGCATCGGGTTTCTTTAAGTCGCTGCCGAGTTTCGCAAAAGTTTTGTTGAAACTGACGCCGACACTTACCGTAATGCCCAGTTCTTTTTTGATGCGGCATCGAATGTCATCGGCAATGGTACGTCCATTCCCGAAGAGTTTTTGGGAGCCGGTCACATCCATCCAGCACTCATCCATTCCGAAGGGCTCGACAAGATCGGTGTAGCGGGCGTACAGGGCGCGAGCCCGGCGCGAATAGTCGAGATACATTTCGTAATGCGGCGGCACGATAAGCAGATCGGGGCACTTCGTCAGCGCCTGCCCGACGGGTTCGCCGGTTTTGACACCGAAGCGCTTTGCTTCCTGTGATTTTGCCAATACAATGCCGTGCCGATCTTCCTGCGATCCGCAGACAGCGAGTGGGAAACCGCGCCACTGCGGATGGTGGTGAATTTCGATCGAAGCGTAGCAATTGTTCATATCAGCGTGAAGAATGACGCGGTCTTCCATGAACATGAGCCTTTTCATACGCTGTTCAGCGTTGACAAATGCCCCCTTTCCCTGTAAAATAAAAGCAACTGAATTGCTTGTTTAGGAAAATTATACGCAACTTAATAGAAAAATGCAACTGAAAAGGCAATTGAGTTGCGCATAAAGAAGGGAGAGACGATGCGATTTGGAGAAAAACTGAAAAAATTGCGAGAAGAACGAGGTATGACGCAGCAGGAATTTGCCGATGCCGTGGGGGTTTCTCTGCGCACCGTCGGCAACTATGAAAAAGAAGGAAGGCTTCCGCGTTATCGCAGCGTGTACGAAAAGATCGCCGCGCTGTTCGGGGTCAGTGTGACCTATCTTTTGAGCGATGCCGATGATTTTATATTGACGGCGGGGGAACAATATGGCGCGCGCGGTGCGGAGCAGGCGCGGGACTTGGTGCAGAGTATGGTCGGTCTGATGGCGGGCGGCAATCTGCCGGACGAAGATAAAAAGGCAATTTTGGATGCCTTGCAGGAGGCCTATTACTTTTCAAAAAAAGAAAATCAAAAGTACGCTTCTGCAGAAAAGAAAGGTCGCTGATGATTCGCTCCATGCAACGGGACGTGGCGCGCCTGGTGCGACGGCACGGTACCCGTGATCCGCGGCGCCTTTTGGAGGAGCGCGGCGTACAGCTGCTGCCCATGCCGCGCGCGACGCATGTACTTGGAATGTATACGGTGTTGCTGCGCAATCGCTTTGTTTTCTATAATGCGAATTTGGACGATGCGATTTTGCGTATGGTATTTGCCCACGAATTGGGACATGATTGTTATCATCGCCGGCAGGCGGCGCAGGATCTTCCACCGGATCTTTCTCTGACGGGAGCGCGTTCGCGTCTGGAAACAGAGGCGAATTGCTTTGCTGCTTACCTCCTTATAGAAGAGGATGAGCTTTTCGAGGGCATTCGGGAGCGGGAAACGATCGGAGAGTTGGCGACCCGTTTTCGCGTAGATGAGAGTCTGATTATTTATCGCTTGCGGGAATTGCAGAAGGAGCAGCGTCCGGATGTTCCCCTTTTCCTGACCGAAGAAGCGGAGCCGAACTTTTTTCGGGCAATTGATGGACGTAATCCCCTCTATTGGGCGCCGGAAAATCGCGATTGAGCAAGGTTGGCGTGAAAGAGCGGGCAATGGGCGAATCGTTGCAATTCGGACGAAAAGCGGTAGAATAAATCTGTAAAAGAAAGCCTACGCCAACCGAACAGGAGAGGCGAAAAATAAAAATATAACAGGAGGACCTATGAATATACGCAGCGTAGCAATTAACGATTTCCTATCTTACATCGGTGTCAATGACCGTGAAGTGCAGCTTTTTGAGAGCCAGTGGCCCTTGCCGGATGGCGTCACCTATAATTCCTATTTGATTCGCTCCGATAAGACCGCGCTTTTGGATACGGTCAAGGTGACGAGGGCGGAAGATTTTATTGAGAACCTGAAAGAAGCGCTGAACGGGCGCTCGCTGGATTATCTTGTCATTCATCATATGGAACCGGATCATAGCGGTGCGATTGACCTGGTTGTCAATTTGTTCCCGGATGTGGAAATTGTCGGCAATAAAAAAGCGATTGAGTTTTTACACAATTTTTACGACATGAAACAGGTACGCACCCGGGAAGTCAAAGAAGGTGATGTTTTAGACCTCGGTGCGCAGAAACTGCAGTTTTTCATGACCCCGATGGTACATTGGCCCGAATCCATGGTTAGCTATGAACCCGGAAGCGGCATTCTCTTTTCGCAGGACATCTTCGGCAGTTATGGTGCGCTGTCTGGCGGCATTTACGACGACAACATCGACTGGTTTGTGCGTGCGGATGAAGCGGCGCGCTACTATTCGAATATTGTAGCGAAATACGGACGTCAGGCCAAAAAAGCGCTGCAAAAGTTGGAAGCGTTGGACATTAAAATGATCTGCAGCATACACGGTCCGGTGTGGCGCACACATCCGGAACGCATCATTGACCTGTACAAGCGATTGGCAAATTGGGAAGTGGAAGACGGCGCAACGATTGTGTTCGGCAGCATGTACGGAAACACGGCGCAGATGGCGGAAATCATAGCGCGAGCGCTGGCGCAAAACGGCGTATCGAACATCCGTCTTTTTGATGTCGCAAAGACGCACGCGTCCTACCTGCAGCATGAGATTGCCAAACGCCGTGCGACGGTGTTGTTGAGTTGTTCCTACAACAATGGACTGTTCCCGCCCATGGAAAATCTGTGTAATATCATTGCGGAAAATAAGATGGAAAATCATCTGCTCGGCATCGCCGGCAACTTTTCGTGGAGCGGCGGGGGTCTCAAGAACTTGCAGAAATTTGCCGAGTCACAGAAGGGGTTTGAACTTCTGGAGCCCATGGTTGAAGTGCGGAGCGCCGTAAAAGAGGCCGATGTCGAAAGGCTACAAGAGTTAGCGAAAACGATAGCGGATGCCCTGAAGGAGCGTCGCGAGGACAGCGTCAAGGACCTGTTGGGACGTGCGTAAATGCAGCGGAGACTCGGTCGAGTCTCCGTTTTTTCAATAGCTTTTTACGGGAAATCCTTCTTCCCGGGCGCATGCAATGTTGCCGAAGAATGATTTCGTGTTTGTTCCGACCGCGAGTGTGACGGCAACATCGGGCAAAATGTCGCCGTTTGCCAACCGTTGGGATATTCGATAAAATAGCTCTACATAAGAAAAAAGAGCATAAAAATCCCATAGCGGGAGGCGCGACCCGGGCGGGTCGAAAAGAGGTGTATATGGCGTATTTTGTCGGCTTGGACGTCGGTTCAACGACGGTAAAAGTCGCTGTTTTCGATGCGAATCAGCAGGTGGTTTTTTCTTTGTATCGGCGGCATCGCAGTGATGTCAAAGAAACGGTTCGCTGCGTCTTGGAAGCCTTGTATGATAAATTGGGGGATGTGTCGGTGCACATGAATGTGACCGGTTCGGGCGGTATGTTTGTGGAAACCGTGCTGGGCATTCCCTTTGTACAGGAAGTCATTGCCGAAACAACCGCAATCCGCAAGGAGATTCCGCAGACGGATGTGATCATTGAATTGGGCGGAGAAGACTCCAAAATCACCTATTTGGCGGGCAATATTGAACAACGTATGAATTCCATTTGCGCCGGCGGTACCGGCGCATTTATCGACCAAATGGCGGCGTTACTGGATACCGATGCCGGCGGGTTGAATCAACTGGCCGATGCGTATACGAAGCTCTACCCGATCGCTTCGCGCTGCGGCGTCTTTGCCAAGACCGATGTGCAGGCGCTGCTAAACGATGGCGCCTCCAAAGAGGACATCGCCATGAGCGTTTTGCAGTCGGTGGTCAATCAGACGATCTCCAATTTGGCGTGCGGGCGGCCGATTCGTGGCAATGTGACCTTTTTAGGCGGACCGCTTCACTTTTTATCCAATCTGCGGGCGCGTTTTATGGAAACACTCGGCGAGGAGAATAACCGCTTTTATGCGCCGGAAGATGCCCAGCTCTTTGTGGCAAAAGGTGCCGCCTACAGCGCACAGGAGGGGACGGAAGCCGTCTTCCTGCGCACGATTTTAGCGCGCTTTGACGATGTGTCGGCGGTGGTTGTCGATGAACAGCAGACCTTGGATCCGTTATTTACCTCGCAGGAAGAGTATGATGCATTTTTAGCGAAACATCATACCCAGCAGGTCCTGTACAAAAAATTGGAAGCGCACGTCGGCCCCTGTTATCTGGGGATCGATGCCGGCTCCACGACGTCAAAAATGGTGCTGTTGGACGACGACGGCGCGATTCTTTATTCCCATTACTCGAATAACCGCGGCAAGCCGCTCGAACACGTCATCGAAAATGTGAAGGAAATTTACGCGCGGATGCGCCCGGACGTCTATATTGCGTATTCCGGCATCACCGGCTACGGGGAAGATTTTATCAAGGCGGCGATCGGTGTCGACACGGGAGAAGTCGAGACGATCGCGCATTACACGGCTGCGCGCTACTTTGACCCTGAAGTGGATTTTATTTTGGACATTGGCGGGCAGGACATGAAAGCGATGCATATTTCCGACGGGGTCATCGATTCAATCCAGTTGAACGAAGCGTGTTCTTCCGGATGCGGCTCGTTTTTGGAGACCTTTGCCTCTACCGTGGATATGGATGCGAAAGCCTTTCAAAAAGAAGCCCTTTTTGCCGCGCATCCGACGGATCTGGGCAGCCGCTGCACGGTATTTATGAACTCTAAAGTCAAACAGGCGCAAAAGCAGGGAGCGGAAGTCGGTGACATCGCAGCGGGGCTGTGTTACTCGGTCATTAAAAATGCGATTCAAAAGGTCATCAAGGTGCGAGATCCGAAACGTTTAGGTCGCCGCTTGGTCGTGCAGGGTGGAACATTCTACGGGGATGCAATCCTACGCGCGTTTGAAAAAATCACGGGGCGCCACGCGACGCGCCCGTCTATCGCCGGGCTCATGGGTGCGATGGGCATGGCCTTGATTGCACGGGATCGTTCCACGGGCTTGACACGGATGAAATCCGCGGAAGAACTGCAAAATTTCTCCTACAAACAACGCAATGCGCGCTGTGGGCGGTGCACGAATAATTGCGCGCTGACCATCAATGTGTTTTCCGACGGCCGTCGCTACATTTCCGGCAACCGCTGTGAGCGTGGCGCCGGCATCAAGCGCGAAGCGTCGGATTTGCCCAATCTGTTCAAGTACAAGTACGAGCGACTGTTTCATTACTACAGCTCGCTGTCCAAGGAGCAGGCGTGCTACCCCGAGGTGGGCATTCCGCGGGTGCTGAATATGTATGAGAATTATCCTTTCTGGCATACATTTTTCACGCGGCTGGGCTTTCCGGTGCGCCTTTCGGCGCGCAGCTCCCGGGAATTGTACGATAAGGGGTTGGCGTCGATTTCTTCGGAGACGGTCTGCTATCCGGGAAAGATGGTGCACGGGCACATCGAAGATTTGGTGGAACGGGGCGTGAAATTCATCTTCTATCCCAGTGTGTTCTACGAGACGCAGGAGTTTCACCGGGCGGACAATCATGTGAATTGTCCCGTCGTTGCGGGTTTTCCCGAAGTGATCAAAAACAACGTTGCCTCTATCGATGAAAACGGCGTGGCCTACTTGCATCCGTTTCTCTCATTTCAGGATCAGGAAGTGCTGGCCAGGCGCCTGGTCGAAGTATTCGACGCCTTTGAAATCGAAGGGGTCAAGTATCACATTGATGCGGCGCGGGTGCGCAAGGCGGCGGAAATTGCGTGGAGAGAACAAGATCAATTCAAGGAAGACATTCGCGAAGAGGGCGCGCGGGCGATTGCGTATGTGCGCAAGGAAAAGGGACGCAAGGGCATTGTACTGTGCGGGCGCCCCTATCACATCGATCCGGAGATTCATCACGGCATTCCGGAACTCATCAACAGCATGGGATTAGCAGTGCTGTCCGAGGATGCCGTTGCCTATAATATGAAGGACATTTCCAAGCCATTGCGCGTATTGGATCAGTGGGTGTACCATTCGCGGTTGTACCGGGCGGCGGAGTTTGTCGCGAAGGACGCGGATTTGGAGTTGATTCAGCTGAATTCTTTCGGTTGCGGGCTCGACGCAGTGACGACCGATCAGGTCGCGGATATTTTGCGGGCGCACGGGAAAATTTACACACTGTTAAAAATTGACGAAGTGTCCAACTTAGGGGCGATAAAAATCCGCATTCGCTCCCTGGTCCAGGCGTTGGAAGAGCGCGTGGAGGTGCGCACGCCGGAACCGGTATTGGCGCAAAAAGCTGTTTTTACGCGCGATATGCGCAAAGACGGGTTTACCATTTTGGTGCCGGCGATGGCACCGGATCATTTCCGCATTCTCGATGCAGCGATGACCAGTGAAGGTTACAAGATGGATTTTCTGCCGCGCGTCGACCGCAAGGTCATTGATGCGGGGTTGAAATATGTGAATAATGATTCGTGTTATCCGTCCATCACGGTGGTGGGACAGATGATGGAAGCGTTGGAATCGGGGCGTTATGATCCGAATCGGGTGGCGCTTCTGATGACGCAGACCGGCGGTGCATGCCGCGCTTCCAATTATGTGGGATATATCCGCAAAGCGCTGCAGGAAATGGGCCATCCGCAAATTCCGGTCATTGCGCTCTCCGCGCAGTCCATTGAATCCAGCCCCGGTTTTCGTGTGACACCCAGGCTGCTGAAAAAAGGCGTGATTTCACTGATTGCCGGCGATCTCCTTATGCGCTGTGCGAATGCGACGCGCCCGTACGAGTGTCATGCCGGAGAAACGGACCGCGTGAAGGAACGTTGGATTGAAGCTTATCGCAGCTTGGTCCAAAAGCCGCGCATGACCCGGTATCGGCAACTGGTGCAGCAGACCGTGCGTGAATTTGATCGCATTCCGCGGCGCGATGTGGTGAAGCCGAAAGCGGGCATCGTCGGGGAAATTCTCGTCAAGTATCTGCCGGAAGCGAACAATCATCTGCAAGATCTGTTGGAAGCAGAAGGGGCGGAAGTGGTTTTGCCGGATCTGGTGGACTTTTTCCTGTACTGTCTGCGCAATGCGAAACACAAGGCGGACTTGCTCAAGACGAATCGATTTAAGGCACAGCTTGTACAGCTTGGGGTCCACTACATTGAATATTATCGTGCGCCTGCGCGGCATGCGCTGCGCGCTTCTACGCATTTTACCGAACCCTTTCACATCGAACAGGTAGAGCGGTTTGCCGAAGAGGTTGTAGCGCTGGGGCATCAATACGGCGAGGGGTGGTTGCTCAGCGGGGAAATGATTGAACTGATTCATGAAGGGGCGCCGAACATCGTCTGCATTCAGCCCTTCGGCTGTTTACCGAATCACATCACGGGCAAAGGCGTGATGAAGTCGATTCGTGAAAAATATCCGCAGGCGAATATCGTGGCGATCGATTACGACCCGGGCGCGAGTGAGGTCAATCAGATCAATCGCATCAAACTTATGATGACAAGCGCCCGTGAGAGCGTGCGCGAGGAAGAACAATCGGTCTGAACGCAAGGACGCGGTTTGACGCAGAAAAAAATAGGGAGAATCAGGCATGAAACGGTGGATAAAGCGCATCGTTCTATTGGCGGCAGTAGGCGTATTGTTTTTCTGGTTTGTCCAGGATCGATTGGACCGCCTGTATGCGGCGGAGCAAAAGGCATCGGGCAGCGGTGCGACAGTGGAAAATAATGGCCGAATCGACGTGGAAAAATTGGCAAATGAAAATCGCGTGCAGCGCGTTGTGGAACACGAATTGTTCTTCTTGTTGGCGGGGGTGGACGAAAATGAGGAAAAAGGGCAGGGTGGCGTCCGCTCCGATACGATGATGCTTTTCAAGGCGGATTTTGATAAAGGAACCATCGATTTATTGTCCCTGCCGCGGGATTCACGGGTTTACGTCGAAGAGCAGTACACGAAGCTGAATCATGCGCATGCCTACGGCGGGATGGATCTGACCATCCAAACCATTCGCGATTGGCTGGGAGTGGATTTGGACTATTTCGTAGAAGTGGATTATCAGGGCGTTAAAGATATCGTCAATGCCATGGGTGGCGTCGAATATACCGTACCGGAGGAAGTCGAGGCTTACGGTTATACGACGGCGGAAGGCGAGGAGCGCGTGATGCGTCCGGGGAAACAGGTATTGGACGGGGAAGCGGCGCTGTCGTATCTGCGCCACCGCAACAGCTACAGCAGCGGCGATTTGGGACGCGTGGAAGCGCAGCAGGCATTTTTGAAAACCGTCGTGAAGCAGCTCCTTTCTTCCGATGCCATCTCCCATTTGCCCGCGCTGATCAAAACGTATTTTCAACACGTGCGCACCAACATTCCCTGGACGGATATTGCCGGCATGTTGCCGCAGCTAAATCAGTTTACCGATGCGGAATTGACGACGCATACGATTCCCGGGGTGGGTGAATATATCGGCGATGTCTCGTATTTCTTGGTGGACGCCGAAAAGACGGAGGCGCTGGTGCGCGAATTATTTCCGAATTACCTCCTGCGCAACCGCGCGGAGTTGCCGCCGGATTGGGAGCTTTTGGAGATGAACGACACCTCGTTTGACACGCCGTTAGAAGAGGAGCCGGATACGGAATACGATACACCGGAGTATGAGGAATCGAACGATTTCGAGGGGATGAATGTGGAGCCAGAATCTTTCGATGCGGAGACGATGCAGGGACAGGAGATCCAGGGGGATTCCGGCGAAGGCGAATAGCAGAAGGGGCGACAATGCGAAACGAACGAAAAGACGATCACATTTACAAGTATCTGAAGACCGAGTACAAGGGCGATACGCTGCTTGGCGATGTGTATTTTGAAACGAACGCACTGCCGGAATTGAATGTGGACGACATCGACCCCTCCGTCACTTTTTGCGGGAAGACGATCGGATTCCCACTCCTGATCAATGCCATGACGGGCGGAACGGACATGACGGAAGGGATCAATCAGGATTTGGCGATGCTCGCCCGCGATTTCAATCTGCCGATGCAAGTCGGTTCACAGCGCATTGCACTCGAAGATCCGAACACGGTGGAGAGCTTTACCATTGTACGTTCCGTTCTGGGGCCGGAGCACGTGGTTTTGGGAAATTTAGGGGCTCTCGCGACGGTTCATGAAATCGAACGCGCCCTGGATATGCTGCAAGCCGACGCAATCGGGCTGCACCTGAATGTGGCACAGGAATTGTGTATGAAAGAGGGCGACCGTCATTTTCGCGGGACGGAAGCGGCATTGCGTGCCGCACAGCAGGCCTTTCCCGGACGCATTCTCGTCAAGGAAGTGGGCTTTGGTTTGAGCAAGGCGGTGGGGCGGAAGCTCCGCGATCTGCAGATTCCGATGATCGACGTGGGCGGTGCGGGCGGCACAAACTTTTTGGAATTGGAAGATTTGCGCAATGTCGAAGCGGACAGTTCCGAGTTTTACGATTGGGGCATTCCCACTGCCCAGTCGCTGCTCAATATTCGTTCGACCTGTCCGGACGCCTTTGTCATCGCGGGGGGCGGACTGCGTACGGCAAGCGACATGATCCGCGCGGGCATGCTCGGAGCCGACCTTTGTGCGATGAGCGGCGAAATCCTGCGCTATCTGTTGATCGGCGGCTACGAATACACGAAAAAAGCGTTGGCGATGCTTATTGATCGGACAAAAACAGGGCTGCTGCTTTTGGGTTGTCGGCGTTTTGAAGACCTGCGCAATGTGCCGCATCGCTTGACCGGCAAATTGGCGGAAAGAGTCGGTGACGATGTGTAAGCGCAGTACGGAAGTGTTGAGCGGGGACCCTCTGCACAAGGTGTTCCGGCGGGGTGCGCTTCTTTTGTGCATTCTCCTGTTGCTGGGCGCCTGCAAAACGGGACCCGACACGGCGTCGAATCAGCCGGTCGAGCAGTCCGAGGCGACAGCACAGAGTGCGGTCACGAATGCGGACGCGACGAGCGAGAAAGCGCCGGTAAGTTCCGGTATGGTATCGAACGAGCCGTCGGTGGCCACGCTACAGACGCTGCAGCAAGACATCGCACGGGTGGAATCGGATTTTCTATCTTCGTGGTCCTTGGATCTGCCGGAGCCGCAAATTCCGGCTCCCCTTACGTCAGCGCAGCGCGAAGCGGATTTTGAAGCATTGTATGCGATCCTGTCTGAGGATTATCCGTTTTTCGGGGTGGAAAAGCGTCGCACGGGTGTGGATTGGCGCACCAGAAAAGAAGAGTATGTCGCGCGGGTCCGCGCTTGTGCGGATGACGAAGCGTTCTTTGAAGAAATCGCCGCAATTTTAGACGATTTGCACAACGATCACACCAAACTTTGCGGTTGGGAAGAAATTGAATCGGTGCTGGAGCACTACTCATATTACGCGGATCTGCCTTCCATTCGCGAAGAATATCTCGCATTAAATTTGCCCGTGGTGCGCGATCGCTATAACGTGGAGGGGCAGCAGCCTTCCGCAGATGCGAACGGGGTTTGGGAGGACGATCCGTCGCAATGGGTGCACAATCTTTTTTGCCAGGATCTGGTCGCCGGGCGTGTCGGGTATATCGTCGTGCCGGAGATGCTCTCGGAGACCGAATGGGGCTATGATCAGCAAGTACTGCAGGAATATCTGCAAACGGCAATCGATTATCCGGCACTGGTTGTGGATATTCGGCAAAATCCGGGCGGGCTCATGGAATATTGGCTGAATTTTCTGGCACCGACCCTAGCGGATCGTTCCTACCGGGCGACCAACTGGCTCTTTTTCCGCGGCGGCGCGCCGTCTCGGCGCATGTTGCATGCACTGGAACCATCCGTGACGGCCATTGCGGAATTGCCGCAGCGCCTGCACATGTTGGGAAATCGTGCTCCGATTTTTGCTCATAGGGAAGATTTGAAGGAATTTTCCTGGTTTTATGAAGATGATCAGGAAGTGGCGCCATTGCAGGACGGACCGCGCTTTCACGGGCGATTGTACCTCCTCGTGGACGACGGTGTGTACAGCGCCGCGGAAGCCTTTGCGTCTTTTGCCAAACAAAGCGGATTTGCGCAATTAATTGGAAGAAGAACCGGGGGCGACGGCATCACGATGGGTATGTTATATCGTGTCCTTCCGAATTCGGGGCTGGTGTTTACGTACCCGAATGCCCTCGGTTATTCGCAGGACGGAAAAATTAATGAAGAAGAAAAGACGGAGCCCGATGTGGTGACGTCGGATCCGATCGGTTGGGTGTTGGAACGCGAAGCTTCTTTGCAGACATGGAACGATCGGAAGGGGGAAAAGGATGAGTGAGGAAAGAAAAAAACCAATTTTTTACCAACCGCCGCATGAAAAGAGCCGGATCGGACGCGTCATTGCGGTCATGTCCGGCAAGGGCGGCGTAGGAAAATCACTGGTAACGGGACTTGCGGCGCTGGCCGTGGCGCGTTCCGGAAAAAATGTGGGCATTTTGGATGCGGATATTACCGGTCCTTCGATTCCCGCGTCGTTCGGCGTAAAACCGCCGCTGCCGATGGTGGACGGAACTGCCTATGCCGCCCGGAGTGCGACGGGCATTCAGATCGTTTCGACGAACTTGATATTGCCGAAGGAAACGGACCCGATTATCTGGAAGGGACCGATGATCGCACAGGGCGTGAAACAGTTTTGGAGCGATATTGTCTGGGAAGATGTCGATGTGCTTTTTGTCGACATGCCGCCCGGAACGGGCGATGTGCCGCTGACGGTTTTTCAGACTTTGCCCGTGGACGGCATTCTGATTGTCGCCTCGCCGCAGGAACTGGTGTCCATGATTGTTGAAAAAGCCATCAACATGGCGCGGATGATGGGCGTGAAAGTTTTGGGAATGATTGAGAATATGAGCTATTTCCGTGCACCGGACACGGGAACGGAGTACAAGATTTTTGGCGAAAGTCACGTCGATGAGGTGGCGGCGGAAAAGAAAATTCCGGTGTTGGCGAAGTTGCCGCTGGACCCCGCAGTGGCGGC
Organism: Ndongobacter massiliensis; assembly: GCF_900120375.1. Lineage (GTDB taxonomy): Bacteria > Bacillota > Clostridia > Tissierellales > Peptoniphilaceae > Ndongobacter > Ndongobacter massiliensis. The sequence continues at coordinate 1,789,530 of NZ_LT635480.1, forward strand.
GACCATCGATGCCGGGCGCATTGAAGAATTGGATACGCGGGTGCTTTCCAAAGTCGTGGATGTGATTGCGGCGTTGCCGCTGCGAAAGGAGTAATGGATGTTTGATAGAACGGATCAGTTGGCCATCAATGCACTGCGTGTGTTGAGTGTGGACCAAATCAATCGGGCAAATTCGGGGCATCCCGGGTTGCCCTTGGGGGCGGCGCCGATGGCGTATGCATTGTGGCGCACAATGCGGCAAAATCCGGCGAATCCGCAATGGGCGAACCGCGACCGTTTTGTGCTTTCAGCGGGGCATGGTTCGGCATTGCTGTATAGTTTGCTGCATCTGTCGGGCTATGATCTCTCTATAGAGGATTTAGAGGCATTCCGACAGTTGGGTTCGCGCACGCCGGGCCATCCGGAATACCGCGATACGCCGGGGGTTGAGGCAACGACGGGACCGCTGGGGCAGGGCTTTGCCAATGCGGTTGGCATGGCGATGGCGGAAGCGCACCAAGCGGCGCTCTACAATACGCCGTCGCACAAAATTGTCGATCATTATACGTATGCGCTGTGCGGCGACGGTTGCCTGATGGAAGGCATTTCCGGGGAAGCGGCTTCGCTCGCGGGGCAGCTCAAGTTGGGCAAACTTATCGTGCTCTACGATTCGAACGACGTGTGTCTGGACGGACCGACGTCGATGACCTTTTCCGAGAACGTCGGTCTGCGCTTCAAGGCATACGGCTGGCAAGTGTTGCATGTACCGGACGGCAATGATGTGGAAGCGATCGCGCAGGCGCTGGAGGCGGCAAAACAGGCGACGGAGCAGCCGACGTTAATTGAAGTCAAGACAGTAATCGGGTTCGGTTCGCCGAAACAGGGTACGAATCAGGTGCACGGTAACCCCATCGGGGAAGAGGGACGCAAGGCGTTGTGCGAAGCGCTGGATTGGAAGGAGGCGCCCTTTGTCATCCCGCAGGCGGTCTATGACCGCTTCCGGGAGTGTATCGCCGAGCGCGGTGCACAGGCAGAAGCAGCTTGGAACGAAGCCGTTGCTGCCTATGAAAAAGAAGATCCGCAGCGCGTCGCCGCGTACCGGGATGCATTGGCGGGGCGTTTGCCGGAAAATTGGGCATCGAAGCTGCCGGTCTACAAAGCGGGCGACAAGGCGCTTGCCACGCGCAAGAGCTCCGAGGCGGCAATTCAACAGGTTGCGGCAGCGCTTCCGCAATTCTGGGGCGGTTCGGCAGATCTTTCGTCTTCCAACAACACATTGATTCAGGGCGAGCTCGATTTTCTGCCCGGCTCCTACGAAGGACGGAATATCTGGTACGGCGTGCGTGAATTTGCCATGGCGGCGATTCAAAACGGCATTGTGCTGCACGGCGGTTCCAAGACCTATGCCGCGACGTTCTTTGTCTTTTCAGATTACCCACGCGCCGCCGTGCGCGTGGCGGCGCTCTCCAAGTTGCCGGTAATCTACGTATTCACGCATGATTCCGTGGCGGTCGGGGAGGACGGACCGACGCATGAGCCGATTGAACAGCTGGCGTCGTGGCGCGCCATGCCGAATGTCGATGTGCTGCGTCCGGCGGACGGCAATGAGGTGTCGCAGGCGTGGCGCTTGGCAGTCGAAAGCGAAGATCATCCGACGCTTCTGGTGTTGAGTCGCCAGAATCTGCCCGTGCTGGAATATTCCGCCGCGCTGGCAGAAGAAGGGGTCGCGCGTGGTGGGTACGTTGTCTCAGAGGCGGACGGAAGCGTGCCGCAGGAGGCAACGGGCTTACTATTGGCGACCGGCTCGGAAGTTTCGTTGGCGTTGGAAGTGCAGAAACTCTTGGCGGATCAGGGCATCTGCACCGCCGTTGTATCGTTGCCGAGTTTCTTCCGCTTCGATCAACAGGAGGAAGCCTACCGCGAGCGCGTTTTGCCACGTCGAATTCAAAACCGCATGAGCATTGAAATGGGCGCGACCTTCGGTTGGGCGAAGTATGTCGGAAGCGCGGGCATTCGCTGCGGCATTGACCGTTTCGGCGCATCCGGCAAGGGCGCGGAAGTGACGGCGAAGTTCGGTTTTACCGCCAAAGCGCTGGCGGCACGTTACCGGGAAGCCTTTGAAAAGTAATGGAGAAGCTCGCGCCTTTGCGCGGGAAAAGCCCCGCATAAGTGGGCAACAGAACACCGGCGAGCGCCGGCAGCTATAGAAAGGGAGGAATGTTATGAAATTTTTTCTGGATACGGCAAATGTGGATGAAATTCGACGCGTAAATGATTTGGGATTGTGCGACGGGGTTACGACGAATCCGACGCTGATTTCCAAGGAAGGGCGTCCATTTGAGGAAGTGGTCAAGGAAATTTGTTCGGTGGTCGATGGTCCCGTTTCGGCGGAAGTCATCGGTCTGAAGAAAGAGGAAATGATCGAAGAAGCGCGGAATTTGGCAAAGTGGGCGGATAATATCGTCGTCAAGATTCCGATGACGGAAGAGGGACTCGGTGCGATTAAAGTACTCGCCGCCGAAGGCATTAAGACGAACTGCACCCTGATTTTTTCCGTCGCGCAGGGTCTGATGGCGGCAAAGGCGGGCGCAACTTACATCAGTCCGTTTATCGGTCGCATTGATGACATTGGCGAGCGCGGTATGGATCTTATTGAAGATCTGCGCATCGTTTTGGACAACTACGGCTATGATACGGAAATCATCGCCGCCTCGATCCGTCACATCGGGCACCTGGAAGAAGCTGCATTGGCAGGCGCGGACATCGCTACGGTGCCGGGGTCGCTTTTCCCGAAACTGTGGAGTCATCCGCTGACCGATAAGGGCATTGCGAACTTCCTCAAGGACTGGGAAAAGTATCAGAAGGGCTTAAAATAAGCTGGCAAACATTCAAGACAAACGAAACGGCAGGAGAACTTTATGAAAAGATTTTCAGGAAAAGTGGCGGTAGTCACGGGTGCAAGCTCCGGCATGGGGCGGGACATCGCCCGCGGTCTTTGTGAAGAGGGGGCCATCGTCGTTGCGGTGGCGCGCCGCCAGAACCGCCTCGAGGAACTGGCAGAAAAATGCAAGGATATGGAAGGAAAGATTCTCCCCTACGTGGCGGATCTGATGAATGATGAAGAAAATCGGAAGATGGTCGACTACGCTGTTGAGCAGGGTGGAAAAATCGATATTCTCATCAACAATGCCGGCATGATGGATGAAATGAAGCCGGTTGGCGAAGTGGACGAAGATTTGTATCACCGGGTCATGACGCTCAATGCCAAAAGCCCCATGTTGGCGATGCAGCGTGCCGTTCAGGTGATGAAAGAGCAGGAAACGGGCGGCGTTATTCTGAACATCGCTTCCATCGGCGGAACGAACGGCTGCAAAGCCGGCGCCGTCTACACGATGTCCAAGCACGCGCTAGTCGGTCTGACGCAGAATACCGCATTTATGTATGCCGGGAAGAACATTCGCTGCAATGCAATTTGCCCGGGCGGTGTCAAGACCGAGGTCGGCGTCAATATGAAAGCACCGAGTCAGTTGGGCATTGCGCGCGTCATGGCAGGCGTGGACACCAGTATTCGACAGGCGGAAGTGGAAGAAATTACGGGGTTGGCGCTCTTTGTCGTTAGCGATGCCGCGTCGTTTGTCAACGGTTCGATCATTACGGCGGATGGCGGTGTGACGAGCTGCTGACGGCGGGAATTCTACAAAATATATACCACAAGAAAAAGCGGGATTTTCCGCTTTTTCTTGTGGAACCCTTTTTGCTTCGTTACGATGAGGGCGATTCTGTTTTTTGCTCGTTACAGCAAACACATGGCTCTGTCGACGGACTAAAATAGAATAATTGCAAAAAACACAGCATCGTCGTGCCGCTTAAAAGGCAAAAAAGCCAAAAACACCAGCTATCACGTCTTCGAAATGAATGAAATTGACCGTCCAAATGCGCAACAAAGCGAAAAGATCAGCAGTTTTCCAAAGAATTTAGAAAAAGTTGACCGTGTAAAATCGTAAAATAAAAAAAACATCTGTCGAAAACTCTAAAATTGGAAACTCGGGTCCTATTTCATAAATTGCAATAAATTTTTATGTAAATTTTCAAGTTTATATTTACTTTGTACAACAAGCCTCGTCAACTTAGTTGACACAACGGAAAGGCGCGTCTATGAAAATAAAAAAAGCACATCCTCGAAAATATCCGTATCAGAAAAAACGAACATTGATACTGTATCTGATTCTGCGAGCGTTGGTTATCGCCGGACTGGTGCGTGCCGCGTTCCGAAGAGAGTGGGAAACGGTCTTTATGTGCGTGCTCGTGCTGTTCCTGTTTTTATTGCCGAGCATTTTGCAACGACAGTGGAAAATTGAACTGCCGAGCACACTGGAATGTATTATTCTTCTTTTTATTTTTGCCGCACAAATTTTGGGCGAAATTAACAATTTTTACGGACGCGTTCCGCATTGGGACACGGCACTCCATACGGTCAACGGATTTCTCTGTGCCGCCATCGGCTTTGCATTGGTCGATCTATTCAATCGGCAGGCGCACATGACCTTCAAATTATCGCCGCTCTACCTTGCCATTGTGGCTTTTTGCTTCTCGATGACCATCGGAGTTTTATGGGAATTTCTTGAGTACAGCGGGGATCAGTTCCTGGGCATGGATACGCAAAAAGACACCGTAGTGCACGAAATTCATTCCGTGATGTTGGATCCGCAGCAACAAGGTCATGTGGTTTCTCTCGAAGGCATTACCGATACGGCGGTGATCTACGCCGACGGCCATCAGGAGTTGTTGGGCTTGGGCGGCTATTTGGACATAGGCATCCATGACACCATGAAGGATCTTCTGGTGAATTTTGCCGGTGCCGTCGTCTTTTCCTTTATTGGCTATTATTATGTAAAAAATCGCGGAAAGGGGCGCTTTGCCGCGCGTTTTATTCCGAAAGTGTTGTTCGACGAAACGGACGCTTCGGAAAAAGACGAGCAGTCAAGGACAGCAGCACAGGGGTCAGCAGGAGGGAAAGAAGCGTCGGATAGAACAGGTCGCGAATAAGGAAAAACGTCGCATAGCTGCCACGCATCCGGGTGGTGAGCCATTCTGAACCGATCCGGCGACTTTTTTTAGGACAGAATTTTTCGGCAGAGGTCGAAGAAAGACGCGCGTATTTTTCCGTTTTCATAGAAAGCATCTTTCTATACATCTTTTATGTTCGGATTTTCGGCAATAGGAATGCTGTACAAGCTTATTTATCACATCATTTTGATAAAGTTATTTTCGCAACACTATTATCACCGGAACAAACCGTTAATGCGCATAGGGAAAATCCGAGATTGTGCACGCCGAGCGCCCTTCCGCGGGACCCAATCTACCGTGCTCCGAGAAAGCGAAAAAGCCAATCCATAGTCGAATCCAGAAAGAAAGTGTAGGCGAGGATGGAGGGGATTTTTGCCCAGAGCAGGGTGCCGAGAAAGAAGCGAAAGCGCATCTTGGAAAGCCCGGCAAACATACAGATCAGATCATCGGGCATAAAGGGGAAGAGCATGGCAAAGGCGAAAAAACCGTTGAATTTTTTCTGATTGCGGTCCAACCATTGGCTGTATTTGTTATAGCTGCTGTCGGAAACCACGGCGCGGACAAGGTGTATGCCGTAGCGGCGCGCCAGACCGAAGGCGGCGGATTCCCCGAGCAGAATGCCGATGTAGTTGTAGACAAAGCCGAGGACGGGCCCGAAGAGCCAAACACCCATGACAAGCGTCACACCACCCGGAATGATCGGGATTACGCATTGAATGACCTGCAGGAGCAGAAAAAGCACAGGCGCCCAAGGTCCGGCTTCGCGCATGAGTGCCTGCAGGCGTTCGCGGTCCGTCAGGTATCCCTTGGAGAAGGCCCAAACGCCGGCAATCAGGAACAACATGATGCCGAGGACACTCAGCCATTGCATCCATTTTCGGATGCGCATGGTCTGCTCTTTTGACAGGCGCAAATGTGTCGCAATGCGCCCCGGTTCGCGGTGGAGATCGGCCTCCCGCTCGTGTTTGAGCCGGGCAGAAAGTGACTCGGAAGATTTTTTGGGATCAGGCGTCAGCATGGTCATTTTTTCGTGCGCGAAACCGGAGACGTGCGCGTTGAGCAAAAAAACGTTCTGCGAGGCGCCCGCAGTCGCTTTTTTGCAATTGGGCTTTCGACATTGCCTGCAAACGGTACAAAAGACGGGTTTGTTGGAATTTTGTCGGGCCTTCCCGCTGCAGTACTTCCCGGTAAAGATGCAGTACGCGTTCCCCGAACAGGCGCGTTCCAAAGCGCTCCCGCGAGGCATGTGCCCCTTCGGCGAGGGTTTGTCGTTGCTCCGGATTATCCAATAGGGCATTCCAATGTTTGACCAATTCGTCTGTTGTCGTATAGCAATAGCCATTCGCCTCGTCTTCCACAACGCCGTCCAGTGCGAGGTCTTTGCGCGCCAGCACCGGAAGATCATTGGCCAATGCTTCAATGTAGGTCAGCCCCTGTGTTTCCGAGATGGACGCGGAAAGAAAGACATCCAACAGCTGGTAAGCCTCGTAAATGCGCTCCGCGGGAATCATGCCGGCAAAGCGCACGTAGGGGCGTAAACCGAGATGGTCGGTTTCTTCTTCCAGATTTTTTCGATACGCACCGTCGCCCGTCAAAATAAGCATACAGCGGCGTCCAGAGTCGATAACGGCACGCAGGGCGCACAACAGTTCGCTGTAATTCTTCTCTTTTGCCAAACGCCCCACGCTGCCGAAACGCGGCACATCCGCCGGGACGTCAAGGGCGGTGAGCAGTTCCTGTTTGCGCACCTCTGAAATGCGCTGTTCGTATTTTTGAAGGTCAATCCCGGTGGGAATGATGCGGACGTCGTCGCCGACATGACCCCGGCGCAGGGAATCACGCGCTTTGGCACTGGGCGCAATAATCACATCGCAGTCGTGCAGACGCGAGCGCATGACAGGAGCGACGAGACCCGATCCATTGCCGACGGGCAGGACATAACGCACGTAGTGCTCATACATCGTGTGATAGGTGTGGACGATGGGACAGCGGCATCGCGCCGCAATGGTTCGAACGAAAGAATAGGTAAAAAACTCACACTGGGAGTGGATAATGTCCGGATTCCATGTGATCAATTCGCGAATGAGCGGATCGCGGTGCGCCAGCGATGCGCGCACACCGGGGTAGATATTGAACGGCACGGAGCGTATGTAATAACATCGTCCGTCCACGTAACTTTTTCCGGTGGGAGAGAGGGTCAGCAAGCGCACATCCTGCCCTGCTTTTTCCAATTCGCGCATCAAGTTGAGCGAGGAAATAATGACGCCGTTGACGGTTGCCGGGCTTTGATCGCTGGTCAATAGAATTTTCATTCGGACTCCTTTACGGCCTGGGAAACGGAGCATCGCATTGGCCATGATTTACATTGCACGGACAGTATAACATGAAAAAGAGCGCCGCAGCGCTCCTTCCCACAGATTCAAAGTTTTTTGTTACTCTGCCACCGGCTCGAACTCGTCTTTACCCACGCCACACATCGGGCATACCCAATCCTCCGGCAGATCTTCAAAAGCCGTTCCCGGAGCAATTCCGTTGTCCGGATCCCCTAAGGCCGGATCGTAAATGTACCCGCATGCGGTGCATTCATATTTTTTCATGACTTCCTCCTGTACTGGTTTTTACAGCGCGGCAATCGCAATCCGCGTTGTTTTTCCTATGATACCCTTTTTCACGGGAAATGTCGAACGGAGCGTGTTGGCCTTCGCGAAGGAGGGTATATAAAACATGAAAAGAAAACAGAGAAAGGAGGAGACCTTGGCGTATTTATTTTCCGGGAGCGTGCCCAGTGAAATTACCAATGTCTGCGCGCTGGTATCCCGTCTGGTCGATGAGCTGCGTCCGCGCCTGCAGGCGGAGTGTCTCGGGGTGTTACGCCTCGTGCTCAGCGAACTGATGATTAACAGCTGTGAGCACGGGAATGCGAATGATCGTAAAAAAGGGGTATTTCTTGACTTGGCGATTACGGACGATTATATCGACATCATTGTAACCGATGAAGGCGCCGGGTTCTCCTATGACGCCGGCGCGTATGACCCGGCGAACTTGTCTTGTTCAGGGCGTGGACTGAAGATCGTAGCAGGACTGTGTGATGCCCTGGAAGTGCAGAATGCGCGCGTACACTGCCGCGTGCGGCGCGGCGGAGCGACGCGCCGGTAATCGCACCGAGAAAACAATGGCTCGGACAAGATCGTATTCGGCACGAGATCCGGCAACGGCGCGAGCCGTTGTTTTTCTTTGTCACGCTGCGGTTCGCGGTGGCAGAAAAAAGGCATTTTGTGGTACCATACCCGTGAAGTTGTGAGGAAGGGGGGGCGTAAGCCCTGATGATACGAGAAGATATTCGAAATATAGCCATTATTGCCCATGTCGATCACGGGAAAACTACGCTGGTCGACGGGCTTTTGCGAACCAGCGGCACCTTTCGTGCCAATCAGGAAGTGCGCGAGCGGGTCATGGATTCCAACGACATTGAACGGGAGCGCGGCATCACGATTTTATCGAAAAATACCGCAATTACCTATCGCGGAACGAAAATCAACATTATTGACACACCGGGCCATGCGGATTTCGGCGGCGAAGTGGAGCGCGTTCTGAAAATGAGCGACGGCGTCATTTTGGTTGTTGACGCCTTTGAAGGACCTATGCCCCAGACCAAATTCGTGCTGCGCAAGGCCGTCGATCTCGCATTGCCGGCGATCGTCTGCATCAATAAGATTGATCGACCGGATGCCCGCGTTGCGGAAGTACAGGAAGAGGTGCTGGATCTGTTTGTCAGTCTGGATGCGCCGATCGAATACCTGGACAGTCCCTTTGTCTATGCTTCAGCGAAAAATGGTTGGGCAAGCGAATCGCCGGACGAGCCTGGGACGGATATGCATCCGCTTTTGGACGTGATTTTGCGGGCTATTCCCGCGCCGGAGGGGGATGTCTCTGCACCCTTTAAGCTTCTTATTTCAACGACGGATTACAACGACTACGTGGGGCGTATCGGCATCGGAAAAATCGAGGCAGGAGAAATTCACCTGCACGATGAAGCGGTCATCCGCAATTACAATCATCCGGATCGCAATGAAAGCATCCGCATTACGAAAATTTTTGAGTTTGAGGGACTGGAGCGCGTGGCCGTGGAAACGGCGCGCATGGGTTCCATCGTTGCCGTTTCCGGTGTCGAACACATCGAAGTCGGAGATACGCTTTGCTCCCCGGACGATACGATGCCGCTGCCTTTTGTGAAAATCTCCGAGCCCACTCTGGCGATGCGCTTTTCCGTCAACGATTCGCCCTTTGCGGGGCGTTCCGGGCGCTTTGTCACATCGCGGCATTTGCGCCGCCGCCTGTTCAAAGAATTGGAAACGGATGTGAGTCTGCGCGTCGAAGAGACGGATTCCACCGATGAGTTCAAGGTCAGCGGGCGCGGGGAATTGCACCTGTCCGTGTTGATTGAAAATATGCGCCGCGAGGGCTACGAGTTCCAGGTGTCCAAACCGGAAGTGTTGTTCCGCAACGATGCCAAGGGACGTCGTCTGGAACCGATGGAGCGGGCGACGGTGGATGTCGAGCAGGATTTCGCCGGTTCCGTGATCCAGGCACTGGGACAGCGGCGTGGGGAACTGGTGGAAATGTCTGCCTCTCCCACGGGATATACGCGTTTAATTTTTTCGATTCCGGCGCGCGGGCTCATCGGGTATCGGCAGCAGCTGCTCACCGACACGCGCGGCACCGGTGTACTCAACAGTGAATTCGAATCGTATGGCCCGTACAAAGGGGACATTCCCCGTCGCGCGATGGGTTCGCTGATTTCTTTTGAGACGGGCACCGCAACGACCTATGGATTGCACGCCGCCCAAGAGCGCGGCAATCTCTTTATCCGACCAGGGGAGGAAGTCTACGAGGGACAGGTGGTCGGCGAAAACCCCAAAGGTGTGGATCTGGAAGTCAACATCTGCAAGAAAAAGCAGCAGACGAACATTCGTGCCGCTGCTTCTGACGATGCGCTCAAACTGGTATCGCCGGTGGATCTGAGTTTGGAACAGATGATGGAGTTCGTCGAAGTGGACGAACGCATTGAGGTGACACCGGATGCATTTCGCCTGCGCAAGGAAATCCTGGATAACCAACTGCGGTATAAGAGCAAAAAGCGGCAATAGTCCGAAAGGAAGGAGCCATGGGCAATTCCGTCATTGACATGATCTTCGGAGTATGGTCTTCGCTGGGGTGGTTGAATGTCATTCTGGCGATGGTCGTTACGTATTTGGGGCGCAATAAACCCGCACGTTCGACGATGATGTGGGTGATGGTTTTGACTTTTCTGCCGATTGTCGGGTTTTTCCTCTATCTGCTTTTGGGACAGGATTATCGGCGCGCAAAGATGTTTCGGCTCAAAGCCGAGCAGGATGAAATGGTTCGTCGCGTGACGGACGCGCAGAACCGGGAAATTCAATCCGGCGCGACGCGCTTTCGCGATCCGGGCATGGAAGAGCATCTCGATTTGATACGCCTGGCGTTAAATGCCGACAATGCATATTATTCCGAAAGTAACGAAGTCCGATTATTTTTTGATGGAGAGGCGAAGTTTGCCGCACTTTTTCGCGACATTGAAGCGGCACAGTTTTCGGTGGATGTGCAATATTATATTCTGCAGCCCGATGAACTGGGCTATGCGCTTCTGGAACGCTTGGAGGCGGCGGCGCGGCGCGGGGTGCGCGTGCGGCTGCTGGTTGACGCCGTTGGCGGCAGGCGTCTGTGGAAGCGCGATTTTGAACCGCTATGTGCCGCCGGTGGCAATGTTTCGATATTTTTTCGCTCCCTGATCCGCCCAATCAATTTTCGCATCAACTACCGCAATCACCGGAAAATTGTCGTCGTTGACAATGCCGTCGGCTATATCGGCGGCTTTAATGTCGGCATGGAATACCTTGGTGCCAATGCGCGCTTAGGTCCTTGGCGCGACACACATCTGCGCGTGAAGGGCGACGCTGTGGCAAGTCTGAAACTGCGCTTTTTGAAGGATTGGCTCTATGCCTCCGGGGATAATCCGGCGGATGAGCCCGATGTGCGCAATGTACCGAATCCCGCAGGTCATGTCGGGATGCAGTTGGTCACGAGCGGTCCGGACACGCCCCACACCAATATCAAGTACGCGATGGTGCAGATGATTCGTTCCGCAAAAGAGGCAATTTACATTCAAACGCCGTACTTGGTCCCGGACTTGACCTTTTTGGATGCACTGACCATGGCACTGGTTTCGGGGGTACAGGTGCATATTATGATTCCGAATAAACCGGATCATCCTTTCGTCTATTGGGCGACGACGTCGTATGCGGGCATGCTTCTGCGAGAGGGGGCGAAAGTGTATCGGTACGACGCGGGATTTTTACATTCCAAGGTGTTGATCGTCGACAATCTGGTGTCCATGGTCGGTTCAGCGAATGTGGATGAACGCTCGTTTCTGTTAAATTTTGAAGCGTCCATGTTGCTCTACGATCGAACGGTCAACCGCAATTTGCGCACGCAGTTTTGGAAAGATGCGGAAAAAAGCACCCTGTTGACACCGGAACGGTATGCACAGCGGCCCCTCTTCCAACGTATCAAGGAGCCAATTGCGCGGTTGCTGTCTCCGCTCTTATAGTGGGACTTTTTCGTCGCGCCGCGTTTCTATGAGAATGGCTGGTACGATGTGATCAATCTTGTTGGAATTGCAAAAAGATGTTGTTAAATGGGCGGTTGTTGGGTATGATTATACTGTTCAAGTGTCAGAGTATAGGGGGATATTATGAAACAGGAAAAGCCAATTTCAGGAGCGGTCATCCGCCGCTTGCCGAAATATTATCGTTATCTCGGTATGATAGAAGAGCGGGGCATCGTGCGCATTTCGTCGCAGAATCTCAGTGAAATCACCGGATTCACCGCTTCCCAGATTCGTCAGGATTTCAATCATTTTGGCGGTTTCGGACAGCAGGGATACGGTTACAATGTCGAAAAACTGCGCGGGCATCTTGCAACCATTATCGGTCTGGATAAAACGTACAAAATGGTCGTGGTCGGCGCCGGGCACATGGGACAGGCGATTTGCAATTACAAGGGATTCCGTTCGGGCGGCTTCCATATCGAGGCACTTTTTGACAGCAATCCGGAAAAAATCGGCACGACGATCAATGACATTTCCGTGCTGGATGTTCAAGAACTGGGCGCATTTATCCGCAAACACGAGATTTCCATCGTTGCGATTACGACGCCGAGCGATTCGGCGCAGGCGATTGCGGAATGTGCGACCGAAGCCGGTGCCAAGGGAATCTGGAACTTTGCCCCCGTCGATTTGAAATTGCCGGAGGGTGTGGTGTTGGAAAATGTGCATTTGGATGAAAGTTTGCATGCACTGACCTATTACTTGGGGAATTTGAAGGACTACCAGGGCTGAGGCGGAAGCAATGGCCCTGTTGACCGTACAAGCGCTCGAAAAAAGCTACGGGATTGCGCCGATCTTGCGCGATGTCGGCTTTTTCGTGGAAGAGAACGATAAAATTGGAATCATTGGGGTCAATGGCAGCGGAAAAACGACGCTGCTGCGGCTGCTCGCCGGCGAATTGGAACCGAACAGTGGGCAGGTGATTTGTGCGCCGGATCTGCGCATGGGCTATTTGTCGCAGAATGTACACATCACCTCTCGGAAAAGCCTGTATGATACGTGTAAAGATGCCTATGCGCGGGCCTTTGCATTGGAAAAAGAGTTGCGTTTGCTGGAGAAGGAAATGGAGACGGCGGCCGCGGATGCACATCACCTGGAGCAGGTGATGACGCGCTATCACGTGGTTACGGAGCGCTTTGAAGCGGAAGGTGGGCTTGCCTATCGTTCCGAGATTCGCGGGATGCTCAAGGGTATGGGCTTTTCGGAAGAACGGTTTGCACAGCCGGTCGCTTCGCTGTCCGGTGGCGAAAAGACGCGTCTGGAACTGGCGGTTATGCTCTTGGGGCGTCCGCAGCTTTTGTTGCTCGATGAGCCAACCAACCATTTAGATGCGGCGTCGGTGGACTTTCTGGAGGGCTATTTGCGCGCGTTTCGCGGGGCAGCCCTCATAGTTTCTCATGATCGTTATTTTTTGAATCGTCTGGTGAATCGCGTTTTTTTAGTGGAACACCATCGGCTGGAGCACTACGACTGTGGCTATGCGGCATACACCGTGCGGCGGCACAAAGATCTGGAAGCCCGGCGGCGCGCCTATGAAAATCAGCAAAAAGAAATTGCTCGGCAGCAGGAAATTATCGACCGGCTGGCTCGGCAGGGCGGTTCCTTGCGGAAACGCGGCATTTCTCAATCGCGTTCGCGGCAAAAGCTGTTGGACAAAATGGTACGGCTTGAGGCCCCTCCGGCGGAGGAGGGCAATATGCGTTTGCGTTTCACGCCGAAGTATGAAAGCGGGGAGCAGGTGCTGCGCGTTCGCGATCTGACATTTTCCTATGACAAGGAAGCGGCACCGCTTTTTCAAGGGGTGAATTTTTCCATTCGTCGCGGCGAGTGCGTCGCGCTGGTGGGCGCCAACGGAATCGGCAAGACGACTCTATTTCGCCTTTTACTGAAGAAGCTGTTGCCGGACACCGGGAGTGTACAAACCGGGGTATCGGTAAAAACCGCTTGGTTTGATCAGGAGCAGGAACAGCTGCATGATGAAAAAACCGTGTTGGATGAGTTGTGGGACGCCTATCCGCGGCTCACACATTATGAAGTACGGCGCTACTTGGCAGCGTTTCAATTCGTGGGCGACGATTTGTTTCAGATCGTGGGTGAACTTTCCGGCGGGGAGCGCGGCCGTTTATCCATGTTGAAGTTGATGCTCAGCGCGGCGAATTTTTTGCTGCTGGACGAACCGACAAACCATTTGGATATTGAATCGCGTGAGATCTTGGAAGATGCCCTGAATCAATATGAAGGGACTTGTCTGGTCATCAGTCACGATCGCTATTTCATCAATCGCACTTGTCAGCGGATTTTGTTTTTGCAGGCAGACGGCGTGCGGGAATACCTCGGCAATTACGATGATTTTTTAGCAAAACGGGAACAGGAATGTGCGGAGCAAGCCGGCGTGGCGCCGGCGGAAACGCAGACGCGCACGGCGCAGAAAAAACGGGAAAAAGCACAGCGTGTGGTGCGTCGCGCTTCTCGAGCGCTGCGCGTGCAGGCGAGGCAGGCGGAAAAGGAAGTCGAGCGTCTGGAGCAGGAATTGGAGGTACGTAAGCAGGCGGCGTATGATCCGGCGCTTTATGAAGATCATGAAAAAGCGCGCGCGGTACATGATGAAATCGCCGCGCTCGAAGAATCCTTGGAAAAGTGTGAGGAGCAGTGGTTGTCCTTGCAGCTGCAGGTGGAGGGGGAAGAGAAATGAAAATTTTTGCGCATCGCGGCTATTCCGCCAAATATCCAGAAAACAGTATGCTTGCCTTCCAAAAAGCCGTGGAGGTCGGGTGTGATGCCATTGAGTTGGATGTGCATTTTTCCAGAGATTACAAACTGGTCATTATTCACGATGACGCGCTTTCGCGAACGACGAATGCGGTCGGCTTTGTGCGCCACCATTCCTTGCGCGATTTGCAGAATTATGAATTGACCGGCGATTACGAAGGCGATCCGCAGCATATATTGACATTGGAAGAGTATCTGCGCTGGGCGAAGGATCGCCCGATTCAAACCAATATTGAGTTGAAGAATGATCGCTTTCGCTATCCGGGCATGGAAGAGGCGGTAATGAAACTCATTCATGCGATGGATATGTTTGATCAGGTGCTCCTTTCTTCGTTTAGTGCGGAGAGTATTGCACTGCTGAAATTGAAATGGCCGCAGATGCGGTGCGGATGGCTGATTGATGAAATGCGCGATACGACCTTGGATAAGGCGCTGGAAATCAAAGCGGACTCGCTGCATCCTTCGATTGACATTGTGGATGAGGAGCTGATTGTGCAGGTGCACGAAACGGGACTTTCCATCTACGCGTATACGGCGAATTCTGATGAAGAACTGGAACGTATGAAGTCGCTGGGGGTCGATGGGCTCTTTACGGATGAGCTGGAACGCGCACGTGCGCATTTCGGATTGCACACAAAACCATATGCGGACAAGGAAGTGCAGGCGGCGAGGACGTTGCAGGAAAAACCGGCGCGCACGGCAAAAGATCGTCTGCGCCTTTCCCGAAAAGCGCGCGGCATCTCCGGCGGACTTTTCGGCATTTTTATCTTTATGATCGTTTCCATAGCGGGTTCTGTCATTGCCGCTAAGTTGGTTATGGGACTTTTGGGGCGTTTTTTCCCGGGCGCATGACCGGAAATTTTATTTTTCAGCGTAAGAACGTTTCTCATTGCAATGTAAAGAAGGAAATTTATCGAAAGAGGGGAGTATGAAAAAACGAAGACTCGCATGGGGATTGGCCCTGACGCTGTTATTGACCGCGTGCGGCGGAACCACCGCACCGGAATCGACAGCCGGTGACTCGCAGGCCGTGGAAAGTACGGCGGAAAGTGCATCTGCGGAAGCGGCGGGCAAGCTCAAGCCGGGCACCTATTCCGCCAAAGCAATGGGCATGGATGGTGACGTGGAAGTGATGGTCACCGTGAGCGAAGATCGCATTGAAAAAGTGGAAATTGGCGAACAGAATGAGACATCGGGCATTTGTGAAAATGTCTATGCACAGATTCCGGCGCAGGTGGTCGAGTACCAATCGCTGGGCGTAGATTCGGTTGCCGGAGCGACCATTACATCGGGCGCTGTGAAGCGTGCGCTGGAGGATGCCATGGAGCAGGCGGGTGCCGATGTAAAGGCATGGAAAGCGGTTGAAATTCCATCGCAGGCGAAAGATGAAGAATTTACCTACGATGTGGTCGTGTGCGGCGGCGGGCTGTCCGGCATTATGGCGGCTTGTGAAGCGGCGCGTGCGGGCGCGAAGGTGGCACTGATTGAAAAAACAGGCATGCTCGGCGGAACCAGTATTACCGCTTCGGGAAATATGTTGGCAGCGCCGACGGAAGCGGATCAAGCGACAATGAAGGAAGGCTGGCTTGCCCGCAGTTCGGAACAGACGCTCAATCCGATTGATGAGGAGATGTTGGATGCGCTGATTGCCGTTTCTCCGCAGGTGATGGGACGCTATGACGAAGCGGGCGTTTCGTACCGCATCGAAAAAAATGAGAAGAACGGCTCCATCACGGTCAAAATCAATCCAAATGAGGCGTCGAAGAAAAATGCGGAAGCGATTCAAATTCCGTCGAAGAAAGCGAATGCGAAAGGCGCGCCGGCGCTGATCGATGCCTTCAAAAAACAAATGGAAACGCTGGGCGTCCAAGTGTATTTGAACACCCCGGCCACGAAGCTGCTGCAACGGGAGAACGGTGCGGTCGCCGGCGTGGTGAGCGAGACGGAAAAGCACGGAACCAAGACGTTTCACGCGGGTGCCGTAGTGCTGTCCACCGGGGATTATGCGCACAACAAGGAATTGGATGAAAAACTGAATCCGCGCGGACGCGGCGAATACTCGGCATCAGCGGTGGGCAACACCGGAGACGGACTGAATATGGCGCTGGAAGCCGGCGGCGTATTGAATCTCTTCCAGGATTCGATGAGCGGCGTATTCAACGCCAATCCCTACGACATGCCCATGATCGGCGATCCGACCAACGGGTACCCCTTTGAGGCGCTGTTGCTCAATATGTCGGGCGAGCGCGTTTACAAGGAAGATGGCGGTTCGCATCCGCAAAAGTTCCGCTTCGTGCGCGAGGACGGCTTGAACACCGCATGGTGTCTGATGGATGCGGAAATCGCGAAAAAGTTCATCAAATTGGATGAATATCTGAAACAGACGGAAAACAACCATCCGATCATTCGCGTTTATCAGGCGGACAGCATTGCGGAATTGGCAGACAAAATGGAGTTGGATGGCGCCGTAGTGCAGGCAGCAGTGGACCGCTACAATGAGCTCTGTGCGAAGGGCGAAGATGAAGATTTCGGCAAAGCACCGGAATTTCTGAGTGCAATTGATGAAGGACCCTTCTACGCGGCACTGCTTTATGATGCAACGCGCGGCGATTACGGCGGCATTAAAACCAGTCCGAAAGCGGAAGTGGTGACGGAGAGCGGGGAAGCCATCCCCGGACTGTACGCCAGCGGCATCATCTCGTCCGGTCAGTTCTTCGGCGACTTTTATCCCGGACGTCAGGCGATCGCTGTGGCGGCACATATGGGCTTCATTGCCGGCCAGTCGGCTGCAGCGCATGCGACTGCTGTGAAATAAGGGGGATATTAAATCGCATTAATATTCAAAAAACACACTAAATACTTTTACAGGGGAGGGTAGTAGTACTACTCTCCCCTTTCTAAGGCAGAATCAGTTTTGAATAGATGAAAATTCACTTTCGAAAATGCAAGAAGCCGTGAAAAGCAAGGCATTTAATCATCGAATCGCATCGTAGGGCGTCCAGTATGAGTGAATCGTCTTTTCGTTTCCAATTCCTTTTGATGGATCATTTCAAACCGTTTTCTCAGATTTATTTTTAGCATGGAGATTTAAAAAGGGTAGTCAAGCTGACAATAATGTCCAAAATTAGAAAACCCTACTTATACTGTGTATCTGCTAAATGTATTATAATGGTATTCATTCAACGACTATAAGGTGAGGAGAAAACCATTGAAAAAGATCATTAAAAACAGTTTATCAGATCAGGTCAGGCACTCTCTTGAAGATTTTTTTTATAAAAAATATAAGGATGAAGAATATAAGTTGCCGAGTGAAATTGAAATTTCAGAATCATTAGATATCAGCAGAACCACCATTAGAAAAATATTAGCTGAATTCGAGAGTATGGGAGTAATCATTAGAATTCATGGAAAAGGAACTTTCATTAATCCGGAAGCGATGCAAATAAAAACAAATTTAAATCCGGGAATGGAATTTTCTAAACTTATTGAAAAAAATGGAAAAGTTGCTACCATAAAGTTGTTATCGTTCAAAGTTATTTTACCGGATGAAGATATTCAAAAAGAACTTCAAATAGGGGAATTTGAAAAATTATATGAAATTATTAAGATATACTATGCAAATCATCTGCCGGCCATAGTGAGCCGGGATTGTATACCTTGTAATCTATTTTCAGAGGAAATTACCAGCGCAGATCTAAGAGATTTAGATAAAGGGAAATCAGTGTTTTCTTTATTATTGGAAAAATCACAAGAGTTAGTTACAAGGGATAGGATTAAAATAGAATCAATCAAAGAAAAAGATTCAAGAGTCTATACTGATAATAAAAAAATTTTTAACAATAGTACAGTATTGTTTTTTACCAGCATCAATTTTGGCGAGAGTAATATGCCCATTGCGTATATCAATGAAATTTATGATACAAGACTGATAAAATTTCAATTGATGAGAGTCAAGGATATAACCAAAATATTATAGAGGAAATTTATCAATCATTAGAGCTCCTTTCGATGAGATAAAGAGTCAAAATCGGGAGGGGCTTTTTGATATTAAGAAGTTAAGTTTACAATAGTGCCATTAATATTTTAAAAAACGTTTGTAAATCATATTTACAAAACTCCAAGAAAATGCTAATCTATTAAAGGTAATACCATAATACGTAATACCATATAACATAAAAAAGGAGAAATAACGAGATGAGAACCAAAGATGATATCATTCAAACGTTACAAGCCGGACTTGGACAAAAACCATGTGACTTGGTCCTTAAAAATGTTAAGTTGTTCAATGTTTTTTCGTCTGAGATTTTAGAGACTAATATCTATGTTGATCAAGGAAGAATTATTTCAATCGATCCGGATGTAATTCTTGAGACCGAAAAAGAAATCGATTGCGGTAGCATGTACGCGTATCCGGGGTTGATCGATTCGCATATGCATTTTGAATCCACGATGTTGTCGCCGGAGGCATTAGCGAATATTGTTGTGCCCAATGGGGTCACCACCTTGTGTGCCGACTTGATGGAGATTGGCAATGTTTCCGGAGAAGATGGAATTCGTGAAATGCTCATTTCTTCAAAAGAGTTGCCGTATCACCTGTTTATCGAAGTGTCTTCGCGAGTGCCCACCGCTCCCGGATTGGAAACCACCGGAGCAATTATTGATGATGAGGGTGTAGATCGACTCATGCAATTGGAAGACAGCTTAAGTTTGGGCGAATTGGATCCCTCGAAGATTCTTAACATTAAGGAAGAATACATAAAAAAAATCTCCAATACATTAGCACGAAGAAAAATTGTAAATGGTCATGCCATCGGTCGTCTGGGACAGGAATTGAACGTCTACGCTTCCGCTGGAATATCTGACGACCATGAATGTGTAGAAGTCAACGAAATGATTGAACGCCTGCGCGTTGGCATTAAAGTTTTTATTCGAGAAGGCAGTTCAGAGAGAAATCTGGATACGTTAATAAAGGGTGTGATTGAAAATGATTTGCCGATCGAAAACATTATGTTCTGTACGGACGACAAACATGTGGATGATATGAAAAAGGAAGGTCATATCAATTACAACGTCAGAAGATCGATTGAATTGGGCCTTAGTGAAATGGATGCCCTGAAAATTGCCACCATCAATGCGGCCAAGCATTTTCGAATTGAGGATGAAGTGGGAAGCATTACGCCGGGCAGAATCGCAGACATTGTTATTGCGAAAAATCTCACGCAAAAGGTTCCCGACATGGTCTTTTATGAGGGAAAATTGGTTGCTAAAAACGGAAAAATGATTCATGAAGTTCAGATGAGAAAATATCCTGACTGGATCAAGGACACCGTGAAGTTATTAAAACCTGTTAACGCCGATTCTTTTGTCATTAAGTCTAATCGAAAAGAAAAAACAAGAGTTCGCGTGATCGATTTAATTAAGGATCAAATTATAAACAAATATACAGAAGCGGATTTATGTGTTCAAGGCGGCGTAATAAAGAACGATATTGAAAACGATATCGTAAAAATTGCCGTTGTTGAAAGGTATGGAGAAAATGGCAATGTGGGTCTTGGGTTTGTACATGGAAGTACTTTGGAAAGGGGGGCTTTAGCTTACTCCATGTCCCATGACCACCACAATATTGTTGTGATTGGAACCAACGATGAAGATATGTCTGTTGCGGTCAATCATGTTGCGAAAATAAAAGGAGGCATTGCGGTAAGTAATAATTCGAAAATACTTGGAGATATGGTCCTTCCCATTGGAGGATTAATGAGTGAAAAAGGCGTTGATGATGTTGAAATGGAAATCAAAAAACTGAATGAACTAGCAAAAACATTAGGTTGCACTTTAAAAGCTCCATTTATGACCTTGAGTTTCATTTCACTGCCAACGGTTCCGGAATTGGGTTTGACCGATCGGGGACTTATTGATGTTATCGCACATAAAATCATAGATTTAGAGGTATAGGAGAATCCCATGTCGACGACTTTGACGAGCAGGCTAAACAAACGTTTTTATCTAAAAGAAAAGAATACCAATGTAAAAACAGAATTCATAGCCGGATTAACAACCTTTTTAACATGTACATATATTTTGGCTGTTAATCCAATGATACTATCCTCCACGGGGATGGATCCGAAAGCGGTGCTTTGGGCGACGGCAATCTCTGCGGCGATTGCCTGCATCGCGATGGGCTTATTAACGAACTTCCCCTTTGCTTTGGCTCCGGCAATGGGCTTAAACTCCTACTTTGCTTATTATGTTGTTCAAACGCTGGGGCTGTCCTGGCAAAACGCATTGGCTTGTGTCTTTGTAGAAGGAGTCACATTTAGTATTTTAAGTGTTGTAGGATTACAGGAGAAAATCGTCAATTCCATACCGAATGAAATTAAACAGGCTATTTCAGCGGCCATCGGGTTTTTTATTGCTTTTTCAGGATTTAATAACTCCGGAATTATCGTTGCCGACCCGAACAATCTCCTTACCCTCGGCAACCTGAAGGATCCGGGAGTGGTTTTGGCGCTTCTTGGTATTGTTATTACCGCGGGACTTGTAATCAAGGGTGTTAAAGGAGGAATACTGATTGGAATTCTCGGTATAACATTCCTTGGATTATTTTTCACAAATCCTGAAACAGGGGCTACCTACACGCAATGGCGCGGTTTGGTCTCCCTCGAGAATCCGGTAGCGGCTTTAGCTCCCACCTTAGGGAAACTTAGCTTTAATGGAATGTTTGCAGGGGGCATCGGTGCTGCTGTAGGTGTTTTCTTTGCTATTTTCAGTTTCCTATTTGTTGATATGTTTGACAGCATCGGGGTGCTTTTGGGTGTTGGCATAAAAGCCGGTTTTGTAAATGAAAAGGGAGAACTGCCGGGCGTTTCCAAAGCCTTATTTGTTTCGGCGTCCGGTGCGGCGGTTGGAGCTCTTTTAGGAACACAAACGGTTACCGTTTTCGGAGCGGAAAGCACGACCGGTATTGCAGCGGGTGGAAGAACGGGATTAACGGCTATTTTCTCGGGAATGTTTTTCCTGTTGGCTTTAATTTTCACGCCGCTGTTTTTAATGATTCCGGCAATCGCAACAACGCCGGCATTGGTAATGGTAGGTATTTTCATGATTGAACCGTTGAAAGATCTGGATTTGTCCGATTTAACGATCGCATTTCCCGTGTTCATCACGATTGCCATGATGACATTTACATTCAATATTGCCTATGGAATTCTATTTGGCATGATCGCGTACATTTTTGGACAAATCTTTAATGGAAAAATTAAAAAGATTGCATTGGGAACTTGGATCTTGTTTGCTGTTTTTGTAGCGTATTATATTCTGGAAACAATTTTCAGGGTGTAATTCTTCGGATGATGGGGGTGCCCTATGGGAGTAAAAGATAACGTAAAGCGTGTAGATGCTGTTGCGAAGGTAACGGGACAAGCAAAATATACGGAGGATTTAGTGCCCTTTAATGCTTTAGTGGTGCGGTTGGTACATAGTACCATAGCAAATGGCATTGTTAAGTTCGTTGACATTGAAGAGGCAAAACGTGTTCCGGGCGTTGAATTGATTGTAACTTGTTTTGATGTACCGGAAAAGCAGTATGCAACTTGCGGGCACCCTCATTCGATTGATCCGTCCCATAAGGATGTGGCAAATCGAAATATGTTAACGAAGAAAGTACGATACTACGGGGATGAAATCGCTGCTGTTGTTGCAGAAAACAAGATCGCCGCGGATCGTGCGATAGAAAAAATTCGGGTTGAGTATGAGGAATTTCCGGTCTGTATCACAGCAAAAGATTGCTTGAACAGTCCAAATGTTTTGCATGAGGCATATGACCATAATGTGCTCGCGCGGATGGATTTTTCGATTGAAAATAGTAAGCTGAATTTTTACAGCGGTGCATTTTCAGAAGACCGTATGATTAAAGGTGCGGATGTAGAAGGGAGCAGCTTTTACTCGCAGGTTGTCCAACATGTCCATATAGAAAACATATGCTGTTTTGTCTATATGGAGGGGGGACGATATATTGTAGTAAGTCCGAATCAGGCGCCGCACACGTTGCGACATCATATTGCCGATGCAATCGGAAAGCCGTTGTCCAGCATAAAAGTGAAAAAGCCGTATATTGGCGGAGGCTTCGGAAGCAAACAAGATACATTTAATGAGCCCTTGCTTTGCTTTTTGTCTGAAAAACTGGGTGGGCGTTGTGTGTATATTGCCTATGATCGAGAGGAGACTTTTGTTAACTCCAGAATTCGACATCCGATGGAAATCATGACAAGCATCAAGGTCAATGACGCGGGAAAAATTACGGACCGCTTTGTTCGGATTCATTCCAACGCCGGAGCATATGGTTCCAACGGACATTCCGTTACCGCTTATGCCGTTACGAACTTCTTTGCGGTGTATCCTGCCTTGGGAAAACAAATTGGTGAATCGATGTCCTATTTCAGCAACCTTCCTACCTCAGGCGCTATGAGAGGCTACGGGATTCCTCAAATCACTTTTGCGGTCGAATCTCAGATGGATGACATTGCCTATGATAAGGGCTGGGATCCGGTTCAGTTCCGATTGGACAATATTGTTCAAAAAGGCTTTTTTGATCCTTTTGATCGGTTTTATGTGGAAAGCAACGGCTTGCGCGAGTGCATTTTAAAAGGTGCGGAGTCGATCGATTGGGACAATAAGGAGGAAGAATATAGACAATTCAATGCGAAATCCTCCAATCTGAAAAAAGGGGTGGGTATGGCTGTATTTGCTTATAAAACAGGCGTATACCCGGTGCAAATTGAAACCGCTTCTTCCCGACTTTTGCTCAACGAAGATGGGACTTTGCTGATACAAACAGGCGCTACCGAGCTGGGTCAGGGCTCGGACACTGTTATGACGCAAATGGCGTCATCGATTTTAACCATTCCGGAAAACAAAATCGGAATTGTTTCGATGCAAGATACGGATGTGTCGCCACATGATGCCGGAGCTTATGCGTCCAGGCAATCATATGTGTCTGGCGGTGCTGTAAAGAAAGCCGCTCTTCTGTTGAAAGAAAAGATTTTAAAATATGCTGCGCAACTTTCGAATAATCGCAACGAGCTTATTTTAGAAGAAGAGCAGGTCAAAGAAAAAGACGGAAAAAAACTTGTTATGTCCATTGCTGAGGTTGCGCTCCGGATGCAATATGAAAACAGCACCGAGCATGATACGCAACATATCACGGCAGAAGCAACCTTTACCGCTCGAAGCAATTGTTTCAGTTATGGCGCAAGTTTTGTCGACCTGGAAGTGGATCTCGGACTCGGATTGCTGAACATAAAGAAGATCGTTGCAACGCATGACAGCGGGCAAATTCTTAATAAAAAATTGGCAGAAGGTCAAGTGCGAGGCGGCGTCATTATGGGACTGGGCCAGGCAATCGGAGAAGAGTTGTTGTTTAATGAGACGACCGGCAAGCCATATAACAATAATTTATTGGACTATAAGATTCCGACGGCAATGGACATCCCGAATGTGGAAGTGCATTTCATTGAAACGTGGGAACCGTCAGGACCTTTCGGCAACAAATCTCTAGGCGAGCCGCCTATCATTGCGCAATCTCCGGCAATACGAAATGCCATTCTTCATGCGACAGGGGTAAAGCTAAACAGGCTACCTTTGAATCCTGAATATTTAGTTCATGAATTTAAGAAAAATAAGTTGATTTGAGGGGGCAGTGATGTTTGATTACGAAAGAGTCTATGAAAGTAGGAGCATTCCGGAAGCTTTAGAAATACTGAGCGAAAAAGGCCCTGTGGTTATCATCAATGGCGGCACGGATGTTTTGATTCGGGCGCGGGAGAATAAATATCGGGGATGTTCTTTACTGAATATTGCCAATATTGAAGAGCTCCGGGGCGTATTTCTCAATGACAACAAGGACATTGTGATTAAAGCGGGTACCACCTTCACGGAGATTGAGAACAATCAAATTGTTCGTGAAAAGCTGCGTTTTTTAGCCGATGCCAGCGGCCAAGTAGGTAGCCCGCAGGTAAGAAATGTTGCAACGATTGGCGGGAATCTTTGTAACGGGGCAGTAAGTGCAGATAGCGCACCTTCTTTGTTTGTATCCAATGCGAAATTGGTGCTGGAAAAGAAGTCCGGCAAGCGAATTGTCCCGATTGAAGAATTCTATTTGGGACCGGGAAAAACGGTTTTAGAACAAGATGAATTGCTTACAGAAATCATTATCAAACAGGAAGATTACGAGGAGTATTTTGGCGTTTATAAAAAATTCGGTAAAAGACGAGCTATGGAAATTGCAACTTTGAGTTGCGCTGTATCTCTTGCTTTGGAAGATTCGGGAAAGAAAATCAGAGATTTCAAAATTGCCTTTGGCGTGGCAGCTCCAACTCCTGTGCGCTGTTATAAAACGGAAGAAAAAGTGAATCATTCCATCATTCAGCCACAGCTCTTTGAGGAGATCAAAAATTCTGTTTTGGATGAATTGAAGCCGCGTGACAGTTGGCGGGCATCCAAGGAATTGCGAATTCAGATTATCAGGGAATTCAGCGTTCGGGCGACGCAAGAAGCAATTACGAAGGGGAGAGAGGTACAATGTTCAAAATAATTCAAATGAATGTGAACTTTAAAGATGTACAATTGGCAGTGGATGATCGAGAAAGTTTATTGGATACTTTACGACATCGTTTGAATTTAACCAGCGTAAAAAAAGGTTGTGAGGTTGGTGAGTGCGGGGCATGTGCCGCTTTGATTGATGGAAAAGTTGTGAACACCTGTACCTATTTGGCGGTGAACGCGGATGGAAAGAAGATTTTAACGGTGGAAGGTTTGCGCGGGGAAGACGGCGGCTTACATCCGGTTCAACAGGCTTTTGTCGATGAGGCTGCTGTTCAATGCGGGTTTTGCACGCCCGGTTTTATCATGACGGCGCTGGAAATCGTCAGTCAGGACAGAGACTTTACCAGAGAGGAAATCATGAGGTTGATATCCGGCCACTTATGTCGGTGCACGGGGTATGAAAACATCATCAATGCGATTTTAAAAGTCAACGCGAATCGCAAGGCTATTCTCGAGAACAATTTATTGTACAGTTAGAAGAGGTTTGCCGGGGAAGGGGCGCAGTCCGCTATTTGATTTATTTCAGTTGCCAGGTCTGTTTTTCATATTAAAACAGAAAGGCAGTTTTAGGAAAATCATACGTGAATGGGAAGTGTTTAATTCACCGGGAATTTGACATCTCCACCCATGCTTGGTAGACTGCCCATAATTAAAAATCCTCATTTTATGGGGTAGAGGCGCAAGCGACAAGAGTACCTGCAGGAGGCGGCAGCCGAAGATAGCAGAGAAAGGGGAACTTGCCGAGGCGATGCGCAGGCATGCGCATAAGCCGGGTCGGCTTTCAACAAAAGCCGGACTGTCATCGACCTTGAGACGGTCGATGTTGTGCTATCTCGCTCTCGATCGGCGGGAGGCATCCAACGGATGCCTCTTTTTCATATCGGGGGCGACGCGGTGAAGACGGTGCGAAAAAATTTGCCGTTCGAGCGGTCTTCCGAAAATGAAGGGATTTGTTATGGAAAAACAGATGCGAAAGAGTTTTTGGCGCAGAGGTATCGCAGGATTGAGCGTGCTTCTCCTACTGTGCGCAGCGCCGCAAAGTGCGCAGGCGGCAGTGTCGTGTGCGAGGGAAAGTACGGCACAGTTGGCGAGTGTCCAGCAAGTGAAGAAAGGCGATATTCGAGTTGTGCGAAAAGCCGACGTGCCGGCGAATGCCACAGAAACCGCCGGGGTGTTGCGGGTCGGCATGGAAGCCAACTATGCACCGTACAACTGGAGTCAGACGAATGCGGACAACGATGCGGTTCCGATTGCAAACAGCCCCGGCGAATATGCCAACGGATATGATGTGCAGATGGCCCGGAAATTGGCAGAACACCTCGGCTTGGAACTGGAAATTGTAAAGAGCGACTGGGACGGTCTGGTGCCGGCGCTGCTTTCCGGGAAAATTGATGCCGTGATTGCGGGCATGAGTCCGACAGCCGAGCGCAAAAAACAGATTGATTTTACAGATTACTACTACACGTCGGATTTGGTGGTCGTTGTGAAAAAAGGCAACGCTTGGGAAAAGGCGCAGACATTGAGCGACTTTGCCGGCGCGCGCATTACCGCGCAGATGAGCACATCGCATTATGAGGCGATCGACCAGATGCCAGGGGTGGACAAACAGGTGGCCATGGACTCCTTTCCCACGATGATTACGGCACTGCTCGCCGGGAAAATTGACGGCTATCTTTCGGAACGTCCCGGGGCCATGTCCGCACAGACGGCGCATAAGGAATTGACCTATGTGCATTTTGCGGAGGGACAGGGGTTTGACACCGCGCTGGATGAAACCTCGACGGCGGTCGGCCTGAAACAGGGATCGCCGTTGCGCGAACCGTTGAATGAAGCGCTTTTGGAAATTCCCGAAGAAGAACGACAGGCTTTGATGCAGCAAATGATTGAAATTGACACTTTCGGGGCGCCGGTTTCCGAAGAGGTGAGTTTTTTTGAAAGTGTGGGGACGCTGTTTGCAACCTACGGTTCCGCGTTCCTGCGCGGTGCGGGTATGACCCTGTTTATTGCCCTGCTCAGCACAACACTCGGTTTTTGCCTGGGCCTCATCGTGCAGGTTCTGCGGAGCGTGCCCAAGGACCCCAAGAAAAGCATCGCGCGTAACAGTGCTTGGCGCGTATTGCAATTTTTCTTGAACGCCTACATTGAAATTTTCCGCGGAACCCCCATGATGGTACAGGCGATGCTCATTTACTACGGGAGTAAACTCTTTTTTGACATTGATATGAATGCGACCGTTGCCGCCATTCTCATCGTAGCGGTCAATACGGGGGCCTATCTTGCAGAAGTCATTCGCGGCGGGATCGATTCCGTCGATCCCGGGCAAATGGAAGCGTGCCAGGCGCTCGGCATGACCCATGGGCAAAGTATGCGCCATGTCATTCTGCCGCAGAGCATCAAAGCGATTTTGCCGTCCATTGGGAATGAATTTGTCGTCAATATTAAGGACACCTCGGTCTTGAACGTCATCTCGGTCACCGAACTCTTCTTCATCACGCGCTCGGTTGCCGGTTCGACCTATTTGATTTTTCAGTCCTATTTCATCACCGCTGTGATCTATTTCGTTTTGACCTTTGCCGTCACGCGTCTCATCAATGCGATCGGACGTCGAAGCGGAGAGATGAAACCCTTCGTTCTGACGAGTACGACCGTGGCGCCGTCAAAGAAAGGAAGTGCAAAATGAATTCGATTTTTGAAGTCCAACACGTAGCGAAATCCTTTGGCGAAGTATGTGTGCTCAAAGATTTGAATCTTTCCGTGCAGGAAAAGGAAGTGCTGTCCATCATTGGTCCGTCGGGCTCGGGGAAGTCGACTTTTTTGCGCTGTTTGAATCTTTTGGAGGAGCCTTCTGGCGGCGATATTCGTTTCCACGGGCAATCCATTTTGGCAAAAGGGTTCGATACCCGTCATTATCGCTCCAAGGTCGGCATGGTCTTTCAGCAATTTAATCTGTTCCAAAATATGAATGCGCTCGAAAATTGCCTGTTGGGGCAGCAAAAAGTGCTCGGGCGGACGCGCGAGGAGGCGGAGGAGACGGCGGTGCATTTTTTACGGCAGATGGGCATGGAAGCTTACCAAAAGGCGATGCCGGCGCAGCTTTCCGGCGGGCAGCGGCAACGCGTCGCGATTGCGCGGGCGCTGTGTATGAATCCCGAAGTGCTTCTGTTTGATGAACCGACGTCCGCATTGGACCCGGAAATGGTCGGCGAAGTCCTGTCCGCCATGAAAACCGTCGCCGCCGAGGGCATGACCATGGTTGTCGTCACCCATGAAATGGGTTTTGCACGCGATGTATCCAATACCGTTTGCTTTATGCAAAACGGTGTTGTGGAAGAAATCGGATCGCCGGAACAAATTTTTTCGCAGCCGCAAAGTGAGAAGACGAAGGCCTTTATCAGCCGCGTATAACCTATGGAATGGCGGAGGCGTGTTGACAGGCCTTTCCGGTGAAAGGACTTTCCAATCGCACGCCGACGCCGCTTTTTCTTTGAATAATCGACGAAAATTCGCTACAATGAGCTTCTTGAATGGCTGTTGTTTAATGCCCTAATAGGGTGGGCAGTTTCTACACGATACCGTAAATATCGTACAATAACGAGCTCTCAACAAGCCCGATCGGGCTGACAGAGCCGGCAACCGCCGATTCATCTGTTGTCCGAACCGAAGGGCTTGTTTTTTGTTTCCATTTTTCCCTTCGGATCCATGCGAATGTGTAGGTAAGGAGGAAAGTATGGAAAAAATCTTTCGCATCAAAGAAAAAGGCAGTACCACGCGCACCGAAGTCATCGCCGGACTGACGACCTTCCTGACGATGATTTACGTTTTGGCGGTGCAACCCTCCGCCATGGTCGGCTTCGGTGGGCAGGCGACATTTACGGACGTCAGCGGGGCGGTTATCCACCGGGAGGGGCTGCTGCTCCTGTGTGCGCTCGTGACTGCAGGTATCACGCTGCTCATGGCCTTTTACACCAATATGCCGCTGGCGCTGTCAACCGGCATGGGGACTAATTTCCTGATGGGCAGCCTGCTTCAGCAGGGAGAGCTGTCCTTCGGCGGCATTATGGCAATTATTCTGGTCTCTGGCATCGTATTTGTCGTGCTCAGTCTGCTCGGCATCCGGGAGTTGATCGTTACCATCATCCCGAAAAACATTAAAGTCGGCATCTCCGCTGCCATCGGGTTTTTCATTGCCTATCTCGGGTTCAAAAACAGCGGCATTGCAGATTTTTCCGCCGGTATGGCGCTGGGAGAGATTACCTCGCCCGCCGTATTGGTGGCACTCGGCAGCCTGGTGCTCATCGCCGCCCTGACGGCATTGCATATCCCCGGAGCTATTCTCATTGGCATCATCGTTCCTACCGTGATCGGCATTCCCCTGGGACTGACGCAAGTGCCGCAGCAAATTGTTTCCATGCCAAATTTCAGCACGGTCGATCATCTCATCTTCAACTTGGACTTTTCCTATGTGTTCTCCAGTTCCGGCTTTGTATTGATGTTTATCGCCTTTTTCAGCGATTTCTTTTCAACACTGGGGACGGTGCTGGGCGTTGCCGGAAAGGCCGGCTTTTTGGATAAAGACGGAAACTTCCCGGAAATTGCCCGCCCGTTCATCGTCGATGCCATAGGGACTTGTGTCGGCTCTTTCTTCGGCTGCACGACGATTACGACCTTTGTTGAATCATCTGCCGGAGTAGAAGCGGGTGGGCGTACCGGACTTACCGCTCTTGTCACATCACTGCTGTTCTTTCTATCGGTATTTTTTGCTCCGCTCTTTCTGATCATCCCCGATTTTGCCACCGGACCCGCACTGATTTTTGTCGGGATTTTGATGATTTCCGGCTTGAAAGACATTGAATTTTCCGCATTGGACGATTCGTTCGGCCCCGTGATCATGCTTTTGTTTACGGTTTTCACCTCTTCCATTGCCAACGGCATCAGCCTGGGCATCTTGGCGCATGTGTTGATTAAACTCTGCACGGGAAAAGGGAAGGAACTGCATCCCGCCATTTACGCCCTCTGCATCCCCCTGATTGGTTACTTTATTTTCAAGTAGCGACGCAGTTATAGAAAGGAAAAATCATGCGCATTCCAAGCGAAAATCAAAACGCCCTCATCGATGCGGCGATGGATCGCATTTCCTGCGATTTAGCGATTTGTAATACAAAATATGTCAATTTATTCACCGGAGAAATTTATCCGGCGACGGTCTATGTTCACAAAGGATTTGTTGTTTTTGTCGATAAAGACGATGCGTCTAAGCCAAAACATGCGCCGATGGAAACGATCGATGCCGCGGGGCGTTATATCGTGCCCGGCTTGATTGACAGTCACATTCATATTGAAAGTACCATGTTGACCCCGCGCAATTTTGCAAAAGCGGCGTTGCCCTGCGGTGTGACGTCCATCATTCACGATCCGCACGAAATCACCAATGTCTACGGAGAAAGAGCGGTGCGCTATATGCATGATGCCGCGCTGGATCTGCCCATGCGGCAATTCTGCGACATTCCTTCCTGTGTGCCTTCCGTTCCTGGGCTGGAGACGACCGGTGCCGTTTTGGAGGCGGATGCCGTGCATCGTTTGGCACAGCTGCCGAATGTGATCGGTCTGGCGGAAGTCATGGATTTTGTCGGCGTTACGGCAAACAGCGATCGGATGTGCGCAATGATCGCCGCGGCGCGCGAAGAAGGGCTGTATATTCAGGGTCATGTCCCGGTGGCGGATCCGCGCACGATTGCCGCGTATTTTATCGGGGGACCGACTACATGCCACGAAAGTCGTTCTGCGGAAGAGGCGCTGGTGAAATTACGTGCTGGCATGACCGTGGATGCGCGGGAATCATCTATTTCCAAAAATGTGGAGGCGATTTGGAGTGGACTTAAAGAGCTACCGGTGCGTCGCCGTCTGAGCCTCTGTACCGACGACCGCGATCCGCATGACATCATCACCATCGGGCATCTGGATGCCGTGCTGCGCAAGGCGATTGCTGTCGGCATGGATCCGGTGGAAGCGTTGACCGCATGCACGCTGCACACCGCGGAAGCGGCACACATCGAAAATCTCGGTGCCGTGGCGCCGGGCTACGCGGCAGATTTCCTATTGGTCGATGACTTAACGGAGTTTTCGGTTCATTCCGTGTACACGCGCGGACAAAAAGTAGCAGAAGACCGGAAGCTGTGTACCGACATTCCGGATCTTTCGTTTGATCTGGAAAAAGAAAACAGTGTGAATTTGCCGGAGCTTACCCTGTCCACATTTGAATTGACTGTGCCGGAGCATTTGCGGGGACAAAAAACGGTGACGGTGCGCTGTATGACCTACTCCAAGCCGGATTCGCTGTATGCAATCTGTACAGAAGAAGAGTTACCAATTAAAGACGGGTGCGTGGATATCAGCGGGCGCGAGGATTTGTGCTATGTGGCGATTTTGAATCGTTTTGGCAAGGGGAATATGGCCCACGGCATTATCAAAAACTTCGGATTGCAGGCGGGCGCAGACGCGTCGACAATTTCGCACGACAG
Organism: Ndongobacter massiliensis; assembly: GCF_900120375.1. GTDB lineage: Bacteria > Bacillota > Clostridia > Tissierellales > Peptoniphilaceae > Ndongobacter > Ndongobacter massiliensis. The sequence continues at coordinate 1,821,147 of NZ_LT635480.1, forward strand.
CCATAATTTGTGCATCGTCTACAAAGATCCGCAATCGGCATTGGCCTGTGCGCGTGCGCTTGCGGCATGCGGCGGCGGGATTGCCGCGGCAAAAGACGGGGAGCTCTTCGAATTGTTACCGCTTCCGGTGGGTGGGCTGATGTCCCGTTTGCCGGCAGAAGAATTATCCCCGCTGGCGGGAAAGATGAAAGAGGCCCTGCGCGAACTGGGGTTGCAGCAGGAAAATCCGCTGCTTCGCATCGCATCCATCGCGCTGATCGTCATTCCTGAAGTTAAATTTTCGGACCTTGGTCTGGTGGACGTCAATCGACAGTGCATCTTGCCCCTTTTCCCGCAAGAAGAGGAACAGTAAGGCAACGATACGTAAGAAGCGGGCAGACATCTGTCCGCTTTTTTTGGTTGCGCGCTTGTGTTATTATGGGCACAAGGAGAAGACTATGACATTTGATTTTGACAAAAATTCGGGCTGGATCAATGCGCTGGCAACCGCCTGCCTGGGGGTGGCGCTCTACTATGCGCAGACCCAGCTGTTCGGTCTATTTGCCGCGATCCTGCTTTTTCCGTATGCGACCCTGTGGGTGAAGGAAAAACCCCTGTGGTTTTTTCTCAGCATTGTGTTTGGAGCGGCGCTCTGCTGGCTCCTGATGGATGCGGCGTCCGCAGTGAATCTACTGACACTGAGTTTGGTGGGCCTTGTGATGGGGGTTCTGATCAAGCGCAAGACGCCGATCTGGAAAGAGGTGTTGCTGGGGGCTGTGACTTTGGCGCTCGTTTCATTGGGGGCCTTTTTTGCCCTGCAATGGTTGACCGGCGCAGGCGGCAATCCGTTGGAACAATTGCGCGATGATATTGCGGGGATGTTTTCAGCGGCGTTGGAAACGACGGCGCAGAACATGCCGAAAGAGATGGCGCAGTTTGCACAGGGCATTGCCGTTGCCCAAATTGTGCAGCGTATTGTACGTATGTTGCCCGGGCTTTTTATGGCCGGCTATCTGCTGTTGAGTTTTACGAATCTCGGGTTTTCCCACGCAATTCTGCGAAAAACGGGGACGGACGTGTTGCCCATGCCACTTTCCGCATTTCAATTGCCCAAGACCATGGGCTATGCGGCACTGCTGGGGGCTGTGGGCGCGTACTTGATGACGCGTCTGGGCGGAACCTGGGGCACAGTGGGCTCCAATGTAAATTTCGTCCTGCTTGCATTGCTCTTTTTCAACGGGTTGGGTGCATTTGATGGGCTGAGTCGAAAACTGCTTCCAAGTGGACTGCGGATTGTATTGGCTTTGCTGTTGTTGGTCGTGTTGCGCTCGTGGATTGCCTTTGTGATCTTAGGGGGACTGGACATATTTTGGAATCTTCGAAATCGTCCGATGCCGCAGTTCGGAGGACAACGATGAAGAATCGACGGATGAACGGCGATCTGACGCAGATGGATTGGCGCGACGTATGGGTGGTGCCCCTGCTCACCGGATTCCTTACGATCGGTCTTTTTCTGTGGAATTCGATGGCGGGCGTGATTGGCGTATTGGTGACCGGCTTTTTGGGCTACTATACCTTTGTGCGTGAAAAACAGGCGGCAGATCGCACGAAGCAGGCCATTGAAGCGCTGAACGAAGATTTTGATGAAGTAACAAAAAATGCGGTATTCGGCATGCCCTTTCCCATGGCGGTATTGAATGCGGCGGGGAATTTTCTCTGGTATAATTCACGGTTCAAAGCGCTTTTTCACATTGAAGAAACCTTTTTGGGAAAATCTTATCGCGATGTGTTTGCGACGGTTTCCATCGATACCTTGTTGCAAAAAACGAATGTGCCGTTTGCCGTGCAGATGGACGGCAAGACGTTCCAGTTTTACCACAATTGCACCGATGGCGAGAATCACGAGCGCCTGTTGCTGCTCTATGGCGTCGATGATACGGAAAATGAGGCAGTGCGTCAGGCATGGCGAGAACAGAAACCCGTCGTGTTGAGTATTCATTTGGACAACTACGACGATTTGCGGACGAATACTGCGGAAGCGGATCGTCCCATGCTGTTTGCGGAGATCGATCGCAAACTCAACGCCTTTGCCAATACCTACGAGGCCCTATTGGTCAAATACGAGACGGATCGCTATCTCGTCGTCATGGATGCACTTTCCTTTGCTTCGGTCGAGCGCGACCGCTTTCCCGTTATGGAAGAGGTGCGCCGGATTCGCATGGGCAATGACATTGATCCGACGCTTTCACTGGGCGTCGCCTATGGGGATCGAACGCCGGCGGATTTATTGACGGACGCCCGCGCTGCGATTGATATTGCACTGTCGCGCGGCGGATCGCAGGCGGTCATGAAAGAGGGCGACAATCTGCGGTATTTCGGGGGAAAGAATCAGGCGACGGAGCGCCACACGAGCGTTCGCGCAAGGGTCATTTCTCATGCAGTCAGCAAGATGGTGGAAGAGGCTTCGGAAGTCTTTATCATGGGGCACACGAATCCCGATATGGACTCCTATGGCGCCTGTTTAGGGATGCTCGCCTTTGTACAAAAGAAGGAGACTCGGGGCTATATTGTTCTGGACGGCATTTCGCCGGCGATTGAGCACCTCTATAAAAAATCATTGAAAGAATTGCCCATGCTTTCGGAAATGCTCAAAGATCCGAGTCAGGCGGTGGAGTTGTACAAACCGAGCTCTCTCGTCATTGTCGTAGACAACCATCGCTTCCATTCGACGGCTTGTCCGGAATTGGTGGAAAAGGCGGAAAAAGTCATTATCATCGACCATCACCGCCGCGGGCGCGATTTCATTCAAAAAGCGACCATTTCCTATATTGAACCCTCCGCGTCAAGCGCATCGGAGATGATTACTGAGATGTTGGGATATCTCGATGAAAAAATCAAGCTGCCCAGCGTGGTGGTGGAAGGACTGCTTGCTGGCATTACCGTCGACACAAAGAACTTTTTCTATCAGACGGGGGCGCGGACCTTTGATGCGGCGGCTTTTTTGAAGCGACACGGCGCGGATTCCATCGTTGTCAAGCAACTGTTCAAAGATGATGCGGATTTGGTGCGCTATCGCTCCGAGGTCATTGCCCAGGCGGAGGAGTTTGAACATCACACGATCATCGGGCGCTTTGATCGGAATCTGGAAGGCTCCACACTCATTGCATCACAAGCGGCGGATGACCTGTTAAATATTCGGGGCATCGACGCCTCTTTTGTGCTGACGCGCGTGAACGGACAGATCCACATTTCCGCGCGCAGTCTCGGCGAAGTTTCCGTGCAGATTATTATGGAAAAATTGGGCGGGGGCGGTCACCTCACCGCATCGGCAACGCAATTGGCGTGCCCCATGGATGAGGCGGAGGAACAGCTGAAAGAAGCGATCCGCGCGTATTTTAAGGAGGAAGAATGAAAGTTATTTTACTGGAAGATGTGAAGGGGATGGGAAACGCCGGAGATCTGGTGAATGCCAAACCGGGTTATTTTCGCAATTATTTAGAAAAAAATCGTCTGGCCGTGGAAGCGACGCCCGATGCCGTCAAGCGCTGGAAAGAAGCCAAGAAGCGGCAAGCAGCGCAATTGGCGAAAGAAAAGGAAGAGGCGCAGGCACTGATCGGAAAGCTGGAGCAACTGAAAGTAAAAATTCCGGCGAAGGCGGGCACGGCGGGACGACTGTTCGGCTCGGTGACCGCACAGGATATCGCCAATGCGCTGGAAAAACAGGAAGGGTTGTCTCTCGACAAAAAGAAGTTTGAACTCAAAGAAAACATTCGGACGTTGGGAGAATACACCATTGATGTGCGGGTGTACCCGGAGATGGTGGCGCGTTTGCCAATTCAGGTGGAAGAACAACAATGACCGAACACGCGTTACAACCGTCCAGTGAAAGTGCGGAACGCGCCGTTTTAGGTTGCGTTTTTTTGGATAACGTGACCTTTAATATCGTAGCGGAAAAATTGCGCTACGATGATTTTTACGTCCCGAAAAATCAGGCAATTTTTACGGCGATGGCGACCCTTTCGGCACAGGCGGAGCCCATTGATTACCAGACGATTGAAGAGGCCCTGCGCCAGGCGGGCATGCTGGAAAAGATCGGCGGTATGGCCTATGTGACCGGTCTGATGGACGAAGTGTTTTATGTCGCCAATTTGGAAAGCTATATTGAAATCGTCAAGGAAAAGGCGGTTCTTCGGGCGCTTTTGCGCCTGGGAAACGATGTGAGCGCACGTTCCATCGGCGGCACCGAGAGCGCTGCGGCAATTTTGGACCACTTGGAGTCTTCCGTTTTGAAGATCGGACAAGAGCGGTTGAACGAGGGATTGGTGCCGCTGCGGGAAACTTTGGAAGAGACTTTGACGCGCATTTCCGAGTTGTCCCGCAGTCAGGGGCAGCTGACGGGGCTGACGACGGGCTTCACCGATCTGGACAAGCAGTTATCGGGACTTCAAAAATCGGATCTCATTTTGCTGGCGGCACGTCCTTCAATGGGAAAAACAGCACTCGGGGTCAATATTGGATTGAATGCCGCGCGAAAAAAGGATGCACTCGGTGAATATTCGAATAAAGTTGCGATTTTCTCGCTGGAAATGAGCCGTTACCAGCTGAATCAGCGGATGCTTTCCATGACTTCGGGGATCAATCTGCAAGATATTATTTCTGGCAATATTGAAGGAAAATGGGAGGAGCTCTTAGCGGGCATTGACCTTTTGAAAAAACTTCCGATTTTCATCGACGACACGTCGGCAATCTCCATTCAGGAACTGCGCTCTAAGTGTCGTCGCCTGCAGATGGAGGGCGGGCTGGATCTGGTTGTCATCGACTATCTTCAGCTCATGACCGTTGAGGATGTGCGCCGCGCGGAAAATCGGCAACAGGAAATTTCCGCAATTTCAAGAGGACTCAAAGCGCTGGCGAAAGAGCTGGATTGTCCGGTTTTGGCGCTTTCACAGCTTTCCCGCAAGGCGGAGTCGCGGGAGAAAGCGCGACCGCAGATGAGCGATATGCGCGAATCCGGAGCCATTGAACAGGATGCGGACGTCGTTATGCTCTTGTACCGGGAAGATTATTACAACCGTGAAACGGAGCATCCGAACGTGACGGACGTCATTATTGCCAAGCACCGCAATGGGCCGACCGGCGTGGTGCAGCTGTACTTCACGAAGGAATTGACGAAATTCGGAAACATCAACTATGTGGACAGCTAACCGGAGACGCGTTGCGCCGAAGCTGACGGGGGAGCGCTTGATCCTTCGCCCACTGTGCGAAGAGGATGTCCGACGATTGGGACGGTGGCGGGATAATCCCTCTCCGCTGCTATGGGGGTACAATTACGGAAGCCTTTCACCGAGGGAGCGGGAAACGTGGCTGTATACAAAGCAGCACGGGCGCAACCTCTACTTTGCCGTGGATGCACCGGAAGCCCCCCTCGTTGGCTACTTGGGAGCAAAACGCATCAACCGTTTTACGCGCTCGGCGCTATTTGGCATCGTCTTTTCGCCGGACGGACAGTCCAAGGGATATGGCACGGAGGCGATGGCGCTTTTTCTGGACTTTTATTTCCGGCGGTTGGCGATGCGGCGCTTGGAGTTGGAGGTCAATCAGTTTAATACGCGGGCGATGGCTCTGTACCGCTCATTCGGCTTTCAAATTGTGGCGGAAAAGGAGGAAGTCTTCGAAAATCAGGCACTCGATTTTTCCGATCCTCTACTGGTGGACGCGCGCGCGTATTTCACGCGGCGGCAAGCGACCTGGTACAGTAAATTGTGGGTGATGCGAAAGGAGAAAAGGTGAATATTCAATTCGATCTTTCAAAAGTGGATTTTCGCGTTACACCTTTGGAAAATATTTTTCTGGATACCTATCTGGCGGGCACGGACGGCGATGCACTGCGGGTGTACTTCTATTGCTGGAAGCAATGCTACCAACAGGAATCGACCGGCGTTCCGCTGTCGCAGATTGCGGAAGCGCTGGATTTAACGGAGGCACGGCTTTGCAGCATCGGCGATTTCTGGGAAGGCGAAAACTTACTGCGCCGGCATGGCAGCGGTGTGGAAGAATGCTGGGAAATGCGCAGCATGCTCCTTTCCTGGGTGGGGCTGCACGATGAAGAAGAGCGCGGAATCGCCTCAGAGATTCCAGATGAGCAGCCGGAAGAGTTGTTGAATGAGCAACAGCGCACCTTGGTAGCCGATATGGAAGCGGATCTTCGACAGCGCGGGGATCCCTGGGAAAAGGTGCTCTCACAGCGGCGCCGCATGATTGAAGAACTGGAACACTACCTAAGCAGTGACGCGGTCGCCTTTCAGTTCAATCCGAAGGAACTGGCGAAAATCCATGATTTCCTGGACACCTATCCGATTCGTCCCGCCTATTTCGCCTATGCGTATAAACGTGCGCACGGCGATAATTACCGCGGTTTGAAAACAACGGATTATCTGTTGGGCATCATCGATAATTGGGTGCGCCAACAAAAGCTGTTGGATGAAGAAGCGTTGGACGCCTTTTTGGCGAAACCGGAGCCGAAGAAAAAGCGCGCAACGAAGAAAAAAACTGTGGGTGCCTTTGTGCGGCAAGATCAACGTATGAGCAAAGAAGAGCGGCGGGAATGGGTTAAGAAAAAACTGGAAGCCTCGCGCAAGGCGAGCCTGCGAGGGGAGGAGTGAGTTGAAAAGTGTAAGCGAACTGTTGGAAGAACGGCGCACGAAGGCAGTGCGAGATCGGGATGCGCGTGTGGCGGCGCTTTATGAGCGCGAACCGGCGCTGTATCGTTGTGTGCAAAAAAAGCGAGCACTCGGTCAAAAACTCCTGCTTGCCGCGTTGAATGACAACCCGGAGGAGCGCAATGCTTTCCGGGAAGCGCTGGACGCTTGTGCGCAGGAAGAGACCGCATATCTGCAACAACTCGGTCTTTCTCCTGATTTTTTCGAACCGGATTACGCCTGCAAAAAGTGTGGCGACACCGGCAACGTGAACGGGAAGCCCTGTAGCTGTCGCCGTCAATTACAGATTGAGCGCAATTACGACATGAGTTCGGTGAAGAGCAATCTCTTGCGCGAAAACTTTGATACCTTTGCCCTTTCCCGCTTTCGCAAGGACCGGCAGGAGGGGGAACCAGTGAGTCCCTATGAAAATATGCAGCACTTACTTTCACGGATGCGCGACGAGTACGTACCCTTGTTTACGAACCGCTCCCCCAGTCTGTTTTTTTATGGACCACAAGGAGTGGGCAAGACCTTTCTCTTAAACTGTATTGCCAAGGGCGTGTTGGATCGCGGATATACCGTCTTGTACCAGTCGGCGTCGCCGCTGCTGGACTTTTTGCTGCGCTACAGCTTTAGTTTCGAAAGCGAACGCGCGTCACTTACGGAACGCTTTCAATTTTGTCGCACTGCGGATCTGCTTCTGATCGACGATTTGGGCAGCGAGTATACGACCTTGCCTAAAATTACCGCTCTTTTTGACTTATTGAATGCGCGGCATGACGCGGGACTCCCGATTGTGATTTCTTCCAATCTGCAGCCGGAAGAGTTGGAGGAACAGTACAATGCGCGCATTGCATCCCGCATTTTGGGCACCTTTCAAATGTTTGAACTCTATGGAAGCGACTTGCGCCTGCAGGTGTAGAGAGGAGTGCGTATGATTCTCGTAACGGCGGAACAACAACAGGCGATGGATCACTATGCGATTCATCGGCTGGAAATTCCATCCCTTCTTTTGATGGAAAACGCGGCGTTGCGCGTCATTGACCGGATTGACACCAAACTTCGCCAATCCTTTGCTATTTTTTGCGGCACGGGCAATAACGGCGCAGACGGTCTTGCAATCGGCCGCGGTTTGCTGGCATTGGAAAAGCGTGTAAAGTTCTTTATTGTCGGCGACCCCTCGCACGCCAGTCCGGAATTTCACACCAACCGCCGGATTCTTGAGCATATGAATGCGGATATGCAATGGATGAATACACTCGGCGACATTGAAGCATTGCCGCAGCAACTGCAGACGGTCAACACCTTGATCGATTGTCTGTTCGGCGTCGGACTTTCGCGTGAAGTCAAAGGCATGTATGCCGTCGTCATTGAACAGATCAATCGCTCGCGCATTTATACGATCTCCATCGATGTGCCTTCCGGATTGGATGCAACCACCGGGGCGATTCGCGGGTGCATGGTGGATGCCAATGAAATTATTACATTGCAATTTATGAAAAAAGGCTTGTACAACAATCCCAATGTGCATGGAGAAATATACGTCGTCCCCATTGGCATTCCGCCGCAAGCCTGGGAATCGGTACTGGGCATGGAGCATCGTCGCTGATTCCCGTGTCATGCGAAAAGCGCAGTTTTTTCTGCACATTGCCGAGGCGTGTTGATAAAAGACGCCGTCCTCTCGCCAATTCGGCGGAACTCCGGCGGTTTGCAGGAAAATCATTCGTCGTTTATGATAGACAATAGAAATAGGAGGCAGGTATGTTAGACATTAAACGGATTCGTCAGGAGAAAGACGTCGTTGTTGCAGGACTGGCGAAGCGCAGCGGTGATTTTCCGATCGACGAGGTTCTTGCATTGGATGAAAAGCGACGCGCCATTTTGGCGGAGGTCGAAGAAAAGAAGGCGGAGCGCAATCGGGTTTCCCGTGAAATTCCGGCGCTGAAAAAGCGGGGCGAAGACGTTGAAAGCGTATTGGCTTCGATGAAGCTTCTTGGAGAGGAAATCAAAGAGGCAGACGAACAGCTGCGCACTTTGGATGAAAAGTTGCAGCAGCTCCTTTTGACGATTCCAAATGTCCCGCATCCGAGCGTGGCCGCCGGTGTGGACGATTCTCAAAATGTTGAGCAGCGTCGATGGGGGACACCGCGCAAATTTTCTTTTGAAGCAAAAGCCCACTGGGATCTGGGTACGGACTTGGGCCTGCTCGACTTTGACCGGGGCACAAAACTCTCCGGCACCCGCTTTACCGCATTTACCGGACGCGGGGCGCGGCTGGAACGTGCCATTATCAACTTTATGTTGGATCTACATACACAAACACAGGGCTACACGGAGATTTCTCCACCCTTTGTCGTCAATCGTGCGTCCATGCTTGGAACGGGGCAATTGCCGAAGTTTGAAGAAGATATGTACCACTGTGAAGAGGACGATCTCTTTTTGATCCCGACGGCAGAGGTGCCGGTGACAAATTTTTATCGGGATGAAATTTTAGAAGAAGCTGACCTGCCGATTTATCTGACAGCCTACACCCCTTGTTTTCGACGAGAAGCCGGTTCCGCCGGTCGCGATACGCGCGGTTTAATTCGGCAACATCAATTCGATAAGGTGGAGATGGTAAAGTTTAGTGTACCGGAGACTTCCTATGAAGAGTTGGAATCGCTGACGGATAATGCCGAAGAAATTTTGCGCCTGCTGGAGATTCCATACCGGGTGGTACAGCTTTGCACGGGCGACCTCGGCTTTTCTTCCGCAAAGACCTACGACTTGGAAGTGTGGCTGCCAAGCTATAACCGCTATGTCGAAATTTCTTCCTGTTCCGATTTCGAGGATTTTCAGGCGCGCCGAGCCAACATCCGCTACCGCAATAAAGACGGGAAGGTGGCGTATCTTCATACGCTGAACGGTTCCGGCCTGGCCGTGGGGCGTACCTTTGCGGCCATTCTCGAAAACTGTCAGAATGAGGACGGCTCCATCACGATTCCGCGCGTATTGGTGCCCTACTACGGCGCGTCGCGCATCGAAAAATGACGGCACCCGGCGTTGTTTTGACCGGAGGCGGCACCACGGGCCATGTCGCGGTGAATCTCGCTTTGATTCCGCATCTTTTGGCACGCGGCTACGCAGTCAGTTACCTGGGCTCGAAAACAGGCATTGAACGAAGCCTGGTGGCGGATTTTCCGGAAGTCACCTACTATCCGATTTCGACCGGAAAACTCCGGCGTTATTTTAGTTTCAAAAACGCGGCGGACGCATTTCGCGTTCTTCACGGAATATTTCAGGCGCGTCGACTTCTTGCCCGTCTGCGTCCCCTTGTCGTCTTTTCCAAGGGCGGTTTTGTTTCGGTGCCCGTGCTGTACGGAGCGCGTATGAACGGAATTCCCTCGTTGACGCATGAGTCGGATGTGACACCGGGTTTGGCCAATCGCCTATGCTACCGCGTGGTTGATAAAATTTTTGTGACCTTTGAAGAGACCATGACTCTTGTGCCGCAGAACAAGGGCATTTACTTGGGCCCCATCGTGCGCGATCAGATAAAAAATGGGGATCGGGAGCGCGGATTGGCGACCTTCGGGCTTTCCGGCAAGAAACCGGTGCTTCTGGTTTTGGGCGGTTCGTTGGGAGCGGGCGCGCTGAATACATTGGTGCGCGATAATCTCGATGCCCTGCTGGCGCATTTTGACATTGTGCACGGAACGGGCGCGGGGAAAGACGAATCTTCGCCTGTACGTCCGGGTTATGTGCCGCGCGCATACATCAATGAGGGGATGAAGGATGCCCTTGCGATGGCAGATCTCATCGTTTCGCGCGCGGGCTCCAATGCCATTTTTGAGTTCTTATATTACCGCAAGCCCATGGTGTTATTGCCGCTTTCGAGCGCAAATAGTCGCGGAGATCAGGTGCAGAATGCGGCGCGGTTTGAGAAAAAAGGATTCGCGGTCGTGATGCCGGAAGAAACAGCAGAAACCGACTTTGTTTCGACTATTCTGGCGACCTACGAGCAGCGCGCGGAAATGCGTCGTAATCAGGAGACGTTTGAATTTCAGGATGGAATGGCTCGAATTTTAGAAGAAATTGATCGGCGTGTGATTCGGGAACAATAACCGGAGTCGTTTGGCGCCGGTGCATGATTGGTAAGGAGGAGAAATTGAAGGGGCCGATTTCTTTGATTGCCGTTGACATCGACGGTACTTTAGTGAATAAGGAGAAAGAGCTGTTGCCGAAAACGCGTAATGTACTTTTAACCGCACAAGAGCAGGGCATTCGTCTGGCCTTGGTGTCGGGGCGTGCGGTCAGCGGCTTGACGCGTTACGAAAAATTGTTGCAAATGCGGACGTATGGTGGCTTTTTGGTCGGCATCAACGGGGGCGAAGTCTATGATTGTGCGACCGGGCAATTTCTCAAAAAAACCGGCATGGACCGGGATCTCTGTCGTCGCTATTTTGCATTTTGGCACACGCGGCAAGTTTCTCGCTACGCTTATGGAGAAAAGTATCTGTATACGGATCACCCGGATGCCTATTGTCTAGAAAGTTTATCCGTTTGCAACTGTTTGGAGCCGCGCTTCATAAATCTGGATGAACCGTCTTTGCCGGAAGAACCGATGAAACTTATGATTACCGGAGATCCCTCTTACTTAGAAAAAGAAAGGGAAAAAATCCCCGAAGAATTGCGGAAAAGTCTGAGTCTGACCTTTTCGTCGCCGAACTACCTGGAAGCGATGAATCCGGGGATTACGAAGGCGGTTGGGCTTTCTTTTTTACAGGAAAAACTCCAAATTCCAAAATCGGAACTTTGGGTATTCGGAGACGGCGAAAACGATATGCCGATGTTGCGTATTGCGGGGCATGCGGTGGTCATGGAAACCGCCGTCGATTTGGTGAAAACCGTGGCGGACGGGATTGCTCCGAGCAGTGATAAGGACGGAATCGGGGTTTATTTGGCACCGTTTTTGGAGAAAAAGTAGGTACGAAGAGGCTCTGTTGGGAAAAACCTTGATTTTTACTCTTCAGAAATCTTGAAGACTACAATTCCATCGATCCATTGTAAGGAAGACTCTGCGGGGAAAAACTCCATTTTTCGAACGCGGGGATCCTTTTTTAGCGCTTCAAACTCCTCATAGGAGCAAGATTTCAATGGTGTCTGTAAAATAAATCGGAAATACGCCTGATAGAGATTAAAGATTCGTTTCGGAGCACCGGTCCAAATGGGTTCAGCACTTGCTCCGGTGACTGCATAATAATCTGATTTTATAGGGAGTGGTGTCAGAGACACCCCACCGATGAAAGCGACTTCGGTTTCACCAGGAACATAGCCGGGCTCTGTTTGCAGTCGATTCGAAATTTGAATCATTTTTGCATAAGTCGCTCGTTGTTCCAGATCTTTTTTTGTATATAAAACATTCGCACTGACAATATTTCCCCACAGCATACATACAATGACAATAGAGGCAATCATTTGCCCACAGCGTTTTCGGAACGTTTTTATCGGCTGCTGTTTTTGGCTGTTTCCTGCAGGATCGAGCAGAAAAAGCAGGTAAATTAGGGGGAAGGAATAACACATAAGGTCATGTGCAAAACCACCGGTCATAATAAAAATGCAATTGATACCGAGCGGCAACAATCCAAGGAGCAAAACCAATAAAATATAGTTCGTTTTTTTTCTGGTTTTTTGCTTTTTATAAGCCATCCATTTCCAAACTCCGCTCAACAATAGAATGCCGTTGAGAAGACATTCTGTAACGAGCGAATACGCAGGAATTTGCCGGATCATTTTTTTGCCCCAAAAGAGATAGGTGTCAGCAAGAAGAGCCGGGGAAAAATTTTTGAAAAGATTGAGAAATGAATTAGGCACGGGTTGGGGATGGATCGACATGAAAGAAAGACTGATCCGATTCAGTAACATATAGAGGACTCCACCGAGCACCAAAAAAGCGATTCCGGACAATCCGCTTTGCAGAACCCGCTCCTCATTGTTCCACAGACGATTCAGGGATAGTAAGAGAATGAGTGTGACCGCAACGGAAAAGTAGGCTTGATAGATGCCCATAGACAAAGCAAGCAATACGGCGCCCGGTAAAAGACCCCGCTTTGTACGGCTCCACAGATAAACGGAGGCAGTTGCCAAGAGCAAGGCAAGCATATCAAAGTCAAACTCGTAGAGGTAGGTAGCGCTGAGCGCAGTAACTGCGAGATTTGTGCTCAATAAACCGCAGAGCAGAAATTGGTGACGAACCGAATCAATGGGTAAAACCTGTACAATACAAAAAGAGGCACACGCTATAAAAAAAGCCCGATTACACCTATTACCCAAGGCGTTGTGACTGCACTGCGGACCAGTTGGCGATATACGGGGACAAGAAAACGCCCAAGCTCCACCTTCCACAACTCCTCTGTAGAATCAGCAATAAGAGCATTCAGACCGTCGTGGGTGAAAAAGCCATTCAAAAATCCATAGGCATGCGCAAGCAAGCCCCAAAAAAAGGTGAAGAGAAGCAATCGCCGAAACAGTGCGAAAGAAGACTCCTTTTTTAGGGCATTCAAAATGCTTTTTGACCGAATTTTTTCCGTCATGTTTTAGACGCTCCTTGGTAAACAGAATCAAGAATCGATTGAGTATACCATAAAGTCAGGACCTCTCGATGGGACGCTTATAAATTCGCGGGAAATAGGGTTTCAACTTATTTGGCGGAGTGACTCCCAGCGCCCACCTGAGATTTGACAGAAATTAAAAAAAACGGTATAATTTTTTGACGGATGTTTCTGCGAACTTGGGATGGAGTGGGACTTTGTTAGATAATCAGACATTAAATTCAATTAAGTGCGAGGTCGAAGAGAATATTGGCCGTCGTGTGGTGTTAAAGGCGGACAAAGGGAGAAAGCGGATTATCACAAAAGAAGGCATTATCGACAATGCTTTTAAGGATGTGTTTACGGTGCGCATCAATAATGAATTCGACGTCGAACGAACGGTTTCATACACCTACGCCGATATTTTAACATCGACGGTGACGCTGACGATCTGTCAGTAAAAGTTAGAAAAAGAGAGGCTTCGGCCTCTTTTTTTGTTGTCGGCAGGTGTCCGGCATGGTAGGATAGGCGCGGAGGGATGCAATGGAACTTGAAATGCGGGCAAATGCAAAAATCAATATGGCCCTAGAAGTATTGGGGGAGCGCGAAGACGGCTATCACGAGATTGATACCGTAATGCAGGAGATTGATCTTTGCGATCGAATTGAAATGGAAACGGGGCGCGGCGGCTTTGCGCTGACCTGTGATAATCCGGCTTTAGAGCTCAATGCAAATAATCTGATTTATCGGGCATGGCAGCTGCTTCGCGGTCGTGCCGTGGATGATTCGGTGATTATTCATGTGGAGAAGTGCATTCCAATTGCCGCGGGATTGGCGGGCGGCAGCTCGAATGCAGCGGCAACGCTGGTGGGTTTGAATCGACTGTGGAACTTGGGACTCAGTGACGACGAGTTGCGTGCATTGGGGCTGGAGTTGGGTTCGGATGTGCCCTTTTTTATTGCCGGAGGAACGGCAAGGGCGCGCGGCCGGGGCGAACAGCTGCAAACGATGAAGAGTTTCCGTGGGCATTCGCTGGTCCTTTTGAATATTGGCAAACAGGTGAGTTCGCATTATGTGTATGATCGCGTGTCCTATGGAACCAACTCGCTGGATGAATTGGTGGAACGCATGGCTTTGGACAGCCCCAAGGCATTTGCCCTTATGCAAAACCGCATGGAATCGGTGACTTTCGCGCTTTTGCCGGAATTGGTGACATTGCGGGAAGAATTGGAACGACAGGGAGCACTGGTCGCACGCATGAGCGGTAGCGGGCCGACGCTCTTCGGCCTTTTTGAAGATGACCGGGCGGCGCAGCAGGCGGCGGAACGTTTTCGCGGTCGTGTGGCAACGGTTTTAACTGCCCACACGGTATAAGCGCTCTCGTCCGATCGTTTACTTCGTAGAAGAAAAAGGCGAAATCAGCACTTTGTTCTTGCCGAAAGCACTGTGCTACGCTATAATTTATAACAAGAAGTAGGACGTTAAAAATCGTTTCCCCAAGAACTTGTGGTTAAACAGGGTGGGAAGCGGCAGCCGGACCGAAAGGGCAAATGATGACCAATAAACAAGAAATGATACGGCAAATGGCCCGGAAGCGGAGACGCGAACAACGGCGCAAACAAAGGCATAAGCGCAATGTCGTGCTGGGTGTGGCGACGTTGGCGGTGTTGTTGGTGACGCTGCGTTTTGCTGTGAAAAAGTGGAATGATAATACCAGCGCGATGAGTGCGCGCTATATTGAGAGTACAAGTCCATACCAAAGCTCTTCGAAAGCGGAAACGTCGCAGCAGTCGGCGTCCGCGGAAGCAAACGAGGGGGACGAGGCGTCCCCGCAGATTGCTTACCTCTCGGAAGAGGAAGTGGAGCGGATTGCCCCGCCGGACCGGACGGCTAAAAATCAGGTACAGGGTTTTCAGGACCTATTAGATGGATTTTTAGTGACGAAAGAAGATGCCGTGCTTTACAACCGAAATTCCGCCAAGTCGATGGAAGTTGCGATTCTTCCACAGGGAACCTACGTGGAGACCTTCGGGGAGGAAGAAGGCTGGACGAAAGTGGCAAGCGGCAACCAGCAGGGCTATATTCGCAATCGCCAGCTGGAAGTGGTGACGGACGGCAGTTTGTTCAAAGTCGTTAAGGGCAAGATCATTGTCAATCGCACTTACGGCGTGGCGTCGACCTATAAAGCCGTCTTCAATGAAGAAGCCGCGGCGGCGTTGCGCGTTATGCTGGAGGCAATGGATCGCGCCGGTGTGCAAGTCGAAGTCGGGGCACAGGTGCGTGATGCGAGCGAGGAAGCGAAGGAATTGGTGTTGATGGGCAATCCGGAAAATGCCCCGGAACCCGGTCATTCCGTTTTTCAAACGGGTTATGGCGTGCAGTTTTACGCGCCGGGTACGGATCCGCGCATGGACAATCAATTTGATAAGACAGAGCAGTTTGCCTGGCTGAAGGAGCATGCGGCAGAATACGGCTTTATTTTGCGTTATCCGCAGGGCAGCGAGGCTATAACGGGGTATCGTGCCGATCCGACGATCTATTACTATGTCGGGGTCGAGGATGCGACGGCGATGCGCGATGCGGGACAAACGATGGAAGAGTATTATGGAGTCGAATAATAAAACGATTCTGGTAACCGGCGGGCTGGGCTATATCGGTTCCCATACCTGTGTGGAATTGCAACAGCAGGGCTGGCGAGTTCTCATTATTGACAATTTATACAATGCAAAACGGGATGTTGTCGATCGGATTGCGAAAATTACGGGGACGCGTCCCATTTTTTACGAAGCAGATGTGCGTGATGAAGCGGCGTTGTCGGCGATCTTTGCACAGTGGCAGATCGACGGTGTCATTCACTTTGCGGGTTACAAAGCGGTCGGCGAATCCGTACAAAAACCGCTGCTCTATTACGAAAACAATTTGGATTCAACCTTGCGTTTGCTCCGGGTTATGCAGCAATACGATGTGGGCGTTCTGGTATTCAGTTCTTCTGCCACGGTATATGATGCATCCAATGCCAGTCCGTTGCGAGAAGGTATGCGGCGCGGTGCCATCAATCCGTATGGACAGACAAAGGTGATGATCGAGCAGATACTCGAGGATCTTTCGCGCGCGGATGCGCGGTGGCATCCGGTGCTGCTGCGCTATTTCAACCCCATCGGCGCGCACCCCTCTGGGCTGCTCGGCGAATCCCCGGTGGGAATTCCCAATAACCTCATGCCGTATATCTGCCAGGTGGCGGCGGGGAAGTTGCAGCAGCTGCATATTTTCGGAGATGATTATGATACGCCGGACGGCACTGGTGTGCGCGATTATATTCATGTCATGGATCTCGCACGCGGTCATGTGGCGGCGCTGGCACACGCGGATCGGCCGGGTGTTCAGATCTACAATCTGGGAACGGGGCGCGGCACCAGTGTCTTGGAACTGGTTCATGCTTTTGAAAAAGCAAATTATCTGCACATTCCCTACGTCGTCGACGGACGGCGTCCGGGCGACAATGCCACCGTCTATGCCGATTGCGAGCGGGCAAAGCGGGAATTGGGCTGGCGCGCGGAAGAGACCTTGGAAGAAGCCTGTCGAAGCGCTTGGAATTTTCAGCAAAACTCCGAGGATATTTCACAATAAAGCAGAAAAAAAGGACCGGAAGGTCTTTTTTTTATGGCTTGATTGTGGGCGCGATGCTTTCAGCGGGGGTGCCTTCTTCGCGAGGGGCGCGTGATCTTGTGATACGCTGCATTGACGAGCTGTTTGACTTCCGGAATATTCAGGAATAACAGAGATATGGCGTAAATGAAAACCGCAAAAAAGATGGCAATAAACAGGGCAAGATTTGTTTCATGAAGCCCACGAAAAACGGCAAACGAGGTAATCCCCATCAGAGCGGCTGCCCCGCTCATTTTTACAAGGCTCGTGGCAAGACCGTGTAGCTGCAGCGAGCCGAGATGCCGGCGCAATAGCGCGAGCGTCAGATAGGCCGTACAGAAACTCGAAATCGTAGTGGCCGCCGCGAGTCCATTGATGCCGAAAAAACGGGATAAAATGAGGTTCAGTACGATGTTGATGCCGACCTGAAGCATGGAAATGTGCACAGGCGTTCGCGTATCGCCGACGGAATAAAAGGCGCGCGTCCCGATGCTGGAAAACATAAGCGCAATCAGCATCGGGGCATACCAAAACAGGGCGCCTGCGGTCATGGCGGTGGACAGTGTGGTGAAGGCACCGCGTTCAAAGAAAAGGCGGACCACGGGTGTGGCATAGAGCATGAGTCCGACGGTGGCGGGGACGACAAGGAGCAGCCCCGTAGTAATGGAACGCGTGGTGAGTGCCTTCAGAGCGCGTCGGTCGTTCGCCTGTCCCATGCGAGACATGCGGGGAAACACGGCAGTTACGATCGAAACGACAATGATGCCATACGCCAATTGATAGATTTTTACGCCGTAGTCCAATGCGGAGACGCCGCCCTCCGTTGCGACGGTGGTGGCGATGGTTTTATCGATGATAATCGAAAGATCCGAGACGACGACGGAAAGCATGACCGGCAGCGCCATGCGGAGAATTTCCCGCACATACGGGTCGTGAAAGTCCAGGCACAGACGGTGCCGATAGCCGGTTTTTCGCACGGCATTCGGGAAGAGGACATATTGCAACCCGGTGGATACGACAGCGCCCACGGCAAGCAGGTATAAATTGTTCAGCTTTGCCGCAAGGATGGCAAAAATGACGGTGACAAGATTCAGGAGAATCCCTGTGGTCGCGGGTGTCCGAAAGTTGTTGTAGATGTTGAGGTAGCTGATAAAACAGCAGTTCAAGGCGGCAAAGTACAGACCGAAAATTTCAATTCGCGCGAAGGCGACCGTCTGCGTGAACCGTTCGCCGGTAAAACCCTTGGCCATAACCCGGATAATGGGACCCATAAAGAGGATGCCCAATACGACGATGCCGGTGGTTACGAGTAAAAGAATGTGCGTCAAATTGGCGGTGAAGGCATCCGCCGCTTTTCGTCCGTCGGCGTTTCGGATGCGGTTATACATGGGAATAAAGCAGGATTCGATGGACATAAATAGAAATCCAAACAACACCGCCGTGGTGGCTTCAGAGACGACGTAAATGTCTTTAATCATCGAGGTACCAAAAGCGGCGCCGAATATGATTTCCCGGAGTAGTCCGCTGCATTTTGATAAAAGCGTAATTAGCATGAGTTGTGCAGTAATTGAGCCCATTCTTTTCTCCATTTCTGCGGCATATTGTATCATACTCCGCTGCTTGTCGTGACATCGAAAAATCCGGAAAAATGGGGATATTGTCGAGGTCGCGGAGCGGGTAACCGCCCTTGCCCGCAAGACGCGGAATATGCGATACTTACAAGGAAGATAGGGGCGTTTACCCGACCGGGTTTGCCAAGGGAGATCGGCGCAGATGTGAGCTGGATATTCCCGCAGGGGGAATATTCCCGTCGGTACGAACGGAAAAGAGGCGCGATGAATCCGACAATGACAAAAAAGAAAATCGCACAGGAAGGGATCTTGGTGCAATTTTTTTTCGCGGTCTTCCTGTTTTTCTTTTTGCTGACGCAGATGCAGGCGCTCCGGCATCCCGTATATGCGGCGGGGGAAGCGACGGCGACGGTGGAAATGCGTTCGACACAGGCAGAACTTCTTCCTACCGGAGATCTGCTCGTTGAAGACCGTATTATTTACCGCATTGTCACAGAGGGAGATACGTTGACGCAATTTTTTTCGATGGATGAAGGTGTGCAGATCCCCTATGATACGCTCTCCGTTTCAGTAGCAGAAGGAGGTGCAGCGCATCAAATTTCCGAAAAAGACGACGCGCGCGAAGGGGATCGCGAGGTGTATCGGATGAATGTGGGCAATGCAACCGTACGCAGTGTGACCTTTTACGATCCAATGCAGCCGGAAGCGGAGATTACCCTTGTCTTCCGTTATCACGTAAATGGTGCTGCCGTGCGTTATGCGGATGGCGTGCACCTGAACTATCGCTGGATTTGTTCGGAAAATCGCCGTCCGCAGCGCAGCGCAACGGGGACATTGGTGTACGCCGAGACGGCAGAGGTTCCTTCCTTTCAAGCGGCTTATTTTTGGTGCGATGGGATTCCGATTTCCCGCGCAACCGACGTTTCCCATTGGAATTTTCCTGCACTTTCTGAAAGTGAAGACGGCGCGCTGGAACTCTTTTTGCCGCTGACGGCAGCACCGGAAGCACCGGAGGCAGCGGATTCAACGGGGGTTCGCCTTTCTGAATGGGAAGCGCGTGTGCGTGCACAGTACGAACAAGAAGGCACCCGTCGTTTGCGCGTGAAAAACTGGAAAACCGGAAGTTTTTGGTGCAGTGCCGTGCAACTGTTTATTGTTCTAAGCAGCCTCCTGTGGGCGGTTTATAAAGATCGAAAATTTGCTCGAGCGGGGGAGTCTTTCGATTTTCGTACATTTTCTCCCTTGCTCGTACAATACCTGTGGGACGGAGTTTCCGCACCGCGCGCTTTTCCAGCGGCATTTTATTGGCGACAGGAGCGGGCGGATGGTGATGCCTTTTTTGATGCAGTAATTTCCTACGCAGGGGTAGCAGAGCTCGGAGAATGGGCGGATCGGCAGGAGTTTTTCGCTTTTTTGCAAAGTCAGCCGCAAAACTTGTTGGTACTTATGCGTGCAGTGCAGGCACAGGGAAGCCGGTGGAAAAATCGACCGGGTTGTCGTGCGCGACGGCGTTTGCTGCTGCCGGGGCTGTTTCTTTCTGGTGGCTTCCTGCTTTTTCAGACGTTTTATACGGTGCGGTCGTTTTCGGTGCCCGCTGCGGCGGGGGAAGCATTTTCTTTCCTTTGTTTTTTGATACTGGGCATTGCGTGGTATGCGGGGGAGTATTGCTATCGCAGGATTCGAAAACAAGCAGGCGAAGCCCAGCGTAGGTTGCTTCAACGAAATAGCGAATGGCCGCCCACTACACAGCTGCTGTGGGGCAGCACACTGGGCATTGCGCGGAAAGAACGCGAAAAGTGGATGAAGGAAGCACCATTTCAAACAGCGGAATGTTTTCAACTATTTACATATCTCGAGACGCAGGAGCTGGAACATGAGGTTACACGTTTTGTGAAAATCCAGACGAAAATGGGACGTATTTCGTAAAAGCGGGACAAACGTAAAAAAAGCGGGACACTCGTTTCTGGAAAACCAGATGGAAATCGTTATACTTATTTTTACGAAGAGAATATCGACGGACTAATGAGTAGACGGGAGGGCTTCATGAGTAACGAGGAAAAGGTTCGAGCGCTTTTGAATGAGTACATGGTGAATGCCTCGCGACTGCGGCGCATGGAAGCCAATGCGACATTCAGTGAATGGGAGGAGGACTATCGCGCGCGGCGTGCAACCGGTGGCGTACGCGCTTCCCTGTTGGAAAGAACCATTCGTGGAAACCACAAGGGATCAATTCAAGAACACCTGCTTATGGAACAAGAAGAAGTCTGCGAAAAAATTCGGAATCTGCGTGCCAAGGCGGATTTGACGAAATTCTTGCTGTTTCAACTGAATGAGGATGAGCGACGATTGATCGAAATGAAATTTTTTGAAAAAATTTCGGTGCGGACAATCTGTGAAATCCTCTATGTATCGCGCAGCAGCCTGTATCGCCGCATCGATGCCGTCATTAAGAAACTTGCCATGATTTACAGCGACTTTTTTCACGATTGTGGGCCGGACCTTGAGAAGACGCTGCATTTTCAATAGAATACCTACGGGAGGTGCGTATGCATTTACTCATTGTGCATCCGAAGGAAGCACTCATTTCCGACCTGATCTACAGCTTTTCGGAGGATTCCAATATTGTCAGCCACTGCACGGAGATACGAAGCGCTTTGGAAATTCTTCGCGGCGGCGACGTGGACTTTGCGTTGATCGGAACCCAATTTGCCGACGGGTCCGGGCTGGACCTCAAGCGGGCGATGACGGAATCCGTGGATGTGCCAACGATTGTCTTGTCCGGCGAGAGTGTTGGGCAGCAGGCAGTGCTGTACTTAGAATACGGCTGCGATGACTATATGACATTTCCCATTGATATTTTAGAATTGAAGGCGCGCATTCGTGCCGTCTTGCGTCGCTACGGTGCCCGGATTTTGCCGCGGTCCGAAGAGTATGTGCTGAAACGCGAGGACTTCCTTTTTCATTTGCTGCAGGGCAGCGTATATTATCAGGATCGTCCGATTCCTCTTACTGCAAAAGAATATCATTTGTTGTTGTACTTAGCGCGTCGGGAAAAGGAAAGTATCACGCGGGAAGAACTTCTGGAAGCGATTTGGAAAACGCAATCGGTAGAAATGCGAACAGTGGACGTGCATATTCGACGGATTCGACAGAAGTTGGAAGCGATCGGCGCCGGACCCACAATTTTGACTTGCCGAGGCGAGGGGTACCGTTTCACCCCATTTCCGAACCATTGACATTTTTGAACGGGGTTTGTAGAATCTCCATGTAACCATTTTGTAATGATTATATGGAGGGAATGACGGTTCGAAAGCGGAGAAGAGATGCTTTCGGACGACATACGGAGAAAATTATGGGGAATGTACCGGGACAAAAACGTCGACGCGGGATTGTGGGGCTTCTTGTCATCCTGACAGCTGTGATGACGTTCTTGTTTGTTACGCGAGAAATTCAACTGCGCGATTTGGATGCGGTGGCAGAGCGTATCGGTGTGGAAGATGCGAAGGAAATCGGAGCGACGCGCATCGAGGCAGCATTGCAAAAGTTGGAAGAAGAAAATCGGTCACTGCGGGAACAGATCGAAGAGAAGAACCGGACGATTGAGAAGATGGCGCAAAATGTGGATGAAATTTCGTCCGCTTATGATCGACTTTTGCAGACGATCGATTCCGCCTCCCCGCAGCAAACGCTGGAATCTTTGAAAAATGCGATTCAGAACGCCGGTTTGGACGTGGAAAAGAAGGAGTAAAGGATGCAGAAAAAAAGAGGCGCCCTGTTGCTGTTGGCGCTTTTGTTATGCTTTGTGCCGGGAAGGGCCTTGGCGGATGACGCGCGTGAAGAAACGCGCATTCAGGAATTGATTGCACGTTCGGAGAAAAAAGCGGAAGAAGTGCGTGCGGGACTGGAGTTTCTCAAAGAGGAAGTCAAGGAGCTGGAGGCGCACCGCACGGAGCGGTTGGAAAAACTGCGTGCAGATCTGGAAGGCTTTGTGAATCTGGGAACGGAAGGCATCAGTAAGGAAAACACGTTTTATCTGCTGCGAAAAACGGAGCTGACCCCCTATGAGATCGATCAGGTGTTGGCGGGTACCGGCTTGGAGGGATTGGGAAAAGACTTCTATCTGGCGGAAAAAGAAACCGGCGTCAATGCCATTTTTATGATTGCACTTGCCAATCTGGAATCCGGGTACGGGAAGAGTACCATTGCCCGGGAAAAGAACAATCTGTTCGGATTCGGTGCCTATGATGCGTCGCCGTATGACTCCGCCGTGGATTATAAAACGAAGGGCGACAGCATTCTGAGCTGTGCGGAGTTTTTGGCGGAGAATTATCTGGATGAAAAAGGCGCCTACTACCATGGCGTTTCAACCGAAGGTATCAATGTCAAGTATTCTTCCAGTCCAACCTGGGCGGGAAAAGTTGAATCACTGATGCGCTCCTGTGCCGAGACCCTTTTGGATGCGTTTGATGGGCAGTGAGGGCGAAAGAGCGGCGCGCGTAAAAAAAATCCGTCTGGATCGCTGGCTTTCCAATATGGGTTATGGCTCCCGAAGGGAAGTGAAGTCGTGGATTCAGTCGGGTGCTGTGCAGGTAAATGGCGAAGTTGTGACGATACCGAAACAACTTGTTGCGACGGATGCGCAAGTGTGTCTCGATGCGCAGCAGATTGCGTATCGTGAATATGTGTACTACCTCTTACATAAGCCGGCGGGCGTATTGTCGGCGACGCGCGATCGACGACAGACCGTTCTCGATCTGTTAAACGAAGCCGATCGGCGTCCGAATCTGTTTCCGGTCGGCCGGTTGGATCGGGACACTACGGGGCTGCTGCTGATCACGGATGACGGCAGGTTGGGTCATGCCCTGCTTGCTCCCAAAAATCATATTGCCAAGACCTACGAAGCGTGGGTGGACGAGCCGCTGAGCGAAGCCGATCAGGCGGCTTTTTTGGCGGGTTTCGATTTGCAGCCGGAGGGCATTCATACGATGCCCGCGCAGTTGAAATGGTTCACGCCCCAACATGCCTATGTTACAATAAGTGAAGGAAAGTACCACCAAGTGAAACGCATGTTTGCGTTCTGTGGAAAGACAGTGCTGCGATTACATCGCTGTGCCATGGGACCGTTGGACTTGGGCAACCTGCCATGCGGTGCCTATCGCCCGCTTACGGAGCAGGAAGTAGAAGCATTGCGCCAATGTGTCGGATTGTAGGAAGAGGCGTCCAATGAATTATTACATCGCCGACTGTCATTTCGGAGACGAAAAGGTCATCCGCTTCAGTCATCGACCGTTTGAAACGGTGGAGGAGATGGATCGGACGATGATCGAAAATTGGAATGCACGCATCTACCCATGGGACGATGTGTACATCTTGGGGGATTTGATTGCTCGCAGTGATCGCCCGCGCGATTACCTGGAGCAATTGAAGGGACGCCTACACCTCATTCTGGGCAACCACGATGCCGCGATTGCGACGTCGCCGGATTTATCCTCTTTTTTTGTAGAAATTTGCGATTACCTAGTCGTGCGTGATGAAACGCATCGTTTGGTGCTGTTCCACTATCCGTTGTTGGAATGGGATGGCTTTTATTATGGGACATGGCATGTATTCGGTCACATTCATAATCACCCCTCTCAGACACAATCGCGGGTGCGCTTGTTACCCAAGGCGCTGAACTGTGGCGTGGATATCACAGGATTTCGACCGCTGCGCTTCGATGAATTGGTCACCTGCAACAAAAAGGACGGAGATCGGATGCGTCGGCCGGAAGGAGCCATTTAGGAATTCGATTATGGGACGCCGGCGCTTGACAGATATTCTGTTTTCGCGCTATTCTATGCCTACATTCCCAGTTGTTTATTTGTTTTTTACCGGAGGTTCCATTGGATAATGAATATAGTCAGATGCGCGTCTCTGATTTGCGTGAAGCGGCAAAACAGCGCGGTTTGAAAGCTGCCTATCGCTACAAAAAATCAGAACTGATTGCGTGGTTGACGACAAACACAGAGAAAAAGGACGAAGCGGTCCGCATAGAAAAAATGGAGAAAAAGGATAAGGTTTTCTCCACAGAAGAGTCGCCGGCGTTAACGCGGGTGGAAAAGGCGCTGGATGAAAATGTATCCGATGCGAATACACCGCAGACGAACATGCCGGAGTCGAAGGCGCCGGAAACGAGCGAACCAGAGTCGAGCGAAGCGGAGTCGGACAAACCGAAGCAGAACGAACCGGAAACGAAGGCGCCGCGGACGAAGATGTCGCGACAGAAAGCCGCTTCTGCCAAGGCAGCCAAGGAAAAAGCAGCGCAAAAAAAAGCGCCGCAAAAAAAAGCTGCCAAATCATCTCGAACCAAAACTGGAAAGTCCACCGCGTCCAAACACAGTCGCACGGAAAGCGATGGATCCAAACCCAATGATCGTCGCGCGCCGTCGAAAAGTAAAAAAAGTTCGGCTCCATCCCGTTCGGGGCGAACCAAACGGAGCGAATCGACGGGGGGTTCGAAGACGGTCGCACGTTCGGAAAGCGACAGCAAAGCATCCGAAAAATCGCAAGATCTTGCAGAAACCTTCGATAAAGAACCCCAGGGAATGCTTCCAGCGCCGAATGAATGCGAGGTTGAGGAAGTTTTGCCGGAAAATGAACCTTCACTGCCGTCCGCAACGGGAACCTTGCAGGTAATGGTGGACGGGTACGGCTTTCTCAATTGCGAAATGGATGGGAAAAAAGTGGATTACTACGTTCCACCCAGCCATATTCGGCGTTTCCATCTGCGCAGCGGAGACATTGTAGAGGGCATTGTCGGGGACAAGCACGATAAAGACCGATATGCGCCGGTCATCTTCGTCAACAGCGTCAACGGTGCAGATCCGATGGCATTTCGCAATCGCCAGAATTTCGATGAATTGACGCCGATCTATCCCAATGAACGCATCCGTTTGGAGCGAAACGGCAGCGATGTCTCCAATCGCGTGGTTGATTTGGTCGCTCCCATTGGAAAAGGGCAGCGCGGCCTTATCGTCAGCCCACCGAAGGCAGGGAAAACAACGCTGTTAAAAGCGATCGCGCAGTCGGTGGAACAAAATCATCCCGAAGTGTACTTATTTATTTTGCTGGTCGACGAACGTCCGGAGGAAGTGACGGATTTTGAACGGAGCGTCAATCTTCTTCGGAAAGAGGATGATCCGGTCTCCACGGAAGTCATTGCCTCCACTTTTGATAAGCAGGCGACGAATCACACGCAAACTTGTGAAGCACTGCTGGATCGGGCGAAACGCCTAGTGGAAAGCGGACAGGATGTGATGATCCTGTTGGATTCCTTGACGCGCCTGTCACGTGCCTACAATATCACGACACCACCCAGCGGGCGCACCTTGTCCGGCGGCTTGGATCCAGTCGCCATGTATCCGCCCAAGCGCTTTTTTGGGGCGGCACGCAACATTGACGGCCCGGGCAGCCTGACCATTCTCGCTACCTGCTTAAAAGATACCGGTTCACGCATGGACGACATGATTTATGAGGAATTTAAGGGTACAGGGAATATGGAAGTTCACTTGAGCCGCGACTTGTCTGAATTGCGTATTTTTCCTGCGATTGATATTTTCGCTTCCGGCACGAGGCGTGACGACTTGCTTCTCAGCGAGGAGGAAGAAGAAACCATGGCCCGGATTCGCCGACAGAATCGCGGTGAAAAAGATGCGGATACGGTCAATCAGTTTATCAAACTCTTGCGCAATACCGCAGACAACCACAGCTTCTGTAGCTTGATTTTGAGTTCTGCGATGAAATAGCGGAATAGGAGGACATCATGAAAGAAACATTGGAAAAGATTTTGGATTTAGGAATCGGCACTATTGCGTATTCCAAGGATAAAATCACGGCGTTTGTCGATGATTTGGTCGATCGTGGCGAGATCAAAAAAGAGGAAGCCTCTGCTATGGTGGAGGAATTGACAGAGCGCGGCAAGCGGGAAAAAAAGAACGTGGAAGCCATAGTACGCGAACAGTTTGCCAAAATAAAAAAAGAAACGGTGACGCGGGAAGAAGTGCGTGCCATTATTCGCGAAGAGATTCAGCGTGCGGCATCTCAGAAACAGGCAACATCATCGGATTCGGATGGAGCAGCGACGCAAGCGCCGCAGTCCGCACCGGAGACGGCGGATTCCTTCCTGTATGCCGAAGGAACGTCCTCTCCGAGTAAATCGACGGACGTCTGATCATGCGCGATGGGCGTCAATTCCGGCGTCGCCGGCGGGAGATTTTGTTCTCATTATTGCAGAGTGGGATTCTCCCGCTTCTTCGCACGCCCCGATGGAACGAAGAGCTGCCGGAAACGCAGGAGCGCCTGTTGCACGAACGTCGGGCGGAACTGGGGCGTCGGTTGAAGAAATGGCTGGAACAGCAGGGCGCCACCTACGTAAAATTCGGTCAAATGCTTTCCACGCGTCGGGATCTGCTTCCGGAACCCGTCGTACAGGAATTGGAAAAGTTGCAGGATGAGGTGTTGTCGGAGCCGTTTTCTGACGTGCGTGCGACCTTGGAGGAGGAATTCGGTGCGCCGCCCGAGACGATATTTCAGTCGATTGATCCCCAGGCAATCGCGTCCGCATCGATTGCACAGGCGTACCGCGCACAGCTTCGAACCGGCGAAAGTGTATGTGTGAAAGTACAGCGGCACAACATTGCGGCACAAATTCGCTTGGATCTGCGAATTTTGAAAAATACGGTGGCGCGCTTCGGTCACTTTTTTCGCATTTCGCGCGTTATCGCTTTGGATGAAGTCGTTCAGGCGTTCTCCGAACAAATGCAGGCGGAGCTCGATTTCCGCGTAGAAGCGCAGAATCTGGAGACATTTGCTTCGCTTCACCGACAGGATAAATATGTGCGCGTTCCGGCCTGTTACCACGCGTGGACGACGCAGCGCATCATGACCATGGAGTACATTGACGCGCAACCGCTGAAAGAAGCTGCAGTGACGGCGACGACGGAGGAACGCGCCGAAATTGCCCGCCGCATTCTGTACTCCTATTCAAATCAGGTGTTTCGCGACGGTTTTTTCCATGGGGATCCGCATCCGGGTAATCTCTTTGTCGAGCCGGAGCAACACATCGTTTTTGTCGATTTCGGCATCATTGGTCGCCTTTCCAAGAAAAACAAGTACGCGATTTTACAACTGTTTTTAGGCATAACCCGCGATGCACCGCGCATTGTCTTGGATGCGCTTTTGCAAATGGGCCTTCTTCCGGGCCATGCGGATTTGCGGGCTTTTGAGCAGGATCTGCAAAGTTTACTGGATAAATATTTGTATCGCACGTTACATGAAGTACAATTGTCCGAATTGACCGGTGAGTTTTTGCGTGTACTCTATCGATATGAAATTCACGTGCCCGGGTCGCTGACGAGTTTGGCAAAGACCTTTGTCATTATGGAAGGCGTGGTTGAAAATCTTGGCATTGCACAAAACATTTTGGAAATTGCAGAACCCATCGCTCGCAAATTGCTCCGCAACTTTATTTCACGGGATTATTTGACGGAGTTTCTTTTGCCGGCGATGTTCGACGCGTACACCCTGCTGCGAGAGATTCCGGGGGTCGCATTGGATGGAATGCGAAAATTGCGAGCCGCCGGCTATGAGCCAAAGGTGTATTTGCAGGAATCTGCGATGGTGCGAAAAAACCGTCGCAACAATACCCATCTGGTAACGCTGGGGCTGACTTTACTAGCCAACGGAATTCTTTTCGCGGCATTTTTCCTCACATGGGCGCTGAGCACGCGACCGTCGGTGCTTTTTTGGGCGCGTTTGGGAGCAATTTTGAGCGGATTTTTCGAAGTGTTTGGCGCGGTTCTTCTTCTCTTTCGTTGGCGTTCTTCCAAGTAGGCTCTGTGTGGGGCTTCGTCGATCGGGAAAACGGAACTTAAATGCGGAAAGTGGGAAATGGCGGCGCAGGAAAACTGCCGGTGCGTTGACATGCTGCGAAAACTCCTCCTATAATGAAAGAGAAGGGGGGCGTGACATGAAAAAAAGAATCGCAGGAGCGGCATGTGCCCTGAGTGCCTTATTGCTCATTGGATGCGGATCAAAAAAAGAGTATGCCGCCGGTACGTATGAAGGTTCCGGCGTTGGATATAATGATCAGACACCGATTAAACTTTCCGTGACCATTGCGGAAGACCATTCCATTTACGAAATTAAGGTTTTGGAGCAGCAGGAGACGGAGACCATCGGCGCCAAGGCGCTGGAAACGCTTTGTACAGCGGCAACAGAGAAGAATACTGCCGAAGTCGACACGGTGTCGGGCGCGACCAAGACGAGCGCCGGATTTCGCGAAGCGTTGGAAGATGCGCTCGGGAAGGCGGCAGCAAAAAAATAGTCAGATCCTCGGAGACGAAGGGAGAGCTTCGTTTTTGTGCATTTTGGGAAAACAGAGAAGATTGGAGTGTAGATGCCCATGGCATTGGTATTCGGCGCGGTGGGGCTCCTGCTTTTGTGGGGGATTGCCGCGCTTTTCAAATTGTCGATGAAGGTGTTCTGGAAGCTGCTCGTCAATGGTCTGATGGGTCTCATGCTTCTATTTATTTCGAATCTCGTTTTTGGGCTGGTTGGACTTAAACCCATTGAAATTCAGCCATTAACTGCGATTTTAACGGGCTTTTTCGGATTGCCATATATTCTCATTCGACTGCTACTAAGCTTATAAGAAGCTGTTATTAAGTTTGTAGGAAGTCATGGAAAAAATGTGCGGAAAATGGAAAAATCCGCCAGGAGTGGGCGTGACGGACGTCTCCTTGCAAAGAAGAGGCAATTTTACTATAATCGAAGCGACGCAATAGAGCGGTGGTTGCCGCATTACGAGGAGGAAACATGGCATATACGAAGTTGCAGGTGCAAAAGAGGGAAGCGACCGGAAAAAATAAGGTCGATAAAGTACGCAAGTCGGGATGGATTCCCGGTGTGTTATACCAAAAAGATGAAGAAACGCTCCCGGTTCAGGTGAATGCTCGCGTGTTTGAGCGCGTGGTAGATGAGGTCGGCACTTCATCATTGATTGAGCTTACCTTTGAAGACGGCTCAACGCGTACGGCGTTGATTAAGGAAGTTCAGGATCACCCCTATCGTCAAGAACGTCTGCATGTTGATTTTCAGGGCGTGCGCATGGACGAGGCGATTCGCGTGTTTATTCCGGTGGTTCTGGTCAACCGCGACGAAATTCGCTTGCAGCCTTCCGTATTGACGCAGATGGTTGACGAGGTTGAGATTGAGTGTCTCCCCGGCGATCTGCCGCAGGTTGCGGAAGTCGATGTGGTCGATATGCAATACGATGACGTCCTTTACGTCAAGGATCTGGACATTGCATCGAATGACAAGTTGACGTTCCTGACCGATAAAGAAGAAGTACTTTGCACGTTGTCCGAACCGCAGCTCCAGGAAGAGGAAGAGACGGAAGAGGAAACGACGGCAGCGGGCGATGTGCCCGTCGTCGGCGAAGAAGAAAAAGAAGAAGAGTAAGGATCCAAAAAGAGAAAGGGGCGCTTGCCCCTTTTTTTGACGGAAGTTTTCAAAGAGGAAACGTCATGCACTACTATACGGCAACGCAGATTCTCACACCGGACCGCGGGCTGCAACAAGGTTTCCTTGCCGTTGAAAACGGGAGGGTCTCCGGCATTTTGCCGGAAGCGCCAGCAAACGTTTCGATCAAAAATCTCGGCGAAGGGATTCTTGCCCCGGGCTTTTTTGATGTGCACATTCACGGTTACGGGGACTGTGGTGTGATGGACTTAAAAAAAGAATCACTGCGCGGTCTCTGTCAAAAGCTTCCGGATGCGGGAGTGACGTCTTTTTTTGCGACTCCGCTGACGGCTTCCCCGGATACATTGGAGCAGGCTTGTCGATTGCTTCGGGAGGTGATTGCGGAACATCCGCAAGGAGCAAAAATCCGGGGGATTTTTCTGGAGGGACCCTTTTTCAATCCGACACACCGCGGTGCGCAGAATCCCACCTATATGGAAAAACCGTCTCTTTCGATGCTGGAGCGGTGGCAAAATGCCGCCGGCGGGTGGATCCGAAAGATTGCGATTGCGCCGGAATTGCCGGGGAGCCTTGCTTTTATCCGTGGCGCACGACAAATGGGCATCCATGTTGCGCTGGGGCATACTGCCGCCACGTACGAGGAATGCCGGGCGGCGGTGGAGGCGGGTGCTTCCACTTTTGCGCATTGTTACAATGCCATGTCCCCATTACACCATCGTAAGCCGGGAACGGTCGGCGCCGCGTTGGACATGCCCGAAACGTATGCGGAATGCATCTGCGACGGGATTCATGTCCACCCTGCCGCGGTGCGGTTATTGTTTCGTGCGAAGGGGGCGGCGCATGTTGCCCTGATCACCGATGGTATGCGCGCCGGTGGAATGCCGGACGGATGGTACAATCTCGGTGAATTTCCCGTATCCGTTAAAAACGGTGCAGCGCGATTGGCAGACGGTTCGCTTGCGGGCTCCGTTCTGCAAATGAAACAAGCGGTTCAAAATGTTGTCGATTGGGGCGCTGCCACTTTGGAAGAGGCTCTGTATTCGGCCACTGCCGTACCGGCCGCTTCGGCAGGGCTTGCCGGAGAAGTCGGCGCTTTGTGCAGCGGAATGCCGGCGGATTTCGTTCATTGGAAAAATGGCACCGTTGTCGGCGTATGGATTGACGGCAAGAAGGTGCGTTAAGCAAATAGTACAGTATTCTATTATCAGGAAATCAAGGAGGAGAATTATGAGTCCTATCCCTACACCGCACATCGGTGCGACGAGTCCGGATCAAATTGCCAATACGGTGTTGATGCCGGGAGATCCCCTGCGGGCAAAGTTCATTGCCCAGAACTACCTTACAGATGTATCTGTGTTCAATGAAGTGCGCGGCATGTTGGGCTTTACCGGCTTGTACCGGGGGAAACGCGTTTCAGTCATGGGCTCCGGCATGGGCATTCCCTCGTCCATGATCTATTACCATGAATTATTTGCCTTTTATGAAGTGCAGACGATTATCCGCGTCGGAACGGCGGGCTCTTGGCAAAAGGATGTCGGACTGCGCGACATCGTGTTGGCAACGGCGGCCATGACGGATTCGCGCGTGCACGAGGGATTGTTCGGTCCCTACAGTTTTTGTCCGACCCCGGATTTTTCGCTGCTTATGGAGGCGTACAATACCGCGAAAAAGCGGGAGATGCCGGTACATGCGGGGGTTGTCATTTCCGCGGATCAATTTTACCGAGAACTACCAGAAGAAGTGAAGACAAATATTCAAACCTTCGGCATTGTTGCAACGGAGATGGAAACCGCAGGTCTTTATACGACGGCGCGAAAACTGGGCAGGCGTGCTTTGGGTTTATTTACAATCAGTGACAGTTTGGTGACCGGCGCGGCGGAAAGTTCGGAAGATCGCCAGAAAGCCTATACGAATATGATGGAATTGGCACTGGAGATTGCACCGGAATAAATCGACCGCCGCATCTGTTTCGATAACAGGCATCACAAAACGACCGCCGCGGCGGTCGTTTTTCAGTACAACTGTCTTCTTATTTAACGCGGCCCGGAACTTTTTTGAAAATCCCCGTTACCATGAGCGCAATCGCGCCGTCGCCGGTGATGTTGCAGGCGGTGCCGAAGCTGTCCTGCAGTGCAAAGATCGATAACATCAGCGCAACACCGGCGTCATCAAAACCGAGCACGCCGGTAATCAGACCCAGGGAAGCCATGACGGTTCCGCCCGGTACGCCGGGGGCGGCGATGGCGAAGATGCCCAGCAGACAGGAGAACAAAATCATGGTTCCCATTGCAGGCATATGTCCGTAGAGTAATTGCGAGACGGTCATGACGAAGAAAGTTTCCGTCAAAACGGAGCCGCAGAGGTGACAATTGGAACAAAGTGGAATGACAAAGTCGCGTACCTTGGCGTCCAGCGTCTTTGCTTTGGAAGCACAACGCAGCGCCACGGGCAGCGTGGCTGCAGAGCTCATGGTGCCGAGTGCGGTCACGTAGGCGGGACCGTAGTGACGAACGACTTCGAGCGGATTCGTTTTTGAAATGCTTCCGGCAATGCTGTACAGCAGTGTCATCCAAATATAGTGTCCGAGGATGACCAATAGAATGATTTGCAGAAAAATTGGAAGCTGGTGAATGATGCCGCCTTCATAGGCCAATACGGCAAAGGTGCCGGCAATGAAGAAGGGAAGAATGAGAATGACAAACTTCTCTACAATCGCCAAGACGATGCGGTTAAATTCCTCAAAGAGTTTTGCTACGGTCTCCGCTTTCGTCCAAATGACGGCCAAACCGATGAGTACCGCCGTGACAAGAGCGGTCATCACGGGCATAATCGGTGCGACCTCTAGGTTAAAGAGCAGATCCGGCATTTCCCGCAGCCCCTCCATCTCTGTGGAGATGCTCAGATGCGGGATAATAAGGTATCCGGAGACCATAGAAAAGAGGGCGGCGCCAACCGAAGAGAGATAGCAGATTGCCAGTGTAACAGAAAGCATTTTCCCCGCGTTTTCATTAAGTGAAATAATGGCCGGAGCAATGAAACCTAGGATAACAAGCGGGATACAGTACATGATCAATTGCCCGAGAAATGTCTTGATCGAACCAATGACCTGCATGACCGCTTCATTTGCGACAAGACCGATCCCGATTCCGAGAATCAGGGCGATGATCAGTCGCGCGATGAGCGTCTGATACCACTTTTTTTTCATAAATTCCTCCATAGTTCAACGTTTTTTTGTACTGCTTTTATTATAGGAAACCGCATTCACGGCGTCAAATTTTGTGGAAAAGTGCCGAATTTTCGCGTGTGCTTTGTTTGCATGCGGCGTCGGAATTGCATACAATAAATTTCCACAGTGGAACATTGTCAATTCGCACGGAGTACGAGAAAGGTATGACTATGGAACGCGTTTTAGTAGCGATGAGCGGCGGGGTGGATTCGAGCGTCGCCGCGTATCTTTTGCAACAACAGGGATATGAATGCGTCGGCGTGACGATGCGTTTATATGATAAAGAAAGAAGTGCGCCCGCTGGCAGTTGTGGCAGTACGAACGATGTGGACGATGCCCGGGCTGTGGCAGAACGGTTGGGAATGGATTTTCACGTTGTGGATTTTCGGGCGGAATTCGAAATGCATGTTTTACAAAAATTTGCAGCCTATTACGAAAAAGGTTGGACGCCCAATCCCTGTGTAGAGTGCAATCGCCACTTGAAATTTGACCGTCTTGTGGCATGTGCTGAGGAGTTGGGTTGTACAAAAATTGCAACAGGACACTATGCGCGTATTTTTCAAAAAAATGGACGGACTTTTTTACAAAAAGGTGTGGATGTGCATAAAGATCAGTCGTATGCGCTTTGCCTGTTGCCGCAGGAAGTGCTTTCCCGCACGCTGCTTCCCATCGGAGAATTGGAGAAATCCGAAGTACGCCGTATTGCGCAGGAGCAGGGTTTCGGCAATGCAAAAAAGCGGGATTCTCAGGATATTTGTTTTGTACCGGATGGGGATTATGTTGGTTTTTTAGAGCGATATCTGAAAAAAGAATACATTCCCGGTCCCATCGTCGATGCGGCGGGAACCGTACGCGGCACCCATGCAGGGGCGGTTGCCTACACCATCGGGCAGCGGCGGGGGCTCGGCATTGCCGCCCCGGAGCCGCTTTACGTCTATGACAAAGACATGCCTACGAATACGGTGTGTGTCGGCCCGGCATCTGCTTTGGAGGCGCCGGCGCTGTTGGCAACCGATTGGAATTGGATTGCCGCTCCGAGCTCGGAACCGCGGCGTGCTGCTGTAAAAATTCGTTATGGCGCCAAAGAACAACCGTGCCGCCTCGCCCCACGCACAGACGGAACGATGGAAATTCGCTTTGATGCACCAATTCGTGCTATCGCCCCCGGGCAGGCGGCGGTTGCCTACGACGGCGATTTTGTCATCGGGGGTGGCACTATTGTGGAGGTTTTGCGGGCGTAGGCGTAGACATTTTCTCCGCGGAGGGGATGAGGCAACGACTCCTATTTGAAAATTGACCAGTAATTAACTTAACTTGATTTTTACATCGACTTTATGTATCTCCAACGTAAAGTTTACAGAGCCACGATATCCTTTTTAGGAATCGTGGTTTTTTGCTGCGACTGGAAAGGAGTCGATATGAAAAGTCGAACACGAATAGTAGCAATAGCATTGTCATTTTGCATGATCCTCGGCGCATTTGCGCCGGCGGCGGAGTCATTCGCGCAGGAAGTGCCTGCGGAGACATCGGAAGCCAAATCTGAGGTAGAGATGGCAAAGGAAAATATTCCGGAAGAGCCGACGGAGCCGAAGGCGTCGAAGGACAGCGCCCCGGAAGAGTCGGTAAAGCCGGAAGTTGGAAAAGAAACCATTCCCGAGGAAGTGCTGCAGGAAAGTGCGGAAGCGGCGCTGATGGAGAAGTCTTCGAAGGAAAATCCGATGCCGGCAGCAGTCCCGGAAGCGATGCAGGCGCTTGAGGCGTCGGCGGGCGAACCTGTGATGCATCAAGTGACGTTTGTTTTTAATAAAGAAGTGTCGGGCGCTGTAGTTCCGACAGCGATTTCGGTAGAGTCGGGCAATGAGATTACTCTGCCGTCCGTGGATCCGGACGTCCTTGGGGATCAATCGTTCCTGTACTGGGAAGTGCAGGGCCAAAAGATGGATCCCGGCGCCAAAGTCACGGTCGATGAAGACTGCACTATTACCGGGATCTGGGAAGGCGCCTACGGCAAAGTGTCGATCTCCTTTATCACAGGTGAGTTGACCTATAAAAATTGGAAGTACGGCTTTGAGGAAGTGGCTTCGTTGGACGGGTACGAAGCAACGTTAACGAAGGGCGATGCTTCGTATGAACCGGAAAGAAAAGAAGACGGTACGTATTACTACACGAAGCTGACCAAGGGCGCCTACAACTTTACGGTGAAAGTCCCCGAGAATATGGAAATCGTCGGGATCTACGATGGCAATAAGTTTGCGGCAACGAAACAGCCGGTGGAATTTGAAGGCAATGTCATTACGCTGCCGTTCCTGAACTATAACCTTTCTCTGGGCAAGAGCCTGTATGTGCTGGTCAAAGAAAAGCCGGTCGAAAATGTCACGGTGACCTATGCGTACAAGAATGCTCCGGAAGGGATAGAAGCACCGGAAACGGTGAGCGTTGCCAAAGGAAGTGAGATCACCTTACCGTCGGTGGATCCGGATGTGGTGGGCGATATGTCGTTCCTGTACTGGGATGTGCAGGGTCAAAAGATGGATCCCGGCGCCAAAGTCACGGTCGATGAAGACTGCACTATTACCGGGATCTGGGAAGGCGCCTATGGCAAAGTGTCGATCTCCTTTATCACAGGTGAGTTGACCTATAAAGATTGGAAGTACGGCTTTGAGGAAGTGGCTTCGTTGGACGGGTACGAAGCAACGTTAACGAAGGGCGATGCTTCGTATGAACCGGAAAGAAAAGAAGACGGTACGTATTACTACACGAAGCTGACCAAGGGCGCCTACAACTTTACGGTAAAAGTCCCCGAGAATATGGAAATCATCGGGATCTACGACGCCAACGAGTTTGCGGCAACGAAACAGCCGGTGGAATTTAAAGGCAATGTCATTACGCTGCCATTCCTGAGCTATAACCTTTCGCTAGGCAAGAGCCTGTATGTGCTGGTCAAAGAAAAGCCGGATAATCCGGACAACACGAATACCGAGAATACGGAAACATCGCATCCTGAGAATCCAGACAATGCGCAGTCGAAAGATCCGGAAATTGTGAATCCGGAGCAACCGAACAATCCACAGCCAAATGAATCGAAACCGGAAAAAGTCGTTGAAAAAACGGAGGCAAAAACCGTGGTGGAAACAAAAAGAAGTTCCGAAAAAACGGCAGCAAAAACCGGTGATGCATTTTCGGTAACAGCAGCGCTGTTACTGATGACTTTGAGCGGCATCGGATTCTACGCAACGCGTCGCAAAAGGGAGCTGATTGACTGACAACGAAAAACTCGGAACGGCAGCGAGGCGCGGTGTCTGAGGGGGAGGCGCAAGCCTCCCTTTTTTCGTGGGCAATCTGCGCGCAGTGGGTTGAATATGCTACAATGACTGCGGAGGATTCCATGAAAAAAGCACTGTACCGCGTCTATCGTCCGAAAACATTTGATGAAGTTTTGGACCAGGAACCGATTACAAAAGTGTTAAAAAAGCAGATCGCCGATGGAAATGTCGGCCATGCCTATTTATTCTCGGGCACTCGCGGCACGGGAAAGACTTCGTGTGCAAAAATTTTTGCGCGCGCGGTAAACTGTCTCCATCCGGTGAACGGGAACCCCTGCAATGAATGTGAAAATTGCCGGGCTATTTTGGACGAAACGACCATGGATGTAGTCGAAATGGATGCCGCGTCAAATCGGCGCATTGACGATATTCGCGAACTGCGGGATCAGGTGATTTATCCGCCGGCGAATCTGAAGTACAAAGTCTATATCATTGACGAAGCGCATATGATTACAAACGAAGGCTTTAATGCGCTGCTTAAAATTATGGAAGAACCGCCGACACACTTGATTTTCATCCTTGCCACGACGGAAATTGAGAAAATTCCCGCGACCATACTTTCGCGCACGCAGCGTTATGAATTTACACGCATTGCGCTTCCGGCTATTGCGAAACATCTGCAGGAAGTTGCCGTGAAAGAAGGCGCGCATCTGCATGACGAGGCGGCACACGCCATCGCCCTTTCTGCCAACGGGGCCATGCGCGACGCCCTTTCTCTATTGGATCAGGTCTTGGGGCTTGGCGTCACGGAGATATCGGAGGAGATCACCGATCAGGTGTTGGGGACGGTGAGCGGGGCGGAGTTGGCTCGATTGTGCAGGGCAATTTTCAGTGATGATTTATCCGGCGTTGTGGAGGCGGTGGAAGAACCGCTTGCGCAGGGAAAAGAGCCCACGGTATTTCTCAAAGAATTACTGCGTTATTTTCGTTTCTTGATGCTGATAAAAGCTGAAGCCGGGGCGCGCATACCCCGGGATGACAGTCAAAAACAAGATATGTCCCAGTTGGTAGCGGATGTACCGATGGAGCGGATTTTGGATTCCATTGAAATGTTGGTGGAGACGGAGTTGTTGTGCCGTCGATCCGATGCCGCAGGCGTGCTGGTTGAAGCGGGCATTGTGCGGCTAGTCGATTACCGGTCGCGCCGGGAAATACAATCGCGGTTGGCGGCGGTAGAAGCAAAATTGGCGCTGGTTGAGCGATGGCAGAACCCGGAGGCGCTGGTGCGCGAAGCAGTAAAAAATGCACTGCAAAAAACAGGCAGTGCGTTCGTAACAGCGCCAAAGTCGGTTGACACGCCGTCGCAACAGACTGTGGCGGGGCAAGAGTCTGCGGAGGAGCCCCAAGAGACGGCACATGTGGTCAAACCGGAGGTGGTGCGCCAAGAGAAGAAACCGGTCGCTCCGTCCAAAGACGGCGAACTGGAAGCGCCTGTATCAACACGGGAAATCCCGACGATGTCCATGGTGGAGCCACCGGAAAAATCGGCAATGCCGGCTGCAAATTCGGACGGCGAGGACGACTTTGAAAACGCTCCGGAAGCGTGGTGGGCGAAGAACCGGGAACTGCTGTTTTCGGAATTTACGGATGCCACGGAATTAGTGCCCGCCTTTTTTAAGAAAAGCAAGAGGATCTGCGTGACAAAAGCACAGATTCAAATGATTTTTGATGTTGGAGACGAAATGTTTGTCAACATTATTGCGCCGCATCAGCGTACACTGGGGGAAATTGTCAGTCGGCATGCGGGTCATCCGGTGTTGTTTCAGGTTTTTACGGAAGGCACTCGGAAACAACCGCCGAAAGATGAGATATTGGAAAATCTGAAACGGTTGATTCCGGTCGACTTGTTGGAGATTGACGCGAACGAATAACGGAACAGAAAGAAAAGGAGAAGGCAATGGCGAAGCGCAGCAGTTTTGGCGGATTTGGCGGTGGAAACCGCAACAATATGATGCAACAGATGAAAAAGCTTCAGAAGCAGATGGAAGAAACGCAAAAACGGGTTGATGAGACGGAAGTGGAGGCCACAGCAGGCGGCGGTGCGGTGCGCGTCTGTGCGAATGGCAAGCGTGAAATTCTTTCTATAACGGTGGATCCAGAGCTGTTAGATCCAGAAGAAGCGGAGATGTTGGAGGATTTGCTTCTCGTGGCGGTGAACGATGTCTTGCGCCAGGCGGGCGAACTGCAAGAGCGTGAAATGGGAAAAATTACGGGCGGATTGAATATCCCGGGGCTGGTATGATTGACTATCCCGCCTCTATAGAACACCTGATTGAGGAGTTCCGCAGGCTTCCGACCATCGGAAAGAAAACCGCGCAGCGGCTTGCCCTGTCCGTCGTGGCGATGGGACCGGATAAGATTGAAGCTTTTGCACGGGCATTGCGTGAAGTCAAAGAGAAAGTGCACCGTTGTCCCATATGTGGGAATCTCACAGAACAAGAAGTTTGTGAAATTTGCGAAAACCCACATCGGGATGGCGGAAAAATCTGCGTCGTGGAAGATGTAACCAATTTATTGGCGATGGAACGCGGTGGAAATTACGACGGATTGTACCATGTGCTGCGCGGATTGATTTCTCCCATGAACGATCGGGGGCCCGACGACATCGGGGTGGATGAACTGTTGGTGCGCCTGCCGGCGCAGGAAGATATGGAAGCATCAGAAAAAGAAGTGATTCTTGCAATCTCCCCCACGGTCGAGGGGGAGACGACGTTGCTCTTTTTAGCTTCACTTCTGAAAAATTATAAAGTACGGGTGACCCGAATTGCCAGCGGCATTCCGGTCGGCGGATCACTGGAATACTATGATGAACTGACGCTGGCAAAAGCGATGGAAGATCGGCGCACCCTGTAGGCAAGACAAGTGCCTTTACGGGAAATGTTCTTTCGGCACAACAGTGAAGGCTTTGATAAAATAAATGATAAGAAAACAATAAGGGAGGAAGTATGACAGATTACAAGGCACTCTATGAGCAAAAACGTACGACGCCGCAAGAGGCGGTAAAAGTGGTTCAATCTGGAGATTGGCTGGATTACGGGCTTTCCGTGAATACGCCGAATCTTCTGGACAAGGCATTGGCGGATCGTGCGGAAGAGTTGGAGGACGTCAACATTCGCGGCTTTCTTGTGTATCGTCCGCTTGAAATCTTTGCGGCCAATGATCGCGTGGGACATCGCGTCTTTACGTTCAACTCTTGGCATTGCGGCGGCGTGGAACGGAAAGTGGCACCCAAGGGCTATGCCTTTTACAGCCCCATGCGCTTTTCGGAATTGCCGGAATTTTATCGCCGGGAAGAGGATGTAGCGCGCGTCGATGTGGCGATGTTTCAAGTCGCTCCGATGGATCGGCACGGTTATTTCAATTTCGGACCTACCAATACGAGTTTGATGGAAGTTTGCCGCCGTGCAAAGCATATTATTCTGGAAGTGAATGCCAATATGCCGCGCGTTTCCGGATTGTACGATGAGTGCATTCACATTTCCAAGATCGACGCTCTTGTCGAATCCAATGAACCGGTGGATACCCTTGGCAATGCCAAGCCGGGCGACGTGGACCGAAAAATCGCGGAGATTGTCCTGCGTGAAATTCCCAATGGTGCCACATTACAGCTTGGCATCGGCGGAATGCCGAATGCCGTTGGAGAGATGATCGCCGCCTCCGACTTGAAAGACCTTGCCGTACATACGGAAATGTATGTCGACAGCATGATGGCAATGACAAAAGCCGGCATCATCACGGGTGACAAAAAAAATATTCAGCGTGGCAAGCAGGTCTTTGCGTTTGCCGCCGGCTCGAAAGAGCTCTACGAATTTATGGATGAGAATCCGGTCTTTATGAGCGCGCCGGTCGATTATGTCAACAATCCCTATGTAATTGCAGAGATTGATAATTTCATTTCCATTAACAACGCGATTGAAATCGATCTTTATGGGCAGGTCAATGCCGAATCGGCGGGATTCCGTCAAATCAGCGGCACCGGCGGACAGCTGGATTTTGTCATGGGCGCCTATCACTCAAAGGGCGGCAAAAGTTTTGTCGCACTGAGTTCGACATTTTCGGATAAGGCGGGCAATGTCAAAAGCCGCATTTTGCCGAATCTCGTCCCGGGAACCGCCATTACGGATCCGCGCATGACAACACATTACGTCGTAACGGAATACGGCCTTTTCAATTTGAAGGGAAAAAGCCTCTGGGAGCGCGCAGAGGGGCTGATCAACATTGCACACCCTGACTTCCGCGACGAGTTGATTGAACAAGCGCGCGTGCAGGGCATTTGGCGCGGTAGTAATAAGCGATAGTTTACGAAAGGAATCCCATGGAATTTTATGCCACCCTTGGGCCATCCTGTACCGATCTTGCGATTTTAGAAGCGATGGCGGAGGCCGGGATGACCGGTCTCCGTCTCAATTTGGCGCATGCCGATTTACCGGCAGTTCGTCCTACACTGCAGGCATTTTTTCGCAAGCAACAGCAGCGGCATCGCCCGATGTCCTTTCTAGTGGACCTGATCGGGGCGAAACTGCGCGTCGGGCGCCTTTTGACGCCGCAAAAGCTTGTCGAGGGGGAAGTACTGCATCTTTTTGCGGATGATGTTTTTCAGAACGAGGCGAATCAACAGCCGGCAGCACGCAATTTGGATAGGAGCGAAAAGCTGCCTACATCGGGTCCTCGGGTTCCGGTGCCGGCGCCGGTTTTTTCCGTGTTGGAAGCGGGGGATCGCATCAATTTCGACGATCGAAAATTGCTGGCTTCTGTTCAAATCGTTCACCACAAGGAAGCGATTTGTCAAATTTTGCGCGGCGGTCTGTTGCGCGCGGGAAAAACGCTCAAGGTGGAAGAAAAGGAGGTGTCCCTTCCGCCGATAACATCACAGGATACGTTGGCACTTCAGTTTTTATCAGAGATTGCTCCGGATGCCGTTATGGTGCCTTTCTGCGAAGAAGAAGAGGACGTACGGAACGTGCGTCAAACGCTGGCGAAAATGGGGCTGCAAAAGGCGCGGATTTTTGCAAAGATCGAAACGCCGCGCGGGGTGGAAAATGTCGAGAATATACTGCCTGCCTGCGATTGCGCCGTGATTGCACGGGGAGACCTGGGCAATGCGTATCCGCTTCCGGAAGTTCCGCGTTTACAAAAGCAATTGGCAAAGAAATGCCGGGCGGTGCATCGGCCGTTTCTGATTGTCACCGAGCTTTTGGCCAGTATGGAAACAAAGGCGATTCCGACACGCGCGGAGGTCTGCGATATATACAATGCAGTGTTGGACGGTGCCGGCGCACTTATGCTGACAGGAGAAACTGCGATGGGTCATTATCCAATAGAGGCCATGCGCATATTGGTGCAAACGACTACCACTGCGATTGCGTAATAAAAGAGATATCAATTTTTAGCAACAAATTTGTGGAATAATCGAATTGTAATTTTTTGTATTTGAAGAAAGCTTGAAAAACAGAGAAGCTAAAACTATTTTCAAAAAGAAAATTCGTTTGACAGAACGAAATTCAGGTGATACACTATATAAGCCGTCTCACGAGAACGGCATGAACCTTTACAGATGAATACGTGAATGACTTTGAGTTTTGAACCGCAGGAATGCGGTTCAACAGGAGCGCAAGCTTCTGCAAATAATTCAAATGGAGCCAAGAACAAGCTCGCAAACTTTATTTGAGAGTTTGATCCTGGCTCAGGACGAACGCTAGCGGCGTGCATAACACATGCAAGTCGAACGAGAATCGGGAATCGGAAGTTTTCGGACGGAAGAATCCTGAGGACAGTGGCGGATGGGTGAGTAACGCGTAAGGAACCTGCCCTTCACTGCGGGATAGCAGCCGGAAACGGCTATTAATACCGCATGATACCTTCCTCTCGCATGAGAGGACGGTCAAAGAATTTCGGTGAAGGATGGCCTTGCGTCTGATTAGCTGGTTGGTGTGGTAACGGCGCACCAAGGCGACGATCAGTAGCCGGTCTGAGAGGATGAACGGCCACATTGGGACTGAGACACGGCCCAAACTCCTACGGGAGGCAGCAGTGGGGAATTTTGCACAATGGGGGAAACCCTGATGCAGCGACGCCGCGTGAGTGAAGACGGTCTTCGGATTGTAAAGCTCTGTTTCGAGGGAAGAGAAGGACGGTACCTCGGGAGGAAGCCCCGGCTAACTACGTGCCAGCAGCCGCGGTAATACGTAGGGGGCGAGCGTTGTCCGGAATTATTGGGCGTAAAGGGTACGTAGGCGGTTTTTTAGGTCGAGCGTGAAAGCCCGGGGCTTACCCCCGGGAAGCGTACGAAACCGGAGAACTTGAGTGATGGAGAGGAACGTGGAATTCCTGGTGTAGCGGTGAAATGCGTAGAGATCAGGAGGAATACCGGTGGCGAAGGCGACGTTCTGGACATCAACTGACGCTGAGGTACGAAAGCGTGGGGAGCAAACAGGATTAGATACCCTGGTAGTCCACGCCGTAAACGATGAGTGCTAGATGTCGGGGGTCAAACCTCGGTATCGCCGTTAACACAATAAGCACTCCGCCTGGGGAGTACGCACGCAAGTGTGAAACTCAAAGGAATTGACGGGGACCCGCACAAGCAGCGGAGCATGTGGTTTAATTCGAAGCAACGCGAAGAACCTTACCGGGGCTTGACATAGCAGCGGAGGAAGTAGAGATATTTCCGTCCTCTTCGGAGGCGCTGTTACAGGTGGTGCATGGTTGTCGTCAGCTCGTGTCGTGAGATGTTGGGTTAAGTCCCGCAACGAGCGCAACCCCTATCATCAGTTACCAGCATTGAGTTGGGGACTCTGGTGAGACTGCCGGTGATAAACCGGAGGAAGGTGGGGATGACGTCAAATCATCATGCCCTTTATGTCCCGGGCTACACACGTGCTACAATGGTCGGAAACAAAGTGCAGCAAGCTCGCGAGGGTAAGCGAATCACGGAAAGCCGATCTCAGTTCGGATTGTAGGCTGCAACTCGCCTACATGAAGTCGGAGTTGCTAGTAATCGCGAATCAGCATGTCGCGGTGAATGCGTTCCCGGGTCTTGTACACACCGCCCGTCACACCATGGGAGTTGGCAATACCCGAAGTCGTTGAGCGAACCGCAAGGACGCAGACGCCGAAGGTAGGGTTAATGACTGGGGTGAAGTCGTAACAAGGTAGCCGTAGGAGAACCTGCGGCTGGATCACCTCCTTTCTAAGGAAG